>CAVBUY010000001.1:0-191845 GCA_963598795.1 Alistipes shahii
AGGGTATCTAATCCTATTTGCTCCCCACGCTTTCGTGACTGAGCGTCAGTATTGTCCTGGTAAACCGCCTTCGCCACTGGTGTTCTTCCATATATCTACGCATTTCACCGCTACACATGGAGTTCCGTTTACCTCTGACATACTCTAGCTCGGCAGTTTCCAAAGCTATATGGGGTTGAGCCCCACGCTTTCACTCCAGACTTACCGTGCCGCCTGCTCACTCTTTACGCCCAATAATTCCGGATAACGCTCGTGACCTACGTATTACCGCGGCTGCTGGCACGTAGTTAGCCGTCACTTTCTGGCGGGGTACTGTCATCTCCGCTGCCATTACCTGCAGCGACCATTCATCCCCCGTAACAGAGCTTTACAACCCGAAGGCCTTCATCACTCACGCGGCGTTGCTCGGTCAGGGTTTCCCCCATTGCCGAAAACTCCCTACTGCTGCCTCCCGTAGGAGTATGGGCCGTGTCTCAGTCCCATTGTGGCCGGTCATCCTCTCAGATCGGCTATGCATCCTCGCCTTGGTGGGCTGTTATCTCACCAACAAGCTAATGCACCGCAGGCTCATCCAAAGGCGAAGCCGAAGCTCCTTTCAAGCGGAGGAGATGCCTCCTCCGTAGTTATCCGGTATTAGCCAAGCTTTCGCTCGGGTATTCCAGACCTAAGGGCAGATTGCCTACGTGTTACTCACCCGTTCGCCACTCGGTGGAAGCAAGCTCCCACCTCGTTCGACTTGCATGTATTAGGCACGCCGCCAGCGTTCATCCTGAGCCAGGATCAAACTCTCAAAAGTTTATATTCTGTTCAAATTATACTGGTTTAAAAATTCCTTAATGGATGTTGGTTAGAACATCCGGAATTGACGTTAGTGTTTGTTGTACATCTGTTCAGTTTTCAAAGATCGAATCGTTTGCCTTTGTGACCTAATTTGCATTAGGGGCAAACGCTTGAGATAGATGTTACGCTCATCCAAAGGCTTTTGCAAGCACTTTTTTGAACTTTTTTTCTATCTTTTCCGCGCCTCATGTGCGCAGTTGAATAATATACATATCTCAAGTAACGAATGCAACACACTTTTGATATTTTTTTCAAAAATATACGCGAGCGCACATGCACGCGCTATATATACATACACATATATATAAAGCGTATGTGCGCGTACGCGCGATATAAATAAAGAAAAGCCCCGACTTGGTCAGGGCTCTAATGGTTTAAATAACGATTATTTCAGCATTCCTTCGATAAGGCCTTTGAAGGATGTGGGCTCCAAAGAAGCCCCTCCAACTAACGCTCCATCGATGTTTGGCATGGACATATAAGCGGCGACGTTCTCCGGTTTTACCGACCCGCCGTAGAGGATTCTGATATCCTCGGATACGGATCCGAACAATTCGGAAAGGACGCTGCGAATATAAGAAACGGTCTCTTCGGCGATTTCCTTGCTGGCAGATTTCCCGGTGCCGATAGCCCAAATGGGCTCGTAGGCGATAACTACTTTCTTGGCATCTTCCTTGCTTAAGCCGGCCAATCCTTCTTTGATTTGGGTCCCGACGAATTCTTTGGTCTTCCCCTCTTCGAAGGTCTTCTCGCTTTCCCCGCAGCAATATACCGGGGTCATGCCATTATTCAACAAGGCTTTGATCTTAAGATTGCAAACGATAGATGTCTCATTGTTGTATTCCCTGCGTTCGGAATGTCCCAAGATAACCCAATCAATGCCGATTTCCTTTAACATCGGGATGGATACTTCTCCAGTGAAGGCCCCGTGGTCGTGTTCGTTGACGTTTTGAGCGGCAACGATGCAACGGGGATCGATATTTTCCTTAACGGTTTGGAGGCAAACGAAGGTCGGGGCGACGCCGACATCGATGTTGTTTTTGATAGCCAAATCCACCATTTCCGAAGAAACCAAGGCAAAAGCTTTGGCTTCGGATGGGGTTTTGTTCATCTTCCAGTTTCCAAGCAATAATTTTCTGCGCATAACTAGCTCCTTATTTCAAGACATCCACGCCAGGCAAATGCCCATCGTTTTGAATCATTTCAAGCGAGGCTCCGCCACCGGTTGAAACGTGGCTGAAGTCGGATGTATAACCGAATTGTTTGACGGCCGAGGCAGAATCTCCTCCGCCGCATACCGTGAAGGCCTTGCCAGATAGGTTCTTTATGGCTTGACATACGGCTTTGGTCCCGCTTTGGAATTCGCTTTGTTCGAAGACTCCCATCGGGCCATTCCAGAAAACCATCTTGGCTTTGGATATTATCGAAGCGAACTTCTCAGCGCTCTTCGGCCCAATGTCCACCCCTTCGAATCCTTCGGGGATGTTTCCATCCGCGACGATTATTTTTCTATCTGATGTTGGCTCGAAGGAATCGGTACAAACAGCATCCACCGGCAATATGATGCGGCCATTGGCTTTCTCCAAGCACTTCTTGGCGTAATCCAAGGCTTCTTCGTCCAAGAACGATTTGCCGATTTCCTCTCCCAAGGCCTTGCGGAAGGTATAAGACATAGCTCCGCCGATGATGATGTAATCGCATTTGTTTAGCAAAGTGTCGATGACTTTGATTTTATCGGTGACTTTAAGCCCTCCCAAAATCGCGACATATGGCCTATCGGAATCTTTCACTTCGACGCAGCGGGTGAGGTTCTCGACCTCTTTGAGCATCAAATATCCCAAGGCCACCGGCTTCCCTTCTTTTTTCAAGATTTCGGGAACGCCATAAGTCGAAGCGTGGGCTCTGTGAGCGGAACCAAAGGCGTCCATGACGAACGCGTCGGCCAATGAAGCCCATTCGGCGGACAAAGAAGGATCGTTCTTCTCTTCGCCTTTTTCATAGCGGGTGTTCTGGGCGAGCAAGACTTCGCCGTCTTTTAATTCTTCGACGGCTTTTTTGAGTTTCTCGCCTCTGGTGGCGTTAACGAAATGGACTTTGACTTCTGGAAGCAAGGTCTGCAATTCATCAGCCACCGGTTTCATGTCGTTATTCGCCTTCATGGCTTCGATTTTGGCTAGATCTGGCTCTTTCCATTTGATTTTGCCAAGATGAGACATCAGCAAAACTCTGGCGCCTTTCGCTAAAAGCTCCTTGATGGTGGGAAGGGCCGCTTTGATGCGGTTGTTGTCACGGATGACGCCATTTTTCTGCGGGACGTTGAAATCCACGCGGACGTAGACGACTTTGCCGGACAAATCTTTCAAATCTTTTACGGTTAACATAATTAAAGCTCCTTTGGGGCTAGGAAAATCATAGCATTGTCCTTTTTATTTTCCATAGTTATGGAAATTGGATGCGGTTACAAAAAAAGGCAGTCCGTTTTGAGGCTGCCTATTTCGATTATTTGAAGTATTTGCTGATTGTGCCTTCAATGTCCGTCCAGTTGCTCTTATCGCCCGGATCCTTCGGAGCCTCGGTTCCGAATGAGACTTTGAATCCGCCGGAAAGTTTGTAATTGATATTTTCGTAGCCAACTTTCTTTCGTGTGTCTATTCCATCCGTGCCAGGGAATGGCAAAGTGGTGTTCTCGTAAACATCTACGTTTTTCTTGTCGATTGTTAGGTCAAAGACGGTACCTACGCCTTTAAGTCCGGTTTCGTCGAAGGTGATAGAAAATTCCAACGAGGTGAAATCGGCATCAGTCAAAGCCTCGGCGTAAGTTTGTCTCTCTTCGCCTTCTTCAATAGGATCCATTTCATCCATGAAAGCGGCGAATTCGTCTTTGTTCATTGAGGCATACAAGGTGTAATCGCCATTCTCGTCAACATATGAAGCGAGCCAATCCCAATTGTCGACTTTGCCATCTAATTCAACGATGGCCTCATCGATTGTATCGGTTATTGAAATTGAGGAAAAAGTATCGATCCAGGCTTCGATTTCGTCTTTGCGGCCAGTTTTGTCCAATATGCTTTCGACGTAGTCTGACGTGGCATAATATTTAAATGTCATGACCGATGAGATTAAGGTTCTATAATCGCCGATCCCGAAATAATCAGCCAAATCAGTCACCGTGCCAATCAACTCCTTATTGGTCGGATCGATGTAATACGTTTTATCTTTAATGTAGGAAGAGAATTTCACATTGGATCTATTTTTGGAAATCGAGCTGCTGGGACTAGATGTCTTATAATGCAATTGGCCTAAAGTCAAATCGAAAGAAGACTGACGGTTGTCTTTACTTGCTTCATCCTCCGTCGTTGTCCTATAGTCGGCGGAAATGGTGTTGGCAACGATTCCAAAAGTCTTCTTGCTGTCGGTATTTTCCAAACTATTGTGAATGTCCTCTACGACATTGACATTTAAATCTTTGGTGGATTCTATCTTATACGAAATAGCGTTTGAGGAAGCGGAGGCCTTCATGGCTTTTCCCAAAACGGATACTGCCGCATGTTTGTCGGCAACTTCTGCGTCTTTAGGCTGAAGTTCATATGTTTTATCAGTTTTGCCGCATGAAAGCAGAGTAAGCGACATAAGCGGTATTAACAATAATTTGCCAAAGGATTTTTTCATAATTTATCCCCCTATTTCAAGACATCTAAAGTTTTAAGGCAATTTTTATTCTTGTCAATCATTCTGATGCCATTCTTTCATTTGTAGAATGAAAAAGGCCCTCCAAGAGAGCCTTATTCAATCGGATGTCGATTATCTTATTTGGTCAACAATTTGCCATACAAACCGGCCAAGCGGATATATTGGCAAGTGAAGCTGTTCTCGTTGTCGTACCAAGCGACGACTTTGACGTGCTGGGCCCCGGTAGGATCTTCGACGATCATGGTCAAAGTGCTATCGAAGATGGAACCATAGGTGGTACCCAAGATATCGGAAGAGACGATTTCTTCGTCATTGTATCCAAGCACTCCCTTGAGTTCGCCTTCGGAGGCTTCCTTCAAAGCGGCGTTGATTTCTTCGGCGGTGACTTTTTTCTTCAAGGTCAAAGTGCAATCGCAGAGGGAACCGTCAGTGACAGGAACGCGGATGGCGTTGCCGTTCAAGGCGCCATTCAATTCGGGGATGACTTTGCCGATGGCTTTGGCGGCACCGGTAGAGGTCGGAACGATGTTGGCGGCGGCTGCGCGGCCACGACGGAGATCGCCTTTGGCGAGGTCTAAGATGGTTTGGTCGTTGGTGTAAGCGTGAACCGTGGTCATGGTTCCGCCTTGAACGCCGAATTTGTCGTTTAAGACCTTCATGACCGGAGCCAAGCAGTTGGTGGTGCAGGAAGCGCCGGAAATGATCTTCAAATCAGAAGAGAGCTTGTCGGTATTGACGCCATAAACGAAAGTCGGGATGTCTTTGGAGCTGGAAGGGGCGGAGATTATGACGCCTTTGGCGCCATTGTTCAAATGGACTTCTCCATCTTCCTTGGTCTTAAGACGTCCGGTGCATTCCAAGACGACGTCCACGCCATATTCGCCCCATTTGAGGTCATGGGGATCTTTTTGTCCCAATACTGGGATGGCTTTGCCTTTGAAAATGATGTTGTTTTTAACCAATTTGCCGTTTTCGTCTTTTTCGACTTCATAGGAGATCTCGTCTTTGTGCCAAGAACCCTGGGTGGTGTCGTATTTCAAGAGATAGGCAAGGGTTTTCGCATCGACTAAGTCGTTGATGGCGACGACTTCGAAACCGCCTTGTTCATAGGCGCGGCGGAATGAAAGACGCCCGATGCGTCCGAATCCGTTGATAGCTAATTTAATTGACATACGTTGTGTCCTCCTTGGATCAACGTAATAACTATAACAAATCACATTTGTTAATAAACAGAACCATGGGCAAACTTCATTGAAAGCGGTTTATTCTATGGGGGATATGCCCTTAAATAGCTCTTCGAGGGTGACGTTAAGCGCCTTAGAGACCTTCCATAAGGTTTTAGCGCTGGGGTTTCTCTTTCCCAATTCCAGTTCCGAGATATAAGACAAAGCCAAGCCGGAACTTAGAGAAAAATCCAATTGGGTTAAGCCCTTTTGCTTTCTTAAGAACGCGATTCTTTTTCCCAATTGCCAAAGCAAAGATAAATCATTGTCTCTCTTTTTCATAAAGCTGATGGATCTCCCTAAACAAATGGTTGACGTTGGATTTGGAGACGCTGGAAGCTATCTCTTCTGATAAAAGCTTAGCCAATTCGCTTAAAGGCATATCGGGGTTTTCTTTTCTAAGGCGACAAATTATCTCCGTCTTCGGATTCTTTAGTTTGCTTATGGCCCCGGTTTCCTCCAAATATTTTATTTCCTCGATTTGCCTAGCCCCGGTATTCAAGGACTTGGAAAGATTGGCCGCATCCAAATTGATCAATCTGTTCGTGACGTTTTTATAGTCTCTCGCCACTCTGACATCTTCGTAATAGAAACAGGCGTTTTCCGCCCCTACGAAGATTAAAAAGTCCGCTATTTCTTCCGAGGATTTGATATAGACGATAAAACCGTTCCTTCTTTTGGAAAGACGCGGATGGAAAGAATGGGAAGCGGATTTTCCCCATATCCTCATTAAGCTTTTCGCGCTTTCTTCGTCTTGGCAACGGATTTCCAAATGATAGCTCCTGCAATTTGGATCGTTGACGGAACCCGTGGCCAAAAAAGCCCCGGATAGATAATCGGCTATCTCGTCTTTTAAAATCCCTCTGACGTTCGTATTTTCGTCACTTAGCGGATCGACGTTCAAATCGTCCATTATCTTTTTCGCGTCATCCACGATGACGTGATAAACGACCCTTTTTAAGAACCCTGCCGAACGGGTGTAGGAAAACCTCGAGGAAACCCCATACACGTCATAAATGCACGAATATAAGTATTTGGCTATTTTGGCTTGCGGGGAATCCAATATGAGACTTAGGGAGCCTTTAGATAGGCGAACATGGCCATTTAACTTCAAAAAAGAAAGCAAAAGCGCGCGTTTCTCGCCGAAATTTCTTTCTTTGTTGACTATCTCTTCCTTAACGGACGAGGCGAATGTCTGCGTTTGGCCTTCCATGTTATTTCTTCGTTTCGTTTATATATTTGATGGCGGAAGTGGCGGCTATAGCCCCCTCTCCGGCGGCTGTTACCACTTGCCTCAATTTCTTATCCAATATGTCCCCGGCCGCATATAGCCCAGGGATTGAAGTTTCTTGCTCGGCGTTGGTTTCGATAAAGCCTTTGTTTAGCTCCAATCCCAAGTTAGATAAAAATCCCGAAGCGGATTTCGGTCCGTTTAACGGAAAGACGGCTTCCACGTCAATGACTTTATCGTTGACCGAAATAGAAGAGACTTTGCTTTCTCCCAAAATTTCTTTCAGAGACGAATCTTCCAATATTTCGACGTTATTTAAACCCCGTAAAGCCGAAACCGATTTGTCTCCGCCTTTGATTTTATTTGGACAGACAAAGAAGAGCTTTAAAGACAAAGGGGCCAAATACAACGCTTCTTGAATCGCTTCCTCGCCATTTCCATATACGGCCATATTCTTCCCCTTAAAGAACCGTCCATCACATGTGGCGCAATAGCTAACGCCTTTTCCCAAGAATTCCTTTTCGCCTTTTATGGTTGGGGCGAATGTTATTCCAGTCGCCACTATAACGGCCTTAGATTCATAGGATTCCATGTCGGTCTTAATGATGAAACGATCGTTTTCCTTATATACCGACATCACGTTTCCATAAGTGGTTTCTACGCCCAATGCCGAGGCTGAATCGATAAAAGCGTTGGCCAATTCCATTCCGGACACTGACTTAAATCCCGGATAATTCTCTATTTCCGGCAAAGTATTTAACCTTCCTCCCGGCGCGTCTTTGTCAATGAGAACGAAACTCTTGGAAGACCTGGCCAAATAGGTGGCGGCCGTCAATCCGGCGGGGCCTGCCCCGATTATCGTCACGTCTACCTTAAGCATTTTTATTCTCCTTTTTCTTTTTGATGGCGTTTTTTATGCTAGGAAAAATAATCAACAAGCATATTGCCATGACAAATATCCCAATCATCGCATAAATGGCAAAGCCGTATGAATTCGAATAGCTATAGTCTGCGCTGGATGGGTTTATCCATTTGGAGCCACCCAAGAACAAAATCGTCGAAGTAAGAGTCAAAGCCAAAGAAGAATATATTAAGGCGTTTTTACCCTTTTTTATAAATCCAGCGACAATAAGCAACGCCCCACCGACAAGCATCAATATCCAAGCCGCCAAATGCAATCCATCGCCTTCTTTAAAGATCATCGTAAAGCCACTATAGGAATCGATATATTCGACATTTGATGAAGATTTGACCTTGCCAATCGATAGTGAGGGAGCGGCCAATAAAGCCGTGCCCAAAATGGATAATATCCCACCAACCAACGGGGTGACGAATCCTTTGCTATTTTCTTTTTTCTGATAAGAAAGCAATTGGATGATGGCTATCATTCCGACCCCGATAAGGATATACATAAGGGAATTGATTACCGACCAAGCGTTATCGGTTCCCATATTGAAAGCTTCGTCCCTAAGCGGCTCCATGATGAAGCGGACTATTCCATACCAAATAAAATACGAAGCCGCCAATTCCCCGCCTTTAAGCCATTTTTTTAAGCCTTTGCCGATTCCATATCGAATGATGAAATAGCCAGCCAAATTGACCATTCCCTCAATTAAGAACAACGGAGCGTATATCTGCCCGGCATCCAACACCACCGATCCCGAATTGGAAACGGCCATCTGGTTGGCAATCCAAGTCGGCAGCCACTGCCAGCCATTGGATAATTCCACGGCCTTACCGTAAACTTCGCAATTAAAGAAATTGCCCCATCTTCCTATCGCTTGGGCGATGAGAATCGAAGGGATGCAAACATCCATCGCAAAAGACAATTTCACGTATTTTCTTCTGAAAATGATAAACAAAATGCCGGCTAGAGCGCCAAAGGCCGCCCCGCCAAGAATGGTTAATCCGCCATCCCAAATGGCGAATACGTCGGTAAAGGGCCTTCCCTTAAACATGCGCTCCCAATTGCCGACCACGTACCATATGCGGGCCCCGATGATCCCTGAAGGGAAGGCAATTAAGACCAAATTATCCAAAATATTGTGTTTTTTGTATTCCAAATAGAATTGGCGATCGCAGATGAAATAAACGACGAATACGCCAGAAACGATTATCAATCCATAGAAAGTCAATCGGAATGATCCGGAAGCCTGCCCAACATTATAAAGTTTTAACACCCCGTTAACGAATGTTATGCCACAAGGCAAAGGATATTCTTGATAAGGGGCGAATCCCTCACCGAAAACGATAAGCCCCGCAAATATAGGGAGAATGGAAGCTAAGCAAACGATAGAGAAGAATTTCTTGGTTTTGTCTTCAATCGCCGATTCCCTATATCTGAAGGAGAAGCCGGAAAATAACGCCGATAAGCCAAAGCCGAAGAAGAATCCGCCTAAAGCCGCCATGGCCATATGCCCAGCCCTTCCGTTGGTCCAAGAAGGATAGGCAACAAAGGCCCCGATAAAAGCCAATAATACGCCAACCCCCGAGGCAAATATTAAAGAACCTATCAAAATCCAATTCTTTTTGCTTAGAACTTTAATGGTTTTGTCCTTACAGATTTTTCTCTCGAAATAAAATTTATAGACAATGGAGGCGAAGAATATCACCGTCCCGATTATAGCTAATGCGATTCCCATCATTTGCCTCCTTTTTGCAACATCGGCTTAAGGTATTTGCCGGTATAGCTTCTTATATTTTCTGCCACTTGCTCCGGGGTTCCGCTTGCGATTATCTCTCCGCCGTTATCCCCGCCTTCCGGGCCTAAGTCAATTATATGGTCGGCCACTTTTATCACATCGAGATTGTGCTCGATGACGATGACCGTGTCGCCGTGATCGACCAATGATTGCAACACTTTTATCAGCCTATTGACGTCATCTATGTGCAATCCGGTCGTTGGCTCATCCAAAATATAAACCGTTTTCCCGGTAGGCCTTCTTTGCAATTCGTTGGCCAATTTGACGCGTTGGGCTTCCCCGCCGGACAAAGTGGTCGCGGCTTGGCCCAATTTGACGTAGCCCAATCCCACATCAACCAAAGTTTGTATTGCGTGGCGGATCTTAGGCCTATTCTCAAAGAACGACAAAGCGTCTTCCACCCTCATTTCCAGAATATCGTATATGTTCTTGCCTTTGTAATAGCAAGACAACGTGTCTTCATTGTATCTATGGCCGTTGCATTCGTCGCATTTGACATAAACGTCCGGCAAGAAATTCATGGGGACGACCATAACGCCTGCCCCACCACATTTCTCGCACCTCCCACCCGGGACGTTGAAAGAGAAACGGGACTTGTCGAATCCTTTGGCTCTGGCTTCTTCGGTTTCGGCAAATAAGGCCCGTATGTCATCAAATACCTTGGTATAAGTCGCCGGATTGCTTCTAGGCGTTCTGCCTATCGGTTCTTGGGTTATTTGCACCAATTTGTCGATGTTGGACAATCCTTCGATGGATTTATGCTTACCCGGAATTATGTCCGCGTTCTTATTCAATTTTCTCTCGATGGATTTGGCTAAAGTCTCGTTTATCAATGATGATTTTCCCGACCCAGAAACGCCGGTGACCACCACCAATTCCCCTAAAGGTATTTCTACGTCTATGTTTTTCAAATTATGGCATTCCGCACCTTTTACGATGAGCTTCTTGCCATTGCCCTTGCGCCTATTTTCAGGCACCGCGATTTTCTTTTCGCCAGAAAGATACTTCCCGGTTATGGAATCTGAAGAAGCGATGATGTCTTCGATCTGCCCTGTGGCGACTATATTGCCGCCGTGAACGCCGGCTCCTGGTCCTATATCAACGATATAATCGGCGGATCTAATGGTGTCCTCGTCGTGTTCCACCACTATCAAAGTGTTGCCCAAATCGCGCATTTCCTTCAATGTGGCGATCAATTTGTCGTTGTCTCTTTGATGAAGGCCGATGGAAGGTTCGTCCAAAACATAAAGGACCCCGGTCAATTTCGAGCCTATTTGGGTGGCCAAACGTATTCTTTGGGCTTCTCCGCCGGAAAGAGTCATGGCCATGCGGCTCAAGGTAAGATATTCCAAGCCGACATCCGAAAGGAATTGGGCGCGATTCTTAATTTCTTTTAAAACCAAGGAGGCGATTTTCTTCTCGTTTTCGTTAAGGGAAGATTCCACTTCGTCGATGTAGAGCAAAAGGTTCTTTATCGAGAGGTTGGTGACTTCGTAAATGTTTTTGCCGTTTATCAAAACAGACAAGGCTTTTTCGTTTAGTCTCGCCCCATGGCAAACCGGACATTCATCGTCCCTCATGAAGGTCTCGTAATATTCCTTCATCCATTTTGAGTTGGTTGAAAAATATAATCGTTCAATCTTGGCTTTGATTCCTTCGATAATGCCCGATTTATGTATTTTGTTGCCGTTAACGGTCGTTATTTTCCTATCGATCGGTTCCTTAGATCCAAACAAAAGAATTTCTTTTTGCTCATCTTTCAAATCCTTCCAAGGCTTATCCAAGGGGATTTTGTAGGTTTTGCACAACAAGAGGATTTCTTGCCATTCGACATTGGAGGTGTTAACCATCGATTTGTAATAACGGATGGCTCCCTGCTCCAACGATTTGTCGGGATCCGGAACCAACAAATCAACGGCCACGGCCCTGTTTATCCCCAAGCCATTGCAACTTGGGCATGCGCCCAATATGGCGTTGAAAGAAAACAATCTGGGTTCCAATTTGGGAACGGAGAATCCACATTCCGGGCAAGTATGATTGGAAGAAACGAGTCGTTCCCCTTCTTCCGTTAAGAGAATTACTTCGCCATGTCCCCAATCCAAAGCCAATTCTATGTCTTCGAACAAACGGGATCTGGCTTCGGGCTTTATGATAAGCCTATCGATGACTATGTCGATGTCGTGCCTCTTGTTTTTGTCCAATTCTTTTGTCTCTTCCAAAAGGGATATTTCCCCATCGATTCTAACTCTGACGAATCCTTGGCTTGCAAGCTTGGACAAAGTGTCTTTGTGCGTCCCTTTTTCGTGTTTGACTATGGGAGATAAAATCTGCAGTTTGCTTCCTTCTTTTTGTGCCATCGCCATATCGGTTATCGCGCTTTTTGAGAAGCTTACTATCGGTCTGTTGTGCTTAAGGCAATATGGGGTACCCACCCTAGCGAAAAGCAAACGGAGATAATCGTAAATCTCGGTGACAGTGCCCACTGTGGAACGAGGGTTATGGGAAGTTGTTTTCTGATCAATCGAAATGGCGGGGGAAAGGCCTTCTATGCTATCGACGTCCGGTTTCTCCAATCCGCCTAAAAATTGTCTGGCATAAGGCGACAATGATTCGACATATCTCCTTTGCCCTTCCGCATATATGGTATCAAAGGCCAAAGTGGTTTTCCCCGAACCCGACAATCCGGTGAATACGGTCAAAGAATCCTTGGGTATTTCCAAATTGACGTTCTTGAGGTTATTCTCTCTCGCGCCTTTGATGATGATTGTTCTTTTGCTATCCATACCCCGATATTATAACGGGGTATTTACTTAACGCACGCACAATGCTAATTCCGATGTCATTTCGGCGTGTCAAAACCATCGAAACCAAGCCTTTTAAGGCGTAAGACATGTCTGAAAACGCTGCGTTCGCTCTTATTCAATATCCTCGCAAGCCTAGACAAATTTATCTTTTGCCTGGTGAATATTTTCATCATCGCCATCCCTTTCAGAGTTAAAAGTTCGCCTCCTTTAAAATGCATGCTTTCCATTCTTTTTACAAATGCGTTCCATCTCTTTTCTTTTTCCCTCAAATCTTGTAGGCATTTTGATATTTCATCATTTATCTTTGATAAGAGCAATTCGAGGTAATCGTTTAAGTCGAAGGTTAATTCGCTCCTTTTGAAGGAAAGAAAATAATCCTTTTTACCATTAGAAAAAGACGCCGCAAATCTCATTCCCAGAAATTCGTATGGCGTCCCTTTCAGATTCTTATGAACCCTATATCTCCCAAATATCCCGTTCCGCGTTTCTAATGGATGGATGTATTCAAATAGAAAATGTTCTATCAAAGTCCATATCAGGATGTCCTCCTTTTTAAAAACTCCCCTTAATTCTTTAAGCGTCTCTAGCCCCTTCTTAATATCGTTATGAGTTTTGCAAGGAGAGCTAGGAGAAAAGCCCACGGCCAATGATAGGTTCTTTAACGGCATAGTCCTATATTTGACATCCATCGGCTTATTTTTGAAATACAGCAATTCTAGTTTTTTGGAATACGGATAACCATCCAATCCGCATGAGCAAAACACCTCGTCCAATAAGCAAGAACGTTCGTATTCGTTTCTTATCTTCTCGCCTAGACTAGCTAACATCTTTTCTATTTTAAATAAGCTTTCTCCTATTTCTTCCTTAAGAACCATAAGATTGGAAGAATAAGCGTAATGGAACTCATGTCCCATAAAATAAAAGCGGCGCGCCCCACTTAAAAGAGCCCGTCTTTTTCGTTCTTCGAATTCCGAAGAAACAAACGTTGTTTGATAGGTCATACTTACCCCTTTTTGATAAGCATAAGACTTTGTCTAAAAATATGACGATTTAATTAATTAATTTTAAGGATTGATAGGACACCGATAACATGATGTCTCACTTAAACCAAAAAAACAACAAGCATGGGTTTATGCTTACTTTTATCAAAATAACAACGTTATGGACTAAAAAATTCGCCTAAGTAAAATTGCTGAAAAAGAAGTTTTATCTTTGCTTATCACAAATTATGTTAAACGTAGTTTTTGAGCTAAAAAAACGTATGTCAATTCCCTTGGCTATTAAAAAAGACAGAGCCGAGCCCTGTCTTTTGTTACATTTGGATTATAATCCGAATTTCTTAACGGCTTCCAAGCGATCTTTGGCGTAGTTCTCGCACTTATTAAGCAAGGCTTCCGCTTCGTCTGGATTAACGATAGGCAACTGGGCGAAACGGGTTTGATGCATCAAGAAGTCACGGAACTTGGACCAATCAGGATCTTTGCAATCCATTTCCAATCCAGGTTTGCCTTCTTTGACTTTGCGAGGATCATATCTGAAGGTCTGGAAGTATCCGCATTCGACGGCCTGCTTTTCTTCCAAAATAGAATTGCTTAAGCCGCCTTTGATACCGTGGTTAATGCACGGGCAGTAGCAGATTATCAAGGACGGACCATCATAGGATTCGGCTTCTTTTAGAGCTTGGATGGCTTTGGCGGGATTGGCCCCAAGAGCGATCTGAGCGACATAGACATGTCCATAAGACATGGCGAGCAAAGCCAAATTCTTCTTGGCTTCTTTCTTGCCGGACGCGGTGAATTTGTTGATAGAACCAGTCTGAGAAGATTTGGAAGCCTGGCCGCCGGTATTGGAATAAAGCTCGGTGTCCAAGACCAAGACGTTGACGTCGGCTTCATTGGCCAAGACGTGATCCAATCCACCGTAACCGATGTCGTAAGACCAGCCATCTCCACCAACGATCCAAACCGATTTGTCGATTAAATCGCGTTCGTATTCGAGCAATTCTTTGACATCTTGGTTTTTGGAATCTTTGACGGCTTTGATCAAATCATCGGCGATGGTTCTTATGAACTCGCGGTTCTTGACATTGGCCATGTATTGGTTGGCCAAATCCTTGAGTCCTTCTTCGACGTCGTTTGCTTCAACGGCAGCAGACAAGATTCTGATGATTTGGGTTAGCTTATAATCGGTGGCTATTCTCATGCCAAATCCGAATTCGGCGTTGTCCTCGAACAAGGAATTGGCCCAAGCTGGACCATTTCCGTTTTCGTCTCTGACAAACGGGGTTAACGGGGTTGAGCCGCAATAGATGGAGGAGCAACCGGTAGCGTTCGCCACCAACATATCTTTTCCAAAGAGTTGGGTGGTCAAACGATAATAAGGGGTTTCGCCACATCCGGCGCAAGCTCCGGAAACCTCCATATAAGGCATAAGGAAGCTAACGCCCTTAACCGTGGTAAGAGGGAACTTGTCACCCTTATATTTGGTGTGTTTATAAAGATAATCGGCGCCGTCTTCTTGGGCGAATTGGGACTTGGATTCAACCATCTTCAAGGCGAAGTGATCGTTGCCGAGTTTCTTGGCGGTTTGGTTGCCCAAGCATTCGGAAACGCACAATCCGCAGCCAACGCAGTTTTTCGGAGATACCTGAATGCGGTATTTGAGTCCGGCAACAGAAGGCCCAATGGCGTTCTTCAAATCGGATTTGACGATTTCAGGAGCGTTTTCCACTTCTTTTTCGTCTAATAAGAACGGACGGATGGTGGCGTGAGGGCAAACGAAGGCGCATTGGTTGCATTCGATGCAATAAGCAGAATTCCATTGAGGGACCATGGCCGCGATTTCACGCTTGTCATAGAAGGTGACGTTTGGATTCATCGTACCGGAACTTAATTCGAATTTGCGGAAGGTCGAAGTAGGAATATCGTCTCCGTCCAAGTTTCCGATAACGTTGTAATAATCGTCAAAATACTCATCGCCGGTTTCGGTTTTCTTTCTGAATACCGGCAATTCGATCCATTTAGGATCCACTTTGATTTCTTTTAAGCCTTCGGCTCCGCCGTCAATCGCTTTGTAGTTGAGGTCAACGATGGCTTGGCCTTTCTTGGCATAGCTCTTCAAAGCGAATTTCTTCATCCATTTCTGGGCTTCGTCATAAGGCATGATTTGCTCATTGAGTTTGAAGAAAGAGCTTTGGAGGACGGTGTTGGTACGGCGTCCCAAACCGATTTCTTCGGCGATCTTGTTGGCGTCGATGACATAGAATTTGGCCTTGCGCTCGGCTAAGAGATGCTTCATGCGGTTTGGCATGGAGGCGATCAAGGTCTTTTCGTCCATGTCGGTGTTTAGCAAGAACGTTCCGCCCACTTTGAGGTTATTGATGATATCGAAGCGGAAAATATAAGTGTCGAGAGAGCAAGAGATAAAGTCCGCGTTCTTTACGTAATATTCGGAATGGATGGGATCTTTTCCGAAACGCAAATGGGAGCGGGTAACGCCGCCTGATTTGCGGGAATCGTATTGGAAATAGGCCTGAGCGTATTGATGAGTGGCGTCGCCGATGATCTTGATGGAGCTCTTGTTGGCGGATACCGTGCCATCGCTTCCTAAGCCATAGAACAAGCAAGAGGTGTAATTTTGCTCGATATGGAAGCTATCGTCAGTCGGCAAGGAGAGTTTGGTGACGTCGTCGTTGATGCCGATGGTGAAGGAATTCCAACGATTCGGGTTGGATAAATGATCGAAAACAGCTTTGACGTCTTTCGGTTGGGTGTCTTTGGAAGACAAACCATAACGTCCGCCGAGGATTTCGATATCCCCTCTTCCTTCTTGGCTTAAAGCGGCTAAAACATCCAAATAGAGAGGTTCGCCCGTAGCACCGGCTTCTTTGGTGCGGTCTAAGACAGCGATTTGTTTAACGCTTGCGGGAATGACGGAAGATAAAAGTTTGGCGCTGAAAGGGCGATAAAGATGGACTTTGACCAAGCCGACCTTTTCTCCTTTGGCGTTCAATGCGTCGACGACTTCTCCGGCCGTTTCAGTGACAGAGCCCATGGCCACGATGATTTTGGTGGCGTCTTTGGCTCCATAATAGACGAACGGGGCATATTCTCTGCCGGTCAAACGAGTGGCTTCTTTGAAATATTTGGAAGCATATTCGATGACGGCCTCATGCTCGAGGTTTTGGGCTTCGCAGGCTTGGAAATAGACATCGTCGTTTTCCGCTCCGCCTCTGGTGACGGCGTGAGTATGAGGATTCAAAGCCAAGGCCCTGAATTTCTCCACTTTCTCCATCGGCAGCAATTTCTTCCATTCTTCCTTATCGACGAATTCGACGTTTTGGACTTCGTGTGAAGTACGGAAGCCATCGAAGAAATGGATAACCGGCAAAGAAGAATCGATGGCGGTCAAATGGGCAACCGGAGCCAAATCGGCAATTTCCTGCACCGATCCGGCGCAAATCATGGTCGCCCCGGTTTGGCGGCAGGCGTAAATATCCTGGTGATCGCCGAAAATGGACAAAGCGTGATTGGCTAAGCTTCTGGCCGAGACATGTAAAACCGCCGGAAGTTCTTCTCCAACCCATTTGTAGATGTTCGGAATCATCAGCAATAAGCCTTGGGAAGCGGTATAGGTTGTAGCTAAAGCCCCTCCCTGCAACGCTCCGTGGACTGCGCCAGAGGCACCGGCCTCGGACTGCATCTCGACAACCTTGACCGTGGAGTCAAAGAAGTTCTTTTCTTTTTTTGAAGCCATGACATCCACCAACTCGGCCATAGGCGATGACGGGGTGATAGGGAAAATGGCCGCCACTTCGGTGAAATAATAGCTTTCTTGTCCCGCCGCGGTGTTGCCGTCGACGGACTGGAATGTTTTCTTGATATCAGACATGCTGAAAAACCCTCTCTTTTTCGTGGAAAGTATACACTTTTATTTTTCTTTCACAAAAGAAAGAACCGCTTACATTTATCATACGTTTTCGATATGAAGAACATCTTTGATGTTAGTGAATTTATATTCACCCCAAACACCGACTTGTTAATGTGTGAAAACCTTCTTAATCACATAGCCAATTAAGTCAAAAAACATTATCAAGAAAATCGCAATTAAGGCTATCGCGAATATGGGAGTCATATCTCCTGGATTCAAAGTCCTATAAAAATTTATGGCTGATCCCAAACCATAAGAAGTGCTTCCGGTAATGATTTCGGCCATGATCGTGGTCTTCAGAGACAAAGCAAAAGATGAGGCTAATCCCACCATCAAATAAGGCAAAGCGATCGGCAGGCTTATTTTAAAGAAGTTGCGTGCTTTATTGCCGGAATCTACCCGCATGGCCATCTTTATTTCTTCCGGTAAGGAATTCATCCCGCCGATTATGGATTCGTACAATATCGGGAATGACAATAAAACCGCTATGGCAATTGGGGCGTACTCGCTTCCCAAAAGCAATAAAAACAAGAAAACGAAGGCCGCGGTAGGCGCGCTTTTTAACACAGTAATCAACGGTTTTAAAAAGGCTTGAGCTTTCTTATTCGCCCCCACAATAAAACTCAAAACTAAAGACAAAACCAAGGCTATCAAAAAGCCAAGCAAGGTCCTAAATAACGACATCCCTATCGATTTCCAAATATAAACGCTGCTTAATAAACCAAAAAATTCTTTAAAAGTATTATTAGGGCTAGGAAAAGTAAATCCACCGCCCCCGATCAGATAAGATATAAACCACCAAAGAAGGAAAACGAAAAAGATTCCGTAAACGTAGAAACTTATATTGTTTAGCAAAACCTTTTTTATCTTTTCTCTCATCTGAAATATATTTCGTCCGTGGTTATATTTTGTCCCAGCGTATTCAAAAACGCATCGATGCTTGATTTGTTCAAATAGGCGTTTTTATAGCCGATGCCAATTTGGTTTCCGTTGCTAATTAAATATTTAATGCTAGCGGGGTCGCCTATTTTGGAGGCTATGACTTCGTTATCCAAATTAGATTCCAACAAAGCCTCATCCAAAGAGGAAGGATCTTCTATCAAGTCTTCGATATCGTCTTCTACCTCTTCCAAGAAATTTTTGGCTTTCCTATTGCTTACAGAATTATTGACGAATATCGACGCTTGCATTATTTCTTTTCCACCGGTTTTTTCTTTATAAAGCTCTTGAACGTTCGAATGAACCTTCGCTTTGGAATTTTGCCCCAAAGCCGAGGATAAAGATGGCTGGGCCATCAAAACATAATCCGCGTTGGTATTGGAGTCGGACTCGTTCTTTCCGCTTATCAAAACCCTGGCTGCGGCGTTAGCGCCTAGAACATAATGTACATTTGAGAAATCCGTGCCGTAAACGCACTTGAACAATTGATCTGGTATGGAATTTTGTTGGAAAACAACCACATAATCGTCTTTATCGAGAGTTCCGTTGTCATCGTTTCCAGTAGAAGCCAAAAAGAAATTTCCGAATGTCACCGTAGCCGCAAGTTTATACGGGGCGTTGTTATCTTGTATCATCTTAACTCCGGCATTGGTTGGAAGTATGACAATATCCTTATTTCCCGATTGCATATAAGAGCTGACTGTTTGAGCATTGGATATCTCACAGTTCTTATCGCTTAAATGTTCATATAAAGAGATGGCTGGCGCGCCATTTGGGGAAGCGACAGTCAAATTCAGTTTATCGTCCAAATCGCAGGAGCTTAACAACAATAACGGCAATATAGCCAATGCATATTTTTTCATATTTATACCTCATTGCGATTATATAACGTAAACAATATAATTTATGTGATATATGTCACGACTATTCGATACGTTAAATGACAAAGATTTGGCTTTGTTTAAAATCAGAGAAGCCGAAAAGAATGAAGTTATCTTCCGTGAAGGCGAAAAATGCGAGTATATCGGAATCGTAAAAGAAGGGACGTTAATAATCTCTTCATATACCTTCGAAGGAAAAGAAATCATCTTTAACACCATTAAATCCGGAATGATGTTTGGCAATAATTTGCTTTTTTCTAATGAAGATACATATAAAGGCGACGTAAAAGCCGTTTATGATTCAAAAATATATCTTATCAACGAAAAGAATTTGCTTTCTTTGTGCACTAAAAACATATCATTTTTGAAAGAATATCTGACATTGTCTTCTACTGCCACTGTAAACCTAAACGAACGAATCAAGATATTGTCATTCGGATCATTGAAAGAGAGACTTTCATATATGTTATTTTTACATAATGGAATCCTTTCTTATCAATCTATATCCCACCTGGCAAAAGAACTTAATGTTGAAAGAGAGACTTTATCTAGATACTTATCCCAGCAAATATCCATGGGAAATCTAAGAAAAGACAACAATAGGTTGATTGATTTGACCGAGAAACCGAATTAAGGGCTTTGCTCGTATTTTTGACGTGTACAGTTAATCAAATACAATTTCCTAATCAATATAAAAAGCCGGCTGTAGCCGGCCTTTAATTCCAATTGGTGATTCCTGAGGGACTCGAACCCGCGACCCGCTGATTAAGAGTCAGCTGCTCTACCAACTGAGCTAAGGAACCAACGCTTGGTTATTTTATACTTACGCTATTCATTTAGCAAGACAAAGAAAAGGAGCCGCGTGGCTCCCTTTCAAATCGCTACAAATAATTAAACGCCGATTTTGAGTTCGACATTGCTTGGGCGCAATTGTTTATTAACAACAAAGTCAAAGGTTTTGACAGCGGAGGCAAGAGTGATGGTAATAACGTTGTCAACGGTATCATAGCTGGCCCCGGTTGGAAGGCTGACATTCGCGAAATTTGCGTAGTCGGAATCGCAAGTCAAAACAATGCGGTCGAAATCATTGGCATGAGAAATATCAATTTTATGTTTAGCATACCAACGGCAAGATGAATAATCTGATTTCCAAACGTTGACGTCGTTAGTCGCTGAGCCCTTGCGGACTGTAATGGCGACGCCTTCCACAGATGTGTAGGTTATATGAGGGTCGGAAGAGTCGCTAAGCTTGTCATCTATTTCAACTGTCGTGTCCTTTTTGTATGAAAGAGCGCCAACTTTGTTATATGTCTTGCCGCTAACAACCGTAATGGCAATTTCAGCTTTCTTGGTGTTATCGGCGGTCGAGGTGGCAGTGATAGTGACAGAACCTTCTTTGACACCAGTGACTTTGCCATAAGAAGAAACAGTCGCTATGCTTTCATCGCTTGAAGACCAGGTGAAGCCTTGATCAGCGGTGGCTGGCAATGCGGCAGCGGTCAAAGTAATGGAATCACCGGTAGCGACTTTGCTATCGCCGGTGATGGTAGCAGATTGCACAGCGTCATAGTGGGCGGTAACGTCAAAGATACCAATGTTAATGTTCTTATCCGAACCGGTGCCAACATAATAGAAGGAAACATCGTAATTGCAGCCGACGTAAAGTTTAGTGTTCTGGTTGGCGGCGGTCGCGTTGTAAGCGGAGTTGTAGTAGTAGGTCTTGAGTTTGGCGCTGGTAAATCCATTGACGCTGAAACCGGCATATCCGTTAATGCTCTCGGCGGTACAGCCAGTCAATTTATAGCGTTTGGATTTAGTAGGAGCCAACGAGGCGTCGGTTTGTTTAGCAGAACTGGTAATATTCCAAAGGCTCGATATCTCAGCGGCAGTAATTTCAACAGGGTCAGCTAAGGTCGGAGCTGCTTTGGTGTTTGCGGTTACTGTGGCATTGGTAATTTCATATAATCCCCAATAAGCAGTGCAAGTACCGGTAACCTTTACGTGATCGCCGACTTTGAAATCGTCTGACAAGGCACCAAAAACATAAACGGAGGCCTTTCCGTCATCTAACATCCAGCCTTTCGTGCCTTTTTGAGCAACTAGTCCTGAAATGGCTACATCTCCCGCTTCGATTTGGGAAATTCCGCCGTCGTAGTCAACTACGGAGCTATCATCTTTGTCTTCGCATGAAGCCAAACCAAAAACAAGAGCTGCCGTAAGAGGTAATAGCATGATCTTACGATTCATTTTATTTTTTTCTCCTCTCTATTACTAAATTAGTATGAGACAGATAAAGAGAAAAAGAAAATCTTTTTATATGTAATTTGAGAAAAATTACGAAAACATACAAAAAAACACAAGCTGACAAAAAACTAGATGACGGAAAAATCTATTTTTTTGTTTTCTTTCTCTTGGTTGGGTTCCGCTTTGCCATTTCAGACGTTACCAGCTTTTGCAATATTTTGAGATCTTTGTCAGTTAAAACCGCGGAGGTGTCGACTAGTCCACCGGCTCCGGTCATTTTTTCATAAACAAATGATTGGATTGATTTATACTCCAAAACTTCCTTTTTGCTAACTGCCAGCCGAGGTTTTTTTGGTGTTTTGGCCTTTTCTTCTTCCAATTCAGCCATCCTTTCTTCCATAGCCGGGAGAAGATATTTCATATTTATGGAGGTATCCATCAATATCATCGGGTAGAATTCGCTAAGTTCCGCGCCCAATACATCGGGATAGATTCCAAGTTTATTGGAAAGCATATCCAGAGAAACGAATTTGCGTCTATCGGATTTGATGAGCGAATGGATTTTCTTTATTCTCGTCAACGAGAGGTTGGCCATATAAATATTATATATCTTAAGAACGACCTTACGACTATCAAAAAAAGGCCACCGCAACGGTGACCTTCCATTTGAATCGTTTTATTAGGCTTTAGACGCCATCGAGAAGTTATAAACGACAGTGGCTTCGGCGCTTCCATAAGAGATGGTAGCGGTAAATGTGACTTTTACCGGATTGCCATCAGTGGGGTAAGTTGCGGTCCAGTACTGATAATCGTTTGTTTCATCATCGAAGTTGGCATTATGCTTCCAAAGCGAAGCTCCGTCTCCGGTTATCGCCCAGCTGACTTTGGTTAAGACATAACCGACTTTGTTGTCAGCGGAGACTGCCATGGAATTGGCTAAATTAAGAGCGGTTTTATAAGCTAATGGATTCTCGCGATTGTGGTTAAAGGATGTTCCGGATGCAGTAACGATGAGAGCGTCGTTTCCAGCGGCCGTATCGACGATTGCTTGATCAGCCTCCCCGCAGCCGGTAAGCAACATTCCGGCCGACAAAGCCAACAATCCTAAAGTTTTATAGAATTTCATCTTCATATCTCCTCTTAGCTGATTCTCACGGCGTTTTCGATGGTCTTATCGAGGGTGAACGCCTGGATTTGATAGTTGTCGTAATATTTGGAGAGGTAAGCTTTGAATTCCCAAACCTGATCGACCCCAAAGTTGGCGGCGGTCAATCCGCAAGAAGCATCCAAGCGGATGTTGCAGACGACTTTGTCATTCGATCCGTCAAGCCAAGCATAGATTGTTGTGGCGGTGACCAACTTCGTGGTAGAGCTAATGCTTTCTCTGTAGTAGTTATGCACTTCCACTTCATTGCCGTCGTCATCGATAACGGTCTGATTGACCATTCTCACCTTGACGCGGAGCTTGGTGTAATAGCCATAGTAATTTCCTAACTCCTCATAAGTGGTCGGAGCGGTACTATTGATATACGGATCCATATCAGCGGAAGGGGTATTTGGCAACAATTCGGCATATTTTGCATCCGTCGGCTTGATGCTGACGAATTTGTATTTGCCATAGTTTGCAGTACTGATATCGGTCAATTGGACGTTTTCGGAAGTCTTCGGATATTTGGAAGCGCGGCAATAGAATTGAACGATGTAGCCAACCTTAATCTTAGAAGCCATGGATGTGTTGAATCCAGCATAGACATATAAGCATTCCAAGGCGTCGGTCTCATCTTGATCTAAGTCGCGTTTGAGATCGCGGATGACGAAGTTGTCGCCCATCATGCCAACGACCAATCCAGTGATGTAAAGATAAGATCCAGAAGAGCCTTCTTGGAAGCTGATGCCGATTTCGTCGAAATGGTGACGGACATAATAGCAAGAAACTTCGATGACGGTCGTGGAACCGACGAAGTCCGGGTCGGTTTGGCCATAAATCCTTCCACCGCATTTAGTGCCTCTTTCCTCGGCTGCCAAGAAGGAGTCCAAGTATTTGAGGGAAGAATCGGTGAACAATTGGTTTTTCGAATAGCATTGTTCGATGCATTCGAGGTTATAAAGTCTCCAATCGTTAGGGTGAGTAGGATCGTCCGCCGCGGTCTTATACCAAACAAAGACCAAGGCACGGGAACCGGAAGAATCAACCGTTCCATATGCGTCGGCGTCGCCTACCAAGCAGAAGTCCACCGCGCTTTCGAAAACGGATGCCATCCACTTGGAAGCCTTAACACCCCAAGCTTCGACTTTGGCCGTCGATTCCGGAGTGTTGATGCCCAAGAAACGGCATTTGTAATATGTGCCGTTTAAGGTTGTGAAATTGGCGGTATCGCCATCGGTAACGCTTACCAAAGTGGCCTTTCCGTAATTGACGCCATGGGCATTGGAAGCGTCAAAGTTCGTTGTGGCGTAAGTATCTTCGAAATCGAATTTAAGTTTGTCGGTTTGAGGGGTGCTATATAAGGCGTTGGTGTCCGTTATATCCGGGCAAGTCGTATCGTCGCATCCGGCCAATGTCCCGCCCAATAGGGTCAAGGACATCAAAAGTCCCAATAATTTGTATTTGTTTTTCATTTGCGTACGTAATCCTTTAAATCAGAATTGTTGAAATAGTAGTCGACTACCTGCTGAGGACTATATTGCTCGCCGGATTCCCCACCGATGAACAGTAAGCCCATCGCGGAAGAAACGGCCGTGCGGATGGATGAGGATCCCGCAAAACCAGGATCGACGAATTTGGTCCATGAAGAGGAATCGTTTAGATAATAATCGGTGTTGACCTTCGCAACGTAATAGCGGAGAGCCTCGGCCATTGATGGCGCGGTTTCGGCGGTTTCCGGATTGTTGCGGGTCAAAGCGTCTTGGTATTCTTCGGAATTCTGAGCGTATTCGCAAGAAGGATAATAAGCGCTTCTGGCCGCAAAATAGCCATTTTGGAATTTAGCTAAATATTTGAGCAATTTCCAAGAGGCAACCCTCTGAGCGACGGTACCAACATCCATCAAAATAAGGTTTGTTCCTTGAGAAATGACGAATTTCTTGTCGGCGTCCTTATAAGGGATGGCACTAACCCCGACTTCGAAGGCGTCTCCGGCAGGGGTATTGTTGCTCGAACCGGCGGAAGAGCCGATGGTCATCAAAGTCTTCCAGCTTTTGAAATAGTCGGAAGAATATTTGGTGGTTCCGCCATATTCGGCCGGAATGCCCATCTTGCTTTCGTCGTGTAAACTCTTCATGAAAGTCAAGGCGTCAATGGTTTCTTGGGTATTAAACGCCATATAGCCTCTTCTGGTATCGGAATCGAATTCAGTGTAAGTTCCACCCCATTGGCGGATGGCGGTGATGAAGAAGTTCGCTTGGGAATCGTAAGTGAACGGATGCAAGGAATCTTCGGTGACGGAAGAGAAGTTCAAAACGATGTCAACACCCACCGGCACTTCAATGGCCGTGTCATAGAGTTTGCCATCACTTCCCAAAATTTTGCCCAACATACCTTCTCTCTTTAATAAGCTGATGATGGCGTTGGAAACGGTTTTAACATCATCCCAAGTCTCGGGGACTTTGATGGCGGAATCCTTAGCCGAAGCCCAATCAAAGAATGTCTTGTTGTAATACATGACCTCGGTCGATTTGTTGAAAGGGACGCCCAAAGTATAGAAACCAGAGCCATCTTCCTTTTTCTCTATCGATTGGTTTTCGACCATATAGTCCGCGTAGAAATCGTCCATTTTGAAATCTTCGCCGTCGTTTTCGAAGAAATAATCGAGACGAAGTATGGAGTCGCTTTCCACATATCCCGCCATATGGTCGGGGTAAGCCAAAGTTATTCCGGGGATTTTGCCTTTGCCAGCGCCTAAAGTGATGGCTTTTTGCAAGTTGTCGTAGCCGCCTTTGGCCTCTAATTCGACCTTTATGCCAGTCTCTTCTTCAAAGAGGCCGACGACCTCTTCCAAGTATCCACCGATATCGGAACCAAAAGGGTGCCACATTTGAATTGTGGTTCCTTTGGTGTCGATGGAAAAGTCAAGGTTATACGGATCCACTTTGACAGGATTGCAACCAGACAAAGAGATAGCCGAGCCTAGTAGAGGCAAAAGGACCAATAATTTCGTTTTTTTCATAATGAGGTCCCTCCTAAATTAACTGCGGACGTAAGACGAAATGTTTTGATAGGATTCGTCTAAAATCGTATCGATTGAGACGTTCTTTTCTAGCAAAACGCGAGAGATGACCGTGCCGACTTCCGTACGGACGTTGGAAGAGCCATTGAATCCCGGATCGACGAATTTGTGCCAGCCGGAATTGTCGGCGTCATAAATGGTCGAATTGGCTTTGGCGGCCTTTTTCTTGTTGGCATCGTTTTCATCCGACGGTTCGGAATTCAAGAATTCCTGATAAACGGTCGAATTGTAAGCGGACTTTGTCGCGGGATAATAGCCCGTCAAAGCGCAGAATAACCCATTAACTTCGCCGGTGGTCAAATATTTGAGCGTCTTCCAAGAAGCCAAAACTTCTTTGTCGCTTCCTTTGTTCAACATGGCGATGTTGGTTCCCTGAGAGATGACATATTTGTGTTCTTCATCCTTATAAGGAACGTGAGTGACGCCGGAAGTGCTCTTTAAGTTGGCGTCGGTGTAATGAGATAAACCCGCGGAAGAGCCAACATTCATCAAACATTGATAGTTTTTGTAATAGTCTGAGCAATATAGCGAAGTTCCGTTAAAGGAATCGGGGATGGCCAATATATGGGCTTCGTTTAATTCGCGCATATATTGAAGCATCGCTTTGCATTCATCGTTGTTATAAACGGCATAACCCAATCCTGTTTCGTGATCTACTTCGGTATAGGCTCCGCCCCATTGACGCAAGCTCGAAATAAAGAGGTTCGAAGTGGAGTCATATCCCAAGAAATAGAAGGTGTCGGCATTCACTCCAGTCAAGTTGGCGAGAACATTAACGCCTTCGGGCAAATCGGTCAGTTTATCGTAAGCGTTTCCGTCGGTTCCCAAGATCTTGCTGAAATACGGGGTCAATTTTTCAACGGCGATTTTCCCATAGGTCTTCACTTCATCCCAGGTTTCAGGGACATTTTTAATTCCCCAACCTTGGACGATAGGGGATTCGAAGAACCATTCGTTATAAACCAAGACTTCGGTGGATTTGTTAAATGGGACGCCCAAGGTATATCCTGTTCCATCTTCCTTAAATTCGAGCTGTTGGTTTTCTTCCATATACGAAGGATAGATATCGTTCATGAAATCCTTGCCTTCGCTGTCGTCTTCGAAATATGGATCCAAACGAAGCTGCATATTGGAGGCGATATAAGAGGCGAAATGGTCGGGATATCCAACGACTAGGTTCGGATAGGTACGGCGACCAGCACCCAAGTTGACGGCTTTCTGAAGGTTGTCATAGCCGCCTTTGGAGACGTGGTTTACGGTAACGCCGTATTCTTCTAGGTAATCAGGCAAAATCTGATTATCGAGATAGCCGGTGATGTCGGAGCCAAACCCAGTCCAGAAGTCGAGGGTGACTCCTTTTACGTCTTGATCCATGTCAACGTGGCGCTCAGGATCCAACGGAGTGGTCCCGCAGCTAGATAGGGCTATCGCAAGCAACGCCCCACCGGCCAAGAATGTTAATTTGTTCTTTTTCATTTTGTTTTTCCTTTTTCTCTTTCTTATCGTCTGATTAGCCTTTGATTCCCGAACGGGAGATTCCGCGCATGATGTATTTGCGGAAAATCAAGAAGAAGATGAACAACGGCGTGGTAACGACCACCGATCCGGCGATCTTGACGGTGTCATATGAGACTTGGCCATCCGTAGAGGTGAACAAGCTCATAAGGCCGTTGGATACCAATTTCATGGACCAGCCGAAGACCGAGTTGTTTCCAGACGCGACCAAGTTCGGCCAAATGTAGGAATTCCAAGCTCCCATCAAGGATAAGATCATGATGGTGATGATGGTTGGCATGGCGATTGGAATCATTACTTTCCAAAGGTAGGCGAAATGCCCATAACCATCGACTTTGGCGGCCAAGAACAATTCATTAGGAATCTGTTGGAACGTCTGTCTCAGATAGAAAATATAGAAAACCGACACGCCATGGACGAATATCAATGACGCATAAGTGTTTTCCCAATTCAAACCCATAACGGTCTGATAGTTGGTAATGACCATCATTTCGCCTGGAATCATCATGGTTCCGAGCAAAATGGTGAAAAGCAAGTTTTTGCCTTTGAAGTTACAACGCGCAAAGGCAAAGGAAGCCAAAACCGTCGTTATCAAAGTGAAGAAAGTACCAATTATGGAAACATAGAGGGTGTTTGCATAATAAAGGCCGAAGTTAATGCTTTGACCAGAGGCGCTTCTATAAGTAAATACGGCCGTGAAATTATATAAGGAATAGTTTGCCGTGCCGTTTACTTCGTGCGTGACAGGAGGAATGATGTGGAATATGTTGTTGATCGTGTCGTAATCGTAGTTCGAGGGATCGCGGAAAGAAGTGATGACCATGAATACGAACGGGATGAGAATGAACAAACCAATCAACGAAAGGAAGAAATAAACGAGAATCTGCCCGATGGTTTTCGAGGCTTTGTATCTTCTCATTTGCGCCGGGGTGGCGAAATACATCTCATGCGCCATATCAATACACCACCTTTCTCTTGCTTACCTGCATTTGAACTAGGGTAATAAGCAATATGATGATAAGCAAAACGAACGAGGCCGCGGCGGCAACGCCGGTTTTCGTCGAGTCTTGCATCGTAACGTATATGTAACCAACGACAGTCTCCCAATATTTTTGGGTTGATCCGCCGAAATGGTAAGCTCCACCGCCGAACAAGGCGATGATTTGGGTATAGCTCTTGAAGGCGCCGATAAACGACGTGATGGTTATATAAAGGATCTGAGGGGAAAGCAAAGGAACGGTGATCCTGGCAAATATTGTGCTTCTTGAGGCACCGTCTATTTTCGCCGCGTCGTAATATTGGTTGTCAATCGAAGCCAAGCCCGATTCGAATACCAATATTTTGAAGGCCAACCCATTCCAAACGGCATAGATGATGATAGGAACCAACATCGACGCCTTTGGCGCGGAGGCGGTCAGCCAAGCTTGGGCTTCCACCCCAAACAAAGAGAGGAAGCGATTGAACAAGCCCGCTCCAGAAGAGGAGAAAATCAATTTAAAGACCATACCCAACGCAATGGTGTTGGTGACATATGGCAAGAAGAAGACGGTTTGGAAGAATCCCTTCAAAGGCTTGATGGAATTTAAGAAAACCGCGATCAATAAGCCGATTATGATGGTCAAGGGGACCGAAACGGCTACGATAATTGCCGTATTGGCCAAAGAATTGAGGAATTCCTGAGAGGTCAAAACGGTAACGTAGTTGTCTACGCCCCAATATGGCATGATGCTTCCGCGGGTATTCGCCAAGGCCGCAAAGTAATTGGTCAAGGCAAAGGAAGAGTTGGAGCCAGCCATAAATTTGAAATTCACGATCCAAGAAATCAAGAAGGTGTTGATGATTGGATAGATCATGAACAAAAGCAAGAAGAATAAAGCCGGAATCAAGGCGATCCAAGCCTTCGCCCATTCAGGGAGTTGAACTTTGGAGGCTTTGCGGGTAGTCAAGGTCTGATGGAGGATGGCTTCAGTCGAGGCTGAAAGCTGCTCCTCACTCGGACGAGCTCTCCAGTAAGCCAATTCCGTGGCGATTTTGGATTTGTTCGCCGGCATTATTTCAACCTCTCTCCGCCTTCCTCGAAGACATAGAAGCGCTTGGTAGCGAATTTGGCGACGGACGCGGAGCCGATGGCTTCGCTTTCTTCGCTTGGAACGATGATGCGCAATTTGTCGTCCACGTTGCCAGACACGTTGCCAACGACTGAGATGTCGCGGCCGATATGCTGAATCATATCAATGTCAACCGAAAGGATGTTTTTGCTGCTCTTTTTGATGTTGGTGGTAAAGTGCTCCGGACGAATGCCGACAAATACTTTCCTATCGTTTTTAACTTCGATATGAGTTGGATAAGAAAGCTTGGCAACTTCGGGATTTTCTTCCCTGTCTGCCGGCAAGATTTCCTTTCCTTTGGAATCGAATTTCTTTTCCGGTTCCTCGTAAATTGTTTGGTTATAAGGACTCTGATAGATGGGGTCGTCATCGAAAAGCTCGCCATCGATATAAAGTTTGCCGCCGAGGATTTGTCCTTCGACGATGTTGATGGCGGGGTTCCCCAAGAATTTGGCGACGAACATGTTTATGGGTTCGTTATAGACATATTGTGGTTCGCCGATTTGCTGGATTATGCCGGCTTTCATAACGACTATCGTGTCGGAAATGGACATGGCCTCTTCTTGGTCATGGGTAACGAACACGGTCGTGATGCCGGTAGATCTCTGAATGCGTTTAATCTCTTCACGAGTCTGCAAACGCAAACGAGCATCCAAGTTGGACAAAGGCTCATCGAGGAGCAAAACGGAAGGTTTCTTAACCAAGGCACGGGCGATGGCAACACGCTGTTGCTGACCTCCGGACAATTCCTTTGGTTTGCGGGCCAAGTATGGTTCGATATCCACCACTCTGGCATTTTCGTGGATCAATGCGTCTTTGTCGGCTTTGGACAAACGCTTCTTGTTCGCGATTTTGGCCGCGGCCGGATCTGAAGCCTTGAGTTCTTCGAAAGCCTTCTTCGCGGCGTCATACGCCTCTTGGGCATCCGCGACGCGAGTCTCTTTTTCGGTTCTTAACAAGTCGGCGTTATCAATCAAATCCTGATTGGCGGCTAATTCTTCTTCCAAGGCGCGAACGGTTTTGCCTTGGGCTTTCTTGCGTTCGATCATCGCCGGCAGATTCGGCTGGCGGGCCAACGCTTTCTTGAGTTCGGCCTCAAAGCTCTTCAAATCGGCTTCGGCGGACTTCAATTCGTCTCTCTGGTTTCCATAAGCGCCAGGCAAACGAACATTGTCGAGCGGGAACGAAATATTCTGATAGACGGTGAAGTGCGGATATAAGGCGTAGTTTTGGAAAACCAAGCCAATGCCGCGGTTCTCTGGTGGGACGTTGGTGACTTCTTCACTGCCGAAGTAGATGTGTCCACCGCTTTGCTTATGCAAACCGGCGATCATGTACAAGGTAGTGGATTTGCCACAGCCAGAAGGACCTAAAAGACCGACGAGTTTTCCGTCGGGAATGGTCAAATCAAATTTGTCTACGGCCGTCACTCTGGAACCCTTTTTCCCAGTGCGGCTGTCAAACACCTTTGTAAGACCTTCGATTCTTACTTCCATGCTTTTCCTCCCGTGCTTTACAGCACAGTCCTTTTTATTACGTCCTATAGTGTAACAAAGTAAGGGGGTTTATCACAAGGCAAGAAAACAGAAGTTTACGTAGTAACGCATATGAATGATTATTCAAAAAAGGCCGCGAATCGCGACCATTTCAAACCAAAACTTGTCGGAGGTTAATTATTTGGCTTTTTCCATTTGGCTCTCTCTTCTTCTTCGAGAGCTTTTTTGCCTTCTTCAATTTCTTTCTCGGCGTTGGCCATTCTTTCCATATAGAAACGTTCTCCGGCCTCTTGGGCCACAATGTCATCGTAGAAAACGGAGTCTCTTTCGTTTATCACCATTGTCCCGGCGATCATATCATGAACGGCTTTTTTGTCTTTGCTAAACAAAGAGCAAAGATAGGAAGCAAAGACCCCAATCGATATCGCGGATACGCTATAAACAAGCGGCAAGAACAAAACCAAAATCACTATCAAAACGATAGGAGGCAAAGAACGCAGCAAAATCTGAGGTTTTTTTATCTTGAACCCATATTTGTCGACCAGACATAGATGAAACATCTTTTTAGCCAAAGTTTCGCCGTTTTTGAAACAAAGGGGGACCACCATATAAACGATTAGCAAAGCCAAAGGAACGGCTATTGATAAGGGATAAATCAGATTGTAGGACACAGCTTTGTTATATGTGTTTTCGAAGAACTTTTGATGAAAGAGATTCTGCGTAGCGTTGTAATAGACCGAACGGGCTTCAGAAGAGCAATAGAACCTCAATAATTTGGCTTTGCCTTCGTCCGTCAATTTCCCATCCTCGTACAAAGAAGACGCCGGGACGCCTATGGAATCTAAATCTTTATCACCATCTAGGGTTTTGTATTCCCAAAGAGAGCAATCTTTAGACGGTTCTTGGATGGAATTCAATTCATCCTCGGAATAAAGGCCCTTCTCATCGCTTAAGCCAAGAATAAAAATGTTATACCAATAGGGATCGCATTTGTTCGATTCGTCTTGCTTAGGCAAATAAACAAGATAATAGTTCGTCATTATCTCTTCGTAATGCTCATAGGAACTATAATCGTCATAGAGAGCCAAATCCCCGTTTTCGTCGTCATAATATAATCCAGAAGCAACTTGATATTCATGGAGAGAGGAAGTTAATCCCTTACCCGTTTCACTCCCCATGAAAATAGATTGAACGATAGCAAATATCCCAAGGCATAAAAAGCAGGAAACCAAGAAGTCGATGAAGGCCGCCAAAGTCCTAAAGCCAGGATGAGCGTAAACCAATTTATGCATTTTCCGGCTCCTTTTTATCCTTTTTTGCCTTTTGAATCATCAAATCATCTTCCCTGATAACCACCGATGAGGCTATGTAATCATGTAGGCAACGCCTCTTTTTGGTGAAAACCATCAAGGCGGAGCTGACCAACAACACCAAAATTATGGTCGTTAGAGAAATAATCAAATCATTCAATATCACGGCAATCAAAGACGTTATCAAGAAAGGAACGGTTCTCAAAGATACCTTCCACTTTTCCTGGGCTACTCCGGTTGAATTTTCCGCCACCGCCAATTTCATGAATTTCTTTCCCAATGTCTGACCAGGGACATTGGTGATGGGAATAATGAAATAGAAAATCAAAAAGGGGACATATAAGGCTATCGATTCAACGATGATATAGCCTTTATTCAATGTGGCTTGAGCCTCTTTGTAATAAGGTCTGGACATCAATTTGTCTTGAGCCGCTCCATAAGCGTCGCGATAAAAGGAAAGAAGGCTTTCATTGGCCTCTTTGGTTAGATTTCCATTTTCGTCGTATAAGTTGCTTTTCAATACCCCAAGTTCGTTTAATAAGGAATTTCCATCCGCGTCCTTTTTATAGTCGTAATAGCTCGAATGGTTCACGTATTCGTCGGATTCTGGCAAACCGAGGATGACTTTATTGTAATCCGCGATGGTGAAATTGATCGGTTCGGGGTTATTTTCATTATTCCCCGATTCATAGTCCAAATAATAGAATTTGACCGCATTTTCGTAATCTATGTAGGATTCGGATGAAATATCTTGTAACACGTTGTTTTCGCTTTTATATACCAAACCGGAATCAACTTGATAATTGCTCATATTAAGTTGAGCTTCCCTAGATCCCAAGACGTCGATTAATGTCGTAAATTTATTGGTTGAAAGCAAAAAGAAAATCAATACGAAGGAACTGATGAAAAAGGCCATGTCGGTCAAGCAAGCCGCCATCCTCAAAAGGAAAGGCGCCAGCCTATAACCTTCGTCGGTGATGACTTCATCCTTTTTGACAAAAGACATCTTGGACATTATTTGCCTTCATCTCCCATTTTTCCGTCATCAAGAGGCGAATCATCCCTCTTAAATTCAGACAATATATCCTCATTGATTATGGATTTTTCTTTTAAAACCATATTCGAATCAACGGTTTTAACTATCTCGTTGTTGCTAGTTCCGACGAAATTATGATCTTCTTCAAATTTGATAGCCTCTAGGTCGTTTTTTAGTATTTTGGTTTTCTTTTTGTCACAGAAAAGCGTCCCGCACATCCTATCTTCAAGAGTCCTAAACATTCCGGTTTTGTCTCTTAAAGCGAATGCAAAGTCCACAAATAGCAATACGATCACGCCCATTAAGGCAAACATCCTATAAGTGCTTGGAACAAAAACAAAGGGACACAAACATATAGCGGTTACCCAAGGATGGGCAAGTCTTTGCCAAAATTTGATTTTCGCTCCATTCTTTTTCACATATCCCGTGGAAGTTAGCAGATTTCCCAGGGTTTCACCGTTTGGGGTTACAAACGGAACAAGTAAGAAAAAGACTACCAAAGGAAGGGAAAACGACACGGCGTTAATGATCCAATTAACCCTTATATAAGCGTTGTTGATGGGGACAAGATAACTTTGGGAGCCCAATAAAACGCTGGCGTCATAGAAAATGCCGTTAACGTCGTTGGCGTTGCTGCCATCTATGAACAATTTGTAATATTTGGTCAGAGTCTCTTTGTCATTGACGGAAAGCAAAGATTTATAAGCCTCCGCGACCACCGGCTTGGCGTTTACGTCAACCTCGCTACCATCCGAACTAAAAGAATATTCCCAATACCCATTTTTTGAGGTATAAGTGGTCCTATCATCCTTATTTATAGAACTTAAATCGCTAGGAAGTCCGATTATTTCCGTGCAGAAATAATATCCGGAATAATAATCTTTGGCTGCCACGCCATTAACGGAATCAATATGTTCGTTGTTTACCAAAAAGTCCGTATAAAACAAATAAGTCGCGTCCAAGTACAATTCATATCCGGCCTTAGACTGATCAGAAGAAGGTTCGACGTCATAAGAAAGTTCGTTATAAGTCTTTGCCCAGCTTCCGTCCTCGTTTTTGTCCACTTCGATAAGATGGCTGGTCCCATAGAATTCCATGGCTTCTTGCCATAACTCTTCTCCCTTTAAGGAAACATATAAATCCTTATTCCCCCAAAAGAAAAACAAGACGAATCCGATAATCGCGGCCAAGATAAAATCGATGGCAAAAGATAAAAACCTCTTGGTCGGCAAAGCTAAAGTGACATTCTTTGGCGCATTCATGTTCTTATCATAAGATAAGAAGGCTTCTTAAGCAATGAAACTGATTATATAGGCAAAGAAAAAAGGCACGCATGTGCGTGCCATTTATTTCATTAAAGGAAATTAATGAATGATGTCGCTGACAGTGCCGGCGCCAACGGTGCGGCCACCCTCACGGATGGAGAACTTGGTGCCTTGTTCGAGAGCGATCGGGTGGATAAGGTCAACGCTGAAGGTGACGTTATCACCAGGCATAACCATATCGGTTCCGGCAGGCAAGGTGATGTTGCCGGTGATATCGGTAGTGCGGAAGAAGAATTGAGGACGATATCCGTTCAAGAAAGCGGTATGACGGCCACCCTCTTCTTTGGTGAGGACGTAAACGGCAGCGGAGAACTTGTCGTGCGGGACGATGGATCCCGGTTTGGCAAGGACCTGACCACGTTCGACCTGGTCATGGGTAACGCCACGGAGAAGGGCTCCGACGTTATCGCCGCCAGTGGCGAAGTCCAAGGTCTTGCGGAACATTTCGAGACCGGTGATGACGGTTTTCTGGGTTGGTTTGATACCGACGATTTCGGCTTCGTCGCCAACGCGGGCAACACCACGCTCGACTCTACCGGTGACGACGGTGCCACGGCCAGAGATGGTGAGGACGTCTTCGATCGGGAGCAAGAATGGCTTGTCTTCGTCACGCTTAGGATCAGGGATGTAGGTATCCATAGCTTCAAGGAGTTCCTTGATGGACTTGCAAGCGTCGGAATTGTAGTCGTTGGACATGCCAGCTTCACGGGCAGATCCGCGGATGACAGGGAGTTCGTCACCAGGGAAGCCATAAGAGCTTAAGAGGTCACGGACGTCCATTTCGACCAAGTCGATCAATTCAGGATCGTCGACGAGATCGGTCTTGTTGAGATAAACGATGATGTAAGGGACACCGACCTGACGGGCGAGCAAGACGTGTTCGCGGGTCTGAGGCATAACGCCGTCGGTAGCGGCAACGACAAGGATAGCGGCGTCCATCTGAGCAGCACCAGTGATCATGTTCTTGATGTAGTCAGCGTGGCCCGGGCAGTCGACGTGCGCATAGTGGCGGGTCTTGGTCTCGTACTCTTCGTGAGCGGTATTGATTGTGATACCACGAGCTCTCTCTTCTGGGGAGCTGTCGATGTCGCCGTAAGCTTTGTCAACAGCGTTTCCTTCGGCGCCGCCGGTGGCTTTGCCGAGCATGGAGAGGTAGTGGGTGATCGCGGCAGTCAAAGTGGTTTTGCCGTGGTCGACGTGGCCGATGGTACCAACGTTAAGATGGACACGGTCACGGTTGAATTTTTCTTTTGCCATGGGTGTTTTTTCCTCCGAAAAATGGTTTTTGACAATCCGTTAATTATGATATTTCAACGGGCTCTTTTTTACAACACTAACTAATTTATAAATTAGTGTTGCGACTTTTTGACGATCTCGTCTTGGATGAAACGCGGGGTTTGTCCATAGTGGGAGAACGTCATCATGAAGTTGCCGCGTCCTTGGGTCAAGGAACGCAAGTCGGTGACATAGCCGAACATTTCGGCCAAAGGCACCAAGCATGAGACCTCTTTGGCGTTGTTGCCACGTTGGGTCTCGCCATTCAGCTGGCCACGACGACGGGAGATATCTCCGATAACATCGCCATAATATTGGTCAGGGATGGTGATATCGACCTTCATTATCGGTTCGAGAATGACCGGTCCGCATTTATCGCCAGCGGCCTTCAAGGCCATGGAAGCGGCGATCTTATAAGCGGCTTCAGAAGAGTCGACATCGTGGTAGGAACCATCGAACAAGGTGGCTTTCACATCGATTACTGGGAAGCCGGCGATGATGCCTCTGGTGAGGGCATCTTCCAAACCTTGCTGGGTCGGTTTGATGAATTCTTTAGGAACCGATCCTCCGACAATGGCATCGACGAATTCGAAGCCTTTGCCAGGGTTTGGTTCGAAGCGGATCCAAACGTCGCCATATTGACCGTGACCACCGGACTGTTTGACGTAACGTCCTTGGGCCTCACCGGTCTTGGTGATGGTTTCGCGATAGTTGACCTGCGGCGCGCCAACGTTGACTTGGACGTTGAATTCGCGACGCATACGCTCAACCAAGATCTCGAGTTGCAATTCGCCGACGCCGGCGATGATCGTTTGCCCGGTTTCTTGGTTGGTATGAACGCGGAAGGTCGGGTCTTCTTCGGCTAATTTGGCCAAAGCCACGTTCATCTTTTCGATATCGCCCTTGGTCTTCGGTTCGACGGCCTCTTCAAGGACCGGCTCAGGGAATTCAAGGGATTCGAGGATTACTTTGTTACTAGGATCGCAGAGGGTATCTCCGGTAGTCGTGGTCTTTAAGCCAACGACCGCGCCGATTTCCCCGGCTTTGAGTTCGGAGACTTCCTGACGGTGATTGGAATGCATCAAGACCAAACGGGCGATACGCTCTTGGTTTCCGTTGGAACTATTCAATACGTAAGAACCACTCTTGAGAACGCCTTGGTAGACACGGACGTAAGCCAAACGGCCAACGAAGGGGTCAGTGGCGATCTTGAAGGCCAACCCGACGAAGGGGGCCTTGTCGGTGACGGTGCAGGTGAAGTCGTTGCCTTTGGCGTCGACTCCTTTTTCGCCAGGGATATCAAGCGGGGACGGGAGATAATCGATAACCGCATCAAGCAAGAGCTGAACGCCTTTATTTTTAAAGGCTGTTCCGCACAATACCGGGAAGAATTTCCCAGATATCGTGGCCTTGCGGATGACGGCTTTGATTTCATCGACCGTCGGTTCTTCGCCATCTAAGACCTTCATCATGAAGTCATCGTCGTAAGCGGCGAGCTTCTCGATCAATTCGTTGCGGTAATAGGTGGCTTTTTCCATCAATTCCTCAGGAATGGGCTTAATGACTGGAGGAATGTCTTTATCCTTAAGGTCATAGAACCAGGCTTCCATCTTCACCAAGTCGATTTCGCCGGTGAACATGGCTTCGCGGCCTATAGGATATTGGATGGCGGCGTAATCTACGCCAAGTCTTTCTTTCAAGGTGCCCAAGCACATTTCGAAGTCAGCGCCGATAGCGTCCATCTTGTTGCAGAAGACGATTCTGGGGACTCCGTATTTGTCGGCTTGGCGCCAGACGGTTTCGGTCTGAGGTTCGACGCCGTTTTTGGAATCCAATACGGTGACGGCCCCGTCCAAAACGCGGAGGGAACGCTCAACTTCAACGGTGAAGTCGACGTGTCCCGGGGTGTCGATGATGTTGATTCGATGGCCTTTCCAGAAACAAGTGGTAGCGGACGAAGTGATGGTGATGCCGCGTTCTTGTTCTTCTTCCATCCAGTCCATGGTGGCAGCGCCTTCATGGACTTCGCCGATCTTATGGGAACGGCCAGTGTAATAAAGGATACGTTCTGAGGTAGTGGTCTTACCGGCGTCGATGTGGGCCATGATGCCGATGTTGCGGGTGTGAGGTAAGTCGAACTTATCTACGCCTTGAAGTATATCTTCAGCCATTTTCTCTCTCCTTTATTACCAACGATAGTGGGCGTAAGCCTTGTTGGCTTCGGCCATCTTGAGGACGTCTTCCTTCTTCTTGACGGCTCCGCCGGTTCCGTTGGCGGCGTCGATGATTTCACCAGCCAATTTGGCATCCATGGTCTTCTCGTTGCGCAAACGGGCATAGGTTACCAACCAGCGAAGGCCCAAGGTCTGCTTTCTGGCAGGGTTGACTTCGACTGGGACCTGATAGTTGGCGGCGCCGATGCGGCGGACCTTCAATTCGACCTCAGGCATGATGTTGTTGACGGCGGTCGCGAAGACATCCATGGCCGGTTTGCCGGTCTTCTCTTCGATCGTTTTGAAGGAAGTATAGATGATCTTTTGGGCGGTTCCGCGCTTGCCATCATACATGACGCGGTTGATCAAGCGAGTGACCAATTTTGAATTGTAAATTGGATCTGGGAGAACGTCTCTATGTTCGATTTTGCCTTTGCGTGACATATTTCATTTCCTCCCTTATTTGCTCTCATGCGGCTTTTTGGTGCCGTAGAGGGAACGTCCTTGGCGACGGGCTTCGATGCCGGCGCAATCCAAGGTTCCGCGGACGATGTGGTAACGGACACCTGGCAAGTCCTTGACACGGCCACCGCGAATCATGACGGTGCTGTGTTCTTGAAGGTTGTGGCCTTCGCCGCCGATGTAGGCGGTGACTTCATATCCGTTGGACAAACGGACACGAGCGTATTTGCGAAGAGCGGAGTTCGGCTTCTTCGGAGTCATGGTGCCAACACGGGTGCAAACGCCACGTTTTTGGGCGGATGGCTGGTTGGTCTGTTTTTTCGTAAGGGAATTCCATCTCTTGCCGAGGGCAGGGGTTTTGGATTTCTTGGCAGCGGATTGGCGGCCTTGTCTTACGAGTTGGTTGATCGTAGGCATTAAGAGTCTCCTTTAGATAAACTTTTCGCTATAAAGCGCCCCAAAAAGGGGCAGTGTGCGAACGTTGGTAATCTTACGCACGCGAAAAGGCTCTGTCAACACTAGAATTTATCGAATTTTTCATTACATTGACACGCACGGAAGCGTGGACTTCATTGCGACCACATTTTTCCTTAGTTAAGAAAAGAGGCGAATTGCTCGCCCCTAATTCTTTTTTTCGGTTTTATTTAACCTCGCGGCGGTCATGCGCCTCGATATAGGTGTCGCGGACTTCGTCCATCTTATCCAAAACGGTGAAGGAAGCAAGATCCTTCTTCATCGTAGCTTCGTCTTCGGCCCCGGTTCCGGCTGGGATCAAACGTCCGGTGATGACGTTTTCCTTCAAGCCATGGAGAGGGTCGGTCTTGGCTCTGATAGCGGCATCGGTGAGGATACGGGTGGTTTGCTGGAAGGAGGTCGCGGAGAGGAACGATTCGGTCTCCAAGGCGGCCTTGGTGATTCCAAGAACCATCGGTTTGGCCAAAGCAGGACGCTTTCCGGCAAGCAACGCTTCCTGGTTTACCGTGGTGAAACGGTCGGTGTCGACTTTGGTTCCCGGCAACAAGTCGGTGTCGCCAGCATCGATTACCACCAATTTGCGGAGCATTTGGCGGATTATGACTTCAAGGTGTTTGTCCGAGATGCCGATGCCTTGGGCGGCATAGACTTTGCGGATTTCCTTGATCATATAGACTTGGACTTTCTCTTTGGAAGAATATTCAAGCAACTTCTTGGGATCGATGGCGCCTTCGGTGATCTTTCCGCCGGCTTCGACGTGATCGCCTTTCTTAACGCGGAGACGGACGCCATAACCGGTAAGGTATTCCCTGATTTCAGGGGCGTCGGATTCGGCGGTCTTATCGGCCACTGAACGGACGGAAACCTTATAACGGCCGTTGCCGTCATCTTCGATATTTTCGATGGTTCCATCGATTTCGGAGATCAAAGCCTCACCTTTCGGGTTGCGGGCTTCAACAAGCTCTTGCACACGAGGGAGACCTTGGGTGATGTCACTTCCTGCCATACCACCGGTGTGGAAGACTCGCATGGTTAACTGCGTACCCGGCTCGCCAATGGATTGAGCGGCCATAATGCCCACCGCTTCTCCCAATTCGACCAAACGGCCAGTGGCCATGTTGCGGCCATAGCAGTGCTGGCAGACGCCATTTTTGGTTTGGCAGGAGAACAATGAGCGGATTTCGACCTCTTCTATGCCGGCCGCGGTAATCTTAGCGGCATCATCTTCCGTAATCATGGTGTTGCCTTCGACGATAACTTCGCCAGTCTTAGGATTGACGATGTCATGCATCGAGAAACGACCAATCAAACGTTCGCTTAACTTAGCGACGACCGTATTTTGGGCGGTGTTGACGATGGCGCGGACTTTAAAGCCGTGGTCGCAATGGCAATCGACTTCGCGGACGACGACGTCTTGGGAGACATCGACGAGACGACGGGTCAAATAGCCAGAGTCGGCGGTCTTAAGAGCGGTATCGGCGCCACCTTTACGGGCACCGTGGGTGTTGATGAAGAATTCGGCGACCTTCAAGCCTTCGCGATAGGAAGAGACGATAGGAAGCTCAATAGCTTCGTTCTTCGGGTTGGCGACCAAGCCCTTCATACCAACCAACTGTTTGAAGTTGGCGATGTTACCACGAGCGCCGGAGTCGGCCATGATGACCAACGGGTTGCGCTTATCTTCTTTGAGGTATTCGGCAACCTTGTTTTCGACTTGCTTGGAAACGCCGTCCCAGACGTCGCAGACCGCCTTATGGCGCTCTTTGTCCGAGAACATGCCCTTCTTATACAAAGCCGTGATCTTGTCGACTTGCTTGTATCCTTCGGCAACGCGTTCGTATTTGAAGTCGTTGATGGATTGCTTGTTGGGGTCGGCAGATTTGAGGTTGATGTCGCTTCTAGCGACGGTAACGGAGGAAACGGTCGAATATTCGAATCCTTGGTCTTTGATCTTGTCCAATATGGCCGCGGTCTTAGACGGGCGGACCGAATACTGGGATCCGCCGTTTTCATAGGCGTCTTCCCTCATATCGTATTTATGGAAGATTTGGTCAATCAAGGTTCCCAAACCCTTCTTGGCGATAGGGGAACGAAGCGGGGTCTTTTTGATGACTTCCGGCAAATTGGTTCCGTAAGGAACGAACCAAGATTTGACGGTGTCAAGCGAGGCGGCCGGATCGTCGTTGATGTAATGGAAATCATCGGGGAAGATTTCATTGAAGATGACTTTTCCGACGGTGGTAAGCAAATATTTGTCCTTGGCATAGAACGGCAAAGCATAATCCTTGACGTTGTCAGGATCGCTTTCCGGAGCGAAGGTCTTATGAATCGAGGCCGATTTGATGGCGATGCGGTTATGCAAGCCAATCGAATGGGTTTCATAGGCGCGAATGACTTCGGCGACCGAAGCAAAGGCTGTGCCTTCCATTTCGGCGAAGGCCTCGGATTCGGCGGCTTCCTCTTCAGTAGCGGCCTTTTCTCCGACGTTAGAGGCGTCGATTTCGATTTCGCGCAAAGATTTGGCGTGGGCCAAGAAATCCTCGGCGCTTTCTTCCATGGTGAGCCAGTAGTTGCCCAAGATCATATCCTGAGAAGGGACAGCGATAGGCTTTCCGTCTTTCGGGCCGAGAATGTTGTTAGAGGCCAACATCAAATTCAAGGCTTCAAACTGGGCTTCTTTGCTCAAAGGTACGTGAACGGCCATCTGGTCACCGTCGAAGTCGGCGTTAAAGCCGGTGCAAACCAACGGGTGCAAACGGATGGCGCGGCCATCGACCAAAGTGGGCTGGAAGGCTTGGATACCCAAACGGTGAAGGGTCGGAGCGCGGTTTAGCAAAACCGGGTGCTGACCGATTATTTCCTCGACGATATCGAAGACTCTGGAATCCAAACGATTGATGGAGGCGTCCGCTTCTTTATAAGAATGGACGAATCCGCGTTTAATCATCAACGAAGCGATGAACGGACGCAATAACTGAATGGCCATCTCGCGAGGGAGACCACATTGATACATTCTGAGATTCGGTCCGACGGCAATGACGGAACGACCGGAATAGTCGACGCGCTTACCAAGCAAATTCTGACGGAAGCGGCCTTGTTTGCCTTTCAATCCGGAGGATAAGGACTTCAAGGTGCGCCCGGTAGGGCCGGTAACGGGTTTGGAACGGCGGCCGTTGTCGATCAAGGCGTCCACCGCTTCCTGCAACATACGACGCTCGTTCATCAAAATGACTTCCGGAGCGCGCATGTCGATCAATTTCTTCAAACGGGTGTTGCGGGAGATGACCCTACGATACAAATCGTTGAGGTCGGAGGCCGCGAAACGTCCGCCGTCGAGCGGAAGCATCGGACGAAGATCTGGCGGAATGACTGGAATGACATCCAAAATCATCCATTCCGGCAACTGGTTGGACTCACGGAAGGCTTCGATGACTTCGAGTCTCTTGGTGAGTTTTTGGCGTTTTTGGCCAGTGGAATTTTTTATTTCTCCGCGCAAATATTCGGATTCGGAGTCCAAATTGACTTCGTGGAGCAAACGCTTGATGGCCTTTGCGCCTTCTCCGAATTCAGCGTCGGTGTGACGGGAGATAAAAGCGGAGGTAGAGAAGAAGTCGAATGTTTCTTCGGGATTTGCCATCCTGCGAATCAATTCTTCGGCACGCAAGGCGTCCGCGCTTCCTTCTGGTAAGCTCGGCAAGAATTCCTCAATTACTCTGGGGAAGACTTCCCTAGCGGTCTTTTCGTCCAAGAATTGCTTGTATTTCAAGACGCTGGAATTTCCGGCGCTCAAGCAAATATGGGCCGCGAAGTAGATGACTTCTTCCAATTCCTTGGCGCTGATATCCAAGACCAAGCCCATGCGAGACGGGATGTCCTTAAGATACCAGATATGAGAGCAAGGCGAGACCAAATCGATGTGGCCGAAGCGTTCTCTCCTCCATTCTTTGGAGGTGACCTCAACGCCGCACTTTTCGCAGGTTATACCTTGATATCTAATCTTTTTGTATTTGCCGCAATGGCATTCGTAATCCTTGGACGGGCCAAAGATCTTCTCGCAGAATAGACCTCCGGGTTCCGGCTTTTGGCTACGATAGTTGATGGTTTCGGGCTTGGTAACCTCGCCATGGGACCAAGAACGGATGGTTTCGGGAGAGGCGAGGCCGACTTTCATCGCCGCTAAATTTTTGATATCGAACATGATTCAAATCCCTCCTTATTCCTGAGAACCGCTGTAGTAAGAGGCTGAGCCGACGCTCAATCCCTCCTCGGCGATTTCTTCATCGTGATTGACTTCGATCACTTCTTCTTCCTTTTCCTCGCGTTTGGTCGAGAGGTTGCGGATGGCGGAATTGACCTTTCTTTCTTCGATCAAGGCTTCTTTGGCCAGATCGTTCATGTCTATCTCATAGCCTTCTTTGTCGGTGAGATCGACGCTCATGCCCAAGCCGCGAAGCTCTTTGGTTAAGACCTTGAAGGCTTCTGGCATGCCAGGGTTCGGCAATCTCAATCCTTTGATGATGGCTTCGTAAGCCTTTCTGCGGCCTACGCGGTCATCGGACTTGTAGGTGATGATTTCCTGCAAGACGTGGGACGCGCCGTAAGCTTCGAGGGCCCAGACTTCCATTTCGCCGAAACGCTGGCCGCCATTTTGGGCTTTGCCGCCCAAAGGCTGCTGGGTGACCAATGAATATGGACCGGTGGCTCTGGCGTGCAATTTGTCGTCGACCATGTGCACGAGTTTTATCATGTATTGGACGCCGACGGAGATGCGCTCAGGGAACCTTTCGCCGGTTTGGCCGTCATAGAGGATGGTCTTGCCATCTTCCGAGATTCCGGCCTTTTTCATCAAATCGGTGATTTCGTCTCCTGAAACGCCATCGAACGCCGGAGTGGCTATCCTAATGCCTAGTTTTCTGCAAGCGAGACCCAAATGGATTTCCGAAATCTGACCGATGTTCATACGGGAAGGTACGCCCATAGGGGAGAGAAGGATATCGATTGGGGTGCCATCTGGCAAGAACGGCATATCCTCGACCGGAAGGATCTTGGAAATGACGCCTTTGTTACCATGACGACCAGACATCTTGTCGCCTTCGGAGATCTTTCTCTTCTGGACGATATAGACGCGAACGGCCTTCAAAACGCCGGCAGGGAGAGGGTCTTTCTTTCTAACGAACACCTTGACGCCGAGGACGATGCCAGCACCGCCATGAGGGACGCGCAAGGAGCTATCCTTCCCGTCTTTGATCTTCTCGGCAAAGATTGCCATGAGGAGTTTTTCTTCGGGGGTAGGCTCGGTTTGTCCTTTCGGAGTGGTCTTGCCGACCAAGATGTCGCCTTCTTTGACTTCGGCGCCCGGGATGATGATGCCATCTTCGTCCAAGAAGGTCTTTTGATCTTCGCGGACGTTAGGAATATCGCGGGTGATTTCTTCGTTGCCGAGTTTGGTTTCGCGGCACTCGATCTCATATTTTTCGATATGGATGGAAGTGTAAGTGTCTTCCTTGACCATTCTCTCAGACATGATGATGGCGTCTTCGTAGTTATAACCGTGCCAAGTCATATAGGCGATGAGGACGTTTTGTCCCAAAGCCAATTCGCCATTTTTCATAGCCGGGCCATCAGAGATGATTTGGTTCTTTTGGATCTTGTCACCAACTTTGACGATAGGGGTCTGGTTGATGCAGGTTCCACCGTTGGCGCGTTCGAATTTTTCCAAATTGTAAACGCGTTCCCCGCCTTTTTCCTTAACCTTGATGGTCTTGGAATCGACATAGGTGACAGTGCCATCTTCAACGGAAACGGCGGCCAATCCTGAGTCTTTGGCGATGATCGGTTCCATACCGGTTCCGACATAAGCTAAAGACGGACGGAGCAAAGGCAAAGCCTGACGTTGCATGTTAGCGCCCATCAACGCACGGGTGCCGTCATCATTCTCCAAGAATGGAATACAGGCCGCGGCGATGGAAATGATTTGTTTCGGGGAGACGTCGACATAAGAAATCAAGGATTTATGCGCACGTTCGGACTCTTCATCGTGACGGCAGACGCATTCGTCTTCGATGATTTCTTTGACGATCTTCTTCTCTCCGTCGATTTCCACTTCTTTGGCTTCGCCCAAAGCGATGTTGGCTTCGGCGATATAAAGCCCTCTCTCGTCATCCGCGGAAAGGTATTCCGCCTCATCGGAGACATAATCGTGGCCATCAACGTGATAGACGATGCGATAAGGGGTCTGAATGAAGCCATAATCGTTGATTTTGGCGTAAGTGGAAAGGTTGTTGATAAGACCGATGTTCTGACCTTCTGGAGTTTCGATAGGGCAGATACGGCCATAATGGGTATAGTGGACGTCGCGGACTTCCATCGAAGCGCGGTCTCTGGTCAAACCGCCGGGACCGAGGGCGGAAATACGACGTTTGTTGGTCAATTCGGCCAAAGGATTCGTCTGATCCATGAACTGGGAAAGTTGGGAGGAAGAGAAGAATTCGTGGATGGAAGTGGTCAACGGACGGATATTGATAAGCTGTTGGGGCTTAGCGGTCTCCAATTCGGTGATGGACATCTTCTGCTGAACGGTCTTTTCCATCTTGGTTAAGCCGATGCGGAATTGGGTTTGGAGCAATTCTCCGACGCAACGGACGCGTCTGTTGCCCAAATGGTCGATATCGTCGGTTTGTCCCAATCCATCTTGGATATTCATGAAATAAGAGAAACAGGCGACCATGTCCGAAATGGTCACGCGGGTGAGCTTTTCGTTCAAATTGGTGCCGACCATGGTGACGACTTTTCCGTTAGGACGATCGTTGGCGTAGACTTTGACGATGTTGACGGTGCTGTTGTTATCGATGGCCTCATTGACCTTGATGGTCTTGGTCATCGCGCCTTTCTCGAAGAATTCGATGTCTTTGAGATAATTTACGTCAGCTTTATTTAACTTGCGGCCAGGCATGTACAATTCGCCGCTTTGATCGGCTAAAATCTCGCCATCGGCGCTTACCAAAGGCTCAGCCAAAATCCTTCCGGCCAACCTATCGTAGATTCCGAGTTTCTGGAGATATTTGAAACGGCCGGCCTTGCCTAAGTCGTAACGTTTGCCATCGAAGAATTTGGTGACCAAGAAATTGAGGACGCCGTCGCGGGTCAAAGGCTCGCCGGGTTTCAATTTGCGGAAGATTTCCTGCAAGGCTTCCATGTCGGTCTTGCATCCGGAATCCTTTTCCAAGGTATCCTTGAAGGAATCGGAATCGCCGAACAATTCTTTGAGGTCTTTTTCTTTATATATGCCGAGGGCTTTGAACAATATCGTGGCCGGCATCTTTCTTTGGCGATCGATTCTGACCCACAAAAGGCCCTTCAAATCGCTTTCGAATTGAAGCCATGTTCCGCGGGAAGGGATGATTTCGCCATTATATATATGTTTTCCGCTCTTATCGGGGGTGTCTTGGAAATAGGCGCCAGGGGAACGCACGATCTGAGAGACGATGACGCGTTCGGAGCCATTGATGATAAATGTTCCGGAATCGGTCATCATAGGAACGTCGCCCATGAAAACCTCGGCAGGTTCTTCAACGTGCCCGGTTTCGTCGCGAAGGCGAAGTTTGACCTTCAACTTGCTTGAATAAGTGAGATCTCCTCCCTTGCATTCGAGAGGGGTGTAAAGAGGTTCTTCGAATCTGGATGAAACGTAGTCGATGAAAAAGTTCTCGCCATAGTTGGAGATCGGGAAGACTTCTTTCATGACTTCGTCCAAGCCTTCCTTCAAAAACCAATTGAAGGATTTGGTCTGGATTTCGACCATGTATGGGATTTGGAGAGAGCCGCTAATCTTGGAGAAATTGATGCGGTCATTCCTTCCCAATGGGTAATTTTTGTAAGTAGTAGCCTTTTTTGCCATTACTTTGCTCCTTTCTTCGTTGCTTTTAGGACGCGATATCCTTTATGTGAGGATAAGACTGAGACGTTCCCGAATAATTCTTCGAGATATTTTTGAACGCTGTCGGCGCCTTGCTTGCGCCTAATGACGATTATTAGCGACCCTCCTATATTTAGGTGCGCGCTCGCGCCCTCGTATATAGCGTAGGTCACTTTCTTTCCCGCTCTTATCGGCGGATTTGAGATTATCGTGTCATAAGTGGAGTTTATGTTGTGGTAAACGTCGCTTTCGACGATCTCGACTCTTTCCGAAACGCCGTTTTTCAAGGCGTTTTGCTTTGCTAAGTCGAGGGCAGTTAGATTAACGTCGCACATGGTGACGTGTCTCTTGCTGTCAGTGGCGGCCAGAATTAGTCCGATTGGGCCTGTTCCGCAACCAACGTCAAGGATCTTATTCCCGAGATCAGCTTGGATGATGGTTTCAAGCAACAATTTCGTGCCATCGTCCAAACTGTCTTTGGAGAATGTTCCATCCGTGCCAATAAAAGGATATGAGACACCATTTATAACTGCGTTATATTGGTATGTCTTACGGTCTGATATGTCGACATTATCGAAGTATTGGGGCATATTTCAGACTCCTTTTATATAGCATAAACCCCCTCCCCGCTAGGCGACGGCTTTGCAGGGAGGGGCTAAAAGTGGTCAAAACAAATGAAAGCTTATTTGATTTCGACTTTGGCACCAGCGGCTTCAAGGGTGGCCTTGTGGGTATCGGCCTCGACTTGGCTGATGTGCTCTTTGATGGCGCAAGGGGCACCATCGACGAGTTTCTTGGCATCCATTAAGCCAAGACCGGTGATGGCTTGGACGGCTTTGATGACGCCGACTTTGGAAGCACCGACCTCTTTGAGGATCAAGGAAACTTCTACTGGTCCTTTGGCGACGGATTCTTCTTCAACGGCAACGGTCGCGACAGGGGCGGCAGCGGAGACGCCGAAGGTCTCTTCGACCAATTTGACTAATTCGTTGAGTTCGACAACGGTCAATTGTTTGAGGGTGTCAATGATTTGTTCATTGGTTAATTTCTCAGCCATGGTATTTTCCTCCTATAGGCTAATTAAGCAGCTTCTCCAGCGGTGGCTGGGGCTTTTTCCGCGATAGCGTTCACGGCGACGGCGAACTTGCTGATTGGAGCGTTCAGGCATTGGCAGAACATGGATAACAAACCTTCCTTGTTCGGCATCGTGGCGAAATCCTTCATGCCTTTGGCATCGTAGGCTTTACCTTCGACCAAACCGCCCTTAACCACGAGAGCCTCGTGACTTTTGGCGAATTTGCGTAACACGGCTGGGCCATCGCAGATTTCCTTGGAGAAGACGAAGGCGTTAGGTCCTTCGAGATATCCTTTGAGCTCAGTGGTGCCTTTGTCTTCAAGAGCGCGCTCAACGAGCTTGTTCTTGTAAACGACCATGTGGCATCCCTTGCTGGCAAGAGCGCGACGAAGTTCGGTTGTTTCCTTAACGGTTAATCCCTGGTAAGAGACAACGGTAAGCGATCCGCAATCATTGAGAGCGGCGGTGATTTCCGCAACGGTCTCTTGTTTGGCGGCGAGTACTTCTTTGTTCATGCTAATTCCTCCTTTCTTTTTGTCGACTATGTGATGCTTTCTATAACTAGTGAGTTGATATTTTTGTGAAACTGTATGACCTCAACAACGTGTAACTATTAAGGCACTTGCCCGTTGTTATCTTAGGTATAGCAAGCAATTCACCAATTTGATTGGCTTCGAGGCTGATTAGTTGCGGCCTTCGAAAGCGATTTTGATGCCAGGACCCATGGTTGTATGGACGACGGCGTTCTTGATGTAGGTGCCCTTGACGGTAGAAGGACGGCTACGAACGATGGTTTCGACGATGGCTTTGATGTTTTCGGCAATGGCCTTTTCGTCGAAGGAGCAGCGAGCGATGGAAACGTTGAGGTTGCCATCTCTGTCAACACGGTAAGAGATCTTGCCGCGTTTGATTTCCTTGACGGCCTCTCCGATGTTCATGCTGACGGTTCCGGTCTTGGGGTTAGGCATCAAGCCTTTGGGGCCCAACAAACGGCCCATTTTTCCCAATTCGCCCATCATGTCCGGGGTAGCGACGATGATATCGAAGTCGAACCAGTTTTCTTTTTGGATCTTCTCGAGCATCTCTTTGCCACCGACGAATTCGGCGCCGGCGTCTTTGGCTTCCTGTTGTTTGCTCATGGTAACGGCCAAGACTTTCTTGGTTTTGCCGTTTCCATTAGGGAGCACGATAGTTCCGCGAATCAACTGATCGGCCTTGGTCGGATTGACGTTGAGGGCGAAGCTGATATCGATAGCGGAATCGAATTTGGTAGTAGAGGTCTTCTTGAGTAAGGCGGCAGCCTCATCGATGGTATACAAGCGATCCTTTTCGATGAGTTGGGCGGCGTTGCGGTATTTCTTTCCTGATTTCATGCCGTTACCTCCTTAGTCAGCGATGGCAACGCCCATTTGACGGCAGCTGCCAGCGACGATCTTTTCCGCGGCCTCGATGTCATTGGCGTTGAGATCTTCCAATTTGTATTGGGCGATTTCGCGCAATTGGGCTTTGGTGATTTTTCCCACGATCTGTTTGGGATTGCCAGATCCTTTTTGGATTCCGGCGGCTTTCAAGATTAAGCCAGTGACTGGGCTGGTCTTGACCTCGAAGTCGAACGACTTATCTTCGTAAGCCGTGATGATGACAGGGACGACTTGTCCCTTTCTGTCGGCGGTCTTCGCATTGAAGTCCGTGCAGAATTTGGCCATCTGGATGCCTGCAGAAGCAAGCTTAGGTCCCGGTTTGGCTTCTCCGCCAGGGAGTTCCATTTTGAGGACCTTAACGATTTTTTTCGCCATGATTCTCCTCCTAATTTTGAGAATTATGCAGTAGTACGAACGATCGTTTCCGTTCTCCTACGCCGTGCGTACTCAGTCGCACGTATTGGAAATATACTCTTCGGCCATCGTGTACGCAAGCAAAAAAAGCGCCCGCTATACGAGCGAGCGTGAAAATGTGGTGTTTATTCAGATTTTTCGCCAAAGAATGCTTATCGATACCAAGACCATCAAAAGCGTGAGTCCGGTATCCGCCGCCACCGCGGCCAATAAAGGAAAATCTTTTATGACAATGGCCAAAACCAAGATCGTGGCTTTGATTAACAAAGACGTTATGATTGCGCCCAAAACGTAACGGCGGCACATCTTGGATATTTTCATGGATTTGCCAACTTTAGAAATATCGTCGTCCATTATCACCACGTCCGCCGATTCCATGGCTAAATCGGAACCGATGCCACCCATAGCAAATCCAACGTCCGCAGAAGCGATTGACGGAGCGTCGTTTATGCCGTCGCCAATAAAGGCAACCTTGCCTTCGTTTTTATATTCTTCTAGGTGGGAAAATTTGCCTTCCGGGAGCAATTCGGCGTGATATCCGTCGAGTTTTAAGCAGTCGGCGATCTTTTTGGCGTTGCTATCTTTATCTCCTGTCAACAAATAGACTTTTGAACCGTTTTTATGTAGGAAGTCCACTAATTCGCTTGCGTTTTCTCTTAAACCATCGCCTAAGAAAATCACGCCGACGAAATTATTGTCTTTCGCCACATAAACGGCGGTGCCGTCGCTTTTATCTTCCTTGCATTCAATATGCAAATCTTTTAGCAAGCGAATTGAACCGACAACGATTTTTTGCCCCAAATAATCAAGGGAGACGCCTTTTCCGGCAAATTCTTGGTAATTTTCAATGGAAGAATCGGCAAAGTCTTCAGGCAAGAATTTTCTAAGAGGTTTGGCAAGAGGATGATTGGAACGAGACTCCCCCACCGCCGCAAGCGTCAGCAACTCATTTGAAGTGATTCCTTCTGGTCTAATATCTAAAACCGAGAAAGTGCCTTGGGTTAATGTTCCGGTCTTATCCGTGACTACGACGTCTATTTCATTCAGCTTGTCCAAGAGATTGGCCCCTTTGATAACGATGCCGTTTTTGCTGGCCAAACCCAATGAGGCAAAATAGCAAAGAGGGACCGAGATGACGATCGCACATGGGCAAGAAATGATTAATGCCGAAATGCCGACAAATACCCAATGTTGCCAAACTTCGCCATCATTGATGCCCAGAAACAAAGGGGGAATGACCGCCAAAAGGACCGCGCAAACTATAACTACTGGGGTATAAATCTTGGCGAATTTATCCACAAATCTGGTTCCTTTGGATTTGGATTGCTCGCCTTCTTCTATCAAACGGATGATTTTAGAAACCGTGGAATCTTCATAGTCCTTGCTCACCTTAACGGTTATCGATCCGCTCATTAAAATGGTTCCGGAATGAATTTCGTCGCCAATTGAAGCGTTTACCGGCAAGAATTCGCCAGTTAAAGAACTCATATTAATCGAGCCCTCCCCTTCGGTAACAAAACCATCCGCCGGAATGACTTCCCCTACCTTGACCAAGAATTCATCTCCAATGGCTAAGGTGGAAGGGTCGCAGTCCTCATATTCTTCTCCAATTTTTTTATGGGCAATTTTCGCTCTCAAACCAATGGCCTTATTGATGGCTTTTTTAGATTTAGAAGTCGCCAAATCTTCCAGCATCTCGCCTATTTGGAAGAGAATCATAACCATGACGGCGTCGAAGAATTGGTTGTAATCCGTACCGAAGAATCTTAGGCAAAACGCCCCGATCGTGGCTAATATCATCAAGGTTTCTTCAGAGAAAAACTCATGTTCTTTAACCATATCTTCCGCCGCTTCGATGAACACGTCATAGCCAACGATTATCAAAGCGCAGACGTTGATGGCGAAATTCCACCAAACGCCGATCTTTGCTTCGCTACAAACCGTCATTCCCAAAATCGCCAGTAATACAGCTACCGCAATCCTGACTATTTTGATTATGAGTCCATCACGTTCTTCGTTATGTTCGTGATCGTGGTGATGTCCATGATTATGCTCAGCCATTATTAATACTCCTTCGAATGTTCGAAAATCGCGTTGATGATGGTTAAGACATGGTCATCGTCCAAGCGATAAAACACTTGCCTCCCAACTTGGCTATAAGAGACCAAATGCGAATCCTTTAAATCTTTTAATGCGTGCGAAACCAAAGATTGGGACAATCCGGATTCTTCGGAAATCGCATTCACTGATTTTTCCCCGCTCGAAAGGACATATAAGATTTCCAATTTTGAAGTCCCCGACAAGGCTTTCAATATTGAGGAAACTTTGTTTAGCTGTTTTGTGGTCAATTCACCGGACATATGAACACTCCTTCATATTTCGATGCTATTCTACCCCCTAACAAAAAGGATGCAACAAAAATATGAATGATTTTTCATATAATATTCAAAAAGAAAAGCGAGACCACCGATCTCGCCTTCGTTTTTAAGCTTTTTCGATCTCCGAGAAATCAACATCAACCGGAGTAACGCGTCCGAAGAATGTCGTTTCAACGCGAACCAAGCCGCTTTCTCTGTCAATAGAGATAATAACGCCTTCCGTATTTTCGAGAGCGCCATTGATGATCTTGACTCTATCGCCGACGTGATAGTACTCATACATCGCGGAATCGATAAGACCCATTCTCTTCAAGACCGGTTCGATCTCTTCGCGAGATACCGGAGCTGGTTTTTGGCCACCGCCGGATGATCCGATAATACCGGTAACACCCGGAGTGTTACGAACGATATACCATGATTCGTCGGTCATAATCATTTCAACGAAGATATAGCCAGGATAGAAATTCTTCATTCTGGTTTTCCCGGTAGGAATGCCGTCCTTCAAAACCGGCTCTTCATGTTCGGCTACCAAAACGCGGAGGATGTAATCCTGCATGTTCATGGTCGTGATACGCTTAATCAAATTAGCGGCGGTTTTGGCTTCATGCATTGACATGGTGGTAACCGCATACCATTGTTTTTCACTTAACTGGGCTGGCATAAATACGCTCCTTATCCGCCGAACGCGCTCTTGAGCTGGCTGATGATGCTGCTGGCCAACAAATCCCAAATGGAAAGGAAAATGGCAACGAAGACCGTGATTACGATAACGGTAACGATGGCAGGCCAGAGCTCATCGCGCTTCGGCCAACGAATGCGCTTGCCTTCTTTGATGACTTCTTTGGCATACTTCTTGGGTGACGTCATACTTAACCCTCCTATTTGCTTTCTTTATGCAACGTGTGGCGATTGCAATTGGGGCAGAATTTCTTTATTTCGAATCTTTCCGTCCTGTCGTTTCGCTTGGCAACGCTATAGTTGCGAGACAGACATTCCGAGCAAATCAAAAACACCTTTTCCCTACCCATAAACATTTAACCTTAGCGTGCCAATAGCATATTCGCATTATCCATGCGTGTCAAGTGCGGGTATGCGTAGTTTAAGAGCGCGGCTTCAACCAGCTAACACTCATATGAAAAACCGCTTTAGGCTAGCCATCAAAATAAAGTCTATTTTTGTTGTTCGTAGTCATGGCTACTCAAGGAAAATAATGAATAACCTGTTAAATTTCGATTGTTATCTTCTACTTATCAATTTGGCTTTTTGATCAGTTTCTTGGCCTTCTCCAAAAATGACTGATAACGAACATAAACTTGTCGATAAGTCATTTTCATGGCTTCCGCTATTTCGACAAAGCTTAAACCGTTGGCCTTCATTTTCGCTATTTCCAATGTATCGTGCGGAATGGAGTCCGGAAGCTTTTTAACGCTTTCCAAAGTCTCGTAATAATTTATGTAATTTTTCGGATCGTCAATCGTGCTGTCCGTTGACAAAACATCGTGTAGACAGAAATCGGAATCGTATTTTAATGGCGAGTCTAACGACGCGACATATTTTCTCTCCCTTTGCCTATTTTGGTCGAAACGCATCAAGTTAAACCTTAATGCGCTTACGTAATAGGTGTGGAAACGCACAGTCCCAAAGCGATATCCGTCCATGCATGCCCAGAAAGTAGATAGGGAGATCGATGAAACTTCCCATAAGGAGTACCTCCCTAGTATTCCTGGGTAGGCACGGTTGATATCGCCTTTGCGCGAGGGACCTAAAAATCGGCGTATTAGCAACGTATACGCATTGTTATCTCCTGCTCTCGTCAATAAAAGGAGTTCTTCGTCGGTGAGAGGGTCAGATTGATTCATAAAATTCCTCTAATGGGAACCTTAGTGTCTGCGATTGTGGTCGATTTGAGCAAATAGCGTGCAAGCCGCGTTGCTGGCGTTCAAGGAATTCACATGCCCATACATGGGAATTTTTACGATGAAGTCAGAATTGCTCAAAACCAGCCTGGAAATGCCGAATCCCTCAGAGCCGATGATGACACAAATCGGGGACTTATAATCGATGTCATCATAGTTTTGGGTACCTAAGCCGTCCGTGGCGACTATCCAATAGCCATTTTCCTTCAAGGTTTTGATGGCTTGGGAAAGATTGGCCACTTCGCAGACCTTGACGTATTCTATGGCTCCGGTCGAAACTTTGGCCACCGTCGGGTTAAGAGGGGCTTGCCCTCTTTTCTTAATGATGACTCCATCGACTCCGAAGGCATCGGCGCTACGCAAGATCGCACCCAAGTTATGAGGATCCTCAATGCCATCGAGCATAGCTAACAAGGGGTATTGCTTCTCTTTGGCGGATTCGATGATTTCCATAAGCCCGTAAAGCTTATAGTCATCGACTTCGGCGACATATCCTTGGGTGAACTTAGTTTTGGCAAGCTTCTCAAGAATGACGTCCGTCACGTATTTTGTCTTAACGCCTTTTTCGGCTAATTTCATCGCGAATGAATCAGACTTGAGGCGTTCGGCGACATATAGCGTTTTGACGTGTCCACTCTCGATTGCCGCTTCCACAGGGTTCTTCCCATAAACGATATTACTCATGCCTTCGCCTCCTTGAGATATGATATTTTTTATTTAATGATTGACTTATTTGCTGCTAATTTATCGAAATCGAGAAACAAAATAAGCTATTGTTTGAATTAGGGTATGACAAAATGTCCGTTTTTGTCCTATTTAGAATACTTTACGTTCGATCAATTTGGCTCTGATTTCGTCCGATAAGGCAAAATTCTTGTCGGCCTTTGCTTGGTTGTATTCTTCGTAAAGCTTTTTGTCTTCTTCCGTAAGATGAGGGATATCCAAAGTTATCCCAAGAGTATCGCAAGAATCTTTGACTAAAGAAAATGCGTTTTCTAATTTATCTAAATCCAGCGGACGGGTGCGCAAAGCCATATTAAGTTCTTTGTTTTGCTCATAAAGAACGGTTAAGGCATTTGGCGTGTTCAAGTCGTCGCATAAAGCGTCCAAAACCGCGTTGTTTTCGTTTCTTTTCAAGTTATCGATGTCAACATTTTGAAGTTGGAGCTGAACCGCGGCCATTTTGCTAGATTGCACCAACTGCTGATATTTCTTTTGGGCTTCTTTGATGGTTTCTTCGGAAAATGCCGCCGGAGCCCTATAATGGGCAGCCAAAATCATCATTCTGAAAGGTATTCCGCTATATTTTTCAACGACGTCCTTCATCAAAATGACGTTACCCAACGATTTGGACATTTTCTCGTTATCGACGTTAATAAAGCCGTTATGCATCCAATAGTTGGCCAATTTGTTGTGGTTATGGGCTTTGGCTTGGGCTATTTCGTTCTCGTGATGGGGGAATTTCAAATCGAAGCCGCCGCCATGAATATCAATCAATCCGCCTTGGTCTTTGAAGATGGAGTTGATCATAACGCAGCATTCTGTGTGCCAACCCGGTCTCCCTTCTCCCCAAGGAGATTTCCACTTGATGCCTTCTTCTGTTTCTTTCCATAAAGCAAAATCGATAGGATCTTTCTTCTTTTCGTTAACATCGATTCTAGCGCCGGATTCCAAGTCTTCTATGGAGTTGCCGGATAATTCGCCATATTGAGGAATGTCCGTGACTTTTAGATAAACGTCGCCATCCACGCAATAAGCGGATCCACTTTTCACCAATTCATCGACATATTCAAGAATTTGGGGCATATAAACGGTAGGAGTCGGGGTAACGTCTGGTTGCATAGAACCCACGGCCGTAACCAAACGACGGTATTCGTTTATCACCGAGGTAGTCAATTCCTTTTCGGAAATGTTCAATTCCTTGGCGCGTTTGATTATTTTGTCGTCTACATCCGTATAGTTGGAAACAAATTTTACGTCGTAGCCGATTCTTTTCAACGTTCTGCGGAGAACATCAAAAACAATGACCGGACGGAAATTTCCGATATGGGGATCGTTATAGACGGTAGGGCCGCAGCAATATATAGAAACCTTGCCGGGAATGATTGGCTTAAACTCCTCGAGTTTATTGCCTAACGAATTATAAATGGTCAGCTTTTTCATGGCTCTATTCTAGCACTTGGAAGGGAAAATAAAACCACGGCAATAGCCGTGGCTTATTTCTCTTTTACAAGTTAGTCGTTAACAACGGCTTTGCCTTCGGAATGGAGGTAGCCTTTGATCTTGCTTTCGACGAGTTCCGTAATGGCGTCAAGTCCCGGAGTGAAGAGGGTGCGGAGGTCATAGACTTCCGGTTTTTCCTTCATGACTTTGCGCATATTTCCAGTGAAGGCAACGCGCAAATCAGTTCCGACGTTGATCTTGCTGACTCCACGCTTGCAAGCTTCTTCGAGCATCGATTCGGGGATGCCGATGGCGGCAGGCATATTTCCGCCGTTTTCGTTGATTAAGGCCAAAGAGGCGGCAGGAACGGAGGAAGCGCCATGCAAAACGAGAGGGAATCCCGGCAATTTGCTTTCAATTTCATCCAAGATGTCGAAGCGGAGTTTCGGATTGGTTCCGGGTTTGAATTTATAGGCTCCGTGAGCGGTGCCGATGGCGATGGCTAAGCTATCGATTCCGGTACGTTTGACAAAGTCGACGGCTTGTTCTGGATGGGTGAAGCAGCCATATTTGTCATCGACGTTAACGTCGTCTTCGATTCCAGCGATGGCGCCTAATTCGGATTCGACGACCACACCTCTGGCGTGGGCATATTCAACGACTTCCTTGGTGGCCTTGATGTTTTCTTCGTAAGGCAAGGCAGAAGCATCGATCATAACGGATGTGAAACCCGCATCCACCGCTTGTTTGCAAAGTTCGACGGTTTTGCCGTGATCTAGGTGCAAGCAAAATTCGGCGTTGGGGAATTCCTTGGCCGCGACATCGCAAACGGTGCGGATGTAAAGCGGGTTCATGAATTTCCAAGCGCCGCTGGACACCATGATGATGACAGGGGCTTTGAGATTGTCGGCGGCGCGAAGAACGGCACGCATGACGTCGATGTTGTCAAAGTTGAAGGCACCGATTCCATATTTGCCGTCGATGGCGCGACGGAACATTTCTTTAGAAGTTACTAATGGCATTTGATATCTCCTTGAATTAGCAACCTTATTTTAGGCGTGCTTATAAAGCAAACCAAATAAAGCCATCGTGTAAGTGTTTACAACTACATAATAAAAGCCGTTCGGATTTATATTAATCAACATGAAATATCCCGACATTCAATTGCTTAATTTCCGCGACTTGGGCGGATTGAAAACCAAGGATGGGAAAAAGATTAAAGACGGGAAGATATTCCGTTCTGCCTATTTGCCCACAAATTTGGACAGACAGACGGTTGAAGGTATTGAAAAACTCGGTTTAAACACCATATTCGATTTGCGCGACCCCACGCTTCTCGCCGGACGCAACGATTATGAATTTAATAATATAAAAAACGTCAGCCTATCACTATTGGGTTCAATCGATCCCAAATTTCAAATCGGTGATTTTGATTTCGGAGCCATCGATGTTGGATTGTGGGATTATTCAAACCCCTCGTTTAAGGAATACCGTCGTAAATACAAAGAATATTTGAAATTCTACAAAATCATCCCGTTTGCGACCGATTTTTCCAAAATTTTTGAAGCGTTGGATAGGCATGAAAAAATATTGGTTCATTGCCAAGGCGGAAAAGATAGAACAGGAATATTTTTTCTTATTCTTTTAAAAGCGTTTAACGTCAACGAAAAAGATATATACAAGGACTATTTGGCATCAAATGACGCCCGCAAAGAAAAGAACAAATGGAGAATAAAGGACGCATACGAAAAAAGCCATAAGCTCTATTGCGCCTATTACATGAAAAAACTCGTGGTCGTCGAGAAAAAATTCTGCAAATTGTCTCTAAAGTCGATAACTGACAAGTATGGGACCTTTGAAAACTATTTAGAAAAACATTTCGGAATAACCCCAAAAAGGCTCGATGACTGGAAAAAATATTATTTAAATTAGTTATATCTGGCGAATTTAGAAAAAAGTGAGCGTTCGTTCACCTTTTTTTATTGGACTTTTTGACCTCCCCTGCGTTAGTGTATGTGTACATACATGGACAACTCGCTCCACGCAGCCTATCGAAGGTGCGTGTTTAGCGAAAGCCCAACCATATCTTTTTTCAAGGAGGTAAAAATGAAAAAAGGTGCAAAATTAGGAGCCTTCATATTATTGGCCGGCTCCGCCATCGCGATGGCCTCTTGCGGAGAAACCAAGAGCGAAACCGCGATTGCCGTTGAAGAAGCGAGCAAAATGACGCTTGCTGAATTGAAAGAGAAATCGAAAGCTGAATTCGAAGCTCAGCCGAACGAAAAATTCAAAGTCGTCGGTTTGACTTCGGCTCTCCAAAAGGTCGCCGTTTCCGTCGCCGCTCAATGCGATTGGATCAAATACAAGACCGGCGCTGATGGAGCAGTCGGAGATAACGACAATATCGATGTTAACAACAGCTACAAAGATGCCGCTTTGTTAACCGCTTTGCAATCCGCCGACAAAACTTACGTCGCCGACTATGTCTTGGCTCAGGATGCCCGTTCATTCGCCACGCTCGTTGACGATGGAATTCTCTATAACTATGCTCCTGCCGACAAATCCGCCATTGGATTGTCTGACGAAGACGCAAATCCTTTGAAAGGCATCCACTTCAACAAATTGTTCTGGACCAACACCAATTTCGAAAAAGTCAATGGATTCAAACTTCACAACATCTGGCAGATGACCACCGCGGCTAAGACTGCCAATAAGAGCGATGCGATCACCAAAGTCTCCTTCCAATCCCCGGAAACCGAACAAATCAATATGTCGTTCTTGGTTTCGGCTTTGAATCCATCTGAGCAAAAGAGAATCGAAACCGCTTATAAGAATTATTTTGGAACCGAGTGGACCAAGAACAATGGCTATGAATCCGCTGGTGCCCAATGGCTCGACCAATTCATCGACACCATCTCCCGTTGGCATTCTTCTGATGGCACAGCCATGAAAGAAACCCAACTCAAGGATGACTGGACAGCCGGATATGTCTATTATGGCGCGTTCGCCAAGATGAAAGACGCCGTCGGCAAAAAATACACCGTTGACTTGAATGGCAACGGAACAACTAACGACACTGGCGTAACCGTCGAGTGCGATGGCAAGACATATACCTACAACGAAACCGACCTCAACGCCATGACCACCGTCAAATGGGATTGGACCATCGATGGATTCAACGGATTCATGTATTGCATGGATTCCCAAATCATCAATAACGCCAAATTCCCTTACACCGCCGCTTTGTTCGCTCGTGTATTGCTCGAAGAAGAAACCTATAAGGCCGCTATCTTCAACGCTTCCACCCCGGGTGAAAACGGCGAAGCCGGCAACCAATATGGCTACTACTATCCTGGCGCCGCTAGCTCCGGCTTCAATTACGCCAAAGGCGATTGGACCAAAGAACAACACAAGGCCAGAGAAATTAACGAAGACTTCGAATATTTGAAGACCGTCAAGAGTTCCACCGTCAACGCCATCGTCGCGAAAGTCGCTGGCAAGACCGGTACGAACTAAGTTCGAAAAAATCGTTCGTTAGTTAACTTCATCTAAAAAAAACGGGGGTTCGGCTAAGCCCAATCCCCGTTATTACTTTTTAAGGAGAGCCTTATGACTACTGCCGCCGCTACTGCCAAACCAAGTTTCGGCAAACGCGCGAAAAAGTTCATTAACTCAATCGGGCAATACCTATCCCGTCCGGCTAACCTAATCCTCGTCATCTTTGCGATAATCCTCGCAATAGGCGTCGTCTATCCGCTAGTTCGAATGGTCTTGAATTCCTTGATCATCCAAACCGGCACCGAAGCAAAGGCTTTAAACGAGGAATTCGGCACATCATTAAGAAAGGGCAACTTCACCTTCTTGATGTGGCCGTATCTATTAGCCAACAAAGGGACTGCAGGTTATTCCGCAAACTACTTCTGGACACCATTGTATAGATCCATATTGATGTCCTTGGTTGCTTGTGCCGTTGCCGTTATCGGCGGCGGGGTTGTCGCATTCTTGATCACGCGTACCAATGTTCCGTTTAAGAAATTCTTATCAACGGTATTCGTTTTCCCTTACATCATGCCTTCCTGGTCGATCGCCATGTTCTGGGTTAACTTCTTCAAAAACACCAACATACCTTCCGCTCCGGGCATCGGCATGCTCCAGGCAATGACTGGAATATGCGCGCCGGAATGGCTGACTTATGGTTTTTGGCCTTCCGCTTTATGTTTGGGTATCCACTACGCGCCATTCGCCTATATCTTAATCGGCGGAATCTTGCGCAACATGGACGCCAACTTAGAAGAGGCCGCCACCGTTTTAAAAGCCTCACGCGGAAAGATATTGAGAAGGATCACTTTGCCGATCGTCGCTCCTGCGATCGTTTCCACTGTTTTGTTGGTCTTCTCCTCATCAATTTCCAGCTATACCGTTCCTTATATGTTGAACGTCAACAAATCGTTCACTTCCATTTCCATCGCCTTAAGAAGCGCCTTGTCATTAGGCAAAAACGGCGAAGGTTACGTAATGTCGACGATTTTGATGATCTTCTCCATGTTGATCCTCGTTTTGAACAACTGGTTCACAAAGTCTCGTAAAGGATTTACTACGGTATCGGGAAAATCAGGTCAGATTTCCAAAATCAATTTACGCGCATGGAAATGGCCCATCGCCATCATCGTGTTGATCGTCGTGGCGTTCTTCGCCATCGTCCCGCTCATATCCTTCGTTTTGGAATCTTTGGAATCCACTCCGGGAGATATTAACTCCATCGACTGGAAGTTCTGGTTCTCGAAAGACAACACCGTGAATGACGCTTATGTAGAGTCTCGTGATTTGTCCACCGCCGGAATATTCTTCAATAAGGATATCCAATCCGCTATTGGACGTACCTTATTGATTTCCATCTGCGTTTCTCTTATCTGCGGCACCGCCGGCATCTTGATCGGCTATGCCGTTTCCAAAAAGAGAAGATCCAGATTCGCCAATGCCGTTGGTTCACTGGCCTTCTTGCCATATTTGATCCCGGCTCTATGCTTCTCGACGATATTCTTCTCATTGATGAAGACATCGACATTTAGCTTCTTGGACGTTTCCACGACCGGTTCCGAATGGTCCGCCATAGCAATCTGTGTTATCTGCGGCGGCATCAAATTCATGCCATTCGCCTCCAGGAGCGGAACCAACGCCATGTTGCAGCTTTCCGGAGAAATCGAAGAAGCCGCCATCATCGTCAACACCCCTTGGGTAAAACGTATGACCCGCGTTATCTTCCCGATTCAAAAAGCCAGCTTCTTATCTGGTTACTTATTGCCTTTTATCTCATGTATGCGTGAGTATACCTTGTTCTCGCTGTTAACCAGCAACACAACGTTAGCCACCAACATCTTGGATTACTTCAACCGCAACGGCATCGAACAGCTTGCCAACGGCATCAACTTAGTAATAGTCGTGTTGGTAGTCGGCATCAACTTGATAGTCAACAAATTGACCGGCGCATCTATCGATAAAGGCGTAGGAGGATAAACAAATGCCAAAAATTGTATTAGAACACGTTACCAAAAAATGGGGCGATTTCTATGGCGCCAAGGATCTTAACTTCGTCATCGATGATCGCGAATTCATAACCTTGCTCGGCCCTTCGGGCTGCGGCAAAACCACCACTTTGCGTATGATCGCCGGTTTGGAAACCCCAACCTCCGGTCGTATCACCATCGGAGACAAAGTTGTCTTCGATTCCGAAACGGGCATCAACTTGAGCCCTGCTCGCCGTGACATCGGCTTCTTGTTCCAAAACTATGCCTTATGGCCGCATATGACGGTTTATAAAAACATTCGTTTCGGACTTGAAAACATCCTTTTGGAAGAAGACAAATTGGATAAGGACGGAAACGTCATATTGGTTCCAGACAAAGACTTGATCGAAGGTTTGGAAATCTTGATCAAAGACGAGACCGATTTAACCAAAAAGGCTGAATTGGAAGCCCGTTTGGAAGAAGCCAAAACCACCAATAGCGTCCCTTTGAAGAAGAAACGCCACTTGACCAAAGCCGAAATGGAAGAACGCATCGACGAAGTTCTCACGATGTTGAAAATCACCAAATTCCGCGATCGTTATCCCGCCGAACTTTCCGGCGGTCAACAGCAGCGTGTCGCCATCGCCCGTACTTTGGCCACCAAGCCTAAGGTCTTGTTCATGGACGAGCCTTTGTCCAACTTGGACGCCAAATTGCGCGCTGAAATGAGAACCGAATTGAAGCGTCTCCATAATGACACCGATTCCACCTTCATCTACGTCACCCACGACCAATTGGAAGCCATGAGCTTGGCTACCAGAATTTGCTTGATGAATGACGCGGTAGTCAACCAAATCGACCCTCCTTTGACGGTTTATAAACGCCCGGCAAACCTCTTCGTCGCGGACTTCGTCGGAAACCCGACCATGAATTTCATTCCTGGGACGGTCACCAACATCGAAGGCAATTCCGTCAGCGTTTCGTTCCTTGGCGTGGAAGGCATCTTCGAAGCCAAAGAAATGATCAAAGGCTTAGAAAACCTTACAATCGGCAAAGAGATAGTCTTGGGCATCCGTCCGGAATTCTTGCCAATCGTTAAAAAGAGCAAGCTTACCGGCTTAGCCTATAGCACCTTGCCTACCGGCATGGAAACTACCGTCAAGATCGATTTCGGCGGGGACATCCTTTCCGCGGTAGTCTTCGGTTCCATCGACTATAAGACCGACGAGAAGATCCATTTCGACATCGTCGGAGACGGCATCATTCTCTTTGATTACGAAACCAAGGAGAATCTCGCTTTGGGATCCGTCACCGTCGTTTCGGTCGGCGAAAAGCCAGCCGAAAAGGCACATAAGATCGAATTGGTAGCCAAAGGCACCAACCCGAACGAAAAGGTCGAGGAAAAGAAAAAGAAGAAAGGTTTAAAAGCCTTATTCGCCAAGAAAAAGAAAGCCGAAGCTAAGTCAGAGAAAAAAGCTGACGAGGCAACGGAAGCAACCGACAAAAAATAAAATCGGTTCTTTATAGGGTCATGGTATTCCATGACCCCTTTTTTTACTGTAAAATAGCGTAGATGAACCTAGACGATTTATTAGAGCAAAAGAAAATAGAACAAGAAAACGCCAAGCTGGAATCCGAGCCTTATATAGCCAAAAAGCCCAACCTTATTACCAGATACGCGGCCGCTCTTTTGGATTTGATTGTGGCTTTGGTGTTGATAATTGGCTTTTTCTTTGCCTGCCGCTACACCATATTGGATCCGATGGGTCATCAAGACGACGTCGATTTCGTCCATGACGCATGCAAAGAATCATCTTTATTCGTGGAGGTAAACGGGGGTTACTACAAAGTCACAGAAGATGGACAATACGATACAAGCAAGACCCCTGAGCTTAATTACGAGAACCGAATAATTTATTACTATTCCAATTTTGATTACCCATTGCTTAAAAATTCTTTGTCTAATTATTTCGCCCAAAAAGAGTCGGTCAAATATTGGACCAATCTTTTGCCGGAAGAGAGCTATTCTTTGCCAAAAGGCTCCAGCATGGAAGAGATAGAAAATTGGATGAATACCCATTATGAGCGGGCTAAAGATCCAACCACTGGAGAAAATATGGCCACCGAGGCCGCCGTTACCGGTTGGCTAGCCCTTCAATATGAAAGCGCCATATCTTTGTTCGTTTCCACTCCGGAATACGTCCAACATAGCAAGCACGCGAATCTAACCGAATATTTCATTATTTTGATTTCCGAGGTTTTGGGCTTGGGAATTTACTATATTTTGTTGCCTTTGGTGCTTAGAGGCGGGGCCACTCCGTTTAAGCTCGTCTTCAAAATCGTCGTAGTCGACAAATATGGCCTAAAGTTCGCTTCAAAAATCCAAATATTGCTTCGTTATTTCTTACTGGCGGTCATAAATATCATAATCCCGACGATTTGGTATTTCTTTATGCCTTCCGCCGTCGGATATTTGGGAATGCTCTTCCCGATGGCCGAAATAATGTGTCTTGGCATATCTCACAGCAATTCCGGAATCCATGATTTCGCGGCTAAAACTTATTTGGCCGATTATAGAGACAAGCGTCTGGTCAAGAAAGGCGAAGGCACTTTATTAGGAAATCCATCTCCCAATAAAGAAAAGAAGCAAAAAGGCAATTAGCACTTAGAAAGCGCTTTTAAGGCCGGCTTAATTTATTTACGTTAACAACGGGTAGAAAATAGACCCGTTAATAAATAAGGAGAATTTATGGCATTAGTAACCACAAAAGAAATGTTCAAAAGAGCTTATGAGGGCGGATACGCCGTCGGAGCTTATAACGTCGACAATTTGGAAACCTTCCAAGCCGTTGTTCAGGCGGCCGTCGTAACCAAGTCGCCTATTATCATCGCCATCACCGAAAACGTCATCAAATATTTCGGCATCACCTATCTTCGCGCAATCGTTGATAGCGCGGTCAAAGATACAGGAGTAGAAATCGCCTTGCACTTAGACCATGGCAAATCCGTCGAAATCTGCAAATATTGCTGCGACAACGGCTTCACTTCCGTTATGATCGACGCTTCCGCCTTGCCTTATGAAGACAATATCAAGGCCACCAAGGAAGTCGTTGAATATGCCCATGCCAGAGGCGTGGTCGTCGAATCAGAATTGGGCGCCATCGCTGGCATCGAAGATGGAGAAGTCACCGGAGACAAATATGGTGTCTTCACCCACCCCGATCAAGCCGTCGACTTCGTTACCCGCACCGGAATTGATAGCTTGGCCATCGCCATCGGCACCGCTCACGGAGCTTACAAATTCAAACCCGGAACCAATCCGAAACTCCGTTTGGATATCTTAGACGAAATAACCGCCAAGCTCCCAGGTTTCCCTCTCGTTTTGCATGGAGCTTCTTCGGTTCCTCAAGACGCCATCGCCCGTTTGAATAAGTTCGGCGGACAAATGCCTGCCGCCATTGGCATCCCCGACGATATGCTTCGCGAAGCTGCCAGACGTGGCGTTTGCAAGATCAACACCGGCACCGACCTCCGCGTCGTCTTCACCGGCTCGATCAGAGAATTCTTCATCGAACAACCGAAGGAATACGAAATTCGCAAATACACCACCCCAGCCAGAACCGATGTCCAAAAGCTCATCGAAAACAAGATGAACAACATCTATGGCTCCGCTGGCCACGCCGTTGAATCGAAATAAGAAATCAAACTGAAGGCCAGGCAACTCCTGGCCTTTATTTTAGGAGAAGATATGTACAACTATCATGAATTTGGCTTAGTAAACACCAAGGACATGCTTTTAAAGGCATATAAGGAAGGTTATGCCGTCCCGGCCTTTTATCCCATATCATTGGAACAAATGAATGCCATAACCGACATTATTATCGAAAAGAGATCGCCTCTAATCGTTTTAGCCTCTTCTAATTTGGAACATCAACTAGAGCCGGAAATGTTGGTTAATATGGTCAAAGGGGCGATTGATAGGGTTCATCATGCCGGATTAAATTTGCCAATCGCCCTACATTTGGACCATGGAAAAAGCTATGAAACGTGTGTAGAAGCCATAGACAACGGCTTTTCCTCGGTGATGATCGATGGATCAATGCTGTCATTTGAAGAAAATATCGCCTTAACCAAAAAAGTGGTCGAATACGCCCATAAAAAAGAGGTTACGGTCGAGGCCGAATTAGGCACATTGACTGGAATTGAAGAAGATGGCGAAAATGAAGTTCAAACTTCAAAATACACCGATCCAAAGAAAGCGGCGGAGTTTATCAAACGCACCGGATGCGATTCTTTGGCGGTCTCGGTAGGCACTTGCCATGGATTAGTCAAAATGATTCCGAATGAGAATGGGGAATTGCCACCGCTTGCCCATAATATCTTGTCGGAAATCGCCAAATTGGTCCCCGATTTTCCTTTGGTGTTGCATGGTTCCTCCAATATCGAGCAAAAATACGTCGAAATGATCAACAACCACGGGGGAAATATATCCAAAACCATAGGAATCCCCGACGAAGAAATATTAAAAGCCTCTAAGGGCCCAATATGCAAAGTCAATATCGCCACGGATGGCTGGATTTGCGCCTTAGCCAACACCAGGCGCATATTGGACGAAAGAAAAGACGCGATAGATTCACGCGTCTTCCAACTTAAAAACAGAGAATATCTTAAGGAGCTTTACGCTCACAAGATAGATATATTAAGCTCAGCCAATAGATATTAATCTATAAAGCCAAAATGCTTTAAAGCCTTGGTGACACCTTGCTCATTGACGGTGGCGGTTACATATTCCGCCACTTTTTTTACATCATCCGTGGCGTTCCCCATAGCCACCCCGTGATTATCTCTTATCATCGTCAAATCGTTTCCGGCATCCCCGAAACAATAAACGTCGTCTTTGCTAATGCCTAAATGTTTTCTCAATTCCTCGACCTGATATCCTTTGTCGGAGCCTTTTTTCAGAACTTCGATATAACATATGTCAGACCTGTTTATCGTATAGGAAGATCTCTCTTTTTCGTTAAACGACAATTTGGCGGACACATCTTCCGGCGCGCCTATGATTATCTTCAAAAGAGGTATTTCCAAATCTTCCGGTTTTTTGTCTTTAGGAACGAAAACGAAATCTTCCCTTTTGATGTTGCATAGTTTCATTTCGATATCCGTGCATACGCTTTCTTCGAAAACCACCAAACCGGAATTGGTGTTATAACCATAGACCACTACTTCCGAGTCTTTGTACTTCTCATGAAAATAATACAAATCGTCTAAAGTCAGGGTATTTTCGTTTATTGCCGTACCATCCAATTGATAGGAAGCCGCCCCGTTTGCCCCGATAAGATATCTATGCCCTTCGTTAATAAAGTTATCCATCAATGATTTTATCGAGCAATATGGCCTTCCTGAAGCAATGGCGAAAGCGTCGCCGTTTTTAAGCAGTTTGTTTATGGATTCAACGTCAATCGGGGAAAGATCAAACGTTCCCCTTGGAATCAGAGTTCCGTCTATGTCTGAAACAAATAAACGCATAATTACAATTTCATCCAATCTGAAGGGCTATCAAAGGTGCAATAAGCCAAAGATAAAAGCTCTTCGTCGTATTTGCCATATCCATAAAGGCAAAGGCCCACTCTCATATCGGCGTTCTTTCCAGTTAAAGCGTCCGGATACGAATCGCCAATCATCAAGCATTCTTCTGGTTTGAGGTTATATTCCTTCATGTCATTTAAGAGAATTGCGGGATTGGGTTTTGGGGCAACTCCGTCTTTTTGCCCATCCACCGACTTAAAATGGATTGTCGGAAGGACTTTGGCAATCACTTGCTTAGCGAGATTGTCAGGCTTATTGGTGCATACGAACAACATATATTTCGTTTGGAGATATTCCAAAGATTCTTTGCATCCAGAAAATGGATGGGTTTTGTGTTTTTGGCATTCTTCATACAAAGGCAAATAGTTCTTTTTCAAGATTTTGAAGTTCTCTTCGTTGTCAAATTGTCCCAAGGAAGCGTGTATAAGGTAATCTGTGCCTTTCCCGATAAAATTAAGAACATCTTTACGTTCGTAACTCAAATCAAGCTCAGAGGCCTTTAAAGCGGCGTTTAACGCCTCTCTTATATCGTCGATGGTGTCCAACAACGTCCCATCTAAATCAAAAAATATCGCTTTCAACATGGGTATATCTTATTACTTATGGCTTTTGTTGTTAATTAAAAGCCCTTCCAAGTAGACCATGGCAAAACAAAACCTTAAAAAAGGATTTAAAATATAAAACAAGTGTTACCTCCTCAAAAAAATTTTGAGATAGTAACACTTAATTGAATTTGATTTAGATAATATCAGCCCTATTTTAAGGCTTATTTAGACATCATTTCTTCTAATGCCGGCTGAAGTTTCTTTTCCCTGATTATTATCTCGTTCGCGGCAAAGAAACAAATAAGGCTGATAATCGAGCCCATCGAAACATCTGATAGATAATGGGCGCCAACGATCATTCTGGAAAGGGAAACCAACAAAGTCCAAATAAATCCCCCTATGAAGGCCGGAAGCTGCCATTTGGCGGCTTTCTTCCCAAATAAAGGCAAGAAGGCGGTCAACATCATAACCGTGCAGCTAACGCTCGCGTGCCCGCTGGGGAATGATTTAAATTCCTCGCTGGTAATATAGGGATAGGTTGCCGACAATCTCTCCAATATGGATTTATAATCCGAGCAGCCTTTCCACCAAGGAACGAATTTCATCATGTCTTCGTTTATTAGATAACGGAACCTCGGGCGATGCATCAAAGCCTTCAAACCCGTCGTTCCAACGGTCATAGCAAACACCACAAAAGCCAAAACGATCAAGATAATCTTCAGCAATTCTTTGTTGTTTATCTTTTGGCTCGCAAACCAACCGCAAACCCCAAAGCCGAAATTTAAAACCACCGCAATAACGTAGCCCACCCAATTTAGCGAGGCGTCATTATAGCCGTTGACGCTCCAAGGCTCTCTTCCTGAGAAGAACACCGCGGCCCCATAAGCGGCGATAGACAAAATGATTAAGATAGCCTTAACCCATTTCTTCCATTCGAACTTAATGGCCATATGCAACAAAGCCCCGGCGAAAATAGAATAAATGGCGTAGCCCAAATACATCGAAAAGGCGGCCATAAATAGCCCAAAGCCCCTTGCGGCCCCTTCGGATGCGTAAATGCCCTTGGCAATCTCTAAATCATAAGCCGAGCCAAAGCCTAAGAGAATGACAAAAACCGCCAAGGCAATCAATAAAGGATAACGTATGGATTTCATGCCTATATTTAACCATAAATGAGCCAAAAGAAAAACGGCCTTTAAAGGCCGTTGTTTCCTTTTTGATTAGTCAACCCAGGTAACTAAGACCACTTGGGCGTTATCACCACGACGGGCGCCGAGCTTGTATTGATGGGTATAACCACCGTTGCGGGACGCATATTTCGGGGCGATTTCGTTGAAAAGCTTGTTAAGGGCGTTGTTTCCTTTTTCGTCGGCAATGCCGTTACGAAGGACGCGAGCCGCCTGACGACGGGCCGCGACATCACCCTTTTTGCCCAAGGTAACCATCTTGTCGGCTAAGGAAACGAGGTCCTTGCTAACGCCTGAGGTAACCTTGACTTGGCCGTGGACGATGAGTTCGCTCACGACGTTGCGAAGCATGGCTTTGTTTTTAGACGGGGTATAAGCCGCTTTGAAGCGGACGCCGGTCTTGCCATGAACATTCTTTCTGCCTTGTGCTGCCATAAATTAATCTCCTACGCTGTCACGGAAGTGGAGTCCGATGGAATTCAACTTCTCTTTGACTTCTTTTAGCGACTTTTTGCCGAGGTTGCGGACTTTCATCATCTCGCCTTCGGATCTCTGGGTGAGTTCCATGACGGTGCTGATTCCAGCGCGCTTCAAGCAATTGTTCGAACGAACCGACAAGTCGAGTTCTTCGATCATCATTTCTTGGAATTTGTTTTCCTCTACGATTGCTTCTTCTTTGTCCAACTTGTAGTTCTTGACGATCTCGTTCAAGGAGACGAATTTCTGCAAGTGTCCGATGAGAAGCTGAGCGGCCATAGCCACGGCTTCGTCCGGATTGATGGAGCCGTTGGTGGTAACCTCAAGGGTGAGCTTGTCGAATTTGCTATCGTGCTCAACACGGGTTGGCTCGACTGCATAAGCGACTTTAGTGACCGGCGAATAATTGCTATCGGTCGGGATCACGCCAATGGTGGTTATGTTGCGATCGGCCTTATTGGCTTTGTTGGTGACATATCCGCGGCCTTGGGAGGCATAGATCGTCATCTTGATATGGCCATCATCGTTAAGGTGGGCAATCTCCAAATCCGGATTCACGACGCTGGTTAGGGCCGGGAGAATTAAATCTCCGGCGGTCAAAGTGCCAGGGCCTTGGAAATCAACTTCGATTTTCTTCACGATCTTAGGATCGGTGTCTTCGATTTTGAGAACCAAGTCCTTAAGGTTCAAAACTATCGCGGTGACGTCTTCTTCAACGCCGGTGATAGAAGAGAATTCGTGGCGAACGCCTTCGATTTCGATGGCGAATACGCTAGCGCCTGGAAGGGCGGAGAGCAAAACGCGACGGAGGGCGTTGCCGATGGTTAAGCCGAAGCCTCTTTCGAGGGGTTCGATAACGAATTTGGCGTAATGGTTGGCCTCATCGTTGGTATCTACTTTGATATCAAAGGCTTGGAACGGGTTTGGGAGTTGGATTGTTTGGACGTTTTCGTTAGTCATTATTTTTAATTTCCTCCTAGATAATAACTTTTGTTATTGCTCTATCCGAAAGGATAGCGATGGCTAAGAAGCTGATTAGCCCCTTGGCTTTTTCGGAGGGCGGCACCCGTTATGTGGGATAGGGGTGGTGTCGATGATTGATAAGATCTGCAATCCGGCGACTCCGAGAGCGCGGACGGCGGATTCACGTCCAGGGCCGGCGCCTTTGATGTCGACATCGACTTGGCGTAGGCCTTGATCATAGGCGCTCTTGCCAGCCGCTTCGCCAGCCAATTGGGCTACGAACGGAGTGGATTTTTTGGCGCCATGATAGCCGAGAGCACCGGCGGAAGACCAGGCGATGACATTGCCTTGCTGGTCGGTGATCGAAACGATGGTGTTATTGAAGGTGGAGTGGATGTGAGCTACGCCACGGACATATGAGCGCTTGACTTTCTTTTTGCGGGCGCTGGTTGTTTTCTTTTGTGCCATTAGTCATATCCTCCTTATCTGGTGGCCATCTTCTTGTTGGCGATGGTCTTTCTGCGGCCTTTGCGGGTACGGGCATTGGTCTTGGTGCGTTGTCCGCGGACTGGCAAGCCATGTTTGTGGCGCAATCCGCGATAGCAACCGATTTCGGTTAAGCGTTTGATGTTGAGCGCGACTTCGCGGCGTAGATCGCCTTCGGTTTTGATTTCGGCGACTTCGTTACGGATGGCGGTCAATTGGTCGTCGGTGAGGTTTTTGACGCGGATGTTCTCGTCAACCTTGGCGGCTGCGCAGATTTTTTTGGCGGTCGTTAAGCCAATGCCATAAATATAGGTAAGGCTGATGACGACATGTTTTTCATTTGGGATATCAACCCCTGCAATACGTGCCATATTCTTCGTTTGCTCCTTTTAATTAACCTTGTCTCTGTTTGTGCTTTGGATTAGGGCAAATGCACATGACCACGCCGTGACGGCGGATGATTCTGCACTTATTGCAGATTGGTTTGACAGATGGTCTGACTTTCATAAATGCTGTTCTCCTAATTTTTGTATCGGAACGTAATACGCCCGCGTGTTAAATCATAAGGCGAGAACTGAACGGTAACTCTATCACCGGGGAGAATGCGTATGTAGTGCATACGGATTTTGCCCGAAACGCAGGCCTGAACTACCGCGCCGTTGGCTAGTTTCACCTTGAAGTTGGCATTAGGCAAAGTTTCTAATACCGTGGCTTCGATCTCTAGACATTCTTCTTTTGCCAATGTTTGTCTCCTTTTTAGCGAATCGTCAGCACTTCGTAGCCATCTTTGGTGACCACGATCGTGTTTTCGTAATGGGCCGAATATTTGCCGTCTTTGGTGACGGTCGTCCAACCATCGGGGAGGGTACGGAGGTTTGGTTTTCCTTCCATTACCATCGGTTCGATGGCTAAAGTCATGCCGGCTTTCAATATTGGCCCGGTTCCCGGCGTCCCGTAATTGGGGATATAGGGATCCTCGTGCATTTCTTTGCCTATACCATGCCCCGTGAATTCGCGGGCCACGGAATAGCCATTTGATTCGGCCACGACTTGGATGGCGTGTTCGACATCGCCAAGATGGACGCCTTCTTTGACGAGTTTTACCCCGCTCCAAAAAGCTTCTTCGGTGACTTTGATGAGGCGGGTGGCGTGTTCTTGGACGATGCCCACCGGATAAGTCCGGCAAGCGTCTGCGCAATAGCCATCCTTCTTCACCACAATGTCAATTGAGATGATGTCTCCGTCTCTAAGTATTTTCTTTTCGGACGGAATGCCATGTAAGAGGACTTCGTTGACTGAGGCGCATATGGCTCCAGGGTAACCATAGTAACCTTTCTCCGCGGAGATGGCGCCATGTTCTATCATGACGCGCTCTGCCGCATCGTTAAGTTCTTTGGTCGATATTCCCGGGGCGATTATCTCTGCCATTTTGGCAAAGACGGCCTCACAGATAAGTCCCGCTTCCCTCATGAGAGCGATCTCACGCGGGGACTTGAGGATGATCATTTATTCCCTCCCAAAGCATCCTTTATGGACGTTTTGACTAAGGTTGTGTCTTTCTCTCCCTCAAAGTCATGCAAGATTCCCTTCTCTTTATAGAAATCTAAGAGAGGGGCCGTGCTGTTGTGGTAATTCTCCAGCCTTATTTTGAAGGAATCTTCATTGTCGTCCTTTCGCTGGATAAGGGATGATCCGCAATAATCGCAGATGCCTTCCTTATTCGGCTTCATGGTGTTGACGTTGAAGCTTGCCCCGCACTTCGGGCAGACGCGTCTGCCGGATATGCGCTTAAGCAAGATATCCTCTGGGCAAGAGATGTTGACGACATGGGTCGGAATGATGTCCTCACCCATGTTATTGAGGGCTTCCGCCTGAGCGATTGTCCTAGGGAATCCGTCGAGCAGATACCCATTTAGGCAATCTGGTTTGGAAAGCCTCTCTTTCACCAACTCGCAGGTAAGCTCGTCGGAAACGAGATTACCCGAGTTGATGACGTCTTTGATTTTGTTTCCAAGTTCCGAGCCAGAAGCGATTGCTTCGCGGAACATGTCGCCAGTGGAGATGTGGGGGATGGAATAATCCTCCTCCATCCATTTGGCGTGGGTGCCTTTTCCGGCGCCCGGAGGTCCCATGAGAATTATTTTCATAATGTTCATCTGACCTTAGCGGCCGCCTCTTTGGCTTTATCGAAGCTCTTTCCGGCCAATAAGCCATCGATTTGGGCGTTGATTTCAAGAGCGACGCCCACGATGATGATCAAACCGGTTCCGCCTAAGGATAGCGAGGTGTCGCCATCGAAGACGTTGGTAAGAGTTAGGATGATCGGCAAGGCGGCGATTAAGACCAAGGCCCACGCGCCGATGAAGGTCACGCGGTTAAGAACCTTGGAAACATAACGCTCCGTTTCCTTGCCCGGGCGGATGCCAGGGATATAGGCACCGCTCTTTTGGAAGTTCTCGGCCATCTTGGCTGGGTCTATTTCCATTTGGGAATAGAAGAAGGAGAAGGCCAATATGAGAACGAGATATATCACCAAGCCCCAGTCCATTTCCCAGGTGTTCCCGTTGAACCACGGCATCGTGAACGTCTCGTTGTAGTTGAAGATCTTCAGCCATTCGGCTTGGGAAGCTTCAGACGAGATGAACGACGCTATGACCTGCGGGGCGGCCATGATGGACGAAGCGAAGATGACGGGGATTACGCCGGCGCTGTTAACCTTGATGGGAAGGAAGGAAGCGCGGGCCATGGATTGGCTGCCGGATTTGTTGGCGTGTTGCACCGGTATTTTCCTTCGGCTTAATTCCATGAATACGACGAAGGACACAATCAAGATCATCGCCAAGATATAAAGCGCGAATTGGAATGATCCGCGGATTATCTCGGTGCTGGAGCGGGACAGATTGTTGGTGATCCACTTGCCCCAAGCGGTGGTGATCTGAGTCGGAAGCGATCTGACGCAACCGGCGAAGATGATCACGGATATACCGTTACCTAAGCCTTTTTCGGTGATTTGGTCGCCGAGCCACATAGTAAGCATCGCGCCCGCCAATAAGACGGTGACGATATAGGCATAGGTCCAGAAGTTGGTCTGCAACGTTATGGTGATGTATTCGCTGTTTTCCATGGTCTTGATGATGCCATAACCCTGCACCGCGCCTAACAACAAGGTTAGATAACGGGTAGCCATGGCGATTTTCTTACGACCATATTCGCCTTGCTTGGACAATTCAGTCAAAGCCGGCAAAACGTCTTTGGATAACAGCTGGACGATAATCTGGGCGGTAATATAAGGCGAGACACCTAACGCGAAGACGGAGAAGTTGCTTAACGCGCCACCTCCGAGAAGGTTCATGATCGATAGGGCTGAGCCCGAATTGATCATGTCCTCCATTTGGGAAGGGTCGACGCCCGGAACGTGAATTGCCGCCCCGATTCTTAGAACCAAAAGAATCATTATCGTGAAGAAAATACGATTGACTATCTCTTTGTTTTTGAAAATCGAGACGAACTTTTTCATTATTTAAGGACCTCGGCCTTTCCGCCTTTCGCTTCGATCGCTTCTTTGGCGGAAGCGGAGAAAGCGTCGGCCTTGACGTTAAGAGTTTTTTCCAATGTGCCTTTGCCAAGGATCTTGACCTTGCCGGCGGTCTTTTTGACGATGCCTTTTTCGATCAATTTGGCAATGGTGACTTCCTCGTTGTCATTGAAGACATTGAGCTTGTCGAGGTTTACTGGAACGTACTCCACACGGGTGAAGTTGCGGAAACCGAATTTCGGAAGACGGCGATTGAGAGGCATTTGGCCACCTTCGAAGCCGTTTTTCTTGGTGTGGGCGTGGGCGCCTTGGCCTTTTTGTCCCTTGCCGGCGGTTTTGCCGTTGCCGGAACCTAAGCCTTGGCCTCTGCGCCAATGCTCGAATTTGGAGCCTTCGACGACTTTGATATCAGATAATGAAGTAGCCATTATTACTTATCTCCTTCCGTTTTCTCGAAGTGTTTCTTCGAAGATTGATGGGAAGCCTTGATCTCTTCCGGGGTCTTCAATCCGCGAAGGACCATGACTTTGCCATATTCCTTCAAGGAACGAAGTCCGGCATCGGTGGCGCGGATGACGTTGATAGGGGTACGGGAACCGTAGACCTTGGAGACAACGTTCTTGATGCCAGCCAATTCAAGGACGGCGCGGACGGCGCCACCGGCAACGATACCAGTGCCAGCTGGGGCTGGTTTCAAGAGAACTTTGGTGTCGCCGAATTTGCCGACCACCTCGTGGGAGATGGTTCCGCCTTTGACGATCTTGATCTGGTAGGTGTTCTTCTTAGCGGCGGTCAAAGCCTTTTTGACGGCATCAGGGACTTCACCGGATTTGCGAAGGGCGAATCCGTATTTGCCTTTGCCGTCTCCAATGACGACGAGAGCGTCAAAACGCATATGTTTGCCGCCTTTTTCGGTACGGCTGATGCGGTTGATGTTGACTACGCGATCTTTGTATTCATTTTCTTCGCGACGGAATCCGTTGCGATTGCCTCTGCGATCACCGGGACGTCCGCCTTTGTGGGCGGTGTTCCCTCTGCGATCACCGGAACGATTGGCGTTAGCTGCTTTATTGGAGGTCGCTGCTTCCGCAGTTTCAACTTTCTTGGTTTCTTCCATAAGTCTATCTCGTTAGAAAACGAGTCCTCCTTTTCTTGCAGCGTCCGCCAAAGCGGCGACGCGTCCGTGGTAAACATATCCACCGCGGTCGAATACGACTTTGGTGATGCCGGCGGCCTTGGCCTTCTCGGCGATGTCGGCTCCAACTTTGCTAGCGCCTTCCTTGTTTCCGCCATCCTTCAATTTGAGGGCGACGGAGGAAGAAGCCACCAAGGTGTGGCCTTTGGTGTCATCGATGATTTGGGCTTCGATGTTCTTGTTGCTGCGGAAGACGACAAGACGAGGGCACTCGGAAGTGCCATTCACTTTTTCACGGACACGCAAGTGACGGCGTTGTCTCATGGAATTGCGGGATTCTTTATTGATCATGTCTTATCTCCTTTCCTTATTTCTTGCCGGAGGCGGCGCGTTTGCCGACCTTCTTAATCATCTTCTGGCCCTTATAGTGGACGCCTTTGTTTCCGTAGACGTCAGGACGATGGCAATCATAGATGAGAGCGGCGGTTTGTCCAACTTCCTGCTTGTCGCAGCCTTCGACGGTGATGGTCGTTTCGCTAGGGCAGGTGATCTTGGTGTATTTTCCAACGGGGGAAACGGTTATTTCGTGGCTGTAGCCCAAGAACATGACGACGTTTCCGTTCTTGATGGAGCAACGATAACCGGTACCGGCAACTTCGAGTTCTTTCTTCCAGCCTTCGGTGACGCCTTTAACGGCGTTTAAGAGGTTGGCGACGGTCGTGCCGGTGCATGGGGTATCTTCGCCGACGGGCTTTACAGATAACACACCGTCGGTTAGAGAGACGCTAACGTCCTTTGGAAGATGGACGCTTACTTCGCCTTTGGAACCTTTGATGACGGCGGTCCCTTCATTGAGAGTGCAAGTGACTCCCTCCGGAAGAGCGACGGGTTTCAATCCGATTCTACTCATATCTCTGGATACTCCTTATTACCACACATAGCAGAGGACTTCGCCTCCGACGTTGGCCTTGCGGGCTTCGGCGTCGGTTAACAAGCCTTTGCTGGTGGAGATGATGGCGATGCCCAATCCTCCGAGGACGCGCGGGAGCTTATCGCATTGCGCGTTGGCGCGGAGGCCAGGCTTGGAGATTTTCTTCAAGCCGGTGATGGCGCGTTCGCCTGTAGGGCCGTATTTGAGGGTGATGGTCAAGACTTTGTTGACACCTTCGCCTTCGGAGACGGCGGCGACCACGAAACCTTCTTTAACCAAGATATCGGCGATCGCTTGCTTCATTTTGCTATAAGGCATGGAGACGGTCTCATAACGTAAAGCGTTGGCGTTGCGGATGCGTGTGAGCATATCCGCGATTGGATCTGCGTTCATAATTCTATTGTCTCCTTTCCTATTACCATGATGCTTTCTTCATTCCGGGGATCTCGCCCTTATAAGCGAGTTCGCGGATGCAGATGCGGCATAATCCGAATTTGCGGATGACGCCGTGAGGACGCCCACAGCGCTTGCAGCGGGTGTAAGCGCGGGTAGAGAATTTAACCGGGCGCTCGCATTTGACTTTCAAACTTGTTTTAGCCATGGGTTACTCCTTATTTTTTAAACGGCATGCCGATTTCCTTGAGCAAAGCATAAGCTTCCTCGTCGGTGTTGGCAGTCGTTACGATGACGATGTCCATGCCGCGGACCTTGCTCACCTTATCGTAATCGATTTCCGGGAAGATGAGCTGTTCCTTGACGCCCAAGGTATAGTTGCCATGGCCATCGAAGGCATTCTTGCTGACGCCGCGGAAGTCACGGACGCGGGGCAAGGAGATGGACACCAATTTGTCGAGGAATTCGTACATGCGGGTGCCACGGAGAGTGACTTTGCAGCCGATGGATTGTCCTTCGCGGACCTTGAAGGTGGCGATGGATTTCTTGGCTTTGGTCACCACCGGTTTCTGTCCGGTGATGGTGGCGAGGTCTCTGACGCAATCCTCAATGACTTTTTCGTTGGTGGTAGCATCGCCTGCGCCGATATTGATGACAATCTTCTCTAAGCGCGGGGTCTGCATCACACTGGTGTAATTGAATTGTTTGACTAAGGCCGGAACGATTTCAGCATCGTAACGGGCTTTTAAGCGGTTTTCTGCCATTTCTCATTCCTCCTTATTTCGCTTCGAGGCTCTCACCGGAGCCACCGACGCGGATTTTCTTGCCATCGACGACCTTTTTGTGGACTCTGGTGGCCTTTTTGGTTTTCGGGTCGATCAACGCGACTTTGGAAGCATCGATGGGGACATAGATGTCGAGGACGCTGCCTTCTTGGGTCTGCTGATTCGGCTTGTTGTGCTTTTTGTGAACGTTCACGCCCTCAACGACGACCCTGTTTTTGTCAGGGTAGACCTTTTGGACGATGCCGGTCTTGCCTTTGTCGTCTCCGGAGAGAACGATTACTTTATCGCCTTTTTTGATGTTCATAATCTTTCCTCCTTATAAGACTTCGATGGCAAGGGAGATGATTTTCATATAACCCTTGTCACGGAGCTCACGGGCGACCGGTCCGAAGACACGGGTGCCGACTGGGTTTCCGTCGTTGTCGATGATAACTAGAGCGTTGTCATCGAAAGCGATGGTGGAGCCATCCTTTCTCTGGACTGGCTTTTTGGTGCGGACGATGACGCCCTTGACGACCTGGCCTTTTTTGACCTTGCCGGAAGGGGAAGCGTCTTTGACGGCGCACATAACGACGTCTCCAAGGCTGGAGAATTTGACGCGGTTGCCGGCGAATTGGCGGAATACGCGAACGCTGCGGGCGCCGGAGTTATCGGCGACTACGAGATTGGTCTCATTCTGTACCATGCTTATTCGGCCTCCTTAAGTTCTTCTTCGACGGCTTCCTCGGCGGAAATGAATTTCTTATCGATGCTCACCAAGCGGAATCTCTTGGTTTTGGAGATTGGGCGGCAAGCCATGATGGTGACGGTGTCGCCGACATGGCATTCGTTGTTTTCATCGTGAGCATAGAATTTCTTGGCATAGCCGACGCGCTTCGCATAGATCGGGTCGTTACGCTTGGTGGAAACGGTGACGGTGATGGTCTTGTCGTTTTTGATGGCAGTGACCACGCCGGTGAAGGATGTTCTGTTGTTTCTTTCCATTTTCTAACTCCTTTCTTAGCGGGCGATCTGGAGGGTACGTTCCCTCTTGATGGTCTCGGCTTTGGCGATTTCCTTGCGGACGGTTTTGATTTCTTCTGGGTGCTCCAACTGGCCGACCGCTTGTTTGCGGCGGAGTTCGAAGAGCTGCTGACGGAGAGAGGCGAGTTTGATATCGAGCTCTTCGACGCTTAATTCTCTAAGTTCTTTGACAGACATCGCTTATTCTCCTTTCTCGCCTTTTACGACGATTTTGGTTTTGATTGGCAATTTATAGCCAGCCATCTTCAAGGCTTCTTTGGCGATCTTTAGATCAATGCCGCCAATCTCGAACATGACTACGCCTTCTTTAACGACTGCGACCCAGCCTTCTGGGGAACCTTTACCGGAACCCATACGAACTTCGGCCGGCTTCTTGGTTTTGGCAAGATGCGGGAAGACGCGGATCCAGATTTGTCCGGCACGGTTGGTGTAACGGCTTAAGACGATACGGGCCGATTCGATTTGGCGATCGGTGAGGTAGCATCCTTCCATGGCGACGAGGCCAATGTCGCCGAAGTCGATGTTGGTGCCGCCCTTGGCATGGCCTTCATAAGAGAGGCCGTGGGGGCGACGATACTTAACGCGCTTTGGCTGCAACATTGTTCTCTCCTCCTTTTTTCTCGTTTTCGCCGGTCTTGTTGACGGAACGGCAGCACCAGACTTTCACGCCGATGCGGCCATAGGCGGTATGGGCGGAAACGTGGGCATAATCGATGTCGGCGCGCAAGGTCTCGAGAGGCACGTTGCCCTCTTTATAGCCTTCGCGTCTGGCAATTTCAGCGCCTCCCAAACGGCCTTGGCATTGAGTGCGGCATCCGGAAGCCCCGGCTTTGCGCATTCTTTGGATGGCCTTCTTTTGGGTGGAGCGGAAGGATTGGCGGTTTTCCAATTCCGAAGCGATCCATTTGGCGATCAAGGTGGCGTCCAAGTCAGGGTTGGTGACTTCGACGACATCGAGGGTCATGGTGCCGGATTTGACGATTTTGTTCAAAGCGGCGACCAATTTGGCTTTGTTGGCGCCATCTTGTCCGAGAACCACGCCCGGACGAGCGCATTTCACGGTGATGGTGACTTTGTGACCTTTGTCGGATTTGACGCGGCCGATTTCGATGGAAGAGACCATCGCGTTCTTCAATTCCTTGTCGAGATATTCGCGGATGGCGATATCTTCCCAAAGGAGAGGTCCGTAATCTTTCTTGGAGGCAAACCAATTGGATTCCCAACCACGGTTGATTCCGATGCGGAGGCCGTTGGCATTAACTTTCTGTCCCATTGATTATCTCCTTTCCTTTACGGTGACGCGCAAGAACGCCATCCTCTTCACTAACGGGCTCGCGGAGCCTTTGGCGCGCGGCAAGTAGCGTTTCATTCTCTTGCCATCGCTTGCCTGGATCTCGGAGATATATAGAAGGTCTCCGTCGAGATCGAAGTTGTTGGTGGCGTTGGCCGCCGCGGACTTGATGGCTTTATATACGGGCATAGCCGCGCTCTTATTAAGATGTTTTAAGAGAGCGAGGGCCTCATTCACGTTCTTGCCTCTGACATAGTCGGCGACGAGACGGATTTTGCGAGGGGTGACGCGGATATCACGCACAACGCAGGTGGCTTCGGTAACCGGAGCCTTGACTGGTTTGACCTCAGCTTTGACTTCTTCTTTCTTAGCTGGGGCTTTTTTCACGGCCGGCTTCTTGGCGGTCGTTTTCTTGGCTGTGGCTTTTTTAGGAGCAGCAGCGGTGACTTTCTTTTCTTCTGCCATGATGCTTCTCCTTATTTCTTGGCCGCAGCTTTGTCTTCGGCGTTATTGCCGTGGTGACCAGAGAAGTTGCGGGTCGGGGCGAATTCGCCCAATTTGTGTCCGACCATGTCTTCGGTGACATAGACGGTGATGTGTTCTTTGCCATTGTAAACGGCGAAGGTGTGCTCGACGAAGGCAGGGTAGATCGTCGAACGGCGAGACCAAGTCTTGATGATCTCTTTCTTGCCGGACTTTTGGAGGTCTTCAACCTTTTTGAGAAGGTATTCGTCCACGAAAGGTCCTTTTTTGCTGGAACGTGCCATTTTAGATTCTCCTTTCCTTATTATTTGCCGTCATTGCGTCTTCTGACGATCAAGCGGCTTGAGCTCTTCTTCACGCGGCGGGTCTTAACGCCCTGGCTCTTCTTACCCCAAGGGGTGCGAGGGGCATCGCGGCCGACAGGGCACTTACCTTCACCACCACCATGAGGGTGATCGCAAGGGTTCATCGCGCTACCACGGACGGTTGGTCTCCAACCTTTGTGGCGGGTGATACCGGCTTTTCCGACGTTCACCAAGTTGTGGTCTTCGTTTCCGACGACGCCGATGGTGGCGCGGCAGACGGCCAAGACCTTGCGGACTTCGCCAGAAGCCAAACGGAGGGTGACATATTTCCCATCAGCGCCCAACTTCTGGGCGGAGGCACCGGCGGAACGGCACATTTGGCCGCCGCGTCCAGGCATCAATTCGATGTTGTGGACAAGGGTACCATCGGGGATGTTTCCGAGCTCGCAGCAGTTGCCGACTTTGATGTCGGTGGCGCTTCCGGAGACGATGACGTCGCCGACTTTCACGCCGCTGGGAGCGATGATGTATCTCTTTTCGCCGTCGGCATAAGAGACCAAGGCGATAAAGGATGTTCTGTTAGGGTCATATTCGATCGATTTGACGGTCGCGGGGATGTTGTCCTTGTTGCGACGGAAATCGATTACGCGATAGTGATTTTTGTTTCCACCGCCGTGGTGACGGCAGGTGATTACTCCCTGGTTATTGCGTCCGCCGGAATGCTTCAACGGGCGGAGCAACGATTTTTCAGGAGTGGCTTTGGTGATTTCCTCATAGCTCAGAGTCGTCATCGCGCGGCGGCTCGGAGTGTATGGGCGATATGATTTGATTGCCATTTTCTTTCTCCTATAGTGGATTCTTTACGGTAATTCCGAGGGTGTGCCTTACTCCTTGAAGAGATCGATAGCCGATCCTTCAGCGATCGTGATGACCGCTTTCTTGAATCCTCCGACAAAGCCGGTGTAACGGCTGCCGCGGGATTTTTCCTTCGCCTTGTGGTTGACGATCTTCACGTCGACGACCTTGACTTGATAGAGACGTTGGAAGGACTCTTTGATCTCGATCTTGTTGGCGAAGTCACCGACTTTGACGGTCACTTTGTTGGCGTCCTGCAAGAGGGCCATGGACTTTTCGGTGATGACCGGGGTGAGGATGACGTCATAGTCGTGTTGGACAGGGCTAGCGAAGTTCTTAGCTTCCTCAGCCGCGACTTTCTTCTTGGCCATTATTTCAATCCTCCTTCGATCGCTTTGATGCCGTCTTTGCTGACGACGACGTTCTTGGCGTTCAATAAGTCGTAAACGGAGACGTTATTGAGGGCGCGAACGGTGACGGTGTCGATATTGCGGGCGGACAAGACGAGGTTGTCATTGTCTCCATCGACGACCAATAAGGTCTTCCCATCGGCTTTGATGGCGTTGAGATTGGCGACGAATCCTTTGGTGGAAACTTCTTTGATCTCGAGGCTATCGACGACGATGATTCCCTTTTCGCTAACTTTTTGGCTCAACACGGTCTTGAACGCGAGCGCGTGCGCTTTCTTATTTTGACCGAGTTTGTAATTCTGATTTCCATCAGGTCCGAAGACTTTGCCGCCGCCGACCCAGATAGGGGAGCGGGAGGAGCCAGCGCGGGCACGACCGGTGCCTTTCTGTCTCCAAGGCTTCTTTCCGCCACCGCTTACTTCGTGGCGTTTTTTGGTTTTGGCAGTCGCTTGGCGGGCGTTGGCTTGTTGGGTGACAACGGCGTCATGGACGACTTGTTCGTTGGCGTCTTTGATGCCGAAGACGGCGGCGCTCAACGTAACGCTTCCGGTTTCCTCGCCGGCGAGATTAACGACTGGAAGCTTGATGGTTTTTGCTGCTGGCATGTTCGTTATTCTCCTTTCTTGGTCTGGTCAACCAAGTCTTTGACTTTCTTCTCGGAGAATTGAGCCAAGACGTGGGAGCGGACGCAGACGATGGACTTCTTAGGTCCTGGGATGGCGCCCTTGATTAAGAGGTAGCCTTTTTCAGCGTTGGACTCGACAACCTGAAGGTTGAGGATCGTGCACTGTTCCGGACCCCAGTGTCCGGACATTTTCTTGCCAGGGATGACACGGTTGTTGTCACGTCCGTTGTTGGCCAAGGAACCGATTTGTCTGTGATAACCGGAACCGTGTCCGCGAGGACCGACGTGTTTGCCGTATTTCTTGATGACGCCGCTGTAGCCGTGACCTTTGGTCATGCCGGTTACGTCGACGATGTCGCCATTGGCGAAGATGTCGCAGGTGATGGTCTCTCCGACGTTCTTGGAGTAGATTTCATCGCCCTTTAATTCGTAAAGGCCTTGTTTGGCAGTCACGCCGGCTTTCTTGAAGATTCCGGCTTCGGGCTTGGTGACGTTCTTTTCTTTGGCGTCTTCATAGCCGACCTGCAAGGCTTCGTAGCCATCTTTCTCGATGGTTTTCTTTTGGGTAACGACGTTAGGTAAGACTTCGACGACGGTGACCGGATACATGGTTCCGTCGGCGGCGAAGACCTGAGTCATGCCCATTTTTCTTCCGATGATGGATTTCATGATTTGGCCTCCTTATAACTTGATATCGATGTCGACGCCATTGGGAAGGTCGAGCTTTCTGAGCTGTTCGACGGTCTCTTTTTGCGGATTAACGATATCGATCAATCTCTTGTGGGTGCGGATTTCAAATTGCTCGCGGCTGTCCTTATACTTGAAGGTAGCGCGGAGAATCGTGTACACCTGTTTCTCGGTGGGAAGAGGGATTGGGCCCTTCACACTGGCACCGGTCTTTTTCGCGACTTCGATGATCCTCTCGGCGCTCTGGTCGAGAATGGCATGATCGTAAGCCTGCAAACGGACGCGGATGACTTTGTTCGCCATGAATTTTCCTCCTTAGTTTCTTCTGACTTCTGACGCTTTGCTCATTGGGAGTTTCCTGAGATCCCCCATTGCTTGACAACGCTTATGGGTGTGTCAGCAACATCCCACTTCAACGCACGCATCAGCGACGAAAAATATATGCCTACGCGTGAAGATGCGCAAGCGAAAAAACGAAAAAATCACGATTTTATATAATAACCATCGACTGAAAACGGCTTTGATCGCCAAAAAAGCAAGAAAACATCGATTTTTGTCATTTTATTGTGCGTCATGCACAAAGTTGCATATCAAAAACTACTTTTTTATGTCTTCCAGAGTCAGCCCGCGGTTAAGCAGGGAATATTCGCAGCCGCAATAGATCTGATTGTATAGTTTATACTTCTCCCGAATCTCTTTTCCTTTGATGGAGCCGTCGTCTTTTTTGAAGTCCGAATAGAAATATTTGGTTCTCTTATGCTTCTTTTCCAATTCTTGGCCAATCAAATTCATGACTTGGGAGTTCTTTTGTCGAGAAATTGTCATTACGGTCGTGAAATAATCAAAGCCTTCTTTCTCCGCGTAATCGTAGGCTTCTTCCATTCTTTTTCGATAACAAATTTGACAACGATTAAAGCCTTCAGGCTCAGAAGAATACGGTCTTAAATCTTCGATGTAATGTGAATAATCGTATGGCCTGACCACGAGTTTTATCTCATAGCCATAATCTCTTTTTATGAAAGAAAGCAGCTTCTTTAATTCTTCTAGCCGTTTATCGAATTCCTCTTCCGGATATATGTTTGAGTTGTTGAAATATAAGGTTAAATCAAAATGGGGGCAAAGGAAAAGCAAAGGCCAGCAAGAGCAAGGTCCGCAGCAAACGTGCATGCATAAGGTTTTCTTTTCCTTTGAGGCATCTATCTTTTCGATTTCAGCCAAGGATTTCAAATAATAATTTATTTTTTGCTTTGGAGGATTAATCATCGATATCCCTTATATTTTGTTTGCCATAGATGAACATAGCGTCCCCAAAGGAGAAGAACCTATATTTTTCATCGATGGCTGCTTTATAACATTCTAATGTCCATTTGCGTCCCATGAAGGCGGAAACCAACATCACCAAAGTGGATTTCGGCAAATGGAAATTAGTAATTAAGCAATCTATGGCTTGCCATTTGTAACCTGGCGAAATGAAGATCGAGGTAGCATCTTTATCGGCTTTGAATTCCCCGTATTTTTGATATATGGATTCCAACGTCCTTACAGAGGTTGTTCCGATGGCTATTATGCGACGGCCTTCTTTTTTGGCTTTGTTCAATATGTCGGCCGCCTCTTGATCCATCTCATATGTTTCCGAATGCATTATGTGATCTTTGGTATCTTGCACTTTGACCGGGCGGAAAGTCCCTAATCCTATATTCAAGGTAACGTCGACCACCGTAACGCCTTTCTTTTTGAGATTATCGAAAAGCTCCTTAGTGAAATGAAAGCCGGCCGTTGGGGCCGCGGCGCTGCCGGGGACTTTCGCATATACCGTTTGATAATCGTCCTTGTTCTCGCATTGTTTTCTTATATATGGTGGCAATGGCATCAATCCCAATTGGTCGAGAACCTCAAGGAAAATACCTTCATAATAGAACTTCATATAACGGACGCCTTCGTCAAAGACTTGGACGCATTCGGCCCTTAATTTCCCTTCGCCAAAAGAGCAATGGGAACCCACTTTGACGCTTTTGGCGTTGCCCACCAAGCATTTCCAGATATCTTTTTCGACTTCTTCTAGCAAAAGCAATTCCACTTTGCCTTTGGTTTCTTCTTTTACCCCAATTAGCCTAGCCGGAATTACTTTGGTGTTGTTTCTGACCAATACGTCGCCGGGAAAAAGATAATCCGCTATATCAAAAAAACGCTTATGCTCGTAAGTGTGATGTTCCCTGTCTATGACCAAAAGGCGGCACTCATCCCTTTGTTTCATCGGGGATTGGGCTATCAGCTCTTCCGGCAAATCAAAATCGAACAAATTGATATCCATCTTAGAACCCTCTTATATCCCCGTATTTCGATAGGACTTCTTCTTCATATTCTTTGAATCTGTCTTCTTGGATGGCTTTCCTGGCCCCTTCAACAATCTTAATCAAAAAGCGGATGTTGTGGATGCTGTTCAATCTCTTTCCGAATTCTTCGTGGCAAACCTCTAAATGATGTAAGTAAGCCTTGGTGTAATTTTTGCAGGTATAGCAATCGCATTCGGGGTCCAACGTGGTGAAATCTTCTTTATATTCCGCGCCTTTGATATTGATACGGCCCTTGGAAGTCATCAAAGCTCCATGTCTAGCTAAGCGAGTGGGCAAAACGCAGTCCATCATGTCTATTCCGCGTTCGATGCCGCCCAATATATAATCCAAAGAGCCAACTCCCATCAAATAACGAGGCTTATCCTCTGGCAAATACCTAATGCCGTCTTCGACCATCTTGAAGCAAATATCCTTCGGTTCTCCAATGGAAGTTCCTCCGATCGAATATCCGTCGAAATCCATTTTCGACAATTCTTTGGCGCACATTTCCCTCAAATCGGTGAATTCCCCGCCTTGGACTATGCCAAATAAGGCTTGGTTTTCTTTTGTATGTGCGTCCAAACCGCGTTTGGCCCAACGGAGTGTTCTCTCGCTCGATTTTTTGGCGTATTCGTATGTGACGGGATAAGGAATGCATTCGTCGAACGACATGATGATGTCCGCGCCCAAATCTTCTTCGATTTTTATGACCTTCTCGGGGGTGAACATTTCCAAGTCCCCGTTAAAGTCGTTTCTGAAAGTCACGCCCTCTTCGTTAATCTGACGGCTCTTAGACAAAGAAAAAACCTGAAAACCGCCGGAATCCGTAAGCATCGGGCCATCATAACCCATGAAAGAATGTAGGCCTCCGGCTTTTTTCACTATTTCTTCTCCCGGCCTAAGATGGAGATGATAGGTATTGGAAAGAACAACACCCGAACCCAATGATTTAACCTCTTCTGGAGAGAGGCATTTAACCGTCGCCAAAGTGCCGACCGGCATAAACATAGGGCATTCGACGTCCCCATGAGGAGTATGCAAAATACCATACCTTGCACCGGTATGCTTATCGATATGTTTCAATTCATAATAAAAGCTTTTCATGCTTTTATTTTAGTTTCATAGCCTTGCCTAAAGCAAGCCTACCAACTAGGATTTTCCTTTCTTTGCGGGCGAATGACGTTGTTCATGAAATATTTGTTTCTCCACAAAAGCATCCAGATTATGTAAGACCCTATAATGACGGTCGCTTCTCCAATGGCTACCCAAGCGACATTTATCCAATAAGGCAAATCGAGCAAAATCTTCAATTCCGCGGCGACCCCGAAAGCATTTAGGGCAATTGGCCAAATACAGGCGATAAGCATCTTTGGAGAGAAGGCTACCAAAACGCAGGAAGCCAATGTCAAAAGGGTGCCAAAAAGCATATCCCAAGGTCCCAAAGTAGATAGGATATTGGCTAAAAAGCATCCAAGGGTAACTCCCACAATCAAATCTCTGCGCCAAAAGCAAAGCAAAACGAAAATCTCGGCGACCCTAAATTGGATAGCATCATAAGCCAAGCTTCCGGAAACTAGGCAAAGAACAAAATAGATCGCCGCGATAACTGCGTTCTCGGCGATCATTCGGATACTGAATTTTTTCTGTCCCATAAAAGGACCTCCTTGTTTTTTATACGTGGTTCAGAGGATAGAACACGTTAGACTTGATGGATATTAGACTTATTGATCGGCTTTATCAATAGAAATTCATCCAAGAATCTGGGACTTCCCCGCCTTCTTCAGTGGCTTTGATAAGTCCTGCGATCATCGGGGCAATGGAGATAACGTCCACCCCCTCAACGCCTTTTTCGATAGAGTTCGTAATGCAAACGTGAGATATTCCGGCTTTCTTTAGTTTATCTATCGCCCCGTTAGATAAAACGCCATGCGTGGCGGCTACGATAACGTCCTTGGCCCCTCTTTCATATAAGGCGTTAGCAGAGGCAATTATAGTCCCGCCGGTATCGATAATATCGTCGATTATTATGCATATTTGGCCTTTTATGTTTCCGATAACGTTAACGACTTCCGCGGTATTTGGAGCTGGGCGTCTCTTATCGATGATGGCCAAAGAAGAATTCGGTATTTCAGAAGCCAAATCCCTAGCGCGATGCAATGAACCGTGATCTGGGGAAACGACGGTAACGTCGGTATAAGGGACTTCGTTGTCCCAAAGAATCTTCCTAAAATATTCGCCAAACAAAGGAGTGGGCGAAAGATCGTCGACCGTGCAAGAGAAGAATCCTTCGGTTTGAGGGGTATGAAGATCTACGGTTATAAAATGATCAACGCCCGCGTTAGCGTACAAATTGGCAATCAATTTAGCAGATAAAGGTTCTCCGGCACGAGCGATTCTATCTTGGCGACAAAAACCAAAATAAGGGGAAACCAACACGATTTCCTTGGCTTTTGCGTTTCTTAACCCATCGATGAAAATTAACAACTCCATTATTCTTTCCGCCACCGGGGTGGAAGTCGAATTGATGATATAAACCGTTTTTCCCCTAACCGGCACCAAAGGCCTTGCCATTACTTCGCCGTCCGCGAAATGTTTGACTTCGGAAGGAGATATTTCGATTCCAAGTATTTTAGCCACTTCCTCAGATAAGCTCGGGTTTGCGGTTAGTTTGAATAAAACGACGTTTTTGTCCATATTGTTTCCTGTTCAATATTTTATAACAAAATATTATCCACTTTTACGTGTGCGTTAACACGCTTTCTTATTATCGGATAATCTTTGAATGTTGGCAAAACGATTAGGATAGTTATAATTATTCCCTATGAAAACTATGATTCTCTTAAGTGCTATCCCCGGAAGCGGCAAGTCCACATGGTCTAGACGCTTCGTCGAGAAACACCCAAATACCGTCATCGTCTCCAGCGACGAACTTCGCTTGGAATTGTTCGGAGCCGTCAACAATTTCGATCATGAGAAGGAAATATGGATAACCTTCGTCGAACGTTTGAACAAAGCCTCGGAAATCGATGACATTTACGCGATAGGGGACGCCACTAACTTAAAAAACATCCACCGCGCCTTCTACGCCAAAAGCACTCCGGGCTTTGACAAACATGTATTGGTAATCTTCAAAATCGATCCCGAGATATCAAAGAAGCAAAACAAGCAAAGGGATCCCAGCAGAATCGTCCCGGATTACGCCATGGAACGTTTGATAAATGAATATGAGGAACCAAACGAGGAAGTGAAATCCTTGTTCGACAAAATAATCTACATCACCGAGAAAGAACTATACGGTCCGAATCCCGAAGACATCGACATATGAAAAACGGATGGAAACTCCATCCGTTTTATTTTTGAATTGTTATTTCGCAGCCTTCTTTTTGAAGATCTTTCCAGATCCATGCATTCCAGCAAAGACAATGGAACCGATGAGCAATAAGCCACCGATGACCAAACAAATTATGGCATAAGCGTCACCGGAAGTCGGAAGCTTTAAATCGATTCCTTCCAAATGATAGGCTTTCACCGTTCCGCTAGCGTTACCGAAGCAAAGTCCGATAACACCGTCTGCGACAAAGCAAAGGGAAATCAAGAATCCGGTTAAAGAAGTGAAATATCCAGAGAGTTTCTTTGATAAATCTCCGCCTTTCTTTAATAAGACGGCTGAAGAAATCAACAAACCGGCGCAAACGACATAAACGATGAAGAAGGCCAATAACTGCCTATTGATTACGTGTGACCAAGCCACTGTTCCTTGCGACCAAGAACCGGCCAAAGTTCCCAAAGTGACGATGGCGGCCCATATAAAGAAGACACCAGCGGCCCATCCTAAGGATATGAGAAGGGGAGTTTGATCTTTGTTATCGTAAAGTTTGACCATCGGGATATTGGTGGCAATCATCAAGCCAATGAACAAAATGATCATGGCGGCAATCAAGAAGCCAAGACCTTTGGTAGCGCCGCCTCTGATGGCGTCGAAATAAAGGACGCCGTTTAATAAGCAGAAGATGGCGGCAATATATCCTTCGGCGATGAAAGCGTTGAAAGATTTGATTACCGGGGCATCATCTTTTTGATTTTGCAAAGCTTTGATGCCGTTAACCAATCCGTAAACGGAAATGGTGCATAAGGTCAAGCCTAATATTCCCAATTCGGAATAGAGGTTATAGGGGGCTTCGACGGTTTCGAGTCTGCTATTGCTAAAATAGCAAGGGGCAACGGCCAAGCCGAAATAGACGCCTAAGGCGCCGAATGCCAAGACGATCAAAGCGTGGAAGATAACGCTTATCGATCTGGAGGTGTTGGAATATTTCATAAAACTCTCCTAACCAAGGTAATTCCGCCGATTTCAAACGAATATCAGCAAAGAAACGAAAAAATTATATCTATCTTTTTAAGATAGTCAACTAGACCAAGATATCTCTCGCTCATATAGAGCGACAAACAATAATGGAACTCATAAGACACCAGGCGAGGTTAAATCCTCCGCAAAGCCCGTCAATATCCAATATTTCGCCAGCAAAATAAACGTCTTTTTCTATTTTCGAAGACAAGTTAGAGTTTAGGCAGTCGCCTTTGATTCCGCCTATGCTCACTTGGCTATCTTCAAAGCCATAAGAACCATCATAAGAATAAATCAAATCATGAACAGCCTCGTTAAAATCAATACCCCTGCACCTTGATTGATATAACACTTCAGAATATAAGGAAGACTCAAGAACCGCTTCGTTTTGGCTATGAGAAGACAAATATTTTGAAACGTCTAAACCAGGGAAAAGATCTATATGAATCAAAGGCCTCCTCAATTTGAGCCATTTGATCTTGCTCGAGATATTCATGACACAAATTCCGGATATGCCATCTTTTTTATAGAGATATTCGCCTTGCTCTGAATAAACAACCGGTCCATATCCATCGGTTAAAGTCAAATAAGCCTTATGGCGAACGCCGACTAAAGGCTTGATGATTTTTTCTTTCGTTCTAATTGGGGTTAAACCGGGTTTAAAAGAGGTGCCAGAATAACCTTTGTTGACCAAAAGAGAAAGAAATGATCCGTCACTGCCCAATTTCGGGGATGAGGCTCCGCCATTTGTTATTATCAGCTTGTCGCAAAGTCTATCTCCTTTATCGGTTTCTACAACGATTTTGTCTCCTTCACGTTTGTAATCCAAAACTCTTGTGTTAAGGGAAACAACAACGTTTCCGACAGCCAACTTTTTCTCTAATTCATTGACGAAACTCGGAGCGTTATAACTTAAAGGGTAATAAAGGTCGCCCACTCTAGTTAGAGGTATGCCAAAATCATTGTATTGTTGAATTAGATCATCAATTGAAAAAGAGGAGATTATTTGCGAAAACAAATCGGAATTACAGTTATATGACGATAAATCGATGTTGTGGTTCAATAAATTTGCATGGCCGTTCCCAGTCGCCCTTAATTTACGTCCCAATTTTGATTCTTTTTCAATTATTTCTATCGATACATCCTTATGCTTTTTTGTAAGAATCAAGGCGGAGAATATCCCTGAAGCGCCGCCACCGACTATTATTATTTTTTCCATATTCATAAATTGACGTTTTAATTATTGTTTTCGTCTTGGGCTCTTTCTTCGATTGCCTTTTCTTTTTTAGGCTCTTTGAAAATGATGAATTTTCTCGTTACATAATTGTAAACTAGAACGATTAAAGTCTTTAGACCAAACATTATGAAATAAAGCCAGAAAGACAATCCGCCTTTATTAAACAAATTGCCCCAAATATTGCTATCGAATGGGTTGATGGGATAAGAAATCCCCCATGCGACATTACAAATATATTCCCCAAGGACCATTAAACCGGTTCCTAAAGCGAATCCACCGACGGAAAGACCGATAAATCCCCATACGTATTTGGCTTTGTTGTAGTTCTTTTCCTTATCGACGTTTTGGAATACCCAAAGCTTTGACATGAACCAGTTAACGACCAAGGAAACCAAAAAACCGGCTGTGACGCATATGGCCGTGGCCACGTAATGCAAGTTAGGATTTAAGAATTCACCAGCAGAATCGGTCGCATTCCAATTGTTTTTGAAAGCGAACCTGAGCACATAAGAAACGACGAAATCAACAATGGTGGCAACTATGCCAGTCACCGCAAATCGAAGGATTTCGTATAAACGACTTTTTTTATCCATAAAACCCCTTAAAGCGATCGTATCTCCGCTAAATAATCTTCTGCCGATGCATCGGAAGGCATTCTCCAATCGCCTCTCGGGGAAACGCTGGCCGACGTTATTTTAGGTCCGTCTGGCAAGCAGCTTCTCTTGAATTGGTTACGGAAGAAACGGATGAAAAGGTTCTCCAGCCATCCCTTGATTATTTCTGCAGTATATATACCTTCAAACGCTTCTAAAGCCAAGAAATATATTTTCTTGGGGCCAAAGCCATTAACCAAGAAATGATATAAGAAGAAATCGTTTAGAGGATACGGCCCAACAACGTCTTCCGTTATTTGGGTTATTCCCTCTTTTCCTTTTGGTGGCAACAATTCGGGAGAAATGGGGGTTGCCGATATGTCGTTTAAGGATTCGGCTGTTTTAGGGAACATCTCAGCGTAAGCTTCAACCAAATATCTAACCAAAGTTTTGGGAATAGAGGCATTTACTCCATACATCGACATGTGGTCTCCATTATATGTGCACCAGCCTAAGCAAAGCTCTGACAAATCGCCGGTCCCGACCATCAATCCCCCTCTCTCGTTTGCTATATCCATCAAAACCATCGTTCTCATTCTGGCTTGGGCGTTTTCGTAGGCCAAATCATGTACCTCAGGATCGTGTTTCGTATCTTTAAAATGAGCGAGAACGCTGTCTTTTATGTTAATTTCATCAAAATCAACGCCAAGGGCATCAGCCAATTTTACGGCGTTATCATGCGTTCTTTTGGAAGTCCCGAAAGCCGGAAGGGTTATGGCGTGTACGCCTTTTAAATCCCATTTGGCTTTTTTGAATGCTTCAACGGCGACAAGCAAAGCTAAGGTTGAATCGAGGCCCCCTGATAGACCTATATATACGGATTTGGTTTTAACCGTTTCCAAGCGTTTCAATAAAGAAAAGGCTTGCATATCGATGATGGTTTTGGCTGCCGATAGATCTTTTTTCTCATTTTCTTTCGTTGGTAAAAATGGGGAACGATCTAGTTTCCTATTCAATTTCGTTGGTTTCTCTAGCGGCATGGAAAAACCGACAAAGGAGAAATCGGCATCTATTTTGTGATCGAACGTTCCCGTTTTGCGGCGTTTGGTTAGCAATCTGTCTATGTCAACATCCGCGATTGCTCCATTTTCCGAAAATAATTCGCTTTCAGATAGCAAATCGCCATCTTCGCAGATCATATTGTGGCCCGAGAATATCAAATCCGTGGTGGATTCCGTTCTCCCAGAACAAGCGTAAGCATATGCACAAACGTCTTTTTTAGATGTAACCTTAACCAATTCTCGACGGTAATTTTGTTTCCCGACCGTCTCGTTTGAAGACGAAAGATTCAATATCAATGTCGCGCCGGCCATAGTAAGGGAGGCGCTAGGAGAATCCGGAACCCAAAGATCTTCGCAAATTTCAATCCCTATCTTGAGTTTTTCATAATTCTCATCGATGAAAATCATATTTTTCCCAAATGGATATTCTTTGCCGTTGATGACAATCATTCCGCCTCTATCAAAGCCTGACTTAAAGTAACGCTTCTCATAGAATTCGTTGTAATTGGGGATATATGTCTTTGGCACTATGCCCAATATTTGTCCGTCATAACAGGCGATAGCGCAATTATATAAATGATTGTCTTTAGCTATAGGAGCACCGAAAACAACAAAAACATGTAGGCCCTTAGTCGCTTTAGCAATTTCTTCCAAGGCGGGCATTACGTCTTTTTGCATTTTTTCATTTAGGAACAAATCTCCGCAAGTATATCCAGTAAGAGACAATTCTGGCAAAACCAAAACATTGACGCCTTCCTTATTGGCGTCCTTGATGGCCTTTTTGATTTCCTTTACGTTTTCTTTTATTGATCCAACATGAACATTAAGCGAAGTAGCCTTAACGCGCACAAACCCCAATGGCTCACTTTGTTCTTTAATCGAGTAGGTAGATTCGATATTTTTAACACTTTCTCTAAAGCCTTCTCGTCTTAAGGAATCATACTGTTCCAACGTCATGATGACCCAGTGACCAGAGCCGTTTTTAGTTATGTAAATCGGTTCGTTCGATTTTGATAATTCTTTTTCTAATTGATTGGTGTTTCTTAAGCAAGTAATCGGTTCTATTTTCATAATGTCATAATTCTACCATTATATTGTCACTACAATAAGAATTATAATTTGAGATATAATCTCTCCATGTCAAAAGCAACCGCTATCGTTAATGGATATGTCTTATTGGACGGACTAGATAACTTCTATCAAAGGATGAAAGAAGAATTGTCCGAACTAGGCGTGGATTTAGCCTTAAAAACCACGACAGAGTTGCTTTCTTATATCAATTCCGATGGGAATATCGAATTAAAAGAAGATTTAGGCGACTTCGTTTTGTTTTTAGATAAAGACAAATATCTTTCTGCCTTATTGGAAAAAGCAGGTGTCCGCCTATATAACCGCTCAGAATCAATTCGTTTATGCGACGATAAGATGGTTACATATATAGCTTTGGCAAACTCTGGCATCAAAATGCCAAAAACAATCGGTTCGCCGTTAAATTATTTTAATTCCGACGATTCTAAGTTTTTAAATGTCATCGAAAGTGAATTTAACTATCCGATAATCGCAAAGCGAGCCTATGGATCGATGGGAGCGGGCGTTTATTTGCTACAAAACCACGATCAATTGACCTCTTTCATCAATGAAAATAAAGGAATTCCTACATTATTTCAGGAATTCATCGAATCATCAAAAGGCGTAGATTATCGAATCATCGTCATTGGCGGTAAAGCCATAGGAGCGATGAAAAGAAGCAATCCAAACGATTTCCGTTCGAATATCGCTTTGGGCGGGACCGCGGAAGCCGTGAATTTAAGCGAAAATTACCTTAAAGTAGCCGAGAAAGCGGCAAAAATACTGAATCTCGATTATTGTGGGGTCGATGTTTTGATCGGAAACCATGGCGAACCTATCCTATGCGAAGTAAACAGCAACGCTTTCATAAAAGGATTTGAGCACTATACCTGCATCAATGTGGCAAAAGCTTACGCCGAATACATAGTTAACTCGCCAAAATAAAAATCCCATTATCGAGAATCGCGTTTGTCGTTATCTCAGATAACAGGATTTCTATTGACGTTTTTATTCAGCTTTTTTGTCTTCGGTTTCAGCTTCTTCCTTCACTTCTTCGTGAGGAAGTTTTTCTTTGATTTTTTCAGCGGCTTCAACGGTTTTTGCGCGAATGCCTTTGATGACTTTTAAGACGGTGAACAAGACTATGGCAATGATCAAGAAGCTGATGACGGCGTTGATGATAGCGCCCCAGTTGATGATGGCGGCGCCACTATAAACGTAAGTATTCCCATATAAATTATAGGAGTTGAGCATCTGGGTTTGATAATCCAAGAAGGTTGCGTCTCCGCTGGTAATGGTAATGCCATATGTGTTCAAGGCGTATTGTTCGGTCATTTTCACAATATCCGTGGTGCTGAACGATTGACCTACGCCAGCTAGTCCGGCTTGAGTTGGATTAGCGGCAGGCAAAACGGTAATTAACCCACTGATTCCACCAGGAACTCCCCAAGTGCAAACGCTCATCAAAACGTTGACGACGGAGGTTACGATTGCGCTAAACGCCCCGCCTATGACTACGCCGACAGCCATATCGATGACGTTTCCGCGACTAATAAATTTCTTGAATTCTTCCCAAAGTCCTTTGACCTTCTTTTCGGCTTTTTTCACACTCTCGTTGGTTTTAGTGTCCTTTTTGGCCTTAGCTTGTTTCGTTTCGGATTTATTTTCTTTTGACATAAAAATCTCCCTAAAAAACGATGATAATCAGTGGAAAACGCAAAATCAATAAATACGAAGATTTAAGCCAAATTTTCATCTAAAAATGCCTTTTTGCGATATTTTCTATAGTTTATTTTGCTATTTTAGACATTGTATATTTTTGTTTGAAAGTTCTTGAAAGTTGATGCTATTTCGGCTCTATCATGAAAATCGATATGTAAGCCCTTATTTTTGTTTCTCTCTCGTTTTAGTATGTGCGTGCATGCTTAATTCCATGAGCAATTCGGTTTATTTTTTTCGCATAACAATTAATATTACCTAGCACTCCAAAAAAGGACGTTTCCAATGTTTCAAAATTCGCTTCATTGGTTTTTTGTCCCCTTGGAGAAAGAAATGAAAAGAGGCAACATCTATGATTAGAGTAGAAAAAAGAGATCATAGCATAGTCGACTTCGACATAACGAAAATCGAATCGGCTATAAAAAAGGCGTTTGAAGAAGTACATCGCGCCATAGATAAGAGCATCCTCGAATTGTTGGCTTTAAGAACCGCCGCCAATTTCGACTCGAAGATAAAAGATGGAATAATAGCCATCGAAGACATCCAGGACTCCGTTGAAATCGTTTTGATTCAAGCTGGATATGTCGATGTCGCCAGAGCGTATATGAACTATCGTCGCTTACATCAAAATATGCGCGACTTGAAGAAAACCGAGATCAACTATGCGTCTGTGGTTGACAAATATTTGAACTTAAATGACTGGAGGGTCAAAGAGAATTCCACCGTCACTTATTCCGTTGGTGGTTTGATTTTGTCCAACTCCGGCGCCGTCACCGCCAATTATTGGCTGAGCCAAATCTATGATCAGGAAATCGCTGACGCCCATAGAAACGCCGATATCCATATCCACGACCTTTCGATGCTTACCGGATATTGCGCCGGTTGGTCTTTGAAACAATTGATCCAAGAAGGTTTGGGCGGAGTGCCTGGAAAAATAACCTCTTCTCCGGCCAAACATTTGATGACATTGTGCAATCAGATGGTCAATTTCTTAGGCATCATGCAAAACGAATGGGCCGGAGCCCAAGCTTTCTCTAGCTTCGATACTTATTTGGCTCCGTTCGTCAAAGTTGACAACTTGACTTACAAACAAGTCAAACAGTGCATCCAATCGTTCATTTATGGCGTTAATACCCCTTCTCGCTGGGGAACTCAGGCTCCTTTTACCAATGTTACTTTGGATTGGACCGTCCCTAACGACATGGCTGAGCTTAACTGCATCGTCGGCGGCAAAGAAATGGACTTCAAATATAAAGATTGCAAGCCCGAGATGGATATGATCAACAAAGCCTTCATCGAAATAATGATCGAAGGCGATTACCATGGACGTGGTTTCCAATACCCTATCCCAACCTATTCCATCACCCGCGATTTCGACTGGTCGGACACCGAAAATAACCGTTTGTTGTTTGAAATGACCGCCAAATACGGAACCCCTTATTTCTCCAACTACATCAATTCCGACATGCAGCCGTCCGATGTTAGATCCATGTGCTGCCGTTTGCGTCTCGATTTGCGCGAATTACGCAAGAAATCAGGCGGCTTCTTCGGTTCTGGCGAATCAACCGGTTCGGTAGGGGTAGTAACCTTAAACATGCCGCGTTTGGCTTATTTGGCCACCGACAAAAAGGATTTCTTTGCCAGATTAGACAAATTGATGGATATATCCGCAAGATCGTTGAATGTTAAGCGCAAAGCCATCAATAGCTTCCTCGAAGCAGGCTTATATCCTTACACAAAGCATTACTTAGGAAACTTCAATAACCACTTCTCGACCATCGGTTTGGTCGGCATGAACGAAGCCTGTTTGAACGCCCGTTGGATCAGAAAAGATCTTACTGACCCCGAAGCCCAGGACTTCACCGAAGAAGTGTTGAATCACATGAGGACCCGTTTGTCCGACTATCAGGAAAAATACGGAGATTTGTTCAACCTCGAAGCCACTCCAGCCGAATCGACTTCTTATCGTTTGGCCAAGCATGACCGCGAACGCTATCCGGACATCATAACCGCCGGAGAACCGGGAGAGACCCCTTATTACACCAATTCTTCCCATTTGCCGGTCGGATATACCGACGATATCTTCTCCGCTTTGGATATCCAAGATCGTTTCCAGACCTTATATACTTCCGGAACTGTCTTCCATACATTCTTAGGCGAAAAGCTCCCAGATTGGGAATCCACCATGCGTTTGGTAAGAACCATCGCCAACAACTATCGTTTGCCTTATTACACCATGTCTCCGACTTATTCAGTTTGCTCGGAACACGGATATTTGGTCGGCGAAGTCTATAAGTGCCCAGTTTGTAAGAGAGACACCGAAGTTTATTCCCGTATCACCGGTTATTATCGCCCGGTCAGAAACTGGAACGCCGGAAAATCCCAAGAATTCAAGGATCGTAAGACCTATGACCTCAACCATTCCAGAAGTCATGACGGAATAGTTTTCGGGGAATCGTTGGCCGGAGAGACCAAATGCGAAAAGAAGTCGCCTAAGGTAACCGAATTAATGTTATTCACTTCGCCAACTTGCCCTAACTGCAAAATGGCTAAGAGATTGCTAGACCTTAATGGCATCACTTATAAAAACATCGATGCCTATCAAAACAAAGAAGAGGCCATTGCTTACGGAATCGTCAAGGCTCCAACCTTGTTGGTTCCTACTTCCTCTGGTGAATTCGAAGCGTTTGAAAACGCCTCGGACATCAGGGCCTACATTGAATCCGTAAAGAAATAATGAACGATGTAATCATTATCGGGGGAGGGCCCGCAGCGCTGACTGCGGCCCTTTATTCCCTAAGATCTGGCCGTTCAGTCCTCTTGTTGGAGAAAGAGAACTTCGGAGGCCAAATAGCCGATTCTCCGAAAGTGGAGAACTTCCCTTCTCAAAAATCCCTTTCCGGCGTTGAGCTTATCGAAAAGATGTTCGAGCAAGTCGACGCGTTGGGAGTGAATTTCGAAGTTGACGAAGCCTTATCGATTGAAAAACAAGGCAACATATTCATCGTTAAAGGCAACTATGGCGAATACAAAGCCAAATCCGTCATCATCGCCAATGGGGTGAAACACCGCCACTTGAATATCGAAGGAGAAGATAAATACATCGGAAACGGCATATCTTTCTGTGCGGTATGCGATGGAGCCTTCTTCAAAGACCAACCAGTGACCGTTATCGGAGATGCCAATTCGGCGTTGCAATACGCCATATCCTTGGCCAAAACCTCCACTTACGTAAATGTCGTCACCTTGTTTGATCATTTCTTCGCCGATCCTATTTTGGTGGACGCTCTTAAAGCTTTGCCCAACGTTAATATCTATCACAACAAAAACGCCTTCCTCTTTTATGGAGAAGACGACAAATTGACCGGCGTCAAATTCAAAGATACCCAAAGCGGAGAGATATTGGATATCAAAACTCCAGGCGTCTTCGTGGCCATTGGGCAAATACCGGACAACGAAAGATTCTCCAATGTCTGCGATTTGGATAAAGGGTTCTTCGTCGTTGATGAGAATATGGCGTCAAAAACTCCCGGATTGTTTGTGGCAGGGGATTGTAGAAAGAAAAAAATCCGCCAACTCACCACGGCTTGCTCCGATGGAGCCATAGCCGCCTTAAGCGCGAATTCTTATCTTTTTACCTTGAAAGATTAATCAATAGCCTCGCAATTTTGTAGGTATCCCATGTTCGTTTAGGATATCCGCGAAATGCGCGGCTTTTTCTTTATTAACTTCTTTAAAGCCACGTTGAATACAATGCTCGGAGTCGATGTAGTGTTGCAAAAACATCTTTTTGGCTCCCTTTATGAGTTCAGCAATTTGCCTAATGCTTTCCTCGTTATGAAATTCATCGATTATGGTTGTTCTGAATTCGTAATCCGGCATTGTTCTTATCAAAGCAATCGATTGCTTGATTTTGTCCATATCCACGTTAGTTAAACCAATGGTTTCGGAATATTTGGCTTCGGAATTCTTTATGTCCATCGCCACATAATCCAAAAGGTTTTGATCCAACAAACGTTTCAATATAACGGGATTGGACCCATTCGTATCCAATTTGACGTGATACCCTAGGGATTTGATATCTCTTATTTTTTCTTCTAAATCCGGCATCAAAGTAGGCTCCCCACCGGTAATGCAGACCCCATCCAATATTCCCTGGCGTTTTTTTAGATAAGCCATTAAATCCAACCAAGGAATCGTTGGGGTTTCTTTAGGTCTCAAAACCAAATCCGAATTATGGCAAAAAGGGCAACGAAAATTGCAGCCAGCCGTAAAAAAGGTGGTCGCAATGTGGTTGTCATAATCAACCAATGTGAGTTTCAGCCAACCGGAAAAATCCAAAATTACGCTCCAATGACCCTATAGCCGGCTTTTTCGATCGCTTTAACCAATTTCTCGTCTTTGACGTCTTTTTTCAAAGTCACGACGACTTTGTTGGCGTTACGATCGGCCAAAACCGTTTCCACGCCATTCACTTTCAACAAAGCTTCTTTAACGTGATTCTCGCAATGTTCGCACATCATTCCTTCGACGTTGAATGTTTTTTCCATTGTTTTATCTCCTTTTTTCTTTTTCGTTTTTTTAGCGTGATCGTGGCTTTTATTATAAACCTTAACCAAGTTAAGGCGTAATGCGTTAAGAACAACGCAAACGCTAGATAAAGCCATCGCCGCGGCCCCGATCATCGGGTTCATGGCCCAGCCCCAGAGGAAATAGAAAGCCCCTGCGGCAATAGGTATGCAAATGGCGTTATAGAAGAAAGCCCAGAAGAGGTTTTCCTTAATGTTTAACAACGCCTTTCTTGAAAGCCTTATCGCAGCCGGAACTGAAGTCAGAGTTTTCCTGCTTAAGACCACTTCTGCCGATTCTATGGCTATATCTGTCCCCGAGGAAATCCCTATTCCTATATTGGCGGAGGTTAAAGCCGGCGCGTCGTTAATTCCATCCCCGACCATTATGACTTTGCCTAACTTTTGATAAGAAAGGACCACTTCTTCTTTTTGATTGGGCATAACTTCGGCTATAACCTCTTCTATGCCGACTTTAGAAGCTATCGATTTGGCCGTTCCATAGCTATCGCCGGTTAGCATTATGGGTTTGATTCCCAATCCTTTTAATTGAGAAATGGCTTCTTTAGCGTCATCCCTAACGGAGTCTGAAATGGCAAACATCGCCATTAAGATTCCGTTAGATTCCAAAAACACGCAGGTATTGCCTTCTTTTGATAATTCCAATGTTTGATTCTTGATGGTAACGGGAACAAGGCATCTATCGCTAATGAACTTCAAATTGCCAATCGAATATGTCTTTCCTTCTATTGAAGCGGATATGCCATTCCCGACGAACGTACGATAATCGCTTAATTCTTTTAAGTTAACGAAATTGCCGTAATCAACTATCGCTTTGCCTAAAGGATGCTCCGAATTCCCTTCCAAAGAGCAAGCGATAAGCAAAGCGTTCTGATCGTTGGAATAATTCTCGAACAAATTTACTTTTGGTATCCCCAAAGTTATCGTTCCGGTCTTATCAAATATGACGAAATCGCATTTTCCGGTTTCTTCTATCGCTTCCGCGGTCTTGAAGAGAATGCCGTTTTTTGCCCCTTTCCCAGAAGCCACCATTATAGCTACCGGGGTAGCTAGCCCCAAAGCACAAGGGCAGGCTATAACTAAGACGGAAATGCCTCTAGCTAAGGCAAAGGCCACCCAACTGGTGTTTATATCCGGAGAGCCTTTGATCCCACCATAAATTAGCCAAGCCGTCAAAACGATTATCGCTATCAAAATTATCACAGGGACGAATACATAGGACACTTTATCGGCGATTTTGGATATCGGGGCTTTGCTGCTATTGGCGTCGTTCACCATTTTGACTATTTGGGATAACGTCGTATCTTCTCCGACTTTGTTGGCTTTGCAGATGACGTATCCAGATTTTAAGATGGTTCCCGAAAATACGTCGCTTCCCTTGCCTTTGTCATTGGGTATGGATTCGCCAGTCAAAGCCGATTCATCAAAAGAACCTTCGCCTTTTATTATTATTCCGTCTACCGGGACCAAAGATCCGGCCTTTAAGACGAATTCGTCACCTAGCTTAACCTCTTCTAACAAAACCTCTTTTTCTTTGCCATCTATCAAGAGAATGGCGGTTTTGGGTGCTAAATCCATCAATTCTTTCAAAGCATTGGTGGTCTTTCCTTTGGATAATGATTCCAAGGTCTTTCCTATGGTTATCAAAGCGGGAATCATCGCCGCCGTTTCGAAATATAATCCATGCACATATTTCATCGAAAGCGCCATATTCCCATTTCGATGAGCTATGCCGGCCAAAATCGTTATGACCAAAGAATAAATGAATGATGCGCTGCTCCCCAAAGCCACCAACGAATCCATATTTGGGTGAAGACGGAACAAACTCTTAAATCCCGAAGTGAAGAATTTGTAATTGATGCCCATCACCATCAAGGCGATTATCATCTCCAAAATCCCCATCCAAAAAGGATTCTCCTCGAATAATGCCGGAACGGGCCACTTCAACATCGTGTGGCCCATCGAGAAATACATGAGGATAATCAGCAAAACGAAAGACAAAACCAGTCGCGCTATAAGTTTTTTACTTTCTATGTCTTCGTCTTTTTCCTTGCTGTTGCCATCGTTTGGGCTTGCCCCATATCCGGCTTTTTTAACCGCTTTGATTATGCTTTCTTCTGAAGCCGTCCCTTCCACTGTCATGGAATTGGTCAAAAGGTTAACCGTGACGGAAGTGACGCCTTTTACTTTTTCAACCGCCCTTTCGACATGCGCTTGGCATGAGGCGCAAGTCATGCCGGTAACATTAAACTTTTTTGTCATAATCTTATTTCATCAGCTTTTCCAGCAAGTCGGACAATTCGTTCAAGGAATCCTCCGAGCCTTCTTTGACGTCGTTATAAACGCACGAATGCATATGCGAGGTTATCAGTTCCTTATTTAAAGAATTCAAGGCGTTCTGGGCCGCTGAGACTTGTCTTATGATCTCCACGCAATAAACGTTGTCTTCTAACATTTTCTTTATACCCCGCACTTGCCCTTCGATGCGTGAGCATCTATCTAACAATCTCTTTAATTCTTTTTCGCTTCTAGCGGTTTTTCTTTCGCACATCGGACAATGTTCCATAATATTTACCTCGTCTAGAATATACCCCCTATAGGTATATATTAGCAAGCAAAATAAAACGTCTTATCGCATCAAATATCGAGGATAAGACGTTATTTCTATTTCTTTTGTTTAGCTAAGAAGGCCGCCAATTTCTCTTCTTCTTCGTGTTTCTTTTTGAAAGCCTTGGATTGTTTTTCGATCATTTTGCGGTTGTTGAAGTAATCTACTCCCAACGCCCTTCTTACGCGAATGACGGTCTGGTGGGCTTTCTCCTCCGCCTTTTTTGAACCTTCCGATAAGATTTCGTAAATGGCGGGAATGTCTTTTTCCAATTCGTGACGTTTTTTCCTTATCGGATCCAAAATGTCATTTAGAACGTTGGCCAAGAATTTCTTCACGGTAACGTCTCCCAATCCACCACGTTCATAATGGGCCTTCAATTCATCGAGATTTTTATATTCAGGAAGATATTTGGCGAAATGCTCGTCAGTCACGAACGCTTCCAAATAAATGAAGACAGGATTGTTTTCGGTGTGTCCAGGATCATTGATGTTTAGATGCGTCTCATCGGTATACATCGACATGACTTTTTTGCTAACCGTTTTTTCATCGTCCGAAAGGTAAATGCAGTTGCCTAACGATTTGGACATTTTGGCTTTCCCATCCGTGCCTGGCAAACGCCTGGCGTATTCCTTTTCGGAAAGCTTTATCTCCGGTTCTACCAATGTCTCGCCATAAAGGCTATTGAATTTATGAACGATTTCATTGGCTTGTTCGATCATCGGCTTTTGATCTTCGCCCGCTGGGACCACGGTCGCGTCAAAGGCCACGATATCCGCGGTTTGGGAAACTGGATAAGCCAAAAATCCGGCCGGGATGGAATCGGAGAAGCCACGGCTTACGAGTTCGGATTTAACAGTTGGGTTCCTTTCCAAACGGGATACCGTCACCAAATCCATGAAATAAGAGGTGAGTTCAAATAATTCCGGTATGGCTGATTGAACGAATATGGTGACTTTTTCCGGGTCCAAGCCTGCCGAAAGGTAATCCAAGGCAACCTCGATGACATTGTCCCTTACTTTCTGAGGGACTCCAAAATTGTCCGTCAAGGCTTGGGTGTCGGCGATCATCACGTACATTTCGTCGAAATCGCCGCTATTTTGTAGTTCAACCCTATTTCTCAAAGAGCCGACGTAATGACCCAAATGCAATCTGCCCGTCGGACGGTCTCCGGTCAACATTATCTTTTTCTTTTGTTCGTTCATACTCATTTACCTATCGATAGTTTTCCTATTTAAAAAATAGAAATCCAAATTTCAACGCATTTTACACTATACCATCTAATTTCTTTCATTTGTTAGAAATTGGTTGCAGTGCGCCTTTTTGCAACTATAATCTTCTCGGATTGTAAGCGTTTACAATGCTACTTAGGGAGGGAAGATACTTTATGCATCTCCTATCAAATTTCTTCGAAAGCAATCTAGTCGTTTTGATTGTCACCGGCATATCGATCATCGGCTTGATTTACGCTTTGGTGTTCCTTCGCCGAAGGATAAAGAAAGCCGATTTGACAGATCCTAAAATGATCGAGATCCAAAAATACATCCGCGAGGGTGCCATGGCTTTCTTGAAACGCGAATACGTGACTTTGTCCATATTCACGGTCGTTTTATTCATCGCCATTTGCTTTGGCGTCAACTGGCAAACCGCCGTTTGTTTCTTAGGTGGAGCCATATTCTCAGCCCTAGCCGGATTCATAGGCATGCGCTCCGCCACCAATGCCAACGCCAAAACGGCAGAAGCTGCCAGACGCGGCGGAATGAACGCGGCTTTAAAAATCGCCTTTTCCGGCGGCGCGATCATGGGATTATGCGTCGTTGGTTTGGGTTTGGGCGGACTTTCTGCTTTATTTGCTATTTTCCAATGGTCTGAACCGGATTTGATTTCGACCTCCAACATCATTACCGGTTTTGGTCTTGGGGCTAGTTCCATAGCCCTCTTCTCCAGGGTCGGCGGCGGTATTTACACCAAAGCCGCCGACGTTGGAGCGGACTTGGTCGGCAAAGTCGAAGCCGGCATTCCCGAAGACGACCCACGTAACCCCGCCACCATTGCCGATAACGTAGGCGATAACGTAGGCGACGTCGCTGGCATGGGCGCCGATTTGTTTGAATCTTACGTCGGTGCCATCATCTCCGCCGTTTCCTTAGGTGCTTACCTAATCGAAGGAAATTCCGACTTTAGCAACGCCTATATCGTCTATCCGATATTGCTTTCTGGTGTAGGAATCGTCGCCTCCATAATTGGTTCTTTGTTCGTGCGTGGCAAAAACGATCCTTCGAAAGCCCTCAAAGTCGGCACTTACGTCGCTTCTGGGATCGTAGTCATCGGCTCATTGGCTTTAAGCATGGCTTATTTCGGAGTCAAAGACTTCTATAAAACCTTCTGTTCCGTTTTGATCGGATTGTTGGTTGGCGTCATCATCGGCATCGTCACCGAGATTTATACTTCCGACAAATATCGTCACGTCAAAAAGATTTGCAAACAATCAGAAACCGGCAGCGCCACCAACATCATCGGCGGCTTATCGGTTGGCATGATGTCAACGCTATTCCCCATATTGTTGATATGCGTTGCCATATTGGTCGCATATTTCGTCTGTGGAGGAAACTATAATAGCACCTTTGGCGTCTATGGCATTGCCTTGGCCGCGGTCGGCATGCTTAGCACAACCGGCATAACCATTGCGGTAGACGCTTATGGGCCTATCGCCGACAATGCCGGCGGCATAGCCGAAATGAGCGGACAAGATGAATCCGTGCGCGCCATTACTGACGAATTGGATTCGGTTGGAAATACCACCGCCGCCATGGGCAAAGGATTTGCCATTGGCAGCGCGGCTCTTACTTCTTTGGCCTTATTCGTTACCTTCATTTTCGCTTTCAATGCCGAAACGACGGGAGTTGATATCACCATCGAGCTCAATTTGGCTTCCCCATTAGTAATCGTCGGATTGCTCATCGGCGGCATGTTGCCATTCTTGTTCTCCGCCTTAACGATGTCTAGTGTCGGAAAGGCTGCCAATCAGATGATTGATGAAGTCCGTAGGCAATTTAAGGTTCCAGGAGTGTTAGAAGGAACCGTTAAGCCTGATTATGCGAAATGCGTCGACATCTCCACCAAAGCGTCCTTAAAGGAAATGATAATTCCGGGCGTATTGGCCATCATCGTCCCTTTGTTGGTTGGCATATTCCTAGGTTATGAAGGGTTGGCGGGATTACTTGGCGGCTCTTTAGTCACTGGCGTATTGCTTGCCATATTCATGTCCAACTCCGGCGGAGCGTGGGACAATGCCAAAAAATGGTTTGAGGCCCATGGCTTAAAAGGCACGGACGCCCATAAGGCCGCGGTAGTGGGCGATACGGTCGGAGACCCATTCAAGGACACTGCCGGACCTTCCATCAATATCCTCATCAAATTGATGACTATCGTTTCGTTGGTCTTTGTCCCTATGTTCTATCTCATCGCCGAAGGGCGAGGGCTCTTGGGAATGATTGGGAAATAAGCATCAAACAAAGATGAGCGTGGCCTTATATCGGCCACGCTTTTTTGTTTTTTTCACATCATTTTGTATTTATTCGTATTTTCGTGTATAGTTTTGAATGAAAGAGGTGATGCAAATTGATAACTTGGTTTAGCAACAAGGATAAAGAAGGCGTTGCGTCATTGAACAAGAATTGCATAAGCTTGAATTCGGCGGCGTCTTTGCCTTTCGAATGCGCTTATCGCGTTCAAGTCGGGGTGGATTCGGACAACAACATCGTGATCGAAGCCTTAAGCAGAGACAAAGTGGAAACCGGGAAATATGACGAAAGCCGATTGTTAAAACCCCAAGTGGCGAAAACCTTCACCAGGATTTCATCAAGGGATCTTATGAAAGCGTTGGGAGATATGATTAGCCATAACTTCGGGGATGAAGTCGAAAAATACCCGACTTCCTATGACGAGAAGTCTTCGCGTCTCATCATTAAATACGGAGGGAATAAATAATGGACATGTGGATTATTTGGCTGGTGGTAATGGTCCTCGGGGTCATTATCGAAGCCATTGGGCCGGGATTGGTATCCATTTGGTTCTCAGCCGGGGCGTTAATAGCTTTAGCCATATCGTTTATCCCAGGGTGCGAATGGTGGATCCAATTGATCGTGTTTGCGATCGTGACGGTGATTTGTTGCTTGGCATTGAGGCCATTTATGAAGAAATTCGTCAAAAAAGACACCGTTTCATCCAATTCCGATGCCTTAATCGGGGAAATTGGTATTACACTTGAAGAAATCACCGACACCAAGCCCGGGGAAATGAAAATATCCGGGTCTATATGGCACGCCCTATCTTCAAAAGACGGAGAAAAGATAGAGGCTAATTCCAAAGTCAAAGTGATTAGGATAACCGGCAACAAACTGATTGTCGAAAAAGTTGAAAAAGAAGGAGAACAACAATGATATTAGCATTAACCGCCGGCGCGCTCGCTGGCATAATCGTGGCGGCTGTAGTCCTATTGGTATTGATTATCATCATTTCCAATTTGAAGGTCGTTCGACAAACTGACAAATACATCGTCGAAAGGCTCGGGGCCTACAAATCGACTTTGAATGTAGGCATACATTTGATCGCCCCATTCTTAGATAGGGTCGCCTATCGCGTTTCGATGAAGGAACAAGTTAAGGATTTCGAGCCTCAATCAGTCATCACCAAAGACAATGTCACCATGCAAATTGACACCGTCATCTTCTTTCAAGTTACCGACCCTAAGTTATATGCCTATGGCGTGGATAACCCCATAACCGCCATCGAATATCTTTCCGCCACAACAATAAGAAACATAATCGGCGAATTGGATTTGGACGCCACATTGACTTCCAGAGACATCATTAACGAGAAGATGAGAAAAATATTGGATGAGGCCACCGATCCTTGGGGTATAAAAGTAAATCGCGTCGAAGTAAAGAACATCCTTCCTCCGAAAGACATCAGGGACGCCATGGAACGTCAGATGAGAGCCGAGCGCGAAAAGAGGGAAAAGATCTTGCTTGCCGAAGGTCAAAAGCAGTCAGCCATTTTGGTGGCGGAGGGCGAAAAGGCCTCTATGTTGCTCAATGCCGAAGCTCAAAAAGAAGCCAAAATATTGGCGGCCGAAGCGGAAGCCGAATCGGTGAGAAAGGTCAAAGAAGCGGAAGCGGACGGCATAAGAGCCATCAGAGAAGCCGAAAAGACCGGTCTTAAGGAATTGAAGGAAGCTGGGGCAGACGAAAGCGTATTGAAGCTCCGTTACTACGAAACCTTAGCTAAGGTCGCGGATGGAAAAGCCACAAAGATCTTCATTCCCGAAAACCTCTCCGGCATCGCCTCCATCGCCCAAGTTTTCTCTGAAGTAAAAAAGGACTAAAGCACGAATCTAACAGGCTCAACCACGAGCCTGTTTTCTTTTGTCTCTCTTTTTAGAAAGTTTTTAATGAATGAAAGCCATTGAAGATTATAATTAATAATCGTCAATGATAGAGGTTAAAAACGTAACTAAAAAATATGTTTCCAAAAACAAAAAGGAGACTTTGGCCTTAAAAAACGTCAGTTTCGTTTTACCGGATAAAGGCTTTGTTTACGCTTTGGGGAAATCCGGAAGCGGCAAATCGACATTATTGAATCTTCTCGGCTATTTGGACACTCCTACCGATGGAGAAATAATCATCGACGGGAAATCGTTTAAGGATTTTTCCAAAACCGACATCGATTATTTCCGTTCGACCTATTGCGGCTTCATCTTCCAAGATTACCAGCTCATAAACGAATTGACGGTCAGAGAAAACATTTCTTTGTCCTTGGATATCAAAAACGACTCAAACAAAAAAGAGGAACGGGTTTCCTCGTTGATGAAGGATTTGGAAATCGAAGAATACGCGAACAAATATCCATATGAGCTTTCTGGCGGGCAAAAACAAAGGGTTGGCATAGCTAGGGCGTTGATAAAGAAACCAAAGGTCATTCTATGCGATGAGCCAACCGGAAACTTGGATAAGGAAACCAGCAAGGCCATTCTCGATCTTCTTAAGAAAGCCAGCAAAGATTGTCTGGTTTTCATGGTCAGCCACGACTATGACTCATCCATTATTTATGCGGATAGGCGTATAGTCTTGTCTTTCGGAGAGATAGAAAAAGACGAAATAAGAAGAGATGGATATTTTAATGAATTCAAGATAATCGATAGGAAAGCCTATATCCCTTTTAGAAGAGAGGTGGCCAAAGAAGATTTGGAAATACTATCTGTTAAGGCCAAAAACGGGGAAATCGATCAAATAATCCAAATAGATGAGGGATTTGTTCCTTTTAAGGAAGAGGGAAACGTCACATCCCGTACATATGAATCCAGATATCTGTCATTAAGCTCGAACATAAGGAAGAATTTGTCGAAAAAATATATTTTGTCGGGAAAAAAGACATCGATATTCCAAACTTTGGGACATTCGTTGCTGATTATCCTTTTTATTCTCATCCAATCCTTTATTAGTTTTGAGCCGAGCGAACTGTATTTCGAAAACAACGATTATACGACCCAAAAGTACGCGGTCGTTTCCAATATCGAGAACGTAAACAAAGAAGAGGAAAATTTCAATTATTTCAAACCTTTTGAAAATGAAGAAAGCGAAGGATTGTTCGATGAGGTTGAAAGCTTTGATATCATAAACCACACCATTTCATACGACGCCTCAAAACTAGCTTATGTCACCGAAATGAATCGCATGGCCAACTCCTTGAAGAATTATGTCAATGTCCATGGCTTTTATTCTTCTTGCACCCTAGGGACCGCCATCGTAAACAAAGAATTCCTTAACAAAACTTTCTCTGAAGGCGAAGAATGTATCGTGTTAGCGGGTTCTTTGGAGAATTTGGATGATGAAAACTCCACAAAGCTAATCATAACCGACTACGCGGCAGATTCGATAATCGATACTTTCTTAAGCGTTAAAGACCTAACATACGACGACTTAATCGGCAATTTCAAAGGCTATAGTTCACATAATGCCGGGATAGTCGGTTTTTCAAACGCCGCAATCGGAGCCATCATAAAGACAGATTACAAAACCAAATACGCGGATTTGATAGAACAATACGAAAAGATAAAAAACGACAACTTCCCGATTGATGATCTAACGGATTTTGCTTCTAGCGAAGAATATGCCGAATATTTCTCCGACATATATAACGGAGAGTTGGCCCTTTCTTATTCTTTGAATCCCTCTTTCTATAATGCCATTAAAGAAAAAGGCGACCCATCGAAACAAATGATCTATTTGGGAGGCTTGTTCTTCTCTTCGGACACCATGGCCTCTTCAGACGATAGGCAATTCTCTTTGACCGACAGATACAATTACGGGCCGTCTTTGAAATTGGATTCCAAATACGATAATGAATACGCGATATCCATAACCGCGGATTATTACGACAAACTCTGCATTCAATATAAGAAAAACAGCCTGATTGGCGAAACTATCTATATCATCAAAACCTTAGATCAAACTATCGATGGGGAAGTCGTGGATATGGTCCCGCTAAAAATAGTCGGAAGAAACAACGGAGCTTCATTAGTCAACGAAAAAACCCTAAATAGACTCAATTCGATGCAGGCTATGAAAATCGGGAAATTGATACCGATGTACGATGATAGCGCCATGTACACATTGCAATCCTCCATCAATAAAGGATTGTCTATTTGGAACATCGACAATTCCGTATATAGCGTGATAACCTCTAGCTTAAATGTCTTCCATAGCTTGTTCTTAACGATTGAAATAGTAGTCGTTGTGGTTTTGTTCGGCTGGATATTGCTTTCTTCCATATTGAATATTAAAAAGAACAAATACCAAATCGGCGTTTATAAGTCATTGGGGATGAACGATGGCGACATAATGGTTTTGTTCTTGTCGAAAAAACCTCATATTGGGCGCGTCGTCTTTAATTTTGACCAGCTTATTGGCCTACCCGTTCTTTGCCTTGGCCAATTATCTAGTTTCGGCAAGCTATAACGCCTTCATGGAAATAAGCCTTAAGTCTTTCTCTATCTTCTATTTCCATTTCGATATATTCGTTTTAACGTATTTTTCTATCATCCTCTTATTTGTCTTATTCACGTGGCTGCCGATGTTGGCCTTAAAAAAGATCGCCCCATCAAAGATCGTCAACAATAAGGCGGATGACTAAGGACAAAAACTGGCGAGCAACTAGTTTTCTATATTCGATGGTGCGCCGAACAGGACTTAAACCTGCACGGGCGTCCCAATAAAGCCCACTAGGGCAAAATCACTTTTTTATCTCCCAACGCCCATTTTTGTTGGAACCAATTCTCTCTATCCGTCCATCTTCCTTTAAGATTCGCAAATACTTCGTCGCCATCGGAACGCTTATCGACAGCTTCTGAGCAAGCTCTTTGGCGGTAACAAAAGGGTTAGTCTTTATCTCAAGTAGGACCGAGTCCTTTTTGGTTGCCCTATTATCAATTATGCTTGCAAAGGGAATCGTAACCTCGATATAGTTGTCGCCAAAATTAAAGCACGAGCCACCATAGCGGTCGACAATCGTCGGGACTCCCTTCCCAGAGCGGTCAGAGATCTCGAGCTGGAGCAGAACGTGAGCCAAAGCCGGATTGACGGGTTTGCTAACGCCTTTGAAAAAACCCTCGTAGGTCTGATCAGACCCGATGGTTCCATGCGATATTATCTCTATCCTATCGGCAAAGACGGAAATCTGCGGCGCGTCGAGCGAGCGCCAATCGTTGTGGACGAAGGCGTTGACAACCGCTTCCCTGTACGCGTCGTTGTCGAAAAGGTATGCATCCCTTCTCTCAAGTACCCTTCCCCTCTCGTTCACGATCGGCACGTTGAGCACGTCCATGCCGTAGTTCGCCACGGCGTCGAGGGCGTAGAGCATGCAGGTATTCCCGAATTCCTTTACTGACCTGAGCCCATCCGATTTCCGCGTTCCGTTGAAGATGGAAACCCTCACGCTTATGGCGTTGTCGTCGGCAAGGAGCAGAGCGAGCAGGTTATACTTCCCGCTCCCCTCATTTCGTAGAGATAGGTTTTGTTCGAAAGTTCCCCTGTTAAGTGCCTTCCCTTTCGAGGCGTAATAGAGAAAAAGCTTCTCGAAGGTGAGATCTTGCCTCTCGGAGTCGGTGTTGGTGAGCGAGGGAACGCCATGAGAGAGGATTCCCCAAAGCAAGGATTCCCGTTGTGGGTACTTCCTCAGATTTTCTTTGCTAGATCCTATTCTTATGTACCTTTCCTTTTCGAATTCCGTCGGAACGCCGGTGGCCGCGGGTATCTCAAGGGCGACAACCCTTCTCCCATCGAACTCGCCTTCCCCAAAAGCGAACGGGATGCTTGGGGAGAGCCCTCTGGCGAGGTAATGTTTCAGTGGCTCGTTCCTGACATCGGACTCATAGTCGAAGTCGGTACCGACAACCTGATGCGTCGAGTCGTCGACGCCCCAGACCATATAGCCAGCTTTCCTCCCGACCATCGCGGCCGCATTGCTTATAGCCGATATGTATCTGCCGATCTCCTCCGGATTGGAGAAATTTACCTTGAACTCGACCCATTCTATCTCATGAGGAAGGGCGATTAGCTCCCCAACTATCTTCTTTACGTCCATTTGAGCCCCTCCGAATTTATTTATACACACTAGGTATAATTAAAGTATAGTTATTTTTTATCCCGTGACAAGACGGCTATTTATACAAAGCATATAATTAAGGTATAAATAAATCTTTGGGAAGCTTATATTGCGTAAATCCCAGTCATGTTCTAAGGAGGAGGCGATGCTTTCCTTTTGCAAATAGCATTCGATTGGGCACAGCAACAATCAAAGAGGATTGGCATCACGACGGCCGATTTCTGCGTTCAAACCTTCGAATACAATTTCCTAGTCAAAAGAAAGGCATCCCATTATTCAGGACGCTGGTCTTTATCGTTTTCTTCTTTCGTTTCTTTTATTTCCGCTTGGCTTGCAAGATATGCTCTTTCATTCTTTTTAACCACCCAGATGGTCTGATTCTTCGGATCATAGCGCTTGGCAATGCAATGGATGAGCAAACATTCCAAACCGGAATAAATGGCAATGACCGAGCCGGCGTAAACGTAGTTTTGATATAACGGGGCGTAATCTCCAATTAAAGTGAAAGGGAATAAGAATATCAACGCGGACATCGCTTTGTTAGCGTATGTATGCAAGGATGAGAGCTTTTTGAATTTGAAGATGCAAACGAGATAGGAGCAAATATGCAGCAAAGACGGAACCCCGATAAGAATCCAGTTGGCAAAGGTGAGCTTTTCTAGGCAAATCGGGATGATTTTATAAGCCATTACGCCTAAGAATGTCAAATCGGCCACGCTATCTAGCCTAGAGCCCAACTTAGAACAGGTGTTGGTAGCCCTGGCAATGGCTCCGTCAAGTAAATCCGTAAGCCCGCAAACGCCGTAAATGATATAGAAAGCCACCGTATGCTTTGTTACGCTCAAATGAACCAAAACAACCGCCGCAATCAGTCGAATGCAAGTTATTATATTCGGCAAAGCTTTCAAAAATTTTCCAGGTTGTTTTTGCATCTAGACTTAATATAGTCACTTAAATAATCAAAAACAAAGAAAAAAGGACATTAATTGTCAATTAATGTCGCTCTTAAGGGAGAAATCACCCTTATTGAACCATTTAAGCTTTCTAAAGAGAAGATCCAACAAGAAAACCAATATTCCTGGAATCACAATGCAAAAACCAACGATCATCAATATGACCTTCCAATCGTAATTGAACTCCCCGAAGAAATTCAAAGGACCGACCAATCCGGAGGTGCCCATTCCCGCCCCAACGGACAAAGCCGCGGCGGAAAATGTTTGACCTTCTATAGGAAATAGCATTGCCAAAGGCCCCAATAAAGCGGAAACCACAATGGTTGGAACCCAAATCAAAGGCTTCTTGATGATATTTTTGAATTGGAGCATGGAAGTCCCGAGTCCAACCGCCAATACGCTTCCCCATTTGTTGTCTCTGGCCGTATGAACGGCAAAGCCTACCATTTGGGTGCAGCACCCTATAAGGGCGGCCGTGGCGGCCAAAGGAACATTTCCTATTTGTATCGCCACGCAAATGGCAACGGAAGAAATCGGAGCGGTCAAGGCCATTCCTACCAATACCGAAATGATTATGCACATTAAAACTGGTACGGCGTTAAAGGAAATTCTGATCAATTCTCCGATTCCAACGGTTATATAGTGAATCCAATGAGCCAATAGGAATGAATAAAGAATGGATATGACCGAGCCAACAAGGGGAATCAAAATCAAATCCACCGGGGTTTTCTTTCTCATGATGAGTTTGATGGCTAACAAAGCCAAGCAAACCGAAATATAGCAAGAAAGAGGATCACTTATGGAAACCAATCCGACGAATTTTCCACTTTCCGCGTTCTTAGCCCAGGAAAAAGCGTAGTTTCCGACAAATCCCGCAACCATTGCGGCCACCGCGGTGACGCCGTTATATTTCAAGGCCAAGGCCACGCCCAATCCAATGCCTGCACCCATAAGCCCTTTGATATATCCAGCCCAGGTGTCGATTATCTCTGCCCCTGGTATTTTGGCGAATAATCCGATTATTGTGCCAATTATCAACGTGCCGAACAATCCGATGGCCATGCCGTTGGTGCTGGTCATCAATTTTTCTTTTAAAAGCGAGAAAAACTTCTTTGCTTTGTCGTTTTTTCTCGAAGATTCTTTTTTTGTGTTTTCGTTTTTCATACATCGGTATTTTACTAGAGAGAAACTCTAAGACAAGTCATCCTCTGGCTTGCTTTATAAATAAGTTCGGTTATAGTGTCAAAGGCCTAAGGAGCCTTAGAAAACATGAGAAACACGCCAAAAGATCAGATTCAATTAAGCGATCATTTCACATTCAAAAGACTGCTTCGTTTTGTGTTCCCATCTATTTTGATGATGGTTTTCATGTCCATTTATACCGTCGTAGACGGATTGTTCGTCTCCAATTATTCGGGGAAAGTGCCCTTTACCGCGATAAATCTCATTTGGCCGCCCATAATGATCGTAACTAGCATAGGCTTCATGTTCGGAACCGGGGGCTCGGCCCTTATCGGCAAATTGTTAGGCGAAGGGAAAAAAGAAAAGGCCAATCAGGTATTTACGATGATTGTCATCGCCACCGCCGTTACCGGAGTAATAACCGGGGGCATTTGTTTTGCCTTAACCCCTCAAATAGCCACCTTAATGGGAGCCAAGGGCGAAACATTGAAATACGCCATAACATATGGGAGATGGCTTTTCGCCGCCATGCCGTTTGCCATGTTGCAATATGAATTCCAGGGATTGTTCAACGCTGCCGAAAAGCCGGTCTTTGGCATGATCACCACCATTGCCGCCGGTTGCACCAACATCGTTTTGGATGGATTGTTTGTCGCAGTTTTCAAATGGGGTTTGACCGGAGCCGCGGCCGCCACATTGGGTTCGATGATAGTCGGATCTTTGATACCAATCATATATTTCAGCGTCAAAAACTCCTCGAAATTGCGTTTCTGCAAATACAAAACTGACTTTAGGGCTTTACTTAATGTATGTGGCAACGGATCTTCCGAATTGCTCACCAATATCGCAATGTCCGTAGTTTCCATTCTATATAATCATCAACTGCTCAAATTAATCGGCGAGGATGGCGTGGCCGCTTATGGGGTATTGGCTTATTTGCTGACAGTGTTTAATGCGGTATTCATGGGTTTTTCCATCTCCGCGGCGCCAATCACCTCATATCATTACGGAGCCAAAAACAAAGAGGAAATGAAATCTTTGTTGTCCAAATCGTTGATATTCATTTCTATCACCTCATTGGTGATGGTCGCCTTATCAGAAGGATTGGCCGGGCCTTTAGGTAAACTGTTTGTCGGTTACGATGATAAATTGTACGAATTGACCGTACATGCCTTTAGAATATCCAGCTTCCAATTCGCCTTTATGGGAATAGCGATGTTCGGTTCTTCCTATTTCACCGCTTTGGGAAATGGGCTCATATCGGCTTTGATCGCCTTTATAAGAACATTGGTATTCCAGGTGGCCTTCGTGTTTTTGATGCCTTTAATTTGGGGAGCGGACGGCATATGGGCTTCCTTAATAGGCTCGGAATTCGTTTGCTCTATATTGGTTATCGTGTTTTTGTTGGCGTTCGAAAAGAAATACGGATATGGCTTCTGGAAGAAAATTAAAGAGATAAAAGAGCCAATTAAAGAGATAAAAGAGCCAACCGAATAAATGTCTTTATTGGTTGCCCATTCCATTAAAAAGGAAATAAAAGAAAAGGTAGAATCCTACACAAACGACAAATAACAACAGAGAGATTATCGAAAAGACCAAGCCGGTTACCGATTTGGGGCTCTTTTTACGTTTTATCGATATGGAAGATAGAACGCATCCGGTTAAACCAAAAGCCAAAGACGGAAGGCCTAGATAGAGCGTAAATCCCAAGTTGATGACAAAGGTTAACGCCGTCATCGCCGCGGATATGACAAAACCTATGATAGAAAACGTAAGACCTAGTTTTTCGATTAAAATGGGCTTTGAGTTTTTGATTATGCCTCCGCAATTTGGGCAAATAACGGAATCATCTGGTATGTCGGCACCGCATTTTATGCATTTTTTCATAAGCGCTCCTCCCTATTTTATTTTCGCATAAGAGAGATAGTTTTCAAATTAAGGCAAGATGATATAAAAAACGGAGACCATTTGATCTCCGTTAATCAAATATCGAAAATTTAGAATTTCATGATGCCCATTATAACAAGCACGATAATGGCCAAGTAGTTGAGAACAAGGGCAGATAAAGAATAGATGGAAAGCCCCAAACTCGCTTTGCCTGCTGAGGTCTTTTGGACTTTTAACGATCTTGCGGCAAAAACGCAGCCGATGATTCCCAAAACCAAAACCGGAGCAGTAAAAGACCAAATAGCCAAAAGGATCCATAGCCAAGCAATGACGGTCATAAGGGTGGCAAAGACCGCGGCGATTATCGAAACGGTCAATCCTGGTTTCGGAACGGCAACGGTTTGAACTGGAACATTCTCTTCAGCCGAACAACCGCATTTTGGGCACACGATAGCTTCATCGAGCAATTCGGCGCCGCAATGTTTACAATATTTCATGGGGAAATCCCCTCCTTAATGTATTTAATTATCTACCAAACCATTATTCACTTAAATATTTTTTTCTCTTTGTCACATTTATCAGTTATCATCGATTAAATCTTCCGTTTCAGCTTCGTTTTCATTGACGTTAGCATCCACTCTTTCGATAACTCCGCCCGATATTTTGTTGAATTTGCTGTCCAATTTTTTGACAGTGGTACTGAAATCCGTGGTTTTGTTATGCAAGGATTCGATGGTTTTGTCTATTGCCGACCATCTATCGCCAAAGCGTTTGAAGTCCTTGGAGAGACTTATTAACGCTTCGTTAATCTTTAAAAGGTTCTTGTTCTTTTGGGAATCGTTTTGGATGACTCTCAAAGCGGCTATAAGGGGTCTTATTATGGTCGGGCAGGTCATGGTGACGGATTTGCTTCTCGCATATTCCGTCAATTCCGGATATTCGTTTTCGACGAAGGCGAATATTCCATCATTTGGGATGAACATTATGGCCACATTCAATGTTTTCCCGTCTATCACATATTTGGAAACCTGATCTATTTGGGTTTTTAAGGCGGACTTGAAGCCTTTCTTTTGTATAGCCTTTTCTTCTTCGGAAAGAGAAGAGGAATTATCAAATAAACTATCGTATCCATGGATGGCGAATTTGGAATCGATGCAAAGAATGGCATTTCCATTGGCTTCCCCGTCCATGAAGACCACCGCATCGGGTTTTAATTGTTCGTTTAATTTGTATTGGACGTCATAAAGGATTCCTTTGTTGGATTCCCCGAACATTGAAGCCAATAACATTTCCAATTGGATTTCCCCGAAACGGCCGCGTCCTTGGTTGTTGTTCAATACGGATTGCAGAGAAACGACTTGGCCAGATAGGGCTTTGATGTTTTCTTGGGCCGAATTCATCTCGTTGAGGGCGCTTTGCAACTTTAGCATCGCATCTCCCGTTCCTTTGAAGCCGTCGGTTATGGACTTGTCCACTTTGTCTCTTATTTCGCTTAGGTTAGCGTCCACCTTCTTGTTCAAAGAATCGATTTTGTCATCGAGTTTCTTTTCTATTTTTTCTTGAAACGAACCCAATATTTGCTGGTTCTTCACATTCAAATCCCCGACCGTGTTATTGATCTTTGCCATCTCTTCGGCGATAGCGTAACGCGTTTGTAACGGGAAGTTCTCCTTAAGCGCGGATATGCTGCTTATGATTTCCGTTGTTTGCTTCACGGAATTTTCTTTGATTTCGGAATCGTTTGGCTTCCGACGTAAGAAAACGACGATTAAAACAATCAAGGCGATCAGAACTATTGATAAAAGAACGATTATAGCTATTTCCATATTTTTCCCCTTTACGAATTATCGCACTTTTCAAAGACCTTTCGCATCAATTAGTGAGCGTCTTTCTATTTCGACATTCATCAATCGGTTATACTACCAGCATAAAACCTAGGAGGTTTTTATGAAAAATTCAAAAGACATAATCTATGTTGGCGTCAACGACCATGATGTTGACCTATTTGAAGGATATTACAAAGTGCCTAATGGGATATCCTATAACTCCTATATCATCTTAGACGAGAAAATTACCGTTTTGGATACGGTCGATGAGCATTTCAAAGATAAATGGCTAGGCAATGTAAAGAAGGTTTTGGGAAACAAAAAACCGACTTATTTAATTGTTCAACATATGGAGCCGGACCATTCCGCGAATATCATCGAATTCTTGAAGGTTTATCCGGAAACTATCGTCGTTTCCAATCAAAAAGCCTTCAATATGATGAATCAGTTCTTCCACGTTGACATCGAGAACAAATTGGTGGTCAAGGACAATGAGCAACTATCAATCGGCAAACACGTCCTCAATTTCATATTCGCCCCGATGGTTCATTGGCCGGAAGTTATGTTTACCTATGATTCCACCGACAAGGTTTTGTTTTCCGCTGACGCCTTCGGTAAGTTCGGGGCATTGGATATAAAAGATGACGAATGGGATTGCGAGGCCAGACGTTATTACATCGGGATAGTAGGAAAATACGGACCCCAAGTCCAAGCAGTGCTTAAAAAAGCCTCAGCCTTGGAAATCAAATCAATATGTCCTCTCCATGGGCCGATATTGGAAGATGACTTAAGCCATTATCTTAGCCTTTATGACATTTGGTCTTCCTACAAGATAGAATCCGAAGGTGTGGCCATCTTTTATTCTTCGGTGTACGGAAACACCAAGAAAGCCGTTGAGAAACTATCTGAAAAATTGAAAGAAAACGGAGTCAATAAAGTCGTCGTGAATGACTTAGCTAGAACAGATATGGCCGAAGACATAGAAGACGCCTTCCGTTATGGAAAGATAGTCTTGGCTAGCATTACCTATAATGGGACGATCTTCCCTTTCATGAACGAATTCTTAAATGGCCTAACTGAAAGAAACTTCCAAAATAAGAAAGTCGGTTTCATAGAAAACGGCTCCTGGGCCCCTATGGCCGCGAAGGTAATGAAGGATAAGTTAGCTTCTTCCAAGAACATCGAATTCTTGGAACCGACAGTCAAAATCCTTTCTTCTATGAATGAAGAAAACGATAAGCAAATAGAAGAATTGGCAAAGGCCTTAAGCGAATAAAAATGGCATAAATCGGTTTTCCTAATCTTAAGCTATTTGCTATCATTAACCGGATGAAAATCGACGGAAACGAAATAAAGGCGGTAATATTCGACTACGATGGGACGTTATTAGATAGCGGCGATTTGTGGCACGAAATAGACATCGCCTTTTTTGCTAAACGCGGAAAACCCTATCCTCCTACATATCTAGAAGACATAGCCCACACCAATTTAAAAGGCGCGGCTAAAATAACCAGAGAAAAATATGGAATAGAAGGCTCGGACGAAGAACTTATAAGCGAATGGATGGGAATGGCTAAAGACGCCTATTCCAAAACCTTGCCTTTGAAAGAAGGGGCAATCGAGGTCTTGGAATATTTCCATAAAAAGGGAATAAAGATGGCTTTGGCCACGGCCGGAGACAAAGAATTGTTTGAGCCTAGTTTAATAAGACTAGACTTAAACAAATATTTCGATATGAAGATAAATGTGGCGGACGTTGGCAAAAGCAAGGAATTCCCGGACATATATCTCAAAGCGGCTAAAGAACTCGGAGTTATGCCTTATGAGACAATAGTATTCGAGGATATGCCAACGGGATTGCAAAGCTCTTTTGAGGCGGGATTTATGACTTATGCCGTAATGGATAAAGCTTCTGAAAAATTAGAAAAGCAAAAGAAGGCATTTGCGATTAGAACAGTTAATGACTGGCCGACATTCATAAAAAGTTTGCCGAAAGATTGAGTCCGTTCATTCATTTATTTTCCATCTGCCCGATTTAGCGTGTCCAATAAATGATATTTTGCTTTCTTTTAAAGCACGCTTAATCGTCGAAACAGAAACTTCCAATCTTTTTGCCAATTCTACTTATGAGATAATAAGCCTATCTCTTAAAGCTAATATCATTTTTTGGTAATCGTATTTCATAACAACCCCCCTTGTTCTAATGCCAATATTTAACTTTTCGATTTCTTAGCATGGCTGCGTTAGTCACCAACACTTTTGTAAATACTCTTATCGTTTATTTATTAATCTTATTCAATATAATGACACTTTATAGACAATCGGCCTATATCACATAAGTTTTTCGTAAATTCCAAAACTTAAGTCAGTTTATTAACCGTAACCGGAAATAAGTTTCGTAATATAAACGCTCTCGTTTCCCAGTAACAAAACGGATCTCCATCATTTCATGGGGCAAAAACATAAACACAAGTCATCAAGAATAAAACGGCTTGACCATATCCCTTGGTTATAAAAAAGGATGCGCAACCGCATCCTATTCGTTTATTTTGGTGGAGCATGGCGGGATCGAACCGCTGACCTCCTCGTTGCGAACGAGGCGCTCTCCCAGCTGAGCTAATGCCCCACGGCTTGGCTATTATATGAACAAAAGCCCTCATATTCAAGGCAAACCAAATAAGCGTAGGAGAACTTGGATTTGAGGATATTTGGATATTTAAAATACTCTACAGTGACCAAACATATCATTCTTAAGTTAGGCTTCGTCGGCTAATTGTTTAACCTTTTCTTTTTTGTTAGAAAATAAAAATCCAAAAATCGGCTCATTAATAATTTATTTTGGCGAATATGGCTAAGCTTTTCATTGCAAGACTGGTCATCAATCTTAACTTAGGGAAAAATCTTATCCGCGAAAGAGTTATGGAAAAGGTAATCGGGATAATAGATCTTAAAAGCTTTTATGCCTCATGCGAGTGCGCATGTAGGCATTTAGATCCTTTTAAAACGCCTCTGGTTTGCTGCGATCCATATAGAACCGACTCTTCGGTCGTAATGTCCGTTACGCCTTATTTAAAGGAGAAATACGGCATTCCCAACGTTTGCAGGAAGAAAGACCTGCCAAAAATAGACGGTATGATATTCGCCGAACCGAGAATGTCATATTACCTAAGAATCAGCGCCAAGGTAGTTTCTATATTCTTGGATTACGTTTCTTATGAAGACCTACATGTATATTCTATCGACGAATCTTTTTTGAATCTCGGGCCTTATATGAAGATGTATGGAAAGAAACCAGAAGAAATCATTTCAGACATACAAAAAAGAATAAAGAAAGAGCTGGGACTTATAGCCACGGCGGGGATTGGGCCCAACATGTTTTTGGCCAAAGCCGCATTGGATAACGAAGGAAAAAAGAAACCTCCTTATATATCTCATTGGGACTATAAGGATGTGAAAACCAAATTATGGAATATAAGACCCCTTACCAAGATTTGGGGGATATCCAATGGCATTTCGACTCATTTATCTAAGATCGGCATCCACACCTTAAAAGAATTGGCTTTGTCTCCCATAAGCCTATTAGAAAAAGAGTTCGGAATAATGGGTCACCAATTACATGATATGGCTAACGGCTTGGATGGTTCCGATATCGAGGAGAAATACGTTCCATTAAATGAAAGCCTTACGCTCGGCCAAACATTGAAAAGGGATTATAGATACGAAGAATGCCATCTCCTTTTAAAGGAAATGACGGACGAATTATGTAAGAGGTTAAGAAAGAACAATAAGCAAACCGGGAGGATATCCTTATCCTTGATGGGATTGGATATCGGTATGTTTACCAAACAACGATCATTATCAATAACTAGCGATTCTCCCTCCTACCTTTTCAAAGAAATAGACGAATTGTTCTTAGAGTTCCCAAAGTCAAAAAGGATAAGACATATATCAATCGCTTATTCTTCTTTAAATGAAGCGGAATACGACCAAATAAGCCTTTTTATGGATAATCCTTCTGAGAAGGATTTATATTCGACTATCGATTACATAAACGAGACATACGGAGAAAACGCCGTGCTTAGATGTTCGTCTTTATTGAGCAATTCGACGATAAGAGAAAAACATATGCAGATAGGAGGGCATAAACGATGAAGGAAAGAGGAATGAAGAAGTGGATGGCTTATAAGTCTTTGACTAGCCAAGGAGATTACTTAAACAAAATGAGAAATGAGAAAAGCCTTGAGGAAAGGCCTTTGATATCCGAATCCAAAGCCGAGGAAATAAATAACATATTGTCTAATTATCAAGGAGAAACGGTCGTAATGTCCGCTTATCTTGGCGGTCACGTTAAAGTCATAGAAGGCCAAATAGAGAAAATAGACCCGATTTATAAAACGTTAGAAATAAAAAACATGAAGATCTCATTTAAAAATATCGTGGAAATAAAATAGCCACCCAAACGGATGGCTAAAGTTTAAAACAAACAATATCAGTAAGTGGCGAAAATCCAGAAAAACGAAATCGCCCCAAAATACACCAACGTAAGAATCATTATCAAGGCGTATATAGATGCGCTGATGATGCTGGTGACGAATCCAGCCATAGAATAACCGTTTTTCACTTTCTTCCTAGCCAAACAAGAAAATACCAAGCCAAGGACGGAACAAATTATGCCTAACATAGGACAGGCGAACAAAACCAGAGAGACTATTCCCAATACCATGCCGGCAATGGCGAAATTATTTTCTTTGGTTTTGGCAGGTTTTTGTTCAACTATGCCAGATATGACTTCGACGTTATCCAATTTGCATCCGCATTTGGTGCAAATTACAGCTTCGTCGCAATGCTCGGCTCCGCAATGAGTACAATATTTCATAGTAATGCCCTCCAACAATATTATTTTACTGCCAATAGCAGATTTTCCAATAAGGCCAATCTGGTCAACAATCCCACTCCGCCAGGAACCGGCGTTTGCAGTCTGACTTTTAGATTTGGCTCGCAATCTCCATGCAACTTCCCGTTTTCGTCTCTATTTATCCCAACGTCCACGACATAGGCGTTCGGATTCAATTCATATGAACTATTTAAGATGTTCATTTTACCGACGGCCACGACTATCAATTCCGCGTCTTTGAGCCATTTGATTCTGTCTTCTTCCATGGTTTTGCTATGGATCACGTTAACCAAACAACCCTTGTTTCTCAAAAGCTCGGCCATCGGCGCTCCTACTATATGGCTCCTTCCCATGACCACCGCCTTCTTGTTTTTAAATTCAAAGCCTTCGTTGATCAGATAATCCATTATCCCTTTCGGAGTGCAGCAAATGAATTTGCTGTTTGGGACAAAGCCATCCACGTCCTTATTCGGATTTAGTATCGCATTTACCCTTTCCGAGGATAAATGCTTGGGAATGGGAAGCTGAACCAATATCCCATTTATATTTGGATCGTCGTTTTTTTCAAAGATCACATCATCCAATTCCTTTTGGGTTATATCTTCTGGCAAGGATATATGGACCACATCGAATCCGACTTCGGCGGAATCCTTCATCTTTCCTTTGATATAAGCTTGGCTGGCTGAGTTTTCCCCAACGGAGATTATGCATAGCCTAGGGGCCTTATCCATTATGGATATAGCCTCTTTTAGCTCGTTTTTTCTTTTTTGTACGTATTCTTTGATTTCCATCGAAATGAAACTAGCACAAATAGATAGCCAATTCATCAATTAGTTATAAAAAACCACCCATAGGGTGGCTTTATCTATTTTATTAGAGGTTAAGCAAGGCGAGGGCGGCCGCTGCCGATTCGGAACCGCTAGAGGAATCCGAACTTCCGCCGCCATCTCCGATGACCACGATTAGCAACGCCATGAACAAGAAGACGATGGCGAATCCGAAGGTTAGCCAACTTACGACTTTTTCGCTTCCGCGTTCCTTGGTTTTGGCGAATACGTTAAGACCGCCGCCGGTAATGGCACCCGAAGCGCCTTCCGACTTACCACCCTGAAGCAAACTCAAAATAATGAGGATGAGCGAGATGATTATGAAGACGATGTCGTACCACTTAAGCATTGTTTTTTCCCTGCACTTTATAAAGTGCCTTATTACTATATTCAATTCCCTTTGTCTAGGCAAGTTTACATTTTGGCCAATTTTATTTAGATAAAGCTTTTATGTGCCGAAATTATATATTCATACTCGAAAAAAAGCTCAGTACTGAGGAAAATTTCGAATTTGATTATCGTTAGGATGAATATCGCTATTTTTGTAGCTAATAACGTTCAATATATTCGACTTATTGCGCAATTACCCGAAAGCGAACCGTCATAATGTCGCTTTCAATTCCAATATCGTATCCCTTAATTCGGCGGCCCTTTCGAAATCGTATTCTTTGGCAGCCTGTTTCATTTGCCGCGTAAGATCAGATATTTTCCTTTCGATCTCGGTTCTGGACATTTTCGAGAAAGATTCCTTGTCGTTTTCTTCCTCAAAATTGGATATCGGCGGTCTTATTTCCTTAATGATTGTCATTGGGACTATGCCATATTTTTCGTTATAGGCTTCTTGGATTTCCCTTCTTCTCTTTGTTTCCGATATGGCTTCTTTCATGGCCATGGAGACTTCGTCGGCATACATTATTACCTTGCCGTTGGCGTTTCTGGCCGCGCGCCCGATGGTTTGGATAAGGGAGGTTCTGCTACGCAAAAAGCCTTCTTTGTCCGCGTCTAAGATGCATATTAAAGAAACTTCCGGTATGTCCAAGCCTTCTCTTAAAAGGTTAATGCCAACCAATACGTCATATTTGCCTTTTCTCAGTTCGTAAATTATTTCCGTTCTTTCCAAAGTCTTGGTGTCTTTATGAAGATAGGTGACCTTTATTCCCTCGTTTTTTAGATAGGAAGTCAAATCTTCCGCCATCTTGATGGTTAAAGTGACGATCATCACCCTCTCGTTTCTTTCTTGGCGTTTATGTATCTCATCCAAAATATCGTCTATTTGACCGAAAGTGGGTCTCACTTCTATCTCTGGATCCAATAAACCAGTCGGGCGGATTATCTGCTCCGCCACGTCATGGCCGCATTTGTCCAGTTCATATTCACCGGGCGTTGCGGAAGTGCAAACGATTTGATTGGGCATTATCGATTCGAATTCCGAAAAATTCAAAGGCCTGTTGTCTAATGCTGAAGGAAGGCGGAAACCATATTCCACCAAAGTTTGCTTTCTGGATCTATCGCCCAAATACATCCCGCGGATTTGAGGGATGGTCACGTGCGATTCGTCGATAAGGAGCAAGAAATCCGAAGGGAAATAATCGATTAAGCACCAAGGTCTCTGGCCTGGCTTTCTCTTATCGATGTGCCTTGAATAGTTTTCTATTCCTGGACAACGACCGAATTCCAATAGGGATTCCACGTCGTTGTTGGTTCTCATTTCCAAACGTTCGGCTTCAAGAAGCTTTCCTTCTTTCCTTAGTTCTTCCAGCCTATCTTTCAATTCTTCTTTGATGGTGATACAAGCTTCTTCCAATCTCTTCCTCGTCGAAGCGTGGTCGTAAGCCGGATAAATTGGGAAGGTTTTAAATGTTTCCTGGATTTCGTTGGTCAAAGAATTGCATTTGGAAATCTTTTCCACCTCATCGCCAAAGCACTCTATGCGGATGAAATATTCGCTGGAAGACATCGAGGCGATGTCTATTACGTCTCCCCTCACCCTGAAAGTGCCAGGAGTCAAATCGTAATTGTCCCTGTGGTATTGGGACTCCACCAATTTGGCAAACAAGGCTTTCCTATCTATCGTTTCGCCTTGTCTTATTTCAAATACCAACCCGGAATATTCCTCTGGGTCGCTTAAGCCATATATAGAGGCAACGGAGGCTACTACAATCGTGTCTTTCCTTTCGATCAAAGAATTGACGGCGGAAGTCCTAAGCATCTCTATTTCATCGTTCATCACCGCGTTTTTTTCTATATATGTGTCGGTTTTGGGAACGTAGGCCTCAGGTTGATAAAAATCGAAGTTGGAAACGAAATATTCGACTCTGTTATTAGGAAAAAACGACTTAAGTTCGCCATATAGTTGGCTAGCCAAAGTCTTGTTATGCACCAACACCAAAGTTGGTTTATTGACGGCTTTTATGATATTGGCGTCCGTAAAGGTCTTCCCCGTTCCGGTCGCCCCCAAAATAACCTGCATCTTTTTCCCACATAAAAAGCCATCCAATATCTTTTCGATGGCCTTCGGCTGATCGCCGGTAGGGACGAAATCAGACACAAGTTCGAACGGATGGGAGTCGTCGTACATTATTTTTTCTCTTTCTTTTCTTTCTTCTTAAGGGAATTCACGGCCGGTTTGGCGGTCAATGGATCAAAGCCATAACCATGGGTTGATTTGGCTTGGGAAATAACGATGAAGGCGCTTGGGTCTATCTCATATATCGCCGCTTTGAATTTGGATTCCTCTTTTTTATAGATAACGACCCTTAGCATTTCCTTTTCTTGTCCGGAATATCCGCCTTGGGCATGGATTATGGTTGATGCGTGACCGTCATTTTCCATTCGGGTATGAACGTATTCTTGGATTTCTTTGTATTTGTCGGAAATGATATCCACCACCAAATAGGCGCTTAGCCCGCTATAAACGGCTTGTAAGGCCAAAGCCGATATAAAGGCCGTCAATACGGCAATCAAGCCAAGCATAAAGTTCCTAAATACGATGATGCCGATAATTATTAGGGCCGAATCGATGATAAATACCGAAGTCCCTTCTTTTACGCTAGTGAATTTGGCTAATATCCTACCCGGTATGTCCGTCCCGCCGGTCGAACCTCCGCCCAAATAAGAAATGCCAACACCCGCCCCTTGCAAGGCGCCGCCGGCTATGGCCATCAAAGTCAAAGTGCCGGCTGCTTCGGTAACGTCCGCGTTTTTAGCCAATTCGTAAGCCGGGGCAAGACCTAAAGCCTCGCCGACTTTCAATTCGTTGAACAAAGCGTAAAAGCCAATGAACAAAACCGAGGCCACGGCCGTTCTAAAGCCAAAGGATTTGCCCAATATCAACCAGCCGATTATAAGGGTCAGCACTTGGAATATGGCAGAAACCATCGAGTTTGTATCAAATCCAAGCAAAGGTTCCAAATAATGGTTCAAGATGATGCCGATGGAGGTTATTCCTCCGGCAACGATGTTGCAGGGAGTCAAGAATACCGCCCCGCCAAATGCGGCGGCCAAACAGCCTATGACGATATAAGCGTAGGCTTGGATATATCTCCAAACTCGTTTATTTATCTTTTTTGCCATGGTTTCTGCTCTCCATTTCCAAATAAGCGTAAAGGAATCTTATTATGTTTCCGTCCATGACGTCATTGACTTGGGAGGTCTCTTCTCCGGTTCTATGGTCTTTGACCATGGTATATGGGCAAAATACGTATGATCTTATCTGAGAGCCCCATTCGATGGCTTTTTGTTCTCCGACTATGCCTTTCATTTGGGCTTCTCTTTCTTCCAATTTCTTTTGCATGAGTTTGTTCTTTAACATTTCCATGCAGGTGGCTTTGTTCATCAATTGCGAACGTTCTATTTCGCATTGAACGACTATGCCCGTCGGAAGATGGGTTATACGAACGGCAGAGGAAACCTTGTTGACGTTTTGCCCGCCGGCCCCGCCGCTTCTAAACGTGTCGACTCTCAAATCTTTCGGGTCGATCACCACTTCTGAAACGTCCGCGAATTCCGGAACGACGTTGATGGAAGCAAAGGACGTATGCCTTCTTGCCCCGGCGTCAAATGGAGATATGCGGACCAAGCGATGAACGCCTTTTTCGCCCTTTAAAAGCCCATAAGCGTGTTCGCCGGATATGCTCAAAGTCACGGATTTGATGCCGGCTTCGTCTCCGGCTTCATAATCCATAACCTTCAATTTCAAATCGTTCCTTTCGCAAAAACGGACATACATTCGATAAAGCATATCGGCCCAGTCTTGGGCTTCGGTCCCGCCTGCTCCGGGGTGGATTTCTACCGTGCAACTGAGATTATCATATTCTCCGGAAAACAAAAGCAAGTTTCTCAAAGCCGAAACTTTATCTTCCAAATCGCTTAGCAAAGACGGAATCAAATTTTTGATTTCCTCGTCTTCTGAAGCCAATTGGAAAACTTCCGAAACATCGGAATAGTCCTTCTTTATTTGGGCATAGCTATCGACGCGTTTCTTTAAGTCGGCCAATTTGTTGACGATCACTAACGCGGCTTTTTGGTCGTTCCAAAAACCCTCGACGTTTTGCTCGTTTTCCAACTCGACTATCTCTTTGTTTAAATGATCCAGGTCAAAGAGAGTCACCGAGCTGCGTGACGAGAGAACCCAAATCTTCGATTCTCTGGCGTAATTCGACTAGCTCTTCCATTATTCCTTTTTCTCCGCAACGGTTGTTTCTTCGCCACTTTCTGGATCTTTTTTGACCAAGCGAACGTTCATTAAATTAAAGGCGATGTCGACGGACCCTTTTTCGTTTTGTTCATTGAACAATTGATAGCCTTCGTTGACGTAGTCTTGCAAAGGGTTTCTCTGAGCGTAGGAACGAAGGCCGATACCCTCGCGCAAATGAGCCATGGTATCGATATGTTTCTGCCAGTTGCGGTCAATGACGGAAAGCAAAATCTGCCTTTCGATGCTATCGGCCGCGGAGTTGGGCCACGTTTTTCTCTTATTGAGGTAGGCGTTATATAAAAGCTCGCCCAAATCATATCCGGCTTCTTCATATGGCGCGCCATCGAAAGCCGAGACGTTCAAGCTTCCTTCCGGCAAGAACTTAGGTTCAACCAAAGCCTTTAGGGAAGAACCTAATATCAAGCCTTCCTGACCATTTGGATCTTCGGCTTTCCTAGCTAAGAACATACCGGTTGTCTTGAAGGCGTCATGCACCAAATCAACCACGTCTTCGGCATATAAAATTATGTCGCGCTTATCGTAGGTAATCTGACGTTGTTTGGCTAAGACGTCGTCATAGTCTTTGAGGTTTTTGCGAATGTCGAAGTTCTTGCCTTCGATTTGCTTTTGGGCATTCGTGACGGCATTGGCGAGCATCCTGTTCTCATATGCCTCGTCTTGGAGGTTATTAGCAAACATCGTACGGATGTTTTCAGGGGCGAAACGCCTCATCAGATCATCGTCAAAGGAGATGAAGAAACGAGAATATCCGGGATCGCCTTGACGTCCCGCACGACCACGAAGCTGGTTGTCGATACGACGGGATTCGTGACGTTCAGTTCCAAAGACGCACAATCCTCCGAGAGCCCTGGTTTCATCAGTTAACTTGATGTCCGTACCACGACCAGCCATATTGGTGGCCAAGGTAACGGCTCCTTTTTCTCCGGCGTGGGAAATGATTTCGGCTTCCCTGGCCTGGTTTTTGGCGTTCAATACTTCATGGGGGACGCCGGCTTCGGTCAATAATTTGGAAATTTCTTCGTTGGATTCGACCGAAACCGTGCCAATAAGAACAGGTTGGCCTTTTTCGTGTTTTTCTTTGATGGCTTGAACCAAGGCTTTGAGCTTGGCGTCATGCGTTCCGAAAATTAAGTCTGTGTCATCAACACGGATAACGGGTTTATTTGGAGGAACGCAAACGACTTTCATGTTATAGATGGAGTTGAATTCCTCTTCTTCGGTCTTGGCGGTTCCGGTCATACCACCGATCTTTTCATACAAACGGAAGAAATTCTGGTAGGTAATGGTGGCCATAACCATGGTTTCCTGTTTGATTTCGCAGCCTTCTTTGGCTTGGATGGCTTGTTGTAAACCGTCGTTATATTCACGACCCGGCATGATACGGCCGGTAAATTGGTCGATTAGCTGGATTGTATGGTCTTTATCAACCATGTATTCAACGTCTCTGGCCATGATGTAGTTGGCTTTCAAAGCTTGGTGGATTCTATGCACCAAGTCTTGGTTTTCGGGATCGTAAAGGTTGCGGATACCGAACATTTTTTCGGCTTTTTCATTTCCGGATTCCGTCAAAGCGCAGGTCTTGTCTTTGATGTCTATTTCGTAATCGACGTTCTTTTTCAGATATTTGACGAAACGATCGGCGACCTGATATTGGGAAGCTGGGGCTCTGGAGCCGCCAGAGATAATAAGAGGAGTGCGGGATTCATCGATAAGGATGGAGTCGGCTTCGTCAACGACGCAGAAATACAAACCGCGAAGGACTCGTCTATCCAAGCTCGGACACATATTGTCGCGAAGATAGTCGAAACCGAGTTCAGAGTTCGTGGTATAGGTAATATCGCAAGCATAGGCCGCTTTCTTTTCGGCGGATGACTTAGCGGCGGTATTGACACCAACCGTCAATCCGAGGAAACGATAAATCTGGCCCATCCATTCCGCGTCACGGGTGGCTAAGTATTCGTTAACGGTGATGACATGCACGCCTTTTCCGGTCAAAGCATTCAAATATACGGCCATGGTGGCGGTCAAAGTCTTACCTTCACCGGTACGCATCTCGGCAATATCGCCATTGTTTAGAATCAAAGAGCCCATTACCTGAACTTTGAAGGGCTTTTGCTTCAAGACACGATAAGCCGCTTCGCGAGCAACCGCAAAGGCTTCGTATTTGATCGATTCCAAGGTGGCTCCGTTTTTCAAAGCCTCTTGGAATTCGTGCGTTTTTCCAACCAATTCTTCATCGCTCAATTTCGATATTTGCTCTTCCAAAACCAAAACGTGTTCGGCTTCTCTGGCATATTTATCGACTTCACGCTTGTCAAACTTAAAGATTTTATCGAGTATTCCCATATATATACCTCCGTAGAGTCGCGAATGATTATATATCATTTCATGCGTGTTAGGCAATGCGCATAGGCTAAGTGCGCGTTACGCGAGCCAAAACCAAAACATCAATTCTTGATGGTTTGTGTGTTTTAAGTAGGCTAAGGCACGCCAAGATCGTCGAGCCCGATGTCATGACGTCATCAACAAAGAGGATTCGTTTGCCAGAAAGGCCGACATTTTCACGAAGTCTTATTACATTGCCGATTTTCTTTCTTTCTTCAAAATTTAAGTCAGCCTGCTTGCGATCCTCGGTTTTGACAAGACAATCAAGCATTGGCAAACCCAACAGTTCAAAAATACTCACCACATGATTGAAACCTCTTTTCTCGTCACGTTCATAATAGCTGGGAGCGGGGACAACAATATGGTTTTTGAACTTTAATTTAAGAAATTTTGCTTTTTGGTTCAAAAAAACCTCCCTCATCTCAAAATCACCGCACCCTTTTAAGTAAAATAAGCAATTTCTAAATACTTCGTTATAATCATAAATCCAATAAATATTTATTCCTTTCCATTTTTGATATCTAAATTTCGGGTTTAAATCATTCTTGCATACATCGCAAAGGCAGCTCTTTTCAGCAAAATCTGAAATTTGAGCCCTTTTAATCGGCGAAAAACACCGTTTACAGACACTTGTTGCATTGTTTGATACTTTGAATGCATGTATCGATACTTTTTGTCCGTTTTCCCGCAAAGAAAATCACCTCCCCGCCTGGAGCATCCCATTTTCTTCCTACTCTTCCTGATATTTGGACCAAAGTGGCACTATCGTAGATAATTTCGTTATCGGCGTTAAAAACCAAAACTTGTAGGTCTTTAACTGTAATTCCACGCTCTAATATCGATGTTGTAACTAAATATTTTAATTCGTTTAATTTAAATTTTTTTATTTTAATTTCCCTACTTTTATCCTTGCTGTGGACCGAAGTTCCTCCTGGCACGAAAATCTTAAGAAACCCATAGAGCTTCTCACACTCTGAAATAGTGGGCGAAAAAACAAAAACCGGCTTATTTTTTGCCAATAACGACCTGAGTGTGCGTATAAGTCTAAACAGTAGGAAAATTTTAAACCCTAGCACAACTTTCGGAACGGGGATCTCGTGCCGATGGAATCTCGTCTTCAATTCTAAAACCTCGTGTCCATCCGTTTTAAATTCTTCAATAAGCTCTGGAGACGGGGTCGCAGACATCAAAACAATGCGTCCTTTTAGGGATTTTTCATAAAAAGCGTGTAGGATATCGCTTCCTTTAAATGGGAAGGCGTCGATCTCATCCATGATAAGCAAATCAAAAAATGAAGGATATCTATATATTTGATGTGTGGTTAAAACAATGATGTCGCCAAGCAAATCCTTGGTGTGGCCACCATAAACGGCAATCACTTTATCCGAAGGAAAGGCCTCTTTTAATCGATAATATAACTCAATTACCACATCTCTTCTCGGCAAAGCAAAACCGACATTTTTTCCCGCACGCAAGGCATCCGCTATGACGCCATAAACCAATTCGGTTTTCCCGGCCCCGCAAACGGCATAAATCAAAGTATCTATTCCGTTTTTAAAATTCTCTCTGACTTTATTCGATATTGCTAACTGGTCATCAGATAGCTTAAAGTTCAAGACAATTGGCGAAATAGAGGGTTTCCTATATTGTTTTGGGGCTTCATCGCCATTAAAGCCAACACAAAGACGGCAATATGGCACTCCTTTTAGATAACCAATATACTGTGGATTAGAATTTGAGCAGCGAGGGCATAAAAAATCGCTCATACCCATGTATAGACATAAGTTGAGCGAATTTACATTTATTTATCTAATTCAGACAATAAGTTAACGCGTTTTTCGTGCCTTCCGCCAGCAAACTCGGTATTTAGGAAGATATCAACACGTCTAATGACGTCTTCCGTCTTCATGAATCTTGCCCCAAAACCGATAACATTCGCGTTATTGTGTTCTCTTAATAGCCCGGAAACTGTGTCGTCATACCCGATTCCGGCTCTAACGCCGTGGATTTTATTGGCGGCCATCGTAATTCCTTCGCCTGATCCGCAAACAACGATCCCAAAATCGGTTTCTTTAGAGGCAACGGCTCTGCCTACGGCCGCTCCATATATGGGATAATCGCACGATTCCTCGCTATTTGTCCCAAAATCAATGACTTGATAGCCTTTTTCTTTGAGGTGTTTGATTATTTCTTCTTTAAGAAGATATCCGCCATGATCGGACCCGATAGCAATCTTTTTCATAGTTTCCTCCATAATTCTTTTACGGCTTCAAAACTTACTCCGCCTTCACGGATAAGTTTAATATCATCTTCGGTCAAATCTATAATCGTTGACGCGTGTAAGGAGTTACATTTTCCTTCAACGATCACATCGACGACGCCATCGAATGTTTTCTTTGTTTCTTCGAAGGTAACGGATGTTGGTTCTCCTGAAATATTAGCTGAGGTAACCAAGCAAGGTTTCCCTACCATTTCTATCAGATTTCTAACCAATTCCGAATTCGGAACGCGAATCCCTATTATTCCCGTTCCTAATGTAACATGAGAAGGCAAATCTTGTCGGCTTTTGACTAAAAACGTTATTTCTCCAGGTAAAAATTGCTCAAAAAGCTTCTTTTGCTTTTCATTAAGAACAACATAGTCGAAAGCCATATCAATACTAGAACACATCAAAGCGAACGGTTTATCTGGGGAACGATGCTTGGCCTTAACTAAGTCATCGAAGGCTTTCTTAGAATCGTATATGACTCCTATTCCATATACCGTTTCAGTAGGAAAACATACGATATTCCCTTCTTTTAAGCTCTCCGCGGCTACGTTTAAATCATTTTCTTTAACGAATTTAGTCATCATTTTCGTCCTTTAAATACACGAACAAGAATCTATCAAAACCCGAGAGATCTTTGACAAATTCACATTCATAGTCATGCAGATATTCTTCCATCAAGCAATTGAGATGGTCAATTAAGTCTGGGGATATCTCAAAAGCCAATAGCAACGCGCCTTTTTTGACTTTATAGACGTTTTTGAAGATTTTTTCGTAAACGTCATTCTCTTTGGTAAGCCATAAAGCGGAATCGGGTTCATAGTCGATGACCGATTGCTGAGCGTCTTCCTTATGCAAGATATAAGGCGGGTTAGAAATCAAAATATCGAACTTTGTGTCTTTTTTGATCCATGGATCCAAAGCGTCGCCGAGTTCCGTTTCAACTTGAATCGAATATCTTTCAAAGTTCTTTTTGGCGACGTTGAGAGCGGATTCTTTAATATCGGAGGCCGCGCAAACCCAATTGGGAAACAATGATTTAACGCCTAATATTATGGCTCCGCTGCCGGTGCCGATATCCCCGACCATTAGATAGTTTCTTGGATCAAAATAAGAGGATATCTTTTGCGACAATATCGAAATAAGCTCTTCTGTCTCGTTCCTTGGGATCAAGACGTTCTTATCAACGTACAAATTCATCCCCAAGAATTGAGATTCATTGATGATATATTCGACCGGTTCGCCTTTTCTTAATCTCTCACATTGAGACAAGAAAAGAGAAGGGTGCTTCATTTCGTCGTCTTTGTGATATATGACATCTATTTGTTGTTCAAAGCCTTCGTTATGGGCGATTAAGATACGCAAATCCGCCGACAAAACATCGTAAGGTTTGCAAAGCTCGTATTGTTCTTTGTATATTTCGCCGATTTTAGGCATTATCTTTGGCTCTCCTCAAGCAATCTTTGTTCTTGGTCGAAGTGTATCAAAGCGTTGATGATATCATCCAATTTTCCTTCCATAACGCGATCTAAGGTATTGGTGGTGAAACCAATTCTATGATCTGTGACGCGATTCTGGGGATAGTTGTAGGTGCGGATTTTTTCCGAACGTTCGCCGGTCCCAACCTTTAATTTTCTTTCGGAAGCCCTGGCGGAATCTTCCTTTTCTTGATAATAGGCCTGCACTTTGGCGCGAATCATCCTCATGCAGATTTCTTTGTTTTGAAGTTGGGCCTTTTCGGTTTGGCAAGAAACCACTATTCCTGTGGGAATATGGGTGACTCTGACCGCGGATTCGGTCTTATTGACGTTCTGTCCGCCCGCTCCTTGGGATCTATAAGTGTCGACCTTCAAATCGGCAGGATTTATTTTTACGTCCACTTCTTCTGCTTCCGGCATTACCAAAACCGTGGCGGTAGAGGTATGAATGCGTCCTGAAGCTTCGGTCTTCGGCACGCGTTGAACGCGATGGGCCCCGGATTCGAATTTAAGTTTGGAATAAACGTTTTCGCCTTTGACCATAAAGGACACGTAAGAATATCCTCCGGCCGTTCCTTCTTCTCCATCTAAGAATTGAACCTTCCAGCCCTGTTCTTCGGCGTAATGTTGGTACATGCGGAGCAAATCGCCGGCAAAGATGTTGGCTTCGTCTCCTCCAACGGCTCCTCTAATTTCGACGATGATGTTTTTCGAATCGTTAGGGTCTTGGGGCAAAAGCAACGTTTTTAAGTCGGATTCTAGCTCTTCTATCTTTTTTTCGTCTTCTTTTCTTTGCTCTCTGGCGAATTCCGAAAGCTCTGGATCGCCAGAATCAATCATCTCGTTGGCGTCTTTGATCTCTTGTTCCAATTTGAGATAAGTCTCATATGCTTCATAAGCTTGGCGGAGAGACGCTTGTTCTTTGGATAAATCAGTCAAAGCGTTTATGTTGGAGGAAAAATCCCCTTCGGATAATTCCTTTTCTATTTCTTCGTATCTCGCCTTGGTCGCGGCAAGCCTTTTTCTCATGCTTTCATCCATAAACGTTTCTCCCGATTGCTGCTAGATTATATCACTTTAAGGCCTATTGACCATACGTTCTCACTAGTGAGAATAAAGGATAATGGCTATAATGAACAAAGTTATGTCATATCGCTCCTTATATCTAACATATCGTCCCCAAACCTTCGAACAGGTCGCGGGGCAAAAGACTATCGTAAGAACGCTTAAAAACGCTTTGAAAAACGACAAAATCGGCCATTCTTATCTTTTTACTGGCCCCAGAGGCACCGGAAAGACCACCATGGCCCGCCTTTTTGCCAAGGCCATCAACTGCGAGGAAGGAATCGGGCATCAATGCTGCCAATGCTCAAATTGCGTGGCCATCGCCGATTCGTCCCATCCTGACGTCATCGAAATAGACGCCGCCTCCAATAACGGGGTTGAGCAAGTCCGAGACTTGATAGACAGAGTTAAATACGCGCCAATCAAGGGACGCATGAAAATCTATATCATCGACGAAGTCCATATGATGACACCAGGCGCTTTCAACGCTTTATTGAAGACTTTGGAAGAGCCACCAGAGGACGTTGTCTTTATTTTGTGCACCACCGAACCGCAAAAAGTCATCCCAACCATCGTTTCCAGATGCCAAAGATATGATTTTTCCAAGGTTGGCGATGAAGACATGAAGAAAAAGCTCATCGAAATCCTCAATGAAGAAAAAGCGGACTATGAAGAAAGCGGAATAGACGAAATCATCGGCCTATCAGACGGCGGGATGCGCGACGCATTATCCATTCTCGACCAAGTTTTGGCCTATAGCGACAATTCTTTAAAGCAAAACGACGTCTTGGAACTATTCGGACTAACTTCCGTGGAACAAAAAATAAACATCATCGAGGACATAGAAACCGGAAACGTGTCCTCATTGAAGAAAAAGTTCGATTCTTTCGCTTCTGGCGGGGTAGATCTTAAACGATTGGCCAGCGATTTGATTGCTTTGGGGAAGGATGGCTTGATATACGCCACAACCAAAGACCCGTCATTAATAAAATCGATGAGCGAAGAGCAAGCCGCAAGGTTATTAAGCTCTGCCTCTACTTCGGAATTGAAGAAAATCACCTATGGTTTGGTGGATATGCAAAACGATTTCCGCTCAGCCTCGGATATTCGTTCATTATTCGAATTAAGACTTCTCGGTTTGGCTACTTCGGAAAATAAGGCCGAAGTATCAAAAAACATTCAAAGTGCCGCCCCAACAATAAAGAAGGAAGAGCCGAAGCCTATCGAAAAGCCGAAAGAAAACAAAATCCCCTCATTCTTGTTGGAAGACGAACCTCTGTTTGAGGAAAAAACGCCGGAACCGACAAAAAAAGAGCCGAAAAACGAAAAGCCAGCATTTGATTTTACTAAGATCGAGAAACCAAATATCGCCACTTCCGGCGAGAAATACCATTTGGAAGACGAGGAAATCTTCAAAATCCAATTATTGGCCAACAAAGCCGAAAGGCAAAAGCTCTTGGATGCTTGGGCTGAATTAGCCAAATTCAAAGCCGACCCGAAGATCGGCAACTTAGCCACATTGCTAAGCCAAGGCAATCCATTCTGCTTATCCAAAGACGTCTTGATATTGAGCTTCGGGTTCTCGAGTCTAAGAGACAAAGCCAACATCAAAGAAAACCAACAGCCAATACAAGAATTGGTGGCGGAACTATTGGGAAGGAAAGTGTTCGTCTATTCAATAGACGGGGCCGATAGGGTGCGTAGCATCAAATACTACACCAGCCAAGCCCAATTGGGGTTGTTACCAAGCAAAAAGGACATCGTCCTCAATCTGCCTACTGACTAAAGGAGAAACATATGAACCAAATGCAAGAAATGCTCATGCGCGCCCAAAAGATGCAGCGCGAATTAGCCAAAGCCCAAGCGGCATTGGCCGAAACCGAATTTACCGTTAGCAAAGCCGGAATAGTCGAAGTTGTCTTAAAAGGCGACAAAACCATAAAATCCATCACTTTGGATAAGGACGCCATCGACCCAGAAAACAAGGAAATGATCGAGGAAACAATCGTTATGGCCATAAACGAAGGCTTAGACAAAATAGCCAAAGAGGAAGAAAAAACCCAAGAAAAGATAACCGGCGTCCGCGGAGGAATGCCTTTCTAATGAAAGAACTTCCGTCGATAACCAACTTAACGGAATGCTTTGCCAAATTGCCTGGGGTAGGGGTCAAATCCGCCGAAAGGATGGCATATGCCGTTTTAAGCATGGATAACGACGACAAGGAAGCCTTTGCCTCCGCTATAAATACGGTTGGGAAAAAAGTGCACCGCTGCCCAATATGCGGTCTATATACCGAAGAAGAAAAATGCGAAATCTGCGGTAGCAATGACAGAGATAAGTCGATTATCGCCGTCATCGCCGAGCCAAGAGACGCATTGGCTATCGAAAAAACCCAATCTTATAACGGCCTTTATCACGTTCTCGGCGGATTGATCAGCGCCGGAAAGGGAATAGGGCCTAATGACATTGCTTTGGATTCGCTTCTAGAAAGGGTTAGAAACGGCAATGTCAAAGAAGTGATAATCGCCACATCCGCTACGATAGAAGGCCAAACAACCGCCTTGTTCGTAGCTAAAATATTGGAGCCGTTAAACGTGAACGTCACGCGTTTGGCGACTGGATTGCCGGCTGGAGGTTCGTTGGATTATGCGGACTCATTGACGTTGACGAGGGCCTTTGAGGGGAGGAAAAAGATATGAGTTTGTTCGTTACTTTCGAAGGCGGGGAAGGCTCTGGCAAATCCACCGCGATAAAATCGTTGGTGGAGAAATTGAAACAAGAAGGATTTGACATCCTCTTGACCAGGGAACCGGGCGGAACGCCAATCTCCGAGCAAATAAGAGAAGTCATATTAAATAAAGAAAACACCAACATGGACCCCATTACCGAGGCTTATTTATATGCAGCCTCAAGACGCCAACATGTAATCGAAAAGGTGCGCCCAGCCTTAAAAGAGGGGAAATTGGTGCTTTGCGATCGTTTCTTGGATTCATCCTTAGCCTACCAAGGCGGAGCCAGGGGTTTGGGCTTTGACATGATCTTGGATATCAACAAACACGCCATAGACGGTCTTTTTCCAGACGTTACCATCTTCTTCGATTTGAAGCCGGAGATAGGCTTAGCCCGCATAAACGCCAATTCGGGAAGGGAAATAAACAGATTGGACGTAGAGAAAATGGAGTTCCATTTGAAAGTCAGAGAGGCTTTCCTGTCTTTAGCTAAAATATATCCGGAACGATATGCCATAATCGACGCTTCAAAATCCCCGGAAGAAGTGGTTGAAGAAGCTTATGATGCCATAAAGGCGAAATTGAAATAATGCAGATAGAAAAATACCTAAAAGAACACCAACCGATTTGCTACCGCGTCTTCAGCCGTTCCTTGGAAGAAGGAAGGCTAAGCCACGCGTATTTGCTTTCGGGCGAAAAAGGCGTTCCTTTAAAGGAAATAGCTTTATATTTGGCTAAATCCATCGTTTGCGATCACCCTTCTCCTTTAGCGGACGATACATGCGTCACTTGCCATAGGATAGACGATGGAAATTACACCGACTTAATCGTCCTAGACGGCGAGGAAGAATCAATCAAAAAAGGCGATATCACCGATTTGACCGCTTCTTTTTCAAAAACCTCGATGGAAGGCAAGGGAATAATGATTTATATAATAAACCTTGCGGAAAACATGATTTCTAACGCCACCAACGCCTTGTTGAAATTTCTTGAAGAGCCCACACCTGGGACATACGCCATATTAACCACCAGAAACTCATCGAAGATATTGCCAACTATTATTTCTCGCTGCGAAGTGATTCGCTTAGACGCAATGCCGCATAAAGAGATTCTAAAAGGCGCGAAAGAGCTTGGATTAGACGAAAAGAAAGCGGAACTTCTCTCTTTCTTCTATGGAGTGCCAGAATTAATCAAAGAGAAAATAGAAGACGAAGAATCCCCGGACATAGAAGGATTGATAAAAGAGGTATGCTTGGCCCTTTCTTCCGATTCAAAGAAAGCCATATTCTTATTTCAATCTCAGATAATCCCCTCTTGGAACACCAAAATCAAAGCCGGCATCTTAATCGATTTGCTGATCGTGATCTATAAAGAATTGGTAGCCTTGTCCTATGGCTTCGATCCTCAGCTTCCTCATTATGTAGATATCATCAAACCGTTATTGACCGATAAAAAGTCCCTATCTTACAAATTGGACTTCTTGCTCAACGCGAAATCTGAATTGGAGACCAACATAAACGTTTCCTTGCTTTTAGATCATATAATCATCAACCTGACAAAGGAGGACAGACAATGAACGAATACACCCATTTCGTGGCCATACATTTCGAAGGCGCGGCCAAATCTTATTATTTCTCGACCGACATACCTGATTTAAAACCCGGCGATTTCGTCATCGTGGATTCTTTGGGCGGATATGAGATGGCCATTGTTACTTCCTCGCCCCAACCGATGAACGAATATCGCTCAAAACTTGGTTTAAAACCGGTCGTAAGACGTCCGTCGTCTTCGGATTTATCCGTTTATCAATATAATATCGAACAAGCCAAAACCGCTTTGGAGATAGCTAGAAAAGAAGCGGCGAAACTTGGTTTGGAAATGAATTTTTTGGAAGCCAAATATTCCTTGGACGGCTCTAAAATCACCATCACTTATACCGCCGATGGGCGCGTTGATTTCAGAGAGCTATTAAAATCGCTGGCCCCTCAACTGCATTGTCGCATAGAACTAAGGCAAATCGCCCCCAGAGACAAAGCCAAATTAATCGGCGGGATCGGCACTTGCGGATTGCCGTTATGCTGCAACACTTTCTTAAATGAATTCGACGGAATAGCCATATCAAGGGCCAAAAACCAAATGCTGACGTTGAATATCCCGAAACTTTCGGGCCCGTGTGGAAAGCTGATTTGCTGCCTTTTATACGAAGATGACATGTATACGGAAGCCAAGAAGCACTTCCCAACAATTGGGACGCACGTAATTTATGACGGGCATGACTACACGGTCACCGGTTTGAATGTTTTAAACAATACGGTGAAGATAGAAAACCCGTTAACCGTGAAAAACATTCCGTTAGAAGAATTCGACGGCTTAGAAAAGGTGGAGAGAAATGAGTCTGAAAAGGGAGAATAACTACGAAGGGAATTCGCCTCTTTTATATTTGGTTGCCACTCCGATAGGCAACAAAGACGAATTCACTTTAAGAGCGATAAATATCCTTAAGGAAATGGATTATATCGCTTGCGAAGACACCAGGAATTCCGGCTTGCTGTTTTCTAAATTCGACATTAAAAAACACCTTATTTCCTGTCGGGAATTCAACGAAAACGAAAAAGCGGAAGAAATAATCTCTTTGCTTAAAGAAGGCAAAAAGGTCGCCTATGTTTCCGACGCCGGATATCCCGGCATTTCAGACCCTGGAGAAAAATTGGTGGCCAAGGCTTTAGAAAACGATATCAAGGTCGCAATCGTCAACGGGCCCAATGCCGGATTATGCGCCTTATTGGCCTCCGGATTGGACACCTCGCATTTTACCTTCGAAGGTTTTTTGCCTTCCAAAGATTCATTGGCAAAGAAACGTCTGGAACAACTTAAAAATTGGCCCCACACCTTAATTTTCTACGAAGCTCCCCATAGGATTGAGAGAACTCTAAATATGATGAAAGAGGCGTTTGGGAAAGATAGAAGGGCGTGTGTGGCCAGAGAATTGACCAAATTGCACGAAGAATACATTCGCGGAACATTTAAGGAAATATGCGAAATCGATCCCGAAACCCTCAGAGGCGAAATGGTCATCTGCGTGGAAGGGAAAGAAATCAAAGACGAAGTAGACGATAACGATATAGAAGAAAGCCTCAAAGAAGCTTTGAAAACATTGTCTTCGAAAGAGGCCGTAAAGAAAGTCGCCTCCGACTTAAATGTCGGCAAAAACAAGGTTTACGACATATTTTTAGAGCGATTCAATCAATAATTCCCTTTTCCGTTTCTTCGCCCTTAACGCGAAAACGGTTATTTCATATGAGAAGAATATGACTATAGCCGCAGCGCTTAAAATGACCCCGGTCTTCAAATATGGCGTCATATAAGTAAACACATACTCCACTTCGCCCTCTGGCGCAAAGAATCCGACGAATCCGCCGTCCATTTTAATGTTCTTTAGCTCGGTTTCGATATATTCCCCGGATTCGCCTTTCGTCCTGGCTGTGATTTTCCATCCGGCATCATATCCCAAAGTGGTGACCACGGCTTTGGATTTGCTGAAATTGGATTTCGCCGTAAAGTGATCGGAATCGACGTAATTTACGTCCGTCAAAATATGATCTTCATCGGTTATCGAAGCGTATTTGCTTTCAAAATCCCTTCTTTCTTGCATTAGTAAGAACGGGGTCGGGGCTTCGCCATCTTCTCCGTTTTTCTTGGAGAAAACAATTTGTCTAACCCTTCCTTCCGCATAGATTCCAAACAATCCGCTGTAATTGCCGGAGATCTGGCTATTTACGTTATCGAAGGAATGGAATTCGTAATTCAAAATGGTGTTTTCCTTCTTTAAGGTCCCATCCTCATTGAAGGTGTCCCCAATCATATAAACCCTGGAAATGTTTTTGTGATTGAAAGCGAAAAGGAAATAAGCCCCGGAAGGATCTTCATTCATATAAGGGTCTCCGCTTCCTAATGACCAAACCAGTTTTCCATCGTCTTTGTCTTCCACCCCATAATAGGTTCCCTTGAAGATTTGGCCCGCATAAGCGTTGGTATATGTGCTAACGTAGGTATTTTTGCTTGAATCGACCAAGAACGAGGCAGGATCTTCATAATTAAAGCCATATCCCGGAACGTTTTCGAATATCCTAGACTTTAATTTGCTGGATAAATCGGTGAATTTCACATCGCTAAAAGTGGGAGTTGGAAGAATCTCTATCCCTTCTGGAACAACAACGTCGTCCTTTATGATCGCCCCATTTAAATAAGCTTCTTCGTTTTTGGCTATTTCCCTAAAGCCACTGGAATAATAAGAGTTATTGTAGAAATCGGAATAATTGAGGTGATCGGTGTCCAAAGTCCCGTCTTCTAAATATCTATCCGCTGCGTTTTCCCTATAAACGCCATCCACAGCTCTTCCAAGCTTCACGTGGTATGGATTTTCATAAATTCTGAATTTGCCGTTCTTATAGACGCATTTGGAGCCGAATGGGACGTTATATTTGAAATCATCGTTGTCCCAAAGGTCGCCCATTCCGGTATCTTCATACACTATGGCGTAATATTTGATTCCGGTCATCAAATCGAAAGAGAATCTCTTGTTGTTGTAATAGCCAGCCCAACGGGAAGAGACGTTTTTCTGCCCATATGGGGTGCCATTCAAATATTCGTTTTCGATCACATGAGAATAGTGGCTGAAATCAATGACATCGTAATTGAACAAAGAAGACCAAGGGGTGGTTCCGTTATACCCCATCGCGTAATTCATGTTCTTTTGGGCGGGATAATCGGCATAAGCCCTATATAAAGTGTCGGTGTCGTATTCTTTGGTTATGTAAGAAAAAGCTTCCGTTAATTCTGTTCCGGTCGTATATGAATATTTTTTGTTGTCATATCCCCCGTTAAATGACCTTCCGTAACTATATGAAGAGCCATAAAGGAACGATATGTTGCCGCAAACTATCACTTCCGCGGCCACAAAAGCGGTCACCATGTTCTTAAAGAAGACCTTTTTGGAGAAGATTATGATCAAGGCCGATTCGACGACAACCAAGCCCATTTGGTATATCGATAGCCACAAAGTCGTGTATTTGTCCCCGTTTCTTATTACATATGCCGGAATGTTGTAGGCCGATTGCCAATAGGTCATGAAGTTGCTGTTCGTAAAAGTCTTATCATTAAGCACCCACCTGACCAAAAAGAAGGTCAATAAGGTCGCTACAGCCACTAAACCAGTAGATAATGGCAATTGGAATTTCGGAGCGTCTTTCCGATGATCCATTCCCCGGCAAGCTTGCCTTATAAGCAAAGGAACCAAAATGATATACCATCTTCCATACCCGTCTCCCGTGAAGGCGAAGCTGAAGAAATAGGCAAAGATAGTAAACACGCAATAGGAACATAAGGCGAACGAAATAAGGTGTTCCCAATCCTTGGTCCTTATGTTGTTGATCAACTCGAACATGAAGAAAATGATAAGTGGCGTATAGATGAACAAAGACGACGTCCAAGCATCATAACCCGTAGAAGCCCCGCCGCCATATAATGGCAGCCAAAGGTAGTTGCAGGTCGGGAAGAAGAAGGAAACCAATCCCATCAATTCTCTTCCAGGATGGTCTCCGACCATTTCAAACAATCTGGCAAACACCGTTTTGACATCGAACGTTTTTATGGCGTTAAGCAAACTTTGCAAATAAAGATATCCAATGGAATGACCTCTTCCGGACAAACTGGATTGCCTAATGGAAGGAAGCAACGACCAAGAGCATAGCATCAAGCCCAAAACAAAGCTTAAAACGCCTAAGCCCAAAACAGCCCAAGAATCTCTGCCTTTGCGGGTTTTGATGGTCCAAAAGAATCTCCATAAAGCGTATAGGGCCCCCCAAACGCACATAACCACCAAAAAGAAGAAAGAGACTATGCCAAGCAAGGCCAAGGACCATACCAACGTTCCGATTTTCTTTTCTTTGATGACTTTCTCAATGCCTAAAAGAATAAGGGGTATGAAAACCACCGCGGAGACAAAGGAAGGGAAACCGACGAAGAAATTGACGAATCCCGAGAAAGCGTAAGCCAAAGCCCCGATTCTCGAGCTGGATTCTCTAACGCCCATGTATTTGAGATACGCCCTCATGGCAAAACCGGCGCAAGTGGCCTTCAAAACGGTGAAAATCGCCGTCATCTGAGGCACCCAGCTGCGAGGGAAGAAAATATTCAAAAAGACGAAAGGATCAAACAATCCGTAATAAGACATCGAGCCGATGTTGTCACCGCCCAAATAAATAGACGGGTCATATAAAGTGAAATGCCCGGTTTTGAAAAATTCATGCCAAACGTCCCAATAATGGTAATAGAATTCGACGTATTGGCTCATATAGTCCCAACCATAAAGCTGAGTTCCGTAGTTTCTGATCAACGAGTAGCCCATCCAGCAGAAACCGACGAAAACCAAAAGCAAGCCGAAATAAAACAACGATCTCCAGTCGAAAAGATAAGGCATATGCTTCCTAAACCATATAGAAGCCTTTTTGTTTGCCTTTTCCTTTCTTAATTCCCCCAAAGATTTGGCTTGCTCGTCTGCCATTATTTTTCTTCCTCTTGATCCTCGATTTCTTTTTCTTCGTCCTCGGAAGGATTGCTTATCCCAACGACGTCGCTTAAAGGCAAGGAGAAGGCGATGCCTTGTCCTTTCGTTCCAAAGCCAACCGCGTTATTGATGGCCACCAAGACATCGTCCCTGATTTCTTTCGGGACCAAAATCATGACTATCTTTTTTTCCGGGGTGATGACGATCCCATAGAATTTTTCGATATCTTTGTTTCCGGTTCCGCGGCCATTGATGATGGTTCCGCCTCTGGCCCCGGCTTCTCTGGAAGCGGATACGACCAAATCCGTGTATCCGTCGTTAACGATGGCAAATACCGCCTCATAACCCAAATTTTGTTCCATATTCTCTTCCTCCGTGGTGATGTCAGATGCGCGATCGGCATTGGTTAGATATTTGTAGGCTGATAGCCCAGCCAATTTCGTAAGCGGGGCCATCCAAGCGATTCCAGAAGACAATTTGCTGGTCTTGAATCTCTCATTCAATTCGCTTCTAAGATCGTGCCATTTGCTAAGTCTTACAAACGAGCAAATGACATCTTTCTTTTCGTCTCCAACGCCAAGGACGTTATAGAAATCGTTGCTATAAGTTCCTTTGCCGCTGAGTATGAAGGACGTCGCGCATTCGTTTTTGTTCAATATGCCAACTATCGAACCGGCCAGCCCATGGTTTACGACAGTCATCGTAAATGCCAAGGGAGTTAAGCCTTTCATGACTTTCGTCTCTTGGTTAGCAACCGCGTTTTTCTTTTTGCTGCTCATTGTGTCACCTCCGTGAAATCGATGAGTACATCGTCGTTTTCTTCGATGAATCTCTTTCTGGCTTTGCTATAAACGACCATTCTCTTAATACCGGCGTACAAGCCCATCAACTGAACGACGATAAGAGGCATCAAAGCGATCATGGCAACCGAGCCAAAAGCGGAAGAATATACGTATTCCGCCCCTCTCTCCGCATATGTGAATCCGGTGCAGAAAGGCATAACGAAGGTGGAAGCCATGGGGCCGGAGGCTACGCCGCCGGAGTCAAACGCCATAGCGAAATACATTTTCGGAACTATGAAGGAAAGACCCAAAGCGATGAAATAGCCGGGGATCAAATAATAAAGGACGCTGAATCCGTAATGAGCGCGAACGATGGCAAGGGCTACGCCACCACCGACTGCCAAGGCCATAACGGCCAAAACGGCTTTGGATTTGACGGTTCCCTCAGACACTTTTTCAACCTGCATGACCAATGAATGGACGGCCGGTTCGGCCAAAGCCCCGAACAATCCGAACAAAAACCCGACCAAAACGGCATAAGGGAACAAATCTCTAGAAGGATTGCCAAAGCATTTGCCAAGTTCTTGGGCCACGGGCATGAAACCAATCTCCACGAAGGTCATAAAGACCGCTAAGCCGATATAGGCGTAAACAAGACCGAACGAGATCCTGAATATTTCTTTTTTCGGAAGACGAACAAAGACAAAATTATAGAACAAGAAGAAAGCCGTTATCGGCAATATGGCAATAGCCGCGTTCTTCAATTGAGAAACTATGCCCTCGCCCAATAATTCAAGATAGAACGGCCAAACCGTAGACCAAGAATCGTAATTCTTAGCCATCTCTTCGGTAATAGATGGGGACCAAGTCATGGAATCCACATCAACGAACAACCCCATGATCATGACAGCGATGATGGGGCCTACCGAGGCTAAGGCCGTAAGTCCGAAGCCGTCTTCTCCGTTACGGTCGCCTTGGGATCTAGAAGAGGCTAGCCCCACGCCGAAAGCCATGATAAACGGCACGGTAACGGGGCCGGTAGTGACTCCTCCCGAATCAAAAGCGACGGGCAAGAATTTTGGATTAACAATCCCAGCCAAGGCAAAAACTATCCCATAGAAGGCCAAGAACAAAACATTGAGCCTTCCGCCATGCAATGTGCGAAGAACGCCGATGACGACGAATATTCCAACACCTAACGCAATGGATATGATAAGCACCCACTCGTTCATGCCGATTTGCGAGGCCATGGCTTTTAAATCCGGCTCGGCTATGGTAACCAAGACGCCGATGATGAAAGTCATGGTTATAACCAACCACATCTTTTTGTTGTGGAACAACGTTTGTCCAACTACTTCGCCGATACGGCTCATCGAATTGGTCACGCCGGCGTTAAAAAACGCCAAGCCGATTATCAAGCCGACCGCGGATATAACGAAGGTAACCAATAATTGGGGAGAGAATTCGGACTTTGGCAAAACGCCGGTCAAATAAATGACGACGATGACGGCAACGATAGGCAAAACCGCCAACGAGCTTTCCAAAAAGCCTTTGGCTATCTGCTTAATGACGGCCAACCATTCTCTTTTTGGCTTTTGATTTGCGCTTTTTGTCATAGGTCTTCCTTTCTGAAACCTTAGGTTTCGCGATATATTCTGGCTTGGGGTTTCTTACCTTCCAGAACAGCGATTTCATCGAATTTGGCATCTCCGTTTTGAAATCGTACGTTTTCCCATTCAAGGGATTCGTTAGCGTCAATTGATAGGCGTGTAAGCCCAATCTCTTTATGGGGTTTGCTGGCTCGCCATATTTATCGTCTCCGATAACATGATGGCCTCTATAACCAAATTGGACCCTTATCTGGTTCTTTCTGCCGGTTTCGATATCGACATCCAGTAAGGTCAACCCGTTTTTTTCTTCCATCTTCTTGAAGTTGGTGATGCAAAGTTTTCCTTCTTTTTTGTTCTTCGTCACATAAACGAGATGAAGGCTGTTTTCGGCTAGATAATCTTCGTATCTTCCGCTTTCAGGCAATCCTTCGCCTTCCACTATCGCATAATACCCACGTTTGGTGACTATGTCGTTCCAATTGTTTTGCAGAGCTTCTCGGACTTTGAAATTTTTGGCGAATATCAAGACGCCTGAAGTATCTTCGTCCAAACGATGAACGACGAATATCCTGGCGTTTTTGTCTTTTGCGGCAAGATAATCGGAGACAAATCGATAGGCGGTATGTCCCTTTTCCCTGTCAGAGGCGATAGATAATAACCCCGAGGGTTTGTTGATGGCGATGATATCGTCATCCTCATATATGATGTCCAATTGATGGGAGCTATGCTTTTTGATGCGGTTTCTGGAGAGCAAAACCTCGTCTTCCGGATAGAGCTTGAAGTTAAATAAAGTCACCGGAACTCCGCCCACTGAAACTTGCTGAGAAGAAATAACGTGTCTGGCTATAGTGTTACTAAGCCCCGCTTTCTCCATCAAAAAAGGAAGCAACGTAGTTTCTTCCTTAACCAAAAAAGTCTTAACCTTGTTTGGGTCAATCAAACCTTTTTGGCTGCGATGTTTCTTTGCGTCGTTCCTATTCATGGCGTGATTATAAAATAATCAGCCTTTTTAATCACTCTTTTAATCCGATAAAAGATATTTTTTGAGTTCGTCTATTCTTCTTTTGGCTACTTCAACGCCTAAATCATAAGCTTTTTTCAACTGTTCCGTGTCTTGGGAAGTCGGGAATATTTCTAGTGAATATGGAGGATAAAAGACGAAGATGTTGCCTTTGTCTTCCTCTTCTTCCAAGATTCTTAGGTGCTCATGATAAACGATGTGGCTATATTGATGCCCGTTTACGAACTTGGGATATTTTTTGAATCTCTTTTCTACCATCACATCATTCGCTTCATGCAAATCTTTGAATCTGAAGCCTCTTTCGCGATTGGAGACAACGACTATCTTTTTTCCTTCAGACAGAGGTCTAAGGAAGGGGATGCGCTCAACATAACCGCCATCTAAAGTCGGGATATTGCCGACCATTTTCGGCTTTTTCGTAAAAGCGGTCAAAGAACAGCTGCCTTGGCACCCATCATAGAAATTGGGGTCTTCTTTGGCAAAATAAACGGGCGTGCAAGTATTTACGTTGGTGGCCACGGCGTACAATTCTATATCGCTTTCGGCTATGGCTTTTTTGTCCAAATCCTTGTTTTTCTTCTCTGAAAAATAATGATCGAAATCAATTAGGGAACCGCCTTTTAGAAAATCTAGCGGCGTTATGACGTCCTTCATTTTCGTATCCAAAAACAATCGGGAAGCCGCTCCTTTTTTCTTTTGGACGTAATTTAAGCCAATCCAAGTCCCGGCCGAGCAGCCGTAGGCTTCCGTAGCAAATAAGCCTTCCTCAATCAAAACATCCACCACTCCGCATGCAAAAATTGCGCGTTGCCCGCCGCCTTGAATCGACAATACCCATTCGTTCTTATTCATAATTTTCTCCAATCAAACCATAATGTTTCAAACCATCCAACACCCCATCATCAGATACCGTTTTGGCGATATAGGTGGCTTGTTTTTTAACTTCATCCTTTCCTTGCCCCATGCATACAAGATACTTGGCAGCGTTAAGCATATCAATATCGGGTATGTCGTCCCCGAAGGCTATGGCTTCTTCTTTTTTTAAGCCCAATTTGTTTAAAATCGCTAACATCCCATCGCTTTTTCTATGTTTCTTCTCCATCACATCAAAAGAGGTTGGGATATATTCGTTTATGAATAGTTCTGGAAAGTCTTGGCGGTAGATTTCCCCAGCTTTTGACGGAGCGAAGAAATTGATGGTCACCACGTCTTCTCCGTCATATTCGCCAACGGGAGGAATCGATTCATTGAAGAAAGAATAGAAGTTTCTGGATTCGTTGGTCTGCCCAAAAAGCAGGGTCCTTTCATAAACTCCGACGATTTCCATGGTGTAACCGTCTTTTTTGCATCTTTCGATAAACTTACGGACCAAGTTTTCATTCACTTTCGATAAGAAAACTATTTCGTTATTTAAGGACGCTACCCCTCCGCAGCTTCCAATCCAACCATCGAACTCAACGCCTTGATCAAAAGTCTTCAGTTTAAGCATTGAGTGATAGGGTCTGGAGGTGCAAAGAACGCACTTAATGCCCATATCTTGTGCTTTTTTGATAGCGTTTAAAGATTTCTTTTTCCACTCTTTAGCCTTGTTGTCGTATAAGGTTCCGTCTATGTCGAAAAAAGCGATCTTAATCATGGTTTTGATTATATCAAAAAAGAGAAAAGATTTAACGCCAGGTCTTTTCAAACGCGTCGTATAACGCCTGATTCAGTTTTAAGAAGTCTTCAGGATTGATTTTAATCACTTCCCTATCATAGGTAACTAAGCCGTTGGTTTCCCCTTCGACGTCTCCCCATTGGGTCAAAACAGCAACGGAAAGCCCTTCTTTTTCCACCAAAGGAACCAAACTTTCCAAATAAAGCTTTTCGTAAGCTTTCATTAACTTTTCGGGATTGCCGTATTTTGCATAGCCGAATTTCTTGCTATCGGGAGAATGCCCCTCCACCGAATAGGCATAACCGCCGAATTCGGACAAAGACAAAATTCTCCCTTCTTCATTCTTCAAATTTGGTTTCTTGAAATAAACGTGATGGCTTGAGAAATCTCCGGAGCCGGTGTCAAACCACCCTGAGGTTGAATCAATTAGTCTTGTGTCGTCCATTATCCTCAACGCTTCGGTCAAACGAACCGAATCAAATTGACCCCAGCCCTCATTGAATAACGTCCAGGCGATAATCGAGGGATGCTTATCCAATGATTTTATGGTTTTTGACAAATCCGCTTCGAACATTTTTCTCGAAGCTTTATTTCCCCTTTGCATCTTGTCGTGAGCCGTATCGTCGTATTTGAGTTTCAAAAACGGCGCGGCTGCCAATCTGAACAAAGGTATTTTACCGCCAGAATTGACCATATCTTGAATAACCAAAACGCCCAATTTGTCGCATTCGTAATACCAACGCGGGGATTCTATCTTTATGTGTTTCCTCAGCGCATTGAAACCAAAGGATTTTATGAGGTTCAATTCCTTTTCTATGTCGTCTTGGTTCAGTGGGGTCATTCCGGACTTTTCGTTCCAATACCCTTGATCAAGCAAAGCACTTAAAAACAAAGGTTCTCCGTTCAAAGCGATTAAGCTCTTGCCTCTTTTTTCGATTTTTTCTATTTTCCTAACCCCAAAAATAGAGTGGATTACGTCTTTCCCTTTGCTTACCGTAACTTTATATAAGTTAGGTTCGGCAGGGGACCATGGATAAAAATAATCCGCAAGATTAATAAGAGCCTCTCCATAAGTGTCGGTTTTGGCTTTGATGGTTTCTCCTTTTGGGGTGACTATCTCTATTTTGGCGTCCATGACGTTGTGTCCCAAATCGATTACCAACCTCTTTCTGTCGTAATTGGCGTTTATCTCGATTTTGTCAAATCTGAATCCATCCGGAAGGTATTCGGCATAAACGTTTCCCCAAATACCGGACGTCCCTTTATACCAAATATTTCCCGGAGTTAATGATTGTTTGCCTCTAGCAAAAACGTCGGAAGAGGTATCGTCCTTTGCCTTTACTTCGATTACGTCACCCTTTCTTAAATGAGGGACGATTATGGAAAACGGCCAATAGCCTCCTTCATGATGGGCCACAAAGGAGCCGTTCCAATAAACGTCGCATATCTGATCGACGGCTTCGAAATGTATTTTGGCTTCCTGTTCCGCATACTCGTTGTCTTCTTCAATGATTAGGCGATAATGCATCGTTTGATTTGGAAGGATTGTTTTCTTTATTCCGCTCATTTCGGTTTCTGGAGCAAAGGGAACCAAAATCTTTTCTTCATAATTTGGTTCTCCCCCTTCATTAAGGGCAAAATCCCACAAACCGTTTAAAGAATAAACGGTGTCTCTGGCAAAATAGGGATCAAAGGTTTTTTCTAAAGGCGTTTTATTCATGTGATAATCATACAACTTTGACCAGATGGAGTAGAATACTCCAGAGGAGAAAAAGATGAATCAAATAGAAATAGTTAAGGAATATTTGAAAAGTAACGGACTTGATGCCTGGATTCTTTTGGATTACGAAAACCACAATCCGGCGATAATAAGTTTCTTGGGAAGGAAGATGTTAACGAGAAAAATCTTCCTAATCGTCCCAAAAGAAGGCAAACCCTATCTTATTTGCCATTCCATCGACACCGTCTTTTTGAACGACGAAAAAGATTTTGATTTGAGAGTATATAAGACTTGGCAGGAAATGCTTAATTTGGAAAAAGAACGCTTTTCTAGATATAAAAAAGTTTGCATGGACATTTCTGCCGACGGTTTATTGCCAAGGGTTTCTTTGGCGGACTATGGGTCGGTCGAATATATCAAAAAATTAGGCCTTGAAGTAGTTTCATCTGCGGATATTCTCCAAAAATTGACCGCCACGCTGGATGACGAAGCTAAGAAATTACAAAAAGAGGCCAACGAGAAAGTCTTAAAAATCAAAGACGAAGCCTTTGAAAAGATCGCTTCCGATATAAAAGAAAAAGGCAAATCCAACGAATATGAAGTCCAGCAATTCATATGCAAACGCTTCAAAGAAGAAGGGATGACTTGGGATGATGATCCAATCGTGGCCATCGGGCCGAATGCCTCAAACCCCCATTACGGTCCAACAAAAGAGATAAACGACGATATTCACGAAGACGATTTGGTTTTGATAGACATGTGGGCGAAAATGGATAAACCAAAAGGAGTTTATTCAGACATCACTTGGATGGGATATGTGGGCGAAATCGTGCCGGAAGTCTATGAAAATAGGTTTCAAATATTAAAAAAAGACATTGATTTATGCGTCCAATTCCTCAATCAAAACATCGGAGTCCGCCCGGTTTTCGGTTTTGAAGTGGACGATATTTCCAGAAAATACATAAATGAACAAGGATATGGCGAATATTACACCCATCGCGTCGGGCATAGCATCGCCATTGATGTCGGACCGCACGGATGTGGCGTTAATATGGACAATTACGAAACACATGACTTTAGAGAAATCATCCCCAATGTCTGTTTCTCCTTGGAACCTGGCATATACGCCCCAGACTTTGGAATGAGAAGCGAAACGAACGTATTGATAGACAACGGCAAAGTCGTCGTGGTCGCCGGAAGGCAAGAAAAGATAATCCCGATTCTTAAATAACTTAACAAAAGAAAAAGAGGTAGCCGGCAAGGGCTATCTCTTTTTCACATTAAGGGGAAGGAATGATGGTTATTTGATTTCGATGCGATGAGAAGATTCGATCTTTGACTGATCTTTCGGGAATCTGATCGCAAGAACTCCGTTTTCGAAGTTGGCTTTGATGCTTTTCTCATCGACTTCTCCGATGTGATAGCTGCGAGAGCTATTGGCGTATTTGCGTTCTCTCAACATATATTTCTTGTTGTTTTCGGGTTCTTTCAAAGAGACGCTGATGGTGAGATATTCGTTCTTATACTCAATGTTGACGTCTTCTTTCTTAACGCCGGGCAACTCGATGTCGATGGCGTATTCGTCTCCATCAACATATATGTCGCTTCTCATTTGGAGAACGCCTTCGTCAGAGAATAGTTCGCGGAATAAATCGTGGGGTAAATAAGAATCGTTTCTTGTGGTGATATACATAATTATCTCCTTTCGTTTAGCACTCGCTGTTCCTAAGTGCTAAGTATATTCTAACCACTCTTTTAGCACTGTCAACATTAAAGTGCTAATTTTTTTGAACTTATTTCCTTAAGCTTTTTTATTTCTTCTTCAACCTCCCTTCTATGCGCGAAAACATCAGGTGAAATCGCAATATTTTTCTTAGTTCCCCTATAATACCCTTCCAATAGATTGTTGGTTTTATCTAGCAACATATCCATTTTTTCTTTTTGTTTTTCGCTTCCGAAAGCCATAAAAGCCTCTATTACATAGCTTTCCAATTCCTTGCCGTTAAACTCTCCGGCCCGACATCTTCTGAATGGATCCATCCATTCCGCCAGTTTCCTTTCATAATAGGTGACGAATTCAAATTGTTTGTTTTGGTTACTCATAACCTTTTATAGACATGTGCGCGCACGCTTTACAAAAAAACCGCCCAATCGAGGGCGGCTTGATTTTTGTTTTTCTATCTTATTTCTTAGACCAGCTTAAGACACCGGCACCGAAAGATAAGACGGCGGCCAATAAGCCGGCGACGCTGGAGATGATGGTGCCAACGCCTAATTTGACGTTATATAAGGAACCAAGGGTCTCTCCCAACCCAGTTGTGGAGATGGCGCAGAGGAAGATGATAGCGAAGATCATTTCCATGATTCCGCCTAAGATAAACAAGAAGCCGGAGAATTTCTTCGAGCCGTTGGGGTTCGGGAAAAGCAAAATGGTGGCGATGATTTGGAACACGACGCCAATGACTAACAAAGTGAAGGCGGCGATGTTCGCGGAGGAGGCGCTCATGATATAAGCGTTAGCTTTGTTACCGAATATGACGGTATAGCCGCTCCAATCCAATTCGGCAATAGAAGAGCCTGTGCCTTTTAATGTGGCGTGGATTCCAGAGCCAACCGGGGCAACGAACACGGCGATTGCCAAAGCGATGATGACAAGGCCGAGAATATTAACTATTTTCTTTTTCATGTTTCAATCCTTTCTGGATATGCTACATATCTTAATTTAGCGACGTGTCTTAATCAAGATTAAGCCATTGAAATCTGGATAACGGCTTTTTCGTTGGTTACCGATTTAACGGTCATGCTCCAAGGGAGAGTGGTCCCGTCATTCATAAGGCTCTTTCTGCTATTCCAATAAGCGGGGAATGATTTGGCGTAAGAAGCGTAAGAGAAACTCTTTCCGGCCGTGAACAAAGAAGAGTTGGTGCAAAGCAACCCTTGCCCCGTTTTTTCGCATTCGGTGTCGTAATTCTTCTTGCTGGCGCAATCGATCAATTGGATCAATCTATGAGAAATATCCCCGACCGTTCCCTTAGAATTAACATAGTTGTAATAAGCCGTGTTGGAATTGACCACATAAACGGCCTCGTCATCATCGAAGGCATCGACATAACTGTTAATATCGGTTCCGGACTTATTCAAATTCGCTAACCTGGCATCGACATGATAAATGCGAATGCCTCTGTTGGTCATTCCTTGCAAACCATTGGAATAAGCTTCGTTGCTATCGGATTCGTTCAATCCTTCCGGAGTGTAATATTCCAAGACCATATATTCGTCGAAAGCCATTCCGTTCCATCCGCCAGAAGTAGGGAGCAAGACGAATTCTCCGGAAGTGCTGGCTGGTTTTAATTCGATGGTGCAGCTAGAGGTTGGAACATATGGGTTAACCCAGCCAAGGGCGAATTTTGAAAATGAATTGTGATCGATGACGTTCCCGTCCATCATGTCAATCCATCCTGTCGGACCGTAATTGTCGGGATATTCCTCGCTCGTTGTCGAAACGTAATAGTCATCCAAACCAAGCAAATGCCCAGTTTCGTGAATATAGGTATGCGCATCTCTGCTTTTTGAGCCATACCCTTCATACATGAAGTCGTAAGAAGCCCAAGCGTAATGATATCCAACGGGATTGGATTTATATTTTTCCACTTCGGAAATGGTTTTGTTGTTGATAACGGAAGTATCGAAATATGTATAAGCCCAGAATGTATTTGAATCCATGCGCTTGTTGTTTGAACCGTTGGGGGCGCCATAAACGAGCCAAACCGCATCAAAGAAACCGTCATGGTTCGTATCGAAAGAAATGCCTTTGTCGCTATAAGTCGATTTATACCAACTTACGGCATTTTCCAATATGGTCCATGTCGGATCATATCCAGAAACGGAAGATTTCAAGTTGGCGATTTGCGTCGAACTATACCCGCAATTATACCAATCCGTGACAGCTCCTTGGATATTCAATTTGCCAAACGACGATTTGTAATAAAACGAGGAGACCGATTGCCACCCGGTTTCTTCCGGTTTGCCGAAAAAGGTTTTGTATATATCGTTTCTGACGCTGTCTGTCGCAACACTGCTAAAATCCGTTAACTTAACTGGGATAACCAAGACTCTTGGAGAACCAACGGAAGGCAGATTGTTGGAATATGATGTAACACCGACACGATCGTAGGTATCTTTTTCGTTTTTCTTTAGTTCAACCCCATCCGCGGAATAGGTTGGGTTATTTTCGTCACAGCCAAATTCCGTGCCGTCGTTATTGTAAACGTAAAGGCCTTTGTCAACCGGTATCTCTTCGTCGGAAATACTGGCGTCACTTCCAGTTATATGATCGAAGATGTCTAAAATAGAACACCCCGTTAGCGATATTACGGAAACAATAGCCAAGAACAACAATTTGCGATTTTTCATACAAAAAGCCTCCTTCAGAACGATATTTTATATCGTAAGTGCGTGAAGGTCGAAAAGAAAACTCCAACTAGTGGAGTTTCTTAACTAGAGAGATTCTTTTTGTTGTTTCAAGAAGTCGGTATCCAGCTTGATTTGTTTCTTTTCGTCTTCGCTCAATTTGTCATAGAGCTTGAAGAACGAATCGATGTCCTTGAGTTTTTTCTCTTTCGGATAATTGGGATTGGAAACGTTGGAAGAGAGTCTTTTTTCGAGGGCTTGGGCCTTTTCCAAATTGGTTTTCTTTGGGGCGGCTGGTTTCTTTTCTGCTGTTTTGGCAGAATCCTTTATTTCAGTTTTCTTTTCCGCGGCTTTTTTGGCTGCCGGTTTCTTTTCTTCGGCTTTTTTCTCTGCTTTAGGCGCTTTCTTAACTTCGGGTTTAGCTACAGTTTGTTCCTTTTTTGTCGGAGCGGGCTTTTTGCTAACATCCTTAGCTTTTTTCTCAATTGGCTTAACAACCTGTTTGGTTTCGGGTTGTTTGACCTCTTTAGGTTCTTCAACCTTTTGAGGGATTACCTTAACTGGGGTTTGCTCTTTTTTAACAGGCTCTGCTTCCAAAGACGTCACGGCCCTAAAGTCGCGTTCGGTTTTTTCGACCACAGCTTTTAGACCTTTGATGTTGATGGTTAGGCTATCACCGGTTTTAGATAGGGCATTCAACGGTAATTTGGAAAGCAAGGCATCTTTGGTTACGTCGACCGGTCCGTGTATTCCTTTGACATAAGGAATTGAAGCGTCGTCCCGGATTAAAACATTGAGTCGTTTCGCCGAAGCGATAACCGCATCGACCGGAGTTGGACCGAAATTGTAAAACGGTTTGCTTTGCTTTGCCTCGTTAACGGGCTTTTCTTCTTTTTTCGGAAGAGAGATTTTAGCGGGTTTCTGTTCGATTTTCGGAACTAAAACGGGTTTTACCTCTATCTTTTTAATTTCTTTTTGCTCCGATTTAGGAGCGATGTTTTTCTCTTTCTTGGCTTCGGGCTTTTTGAAATCTTTCGGCTTATTCGAAGGGTGGCCTTCAAGCTGTCCTCCGGCATTGATTCTCATAACAGCCAAAAATCTGCCGTTTTGAGAGCCTAAATTGTTTAGTCTATCGAGATCGTAGGCTAGATTTTTGTCCTGGGTGATGACTAGGACCCTATAGTGAATTCTCAATACCGTTGCGGTTGCTAAGATAGATGGATCTGCGAAGGTGTCGCCTTTTCTTTGCTGTCTTTTCGCCACTTGGATTACATGGTGTTTTTTTTGCGCGTCCTTCAATATGTCGAGCGCTCTAACTGCATCGATACGAGCGTCGCTATAGTGCCAATCCTTGTTGCTGGCGTGTTTCTCAAGCTCCTCGATACATTCTTTCAAGGTAATGATTTGTAATCCGTCTTTCCAGTATCTCTTCGAACCAACCAAGGTATCCATGAATTGCGGGAATCCCTCATCCATCAAGGCGCAGGTATCAATGATGACCCTGTCGTAATTCGATAAGACTTTTGCCAATGAAGAGAAAGTTTTCTCTTGGCTATACATTAAATAACCTCCTTATGGATTGCATTTTACTCCCATAAACAAAAGTTGACCACAGAGCAAAAGAAATCAGTTGCCTTGGCCAATTTGCTTAAGGTATCTATTTAAGATCACTCCGGCTGCGGCGGAATCTATGTTGTTTCTTTGCTGTTTGCTGGTTTTCCCGGCCTCATGAAGGAAAGCCGAGGCCTCGACGGTAGAGTTTCTTTCGTCGACTTTTGAGATCTTAGCGTTTGGAAACAAAATCTCTAATTTTTTGATAAATGATTCGACTATCGGCGTCATTTCGCATGGGTCTCCGGAAGGGAACAGGGGCCACCCGATGGCGATATATTCAATCGTTTCGCCTTCCAAAACGGACTTTAGGCCTTCTATCGCTTCGTCATAGCACCCGCCGTGGAATCGAAGGTTTTTTAGCAACGTAACGAAAATGCCGCTTCTGGAAATTGCAATTCCCAAGCTACCTTTTCCCAAATCCAACGCCAGAATGTTTTTTTGCATAAATAGACAAATGGATAATATTACTTTAGCCGTCTTTTTTCTATAACATATGAGCGATATCCGATGAGTTCACGCGTGATGTTGATTAACTTTTGGCAAAGATTATAATCTTTAAAACCGATATGGCCGATTGCGAAGAAAAACAAAACACCATAAAAAACCTTATATCCAAAGGCTTTTCGAAAAGATATGTTTTTATTTTCGCTTTGTTGATTCTTTATATAACCTTCACTGTTTTTACGACTGAAAGCTTGTCGATTTTCAATGGCTCAGTTTCCGATATGAGCGATTTGGAATTTTATTTGTCCGCCGCCTCATCTCTTTTATTGGGAGGCGCTATTTTATATATGGCGTTCTCCTCTTTTAAGGTGAAATTGAATAGACCGTTGTTCGTAATCTGCTCAGTCTTGTTGGTAATCGATATCGTGGCCGTGTTGACTTTCCCAAAAACGATAGGAAATCAAGGGGTTGTTTATTCGATCAAAGATAGCGAAAGAGCGCGTTACATCATCAATTGGCTGGTGGCGGACGTATGTATTTATATATTCGTCGGGGTGGTTCCTTATATCTTCAAATCGCACACTGCCGTCGATTTTTGGCTTTGGGTTGGGATTGGCGTTGGCTTATTGCTGATAGTCGCTTCTTTTGTCACAGATAAAGAGGCTTGGAAATCGATGCTTTCCGGGAAGCATATAGATGGTCTCTTGTCATTGACGAACCATAAAAACACTTTCGGATTCGTTTTGATATGGGGATTTAGCTGCTCACTCATTCTTTATGCGAAATATCATAAGCCTCCATATGTGTTCCTTTGCGTTTTGTTTGCCTTGATGTCTTTTGCCGTCTCTAGCAAATCCGCGATAGCGACATTGGGAATAGGAACAGCCTTAACCATCATCTTATTCCCGATAGTTTGTTGGAAGAAGAGAAAGAAAGGACAGATAATCTTCCTTTCGTTCATGGGGTTTTGGACTATTTTCCTTATTTTGATCGCTTTTGCTCCTATTGCGCCATTAAAAGGCTTCAGCGACTTCCTAAAAACGGAAGTGAAGAATTTATTTACTTTCAGCGGCGGGAATATGACTGGCAGAACGATTATTTGGAAGGGTGTTTTAGATGGATTCAAAAACAATCCAACCATCATGCTTTTTGGGGCCGGGGATGGGGTGTTTGAATATTTCGTCGGCACTTGCGTACCCGAATATACCTATCTAGCTTATAAACTTGCCGCCCACAACGGTTTCTTATATGTGTGGGGCAGGTTCGGTTTGGTTGGCTTGCTGGTTTATGTAGCGGGGCTAGCTTATATAATCTATGACACAATACATGCGATAAAAGTCAGAAAAGACGTTTGGTTATTCGTTATTTTCATAGTTTTGTTCGGCTTCCTTTGTCATTCGATGGCGGAGGATGACGCGCTGTTGGACATGAGATTAAAAGGAATGATGTTTTTAGGCATCATCTGGTGGCCTTTATCAATTTCTAGAAGAGATTGGAATCGCAAAAAGAGCCAATCTTCATTAGTTGAAGAACCCAAGATAATAAATGTCGCAAAGCATTCTTCTTTGGATATTTTGAAGACTTCCTATCTTATTTCGACTATTTTGTTCGTTGTTTTTGTGGGTTTGGCTCCTTTGTTTGAGACTGCATTCGGAACTTGCTCGTTTAACAATAAATATTCGTTGGTTGGATTAACAATGTTGTTCTTGGCTGGTCCTTTGCTTTTAATGGTTGGTAAAAAACTAAAGGACGCTAACGAAAAGACCCGGTATTTTTTCCACGCCGTTTTAACCTCGATTTTCTTTGTTTGGGGATTTGTTGTGGGAATGATGGCTGATTCGTTGATGTACCCGTTGGTGTTAATTGGCGTTTTCTTGCTGGCTTTAATAAGCGGCGGAATGGGTTTGAGATTCGAAAAACCAACCTTAAAAGAAATATATCCGTTGCTTATCAAAATATTTATTAGCGTGGTTCTTATTGGGTTATCCCATTGCCTTAACGCTTATTTGCCAAGCGAAATAACAAAAACCTCCATAGTCATTTTGCTTTGTTTGTATATCTCAATGGATGTTTTGGCTTTCTCTTTGTTATCTCAAGTCAAAACCTATAACGGATCGATAGATGTTATCGGAGCCAATATAGAAAGCTTATATGAAAACAAATTCGATGAAATCGAAATAAAAGCAAACGAAAGAATAAACTCTACTTATTGAATTCTTTTATGGCTCCGACCTTGCCGGAATAAACGCGATAGCCTTCCTCCAACAACGTCAATTCGGCGTTGAGGATGGCTTTTTTGTCTCTGCTTAAAGCAAAGAAAGCTGAGCCAGACCCGGTCATGGATACTATTTCCGCTCCCAAAGCCCTGACTTTATCCATTTCTTTCTCCAAATCAGGGTAAATGGATAACGCGGCGGGATACAATTCATTGACCACTCCATTGATGACGTTGGCCTCATTTCCTTCCGCCAAATCTTTGATTAATTGATCGGAAGCACCTTTTTCTATATTTAACTTATCATAAGCATCATAAACATCTTTCGTTGCCAAACCTTTATTTGGGGCAATGAGGAGAATGTAATAATCCTTAGCCACGGTTATCGGTTCCAATATTTCGCCAATCCCAGACATCCTTACCGGTTGGGGTTTTATAAAGAAAGGAACGTCCGCTCCTAATTCCAGGCCGATTTTTCTTAACTCATCGTCGGTAGCGTTTAGTTTGAGTAATTTGTTTACGGCTCTTATAACGCAAGCGGCATTAGAGGAACCGCCCCCCATCCCAGCCGCAACCGGGATTAATTTATGAATCCTTATCTCGAAATTTTCTTCAAACCCATAATGAGCGCGCATAACCTCAACGGCTTTTTGGCAGATGTTATGATGGTTTCTTTGCAAAAACGGGAGGTCGCAAACCACCGTTGTGCTTTTCGCGTATCTATTGACGCTGACTTCGACAACGTCGTGGATAGTGGTGGGCAAAACAACAGAATCCAAATAATGATATCCGTCTTCTCTTTGCCCTTTTATGTGCAAAGACAAATTTATTTTGGCGTATGACTTCAATGTCACCGAATGTAATCTGAACAATTTCATATCGCGATAATATTACTCTAAGTCCCGTTTTAATAAAGCATAGTTTTATTAATCTTTGGATTCGACCGCTTCCAACAAATTGAGATAATCAGCCAACGTTAACGTTTCCGGTCTGGCTTTTGGCGAAATGTTAGCTTTTTCTAACGCCGACAAAGATTTGTCCCCATCGTTTAAAAGATACTGGAGATTATTGAATATTGTTTTTCTGCGATGGGAAAACATTTTACTTACAAGCGAATATAAGCGAGAAGCTTTGCTCAAATCTCTTTCTGAATTGAAGTCGATGCTAAAAACGATGGAATCTATATGCGGTGCGGGAACAAACGAATCTCTCGGGACCAAGAATTCTCTTTTAACTTTTCCGACATAACTAAGCAAAATCGGCAACGGCCCATAATCATCGGTCCCCACTTTGGCGGAAAGTCTTTGGAAAGCCTCTTTTTGAACCATTAAGACGGCTCTCCTACATGATTTGGATTCCAAAACAATCTTTTCGATCAAACTCGAAGTGATGTAGTAAGGGAGGTTCCCGAGAATTAAATCATATCCAGAGAAATCCGCTTTTAGGGCGTTTTGTAAAATTGGATGAATGTTTGAATGTTCTTTAAAATCTTCTTTAAGCTTCGTAATTAATCCTTCATCGATATCAAATAATGTCGCTTCCGCATTAAAATCCGTTAAAAACACGGAAAGCGAACCTGCCCCAGGTCCTATCTCCAAGATCTTGTCGCCATCATTAATATGGAGCAAACTCACGATACGTCCTGCATCTTTTTCGGAAACGAGGAAATTTTGGCCAACTTCGTGTTTGGCTAACAATTTGTATTCTTTTACTTTTTCCAAATATTTCGTTTTATCCATTTATCAATTCCTCCAGCTGGGAATAGGTAATCCCTAAGGCGTTTGCTCTTTTTAAAAAGGTTTTTCCGTTGGTTATGCCTATATTCAATTCGTTTCCTATATGTTTTCTTAATGTGGCTGACTCTGATGAGCCGACTAAGCCAAGGCTATATAAGTCCGCCATCGTCAATGAGGCGTTTGGAGCTTTCTTTTCGGGAACCAAATGAGACAAAGCCTCCAAAATAGTGTCTTTATCGCATTCGGCGACTCCAACTTTATGTTTCTTAATGGATTTTTCCTTTGGAACGAAAGCGTGTTTCGCCGACGGAACTCTTTGGGATATGGTATCTCTTATCTTTTTTCCTGGAGAATCAGGATCCAACAAAAGAATGATGTCTCTGGTTTTGGAAGCTTCTTCTAAGTATTTGAGGGTTTCTTCCGAGATGGCTGAGCCATTGGTCGTCACTATGTCCGCATCAATAAAAGACGATAGCAAAGCTTCGTCCATTTTCCCTTCAACCACGATTATCGCATCTATTCTTTTCATCTTTTGATCCCAAAAAGCTTTTCGAAATTATCATTCAGGCGTTCACTTAATTCTTCCGCGTTTTCATTTCTTAAAGAAACCATCTCATCGAATATTTCTTTTATATAGGCTGGTTGGTTTTTCTTCCCACGATACGGGACTGGCGGCAAATATGGCGAATCCGTTTCGATAAGAAGCTTGTCGATATCGCATTTTTTCACGCACTCTTTTGGGGTGATTGAGTTTTTGTATGTAATTGGACCATCAAAACCAAAATAGCCCCCTAATTCCTTAAAGCGGTCCATCATTTCATAAGATCCGGAATAGCAATGGAGAACAAATCCTTTGTTTATGGGGTTTTCTTTGATTATTTGATAAACGTCGTTGGTCGCATCCCTTGCGTGAATAGATACTGGCAAATTAAGTTTGTTGGCTAATTTTATTTGCTTTATAAACCATTCTTTTTGCTCTTTTTTGGTTTGTTCGTCGTTCTTCCAATGATAGTCGAGCCCAATCTCTCCTATCGCGACCACTTTGTTGGACTTCGATAATATTTCCAATTCCTTCAAAGCCTCTTCGTTTTCTATTTCGTAATTTTCCGGATGAATCCCTATTGCGGCGTAAACCTCGTCGAATTCATTCGCCAATTCAACGGCTTTTTTAGAACTTTTAACATCCCATCCAACCACCAAAAAAGCGTCGATTCCGCGTTCTTTTGCGTTTTCGACCGTTTCTTTGACGTTTATTCCGTCTTCGTTTAAATGGCAATGACTATCAAACAAGTTTTTCATTTATTTACCTACGCAAAAACGAGAAAAGATTTCGTCGGTCAAATCGCTGGTTGCCTCTTCTCCCAACAATTCCCTGGCACAGTTATAAGCAGCCATGAGGTTAACTGAAACAAAATCAATCGGGGCCTGAGACAAGCAATCTTCTTTAGCTTGGCTCAAAGCGGCGTCTATTTGTTTTAAGAGCCCCAATTCGCGAACGTTTGATAAGGAAGGGTTTTGATAGGCGTCTTTGGTTAATCCCAAACAATCATACAAAGCGTCTTCAAGCGGCTTAACTTGGTTATTTATGGCGGATATGTACAGCTTTCCGTCTTCTTTGTTTTTTAAAGCGTCTTCTTTGTTATAACAAACAATGAGTTTTTTCTCTTTGGCTAATTCTTCTATCTCTTTGTCTTTATCGCCTAAACCTTTAGTTGAATCGATGACCAAAACAACTATATCGGCGTCTTCTATGGCTTTTTTCGAACGTTCTACGCCTATGGCCTCCACCACATCCGTTTCCGCTCTAATCCCCGCCGTATCTAAAAAGGTTATGGGGACGCCTTTGAGATTGAAATCCCCTTCTATGACATCTCTGGTTGTGCCAGGGATATCCGTAACGATGGCTTTATTTTCTTTTAGCAAAGCGTTCAATATCGATGATTTCCCGACATTTGGTTGGCCGACTAACGCAACCTTGACGCCATAACGGACGATTTTCCCCTTTTCCCCACCTTCGATTAATGACGAGATGTTTTCGCGTATTTCATCAATCTTTTTAACAATTGTTAATTCATTCATTTCCTCTATGTCTTCATATTCTGGGAAATCGATATTGACTTCGATTGAAGATAAAAGTTCCGCCAAAGAATCTTTTAAAGGCTTTATCAAATCGGAAGTCTCGCCTTTATAAGACTTCAAAGAAAGGTTTTTGGCTTCTTTGGTGGTCGCGCTTATCAAATCATTGATGGATTCCGCCTCGACCAAATCCATTTTTCCATTATAAAAACCACGGGAGGAGAACTCTCCCCTTTCGGCGTATCTAGCACCTAAACCTATATAAGCTTCGATTATCTCGTTTACGATAACCATCGACCCATGAGAGAAAATTTCCACCACATCTTCGCCAGTAAAGGAATTTGGGTGAGGGTAAGCTAACAAAACGACGTTGTCTATCAATTCGCCGTTATAAGAAACATCACCCACGAAAGAGGTTCTCTTATCAATCGTCGAAACCTTTTTGGAGAACAATTTATCCGTCAGCAAAAAAGCGTCATCTCCAGAAACCCTTATTACTGCAAGGGCGCTCATTAATGGAGGGGTAGATAAAGCGATGATGGTGTTGCTTTTCATAACGGAAACATTATATCAAAAAGAAAAGGGCTTAAGCCCTTATTCTACATAGAAGATGTTGACGGCCCTTTCGTTGCCTTCGCCGGATGATTCGGTTTTGATGTTCTTCCAACCGGTCAAGGTGTTATGGACTATGCGTCTTTCGTCCGGAGTCATCGGATCCAATTGGACGGGATATTTGGTTTTGACGACTTCTTCGGCCGCGCGCTTGGCTAAATAGGCGATGCGGGAATATCTATCCTCCTTATACCCTCCGACGTCGAGGAGAATCCTGTAGCGATGGCGGAATTTGTTGGAAACGGCAAGCCTCACCAACTCATTCAAAGCCTGCAAAGTCCTGCCTCCTTTTCCAATAAGAACGGGGTTTCTCTTAGAATCGATATTCAAACGGATGAGTCCGTCGTCGATGGTGGCGGAGGTTGTCACCTCAACGCCCATCACGCCCAAAATCTCAGTCAAATAAGATTCGGCGTAAGATACGGCGTCTTCCTCTGTATAGACTTCGATGCGAGCTTTTTTAAACAACCCGCCTTTTTCCTCGACGACTTTATAAAGCAAACGATTGGTTGGAATTCCAAGTTCCAAGCAAGCGTTGTTTACGCATTCATCGACTGTTTTGCTTACGTATTCTTTCATGCTTGTTTCTTCTTTCCTTTGTTTTTGCGGCTATTCATTATCGCTTGGATAACCAAAGTCTGGATGATGGAGATAATGGCCCCAATTGCCCAATAAGCACCCATGGCGCTAGGCAAGGACAAACCCAATACAGCGGTGAAGATAAACATGACCCAAGCGATGGTTTTTCCTTGGTTGCGTTGTTTGTCTCCGGCGGGGTTAGCGGTCAATTTCTCGATTTTATCCGTCTTCTTTTTATTAATCCATTGTGGCAATTTCATGGAAACGAATTGGAAACCAATCATCAAGATATAAAGGACCAATGCCGTCCACCAGCCATTGCCATTGGTGGTGAAGTTGCCTTTTGGTTGAGTAATTACGCTTAAAATGGTGTCGCTCAAATGCAACCCCAAGAAGGAACCGGTGCTTAAGGCGGCGGATCCGCGGAAGGCGCCCCAAACGCCCATGAACAAAGGCAATTGGATTATCAAAGTGATAATAGATGAGAACGGACTTACCTTATTCCTCTTATAAAGAGCTTGGGTCTCTTGGGCCAAACGTTGTTTTTGAGCTTGGTTTTCGTTGCTGTTTGGATATTTTTGCTGGATGCGGGCGACGTCTCCTTGGAGAGCTTGCATCTTTTGTTGATCGATTGTTCCTTTCATCGTAACCAACATCAAGAAGATACGGACGATGAAGGTGACGATAACCAAAGACAATATCTGACCAACGCCGGACAAAGATGGGTCGATGGCGTTAGCGAAATAATCGGTTAAATAGGCGACCGGATAAGAGATGAGACCGGCGATGAATCCTTGTTTCCAGGCATAGCCCCAAGTCTTATTTTCGATATCAACAGTCCAATCTTTGTTGTCGCCATAGGCGCCATATTGAGATCCGTTAATGGTGGAAATACAAGAGGTGTTGGCGTTTATTTGCTTGGTAACGTAACTTTCGTAGGCTGATAAAAACTCACTTGTTGGCGAACCAGTGATTCCCAATCCCTGTTCGGTGGAATATTTCGCTTCTTTCACCCATTTTTCGATGTTGGCATACAAAGCGAGTTCGCCATCGTCATTGGTCCCCAAGAATTTGAGGTATCCGTATTTGCGAAGGATGGAATCTTTGTTGATGGTGGTTCCTTCTCCCCCAACGGAGTCTGCAACGTCATATGGGTTAATCATGGCGGCGGTCACGCTATTAGTGGAAACACCACTTGCGGCGATTGCCGCATCCAAAACCTTTTGGTCCAAAGTAACCCAAAATTTCTGCGATGGTACGGCGTAATTGCTGGATGTCGCAGAGGAGATGATGGAGTTTAGGTTCTTCGCTTTTTTGGCAGCGAAATTCCCGGAAGTGTCGACTGGGACATAGGCGTAGAGGTTGTCGTTGTCCGCATAAACCTTCCAAGAAAGGCCTTCACCCTGATATTCGGTTGGAACGGCGTCTTTATCACAATAAATGGTAACGCCTTGCTCATACGGATAAGCGATATGCGCTTTATCGGTAACCGAGCAGAAGTTGGCGTTACAGCCGCTTAAAAGAAGAGCTCCGGCCAATAAGGCCATAGAACCGAGTAGGGTCTTTTTTGTGCTCTGTTTCAATTTTTTAATCTCCGATTTGAGTGAGGGCGTTAATCAATTCCCTTTTGATCGCGTCGCGATTCTCTGGTTTGTATGACGGCCTCACTATGATTATTAAGTCAAACGGGTAGTCGGTGCGGAATATTTCGTCGCATATCGCGCGAACTTGTCGCTTGATGCGAACCCGTTGCACCGCTCCGCCATTTTTCTTGCCCACGCTAATCCCGATTCTAATCGACGGGGTTTCTTTTTTAACCCAATAGAGAGATGAGAATTCCCCTCTCACGCAATTGTGTTTGTGGATGATTTCCGAGAATTCTTCGTGGGAATGTACGCGGTTAAGTTTCTTCATTCAAAAATTAGGCGGCGATTTGGGCTCTGCCTTTGGCGCGACGACGAGCTAAAACTTTGCGGCCGTTATTGGTTTTCATACGAGCGCGGAAACCGGCTTTGTGGGCGTGTTTGATTTTCGATGGCTGATAAGTCTTTTTCATATTGTATTCCTCCGAGGTGAACTAACTATGCTTGGGAATTATATAGACAAACACACGCATAAGCAAACACAAAAGCGCGTGAGAGTGCGTGTGCGAGAAGGGCAAAAAGCCACCAAAAACCTTCTTTTAATAAGAATTTTTACACAGTCAAAACAAAAACTTATCCACATTGCGAACAAATCACTTACGGCTTTGAATTAAAGAACATCACTTGTTGTCAATTTTGTGTTGATAATGTGGATAACTAACAAAAACAATTGGTTTTCGATGGTTTTGGATGATTTTTTATGTGGAAAACTCAACAAGCAACGCTTTTTCAACACAAAACGTAAATGTCGGCTTTCATTAAAAGTTGTCCACCACAAAAGTTTTAAACATTGTTGATAACTCATTGTCTCAAAATCACATATGTGCTAACATTTTGACCGTTATGGCACAAAGCATTTCCAAAATGGTGGCGATTTGGGACAACGCCCTTAAAACAATTAAATCCCAAATGAACGACAGACAGGCTTTCGACACATTTTTCGGAGGCACTTACGTTGACAAAATAACAAACCAAGAAATGGTCATTGTGGCGAGTACGAATTTAGCTTGTTCGATTTTGAAAGAAAACTTCATGAAAGTCATTCGCAAGGCTTTAGATGGTCAGATTCCAGAGTCCACGGAAATAACTTTCGTTTGCAAAGCGGACGAACCGAAATCAAAGCAAGCAACCCAACCCCAAACAAGATCTTTTTTCGCCGATTCTAAAGTTAATAGGAAATACACTTTTGATAATTTTATTAACGGTCCATCAAATAAAGAAGCTTATCAAGCCGCGTTGTTTGTGGCCTCCAATCCCGGTGCCTTTTACAACCCCTTGCTTATCTATGGCGGTTCAGGTCTTGGGAAAACCCACCTTTTGCACGCCATCGGAAATCAAATAAGAGAGAAAAACCCATTGGCCAACGTTTTGTACGTAACAACCCAAGATTTCTTCGACGAATATGTTCGTTATGTCAGGGGCGAGCAGGAAGGCGAATCCTTGAAAGCTTTCTTTAAACGCTCCGTAGACGTGTTGTTGGTTGACGATATTCAGTTTTTGGTTGGCAAGAGAGGGACCGAAGAAATGTTCTTCTCGGTCTTCCAAGCTTTATATGTCGCCGGAAAGCAAATCGTCATCACCTGCGATCAATTGCCATCGAAACTACAAGGGTTAGACGAACGTCTCAGAACCCGCTTCGAGCAAGGTTTGCCGGTCTCTGTCGGAAAACCAACCAAAGAAACCTGCGAAGCGATAGTCAAAAACAAAATCATCGATGCCGGCTTGGATGTCTCAAGTTTGGATCCGGAGGTTTTGTCTTACTTCAGCACGCGTTTCAATTCAAATGTAAGAGAATTGGAGGGCGCGGTAAATCGTTTGATTTTCTATGTCCAAAACATCGAAAACAAAAATTACATCGATTTGAAAACCGCGATAGATTCAGTGAGAAGCTTGGTTGATGGCAAATCCGACGAAAAAACCGCTTCAATCCAAAAAGTAATCGATGTCGTGTCGGAATATTACAAAATCCCCAGCGAGCTGCTCATATCCAAATCAAGAACCGCCCAAATCGCATTGGCCAGACATGTCGCGATGTATTTGTGCAGGACTTTATTGGAGTCGCCGTATAAGAAAATCGGCGAGGCTTTTGGCGGCAGGGATCACGCCACTGTTATAAACGGCATCAAAAATGTGGAAACAATGTTGAAAGAAGATAGCTCTTTGCAAGGCGTTTTGGATGAATTGTCCACGAAAATAAAACCAACCGATAACTAAACCTATCTATTGATAGGTGGGTATGGTAAAATTACTCATCGTTAAAAACGGTTTGTGATGTTATCAACTTATCCACACACCCTTATTATTAGTCTTAATTCTTTAAAAAGAGAAAAAAGAAGAAAGGAAATATAGATGCGCTTCACGATCGACAAAGAATCATTTTTGAAAGGGTTGGGAATAGCCAGCCACGCCATCGGGGGAAAGAACGCCAACCCGATACTTCTGTATTTCAAATTAGAGATATCCAACGAAGGGTTGAACATCGTCGGATATAACCAAGAGATAGGGATCTCGACCTCCATACCATTTGAAGTGGACGGAAAAACATTGATTAGAGACTATTCGTTAGGAGCCACGCTCATTCAGGCGAAGCTGTTGAATGACGTTAGCCGCAGAATGGAAGGCAATGAAATATCTATAGAAATTATCGATGGCTCGATTGCCAAGATCGATGACGGGAAATCCAGTTTCAAATTATATTGTTTGGGAGCGGAAGAATATCCAGATGTGGATTTCACCTCTTCTTCCTCTTCTTTCGAAATTCCGGCCGCCACTCTCGCGCAATTGGTTGAGCAAACCGCATTTGCGGCCATGGCGAAAGACGGGAAGCCGATTCTCGCCGCCATCAACATCAAACAAGAGAACGGCGAAATCGTGGCTACCGCAACGGATGCCGCCAGACTCTCCCGTAAATCCGCGGAATTGGATGGCGTCTCAGTCCTTTCGGCCAACCTTCCAGCCAAAATACTTTCCGATATCGTTCGTTTGCCGGACCCTCGCGAAACCATCCAAGTTTCCTTGAATACGGATTCGATAATCTTCGAATTCGGCTCAACGGCTGTTTCGTCCAGGTTGATTCCTGGCCAATATCCGGTTTCCGGAGCCATAATCCCCCACAACTTCAACCACTTCCTCGAAGTAAATGCCAAAGAGATGCTTTCAGCCATCGATCGTTTGTCGGTTTTGTGCCAAGGCGCGCCCCCGGTTGTCAAACTGACGATGTCGGAACACGGCGTGGAAGTGTCTGGAGCCAACGCTCAGACCGGTTCGGGCGTGGAACGCATAAATACTTATCAATATTCCGGCGACCGCCTAGAAATAGCCTTTAACAGCGTTTTCGTTTGCGACGCCATCAAAGCCCTTGGTTCGGAAGACGTGAATTTCAATTTCGTCGGGGAAATGAAGCCGTTCGTCATCAAAAACCCCAACGATGACTCGATAGTCGAACTCATCACCCCGATGAGGACCAGATAAAACAAAAAAGATCTTAAAAAGGAGTGTTTAAGGCATTCCTTTTTTTACTACTTAGTAGTAAACTATCTTTAGGGCAATTACAGCCCGTTTTGAGTTATGGAAAGAAAAATATCTATCACGACCGATTACATCACCTTAGGGCAGCTCCTAAAGCTATCCAACGTGATTTCGCAAGGAGGTGAAGCGAAATCTTTCCTGCTCAGCCACAAAATCTTGGTCAACGGAGAAGAAGACAATAGGAGAGGAAGGAAAATCAGAACGGGAGACGAAATAAAAATCCCCGAACTGAATTTGACCATCATGCTCATATGATTCTTACCGAACTAACCTTGGTCAATTGGCGAAACCATGACAGGCTGACGATAAAACCCAACGAAAAGCTAAATGTGATAGTTGGGGAAAATGGATCCGGCAAAACGAATTTGGCGGAAGCTATCTACTACTTGTCGTTAGGAAGGACTTGGAGGGGGCTAACAAACAACGAACTCATCAAAGCGGATGAGACGGAAGCTTATCTCCACGCGACGCTAAAAGAAGGCGAAAGCTCGAGAAAGATAGACGTTCATCTGGAGAAAAACCGCAGAACGATATCCTTGAACGGAAAGCCGATAAGGCGCTTGAGCGACCTATCCAAAGCCGCCAACGTCATCGCCTTCTCGCCGAAAGACGCCACCATCTTCACCGGGCCACCGGCGGAGAGGAGGTCGTTCTTGGACAAAGCGATAGCCAAAGAGGACCCAAGTTACATCGATTGCCTCAACGGCTTCGAGAAAATCCTCACCGAGCGGAACGCCTTGCTCAAGAATGAGTTCCTGGACGAACGGTACCTCTTAGTTCTGACTGAAAGCCTCATCAAAGCCGAAATCCCCATCATCAAACGAAGGAAAGGCTACATCGAACGGCTTGAACCGACTTTGAAAGAGGTGTCCAAAGCGATATTCGGCCACGAAAGGGCGGTATCCATCTCCTACAACCCATCAATCGATGGCGTTGATGAGGAAACGCTCCGCTTAGCGTACGAAGAATCGCTCCCGTTGGATAAGATTCGGGGGATGACCAACAAAGGCATCCACAAAGACGACTTCTCGGTCTATTTGGACAAAAAGGAAGTCGGAGCCTACGGAAGCCAAGGGGAGAACAGGATATTGTCCCTCTCCATTCATCTATCGCCATATTTCTTAGCTAAGGAAAACGGCGGGGAACCGATAGCGGTTCTCGATGACGTCTATGGCGAATTGGACGAAAAGCACGCCAAAAACCTAACCGATCTATTGAAGACGATGGGTCAAACGTTCGTTACCACGACGGACAAAACTATTGAAAACGCCTCGGTAATCGAGGTTGCAAGCTACCATAAGGAGGAAACATATGGCAGACAATAAAAACGAGGAACTGCTTCAGGCGGCGGCCGAAAGCGGGGTCTCCAAACTTTCGTTGGAAGAAGAAGACAAATTCCAATACGAAAACCTCAAACTCGGCGGAGACCAAAAAATAGAAAAAGCCAACGCCGAATATACCGCCGAAAACATCCAGGTTCTCGAAGGCCTTGAAGCCGTCAGGAAGCGTCCTGGCATGTATATCGGAACCACGGCTGGCCCTGGTTTGCACCACTTGGTTTGGGAAATAGTCGACAACTCGATTGACGAAGCTTTGGCTGGCTATTGCACCCACATCGAAGTGTCCATTAACCCCGACAACTCCATCACCGTTTCCGACGATGGCCGCGGAATTCCAGTCGATATCGTCAAAAAATCCGGGTTGTCTGGCGTAGAAACCGCTTATACCATCCTCCACGCCGGCGGAAAATTCGGCGAAGGCGGAGGCTATAAAGTATCCGGCGGTTTGCATGGCGTCGGCGCTTCGGTCGTTAACGCCCTCTCTTCCAAATGTGAAGTAACCGTCAAAAAGAACGGCGGCGTCTATTTCGTCGAATTCGAAAACGGCGGACACATCAAGAACCATTTAAAGAAAATCGGAACTTGCTCCGAAAACGAACACGGAACCTCCGTTTCCTTCTTACCAGATCCCGAAATCTTCACCGAGACCACGGTATATAACTTCGAAACCATCAAAAACCACCTTCGCCAGATGGCCTTCCTTAACGGCGGAGTCAAAATCTCTTTGACGGATTTGCGTCCTGAAACCCCGGTTACCGAAACATTCCAATTCGATGGCGGTATCAGAGAATACGTCACCTTCATCAATTCCCACAAACTTCCGGTTAATTCCGAAGCTATCTATTGCTCCGGAGCCGAGGAAGTCACTTTGATAAACGGCACCAAAGAGAAAATCCATGCCGAAATCGCCCTCCAATGGACCGATAGCTATAGCACCGACGGGGTTTATAGCTTCTGCAACAACATCTCCACTAAAGAAGGCGGAACCCATGTTGAGGGCTTCAATTTGGCATTGAACAGAACCATCAATGATTACGCCCGTTCCTTCAAGTTGTTGGATGAGAAAGATTCCAATTTCTCAACCGATGACTGCCGCGAAGGCTTAACTTGCGTCATCTCCGTCAAACACCCTAACCCCCAATATGAAGGGCAAACCAAAACCAAACTTGGAAACTCCGAGGTGAGAAAGATTGTTTCCACCATCGTCGGAGCCCAGTTGAAGGATTATTTCCTCGAACATCCAACCGAAGCCAAAGCCATAATCGAAAAAGTCCGTTTGGCCAACAAGAGCCGCATAGCCGCCCAGGTTGCCAGAGAGAAAACCAGAAAGTCACCGTTAGACATCACCACCCTTCCTGGAAAATTGGCTGACTGCTCATCCAAAGACCCCGCCAAATGCGAGCTTTATATTGTCGAGGGTAATTCCGCAGGCGGCTCAGCCAAGAATGGCCGCGACCGCGAAACCCAAGCCATCCTCCCTTTGCGCGGAAAGATCTTAAACGTCGAAAAAGCCAGAGAAGAAAGAATCTTCAAAAACGCCGAAATCGGCAACATGATTACTGCCATCGGAGCCGGAATAAGAGACAACTTCGATGTTTCCAAGATCCGTTATCACAAAATAGTCATCATGACCGATGCTGACGTCGACGGCGATCACATCAGAATATTGCTCTTAACCTTCTTCTATAGGTTCATGAGACCATTGGTCGATCAAGGCTATATCTACATCGCTCAACCGCCACTTTATAAGATTGAATACAAAGGTCAGCCATATTACGCCTATAACGACGAACAATTGGAGAGATTGAAGAAACAGCTCAACCTCAAGGCCGGCTACCCATTCCAGCGTTACAAAGGTCTTGGTGAAATGGACGCCCAACAACTTTGGGAAACCACCATGGATCCAAACGCCAGAAAGATGATACGCATCACCAACGAAGATGCGGCCGAAGCCGAAAAAGCCTTCACCGACCTTATGGGAGACGAAGTCGAGCCGCGTAAGGTCTTCATCTCCGAGAACGCCAAATTCGTTCAGAACCTCGATATCTAAAGAAAGGAGCAGCAAATGGAAAACGAAGAAAAGAAAACCCAAGACGAGATCGAAGAATCCGTCAATGACGAAGTCGACAATTCCGCTACTGCCGGTATCGTGGCAGGCTTAATCGAAAGAGATGTTACCGATGAAGTAAAAACCGCCTTCTTATCCTATTCGATGTCGGTTATCGTATCCCGCGCCATTCCTGATGTAAGAGATGGTTTGAAGCCCGTTCAACGCCGAATAATCTACGGCATGGACGAATCGGGGATGCAACCCAACAAGCCATATAAGAAATCCGCCCGTATCGTCGGTGACGTCATGGGTAAATATCACCCTCACGGCGATAGCGCCCTTTATTTGACGTTGGTCCGTTTGGCCCAACCATTCTCTTTGCGTTATACCTTGGTTGACGGACACGGCAACTTCGGCTCCATCGACGGAGACGAACCAGCCGCTATGCGTTACACCGAAGCTAGAATGAACAAATTGGCGGTGGAAATGGTTAGAGACATCGACCAAAACGCCGTTGATTTCGTCGACAACTACGACGGCACCGAAAAAGAGCCGGCCGTATTGCCGTCCCGTTTCCCCAACCTCATCGTCAATGGTTCCGAGGGTATCGCGGTCGGTATGGCCACCAACATGGCTCCCCACAACCTCACCGAAACCATAAACGCCACCATCGCTTTGGCCAAAAACCCGGAATTGACCCCGGCTGAAATAATGGCCAACTACCTTTCTGGTCCGGATTTCCCGACCGGAGGCACGATTTTGGGCCGCAAAGGCATTTTGGATGCTTACACCACCGGCACAGGTTCAATCACCATCCGTTCCAAATACCATATCGAAGATATGGATAACGGCAAATCCAGAATCATCGTCACCGAAATCCCTTATCAGGTAAACAAAGCCTCGATGATTGAAAACATCGCTCAACTCGTTCGTGACAAAGAGATTGAAGGTATCACCGACATCCGCGACGAATCCAATAAAGAAGGCATTCGCGTCGTCATCGAAATAAGACGCGACTGCATCCCCGAAGTCGTGGCCAACAACCTTTTGAAGAGAACCCAATTGCAAATCAATTTCGGCGTTATAAACCTCTGTTTGGTCGATGGCGCTCCGAAGATTTTGAACATTTGCGAATTGATTCAAAACTATATCGATTTCCAAGTCACCGTCCTAACTCGCAGAACCCAATATCGTTTGAAGAGAGATTCGGACCGCGATCATATCGTGGTTGGTTTAATTCAATGTCACGACAACATCGATGAGGTAATCCATATCATCCGTTCATCTAAAAATGATGAAGAATCCACCGCAAAACTATCGGAAAGATTCGGTTTTACCGAGCCTCAAACCCAAGCTATTTTGGCTATGACTTTGCGTCGTTTGCAGGGTTTGGAACAAGACAAATTGGCCGCCGAGCACAATGCTTTGACCGCCAACATCGCCGAATATAACCGCTTATTGTCTTCGAGAGACAACATCGTCGATTTGATGATAACCGAATTAAACGACATCAAAGATCGTTTTGGCGACAAACGTTTGACCGACATCTCCGACGCAGAAGCCTCAATCGACACCGAAGACCTCTTGCCGCAGGAGAATATCTTGGTCATCTTGACCAGAAACGGATACATCAAGCGCATGGCCGATGATACTTTCCGCACCCAAAACAGGGGCGGACGCGGCATTAAAGGCGTTACCACCAACGGGAATGACACCGTCCGTTTGTTGGTCCACACCAAGACCCACACCGATATCTTGTTCTTCTCAAGCTACGGAACCGTTTACCGTATGCGTGGCTATCAGATCCCTGATGCATCCAGAGATAGCAAAGGCATTCCTGCCATCAACCTATTGAATTTGGATCAAGACGAAAAGGTCGTTGCCATCCTATCTTGCGACGATTACGACGAGAACGACTTCCTCTTCTTTGCGACCGTAAATGGCGTGGTCAAGAGAACGTCTTTGAAGGAATTCCTTTCAATACATTCCAACGGCAAACGCGCCATATCCTTAAAAGAAGGAGACCAATTGTTGGATGTTAAGAGAACTTCTGGTTCCGATATCGTCTCATTGGCTTCAAGCAATGGCAAAGTCTGCTCCTTTAACGAGAGCGACGTCCGCGCTATGGGCAGAGACGCCGCCGGTGTGCGTGGCATGAATTTGGATGATGGCTCGCACTTAGTAGACATCACCACCTCCAAAGAAGGCAAACTCATCTTGGCTTTGTCCGACAAAGGCTTTGGCAAGATGTCTTATGGCGCCGACACCGACGTCGAATTGCCGGATGGAACGACTCGCCATTACGATGGCTATCGCTTAACTTCCAGGGGAACTAAGGGTGTCATCTCCCTTAAGACCGTCAACAAAGGCGGAGAATTATGCGCTATGCGTGCCGTTAACGGAGACGAAGACTTATTGGTTATTACCAATAAAGGCATCATCATCCGCATGCCTATCGATCAAATCAAGATCGCGGCCAGAAACACCCAAGGCGTTAAGATAATCAATTTGGAAGGCAACCAAAAAGTCGCCGCCGTGGCTTTGGTCCCGCACGAAGACGAAAGTGAAGAAACCGAAGTTATAGAAGACGATATCAATCCGAACCTGGCTCCTGAGGAAAATACCGAAGAAGTCGTCACTCCGGACATGGTCGATTAATCCATTTAAAAGGAGAAAATTATGATTGATGCGAAATTAATCGAAGAAAAGCCAGAATATGTCAAAGCGGCTTTAGCTAAGAAAAACTACGATTTCGACCCAAGTGAGTTATTGAGCCTTTTTAAGAAAAGACGCGATCTCCTACAAGTTGTTGAAGGTTCCAAGGCCGAGCAAAACAAATTGACGGCCACCGTTCCTCAACTTAAAAAAGAGGGAAAAGACGTCAAAGAAGTTTTCGCCAAGGTTAAAGAGTTGGCCGCCTCTTCGAAAGAAGCAGAAGCCGAACTTGGAACCGTGGAAGAAAAGATCTTCAACGCCATCGCCGTTTTGCCTAACATGCCGGACGACGATTTGGTGGGCGGGGGAAAAGAAAACAACCATCCCATCTATCATTTTGGCAACGAACCGAAATTCGAAGGCTTCAAACCGAAAGACCACGTCGAATTGGCGGAGTCCTTAGGTTTGATCGATTATAAGAGAGCCGCAAAGATTTCCGGTTCCGGAACCTGGATCTATACCGGTTTGGGCGCCAGATTGGAATGGGCGTTGCTCAATTATTTCATCAACACCCATTTAAATGATGGCTACACCATGATCTTGCCGCCTCATTTGTTAAACGAACAATCCGGTTTCACCGCCGGGCAATTCCCGAAATTCAAAGAGGACGTCTTCTGGTTAAATGGCACTTCGCCCAGCAAATTCTTGCTCCCCACCGCCGAAACGGCGTTGGTTAACCTTCATAGGGACGAAATCCTTTCCTTGGACGAATTGCCGAAAAAGTACTTCGCCTACACCCCTTGCTATCGTCGTGAGGCCGGGTCTTACCGCACTGAAGAGCGTGGAATGATCCGCGGATACCAATTCGACAAGGTCGAAATGGTCCAATATACGACTGCCGATGGTTCGGACACGGCCTTCGAAGAATTGGTCAACAAAGCCAAAAAATTAGTCGAAGGATTGGGCCTTTGCTACCAAGTCGACAAATTGGCGGCCGGGGATTGCTCTGATTCCATGGCGAGAACATACGACATCGAAGTATTTATTCCTTCGATGGGGATTTACAAAGAGGCTTCTTCCGTATCCAACGCGAGGGATTATCAAGCCCGCCGCGGAATGATTAGATATCGCGACGAGAACGGAAAAGTCCGCTATTGCCATACCTTGAATGGATCGGGCTTAGCCACCAGCCGTTTGGTGCCGGCGATATTAGAACAATTCCAGCAAGCCGACGGTTCGGTTTTAATCCCTGAAGTCCTCCAACCTTATATGGGTGGAATAAAGGTTTTGAAACCTATCGAGAAAAAATAAAATTTAGCCTATAATCTTATTGCCATCGCAAGGAGAGCGGTCGGAACCAGGTCAGGTCGGGAACGAAGCAGCCTTAACGAACAATCTCCTGTGCGGTGGTTTTATTTTTGCTAAAATAAACCCATGTCAGACGAAGAATACATGTCATTGGCTTTAAAAGAAGCGGAAATTGCCTTAGAAAACAAAGAGGTTCCGGTAGGGGCAGTCGTTGTTTTGGATGGCAAGGTGATAGGAAAAGGCCATAACAAAAAAGAAGAGAAACTGGATGTTAGCTCACATGCGGAAATCGAAGCCTTGAGAAACGCGTCAGAAAATCTCGGCACTTGGAACCTTTCTGGTTGCACTTTATATGTTACTGTTGAGCCATGTCTTATGTGTTCCGGGGCCATAATGCAAAGTTACATAACTAGAGTCGTTTATGGAACGGATGATATCACCATGGGGGCGGTTTGCTCGCACTTTGAGGCTTTCGAAGATCCTTCGTTTTCTCATAGGCCGTTATTGACCAAAGGAATCAAAAAAGAAGAATGCGAAGCCTTGATGAAAAAATTCTTCAAGACCCTAAGAAAATAAACAAGCGATGAGATGTGGGAAACCACGGTTTTTAAACGCATAAAAGCGTTTATCGCACGCATTTAAGGAATGCGACAGTGTATAAAGCGTGTATAGTTATTACATGCTTGAATTGATTGATATACAAAAAGATTATCTTTTAGATAAAAAACCCTTCACGGCCTTGAAGGGGATATCTTTGTCTTTTGCCGACAATGGCTTCGTTTCGATATTGGGGCCATCGGGATGCGGGAAGACCACCTTATTGAACATAATAGGCGGTTTGGACCATTACACTTCCGGCGATTTGCTGATAGATGGAAAATCCACCAAATCGTTTGTCGACAAGGATTGGGACTCGTATAGAAATTGCCGTGTCGGCTTCGTTTTCCAATCTTATAACCTGATTTCCCATCAATCGATTCTCTCAAACGTCGAAACCCCTTTAGTTTTGAATGGCGTTAAGAAGGCCGATAGGAAAAAGATGGCTTTGGAGGCTTTGAAATCCGTAGGATTGGAAAACGAATGGAAGAAGAAACCCAACCAAATGTCCGGTGGCCAGATGCAAAGGGTGGCGATGGCTAGGGCTTTGGTAAACAATCCGAAGATAATTTTGGCGGACGAACCCACCGGGGCTTTGGATTCCCAAACATCAATCCAAGTGATGGATATTTTAAAAGAGGTTTCCAAAGACAAATTGGTCATAATGGTCACCCACAATAGAGAATTGGCAGAACAGTACTCCGATCGAATCATCGAAATGAAAGACGGATCGATTATCGGAGATAGCAAACCTTTAGCTTTGGAAAAGACGGAAAATGCGGCGAAGGAAACCAATAAGAAGACCTCAATGTCTTTCCTTACGGCTTTGAAATCCTCCCTTTCCAATATAAGGACCAAAAAAGGAAGAACGATCTTAACCTCTATAGCTTCTTCGATAGGTCTTATCGGCGTGGCGTTGGTTTTGTCTGTGACGAATGGCTTTTCTATTTATATGAACAACGTCGAGAAATCGATAGCCTCCGCCGTCCCAATTTCCATCGTTCCGACCACTTATACATATGGAAACACCAACGTTACGGTAAATGAAGAATATCCGGATGATCAAGTGGTCAAAGTGCAAGACAACACCTCATCGGTAATGTCCATTCATCAAAACAAATTCACCTCCGAATATTACAACTACATCGAAGCCTTGCTTTCCGACCCCAAGAAAAGCGAATGGGTCGATTCAATCATTTATAATCGCATAAACCAGGACTTCCATTTGCTAACGAGCGCTGGCAATTATGTCATCCAGCCAAACATTTATAAAAGTGCAGGCGGCGGCGTTAGCGACACCATCGGAAGCATCACTGGTTTGCCGGCCTACATCTTCCATGAATTATATGTGGATGGAGGCAAGCTTACCGATTGGTACGATTGCATAGCCGGAAAGATGCCGACTGAGAAAAACGAAATAGTTTTGATCGTCGATAGGAAGAATTCCATCAGCAAGAGCACCCTTAAACAACTCGGCTTTTTCGACCCCGATCAAACCTTCACCGACAAAGAAATCAGCTTCGAAGACATTTTCAAGAAAACCTATAAAGTCTATCGTCAGGTAGATTGGTATAGAAACGACGAATACAAAACCATTACCAAAAAAACATGGGAAATAGATAAGCTCAACATGGAGACCTTTCAATTTGAGGGGCATGAATCCACGCAGGATATCTATTATTTCCAAAGAACCCATGGTTTTGGTGAGGTATATGGCCTCGATGATTTATATAATCCGCTGGAATTGAAAATAGTAGGCATTCTTCGCCCAACCAAGAACAGCTACATCAATTTGATGCCTTGCTCGTTGGGTTATACGACCGCCTTAAAGGATTACATAACCGCGGACGGGACGGATGATGAAGATGAGACGGTCAGAAACGCGAATATCGAATTGGATAAAAAAATCAAGGACGCGGCAGCCTCGAATGTCTTTGTTTCCAAACCGGACTCTTATTCCGATGACGACGGATTGGCGATTTTAAACTCCTTCTTAAAGGAAATAAACGCCGCAAGCACCGATGGTAGCCATTCCATGCAAGAGATAATGTATCTCATCAAGGAAGGCAAAACATCCGAATTGGACGAAGCGGACGATGCGAAGATAACCGCGGCTTATACCAGCTTCTCCAATATATTGGATACGGCTTTGACTTACACTTCCTTTGAAGCGGCTAAAGGCAAGAGCAAACCATCCACCGTCACCAGAGCAACTTATATGAGCAACAACCAAAAGGTTGGAGCCAACCTAAAGCAAGAAGACGTGGCCATGAATATGAACACCGCCTCCATCGCATCCATGATATTGAAATGGGGCGGGTTCGACGGATTGCTTTCAAGCGGAGTCCAATATTTTTTCAACAATGTCGGAAACCTCGAAAGGGAAGAGGCGACCGCCGTGGACTTCGTCGCCGCGATGCATCAATTCTCGATAGTAACCTCTATATTGATCTTCCCATCTTCCTTAACGGTCAAAGAAAAGTTGCTAGATTATTTGGACGCCTATAATCATTGTGATTATGACAACAGCAAGAGTTTGCGTCCCGATGATGAGCAAATAATTTATACCGACGTGATGTCCACTTTCACCGATACCGTCGGGGTGTTAGTTAACGTAATATCCATAGTATTGATAGTCTTTGCCTCGATATCGTTGGTGGTCAGTTCGATAATGACTGGCATTATAACTTACGTTTCGGTGGTAGAGAGAACCAAAGAAATCGGTGTGCTTCGCGCTTGCGGGGCAAGGAAGAAAGACGTTGGCAGATTGTTTGAGGCCGAATGCGTCATCATCGGCGGTTTGGCTGGGATAATCGGCATAATCGTCACCGTCATATTGGATATACCAATCGGCTTGATAGTCGATAGCGTTTATCCTGGCAACAATTTAAAGAACATCGCGACCCTCAATCCTTGGCACGCGGTGATATTGTTGCTGGTTTCTATTCTTCTAGCATTCATCTCCGGACTAATACCTGCTAGGGTAGCCTCTAAGAAAGATCCGGTTATCGCCTTAAGGAGCGAATAATGGGCAAAGTATCAGATTTGGAAAATAAAGCGAGAGCTTATCGAAATTCGCACGCGGATATCACATCCGGTCTTTCGTCTGAGCAAGTCGCGATCAGAAGTAAGCAAGGATTGATAAATAAGGCGGCCAAAGAGAATTCCCGTCCTTTATGGAAAATATTCTTTTCGAACATTTGCTCTTATTTCAACATCGCTTTGTTTGCCGTCGTCATCATTCAATTGGTGGCTGGGGTGACGTTGTTGAATTATTACACTTTCATATTGCCGGTCTTGGCTAACATATTCATTGGAATAACGATGGATATAAGAGCGAAAAGAGCTTCCGAAAAACTTAAAATAATCGGCCAACAAGACGTTAACGTTGTAAGAGACGGCAAAATGGTTGGAGTTCTGGCTGAAAAAGTCGTTTTGGGGGACATAATCCATTTAAATTCCGGAGACCAAATAGTCGCGGACTCGATAATAAGAGAAGGCGAAGTAAAGATAGACGAATCGATGCTTACCGGAGAATCGATGGCCGTAAGGAAAAAAGCCGGGGATACCGTTTTAGCCGGATCGTTTGTCACTTCTGGACATTGTGTAACCGAAGCCATCAAGATTTCGTGGCTCAATTATTCCGCCTCCATAGAAAAGCAAGCCAAAGAGTTCAGAAGACCGAAATCAGAATTGAAGAATGGTTGCTTTAAGATATTCAGGATAACCGCAATTTTGGCAACGGTTATAGGCGTGGCTATGTTCTTGCTCGCCTATTTCAAACCAAGCGACGGAGTGTTTGACTTCAAGCAAACAATGGAAAATCTTTCCGGTTCTTTTGTGGCGATGATTCCAACTGGTTTGTATCTTTTGACTTCCGTGACTTTGACCAAAGGATCGATCGCTTTGGCCAGAAGGAAGATAAACGTGCAGGAACTCTATTCAATCGAGACTTTGGCTAGGGTCGACATGATTTGCTTTGATAAAACCGGCACTTTGACAGACGGGAATCTTTTGGTGGAGAAAATCCATTCGGTAAACGGTTTGGACAAAGGCGAAATAAGGGTTGCCATATCTTCGATAGTCCATGCGACGGAAGATCAAAACGTGACCGCCAAGGCTTTAAGGTCTTATTGCGGAGACAATTATTTGTTGGCATCGGAAATATTGCCATTTACCTCGGAAAACAAATACTCCGCGGCTACTGTTGATGACATTACTTGGGTAATGGGAGCCATAGGTTTTGTTCCGTCTCCTGAGAATAAGGAAGCGGAGTTATTAGCCAAACAAGAAGCGGAAAAAGGCTTTAGGGTTTTGGGCTTATTCTCCAACAAAAAGGGAATTAAAGACGGCAAAGTGGCCGGCAAATGCATATTGGAAGCCATAATCGTTATTTCCGATAGCATCAAAAAAGATGCGGAATCCACCATCAAATGGTTTGCTGATAACGAAGTTCAGGCGAAGGTTATCTCAGGGGACGACGCGGCGTCGGTCGCGGTTATCGCCAAAAGGTGTGGCATCCCAAATTCCGAAAATTACGTGGATTTAAGCAAAGTGCCCGACAGCAAATTGGAAGATTATGCGGAAAACACCACGATATTCGGACGTGCAACGCCAGAACAAAAAGCCCATTTGATAAAGATTTTCCAACGTCACGGCCATTCGGTTGCTATGACTGGAGATGGCGTTAACGACGTTTTGGCTTTGAAACAAGCCGATTGCTCGATCGTTATGGGCAGCGGATCGACGGCTGCCAAGCATTGCGCCCACTTAGTTTCGGTGGATGATAATTTCTCCAAATTGCCGGACGTCGTCTTTGAGGGAAGAAGGGTAATCAATAACCTTTCGAGAACTTCCTCGTTGTTCTTAACTAAAACGGTTTTTGCGGTAATCTTGTCGGTTGTCTTCCTTTTCCTTTCGTTTACCACCAGTTATTACTATCCGTTCAAAACCTCGAATTTGTTCCTTTGGGAAATCATCGTAATCGGAGCCGGAGGGGTATTGTTGGCCTTTGAACCTTCCAGAGACCGATTAAAAGGCTCGTTCGTTAAGAATATTTTGGACGTGGCTTGGCCTGGGGGATTGTTGACCGCGGTAATGACGTTGATGTTTTTCACCATATATGTGTTTACCGGCGACTCTTTCATGAACGAGCAGCAGTTCATAACGATTGCCACCTTGGCTTTTTCCCTATTCGCCTATACGTCGCTGCTTAGAATATCTGTACCATTTACGAAATATCGTTTGTTTGTCTTCATATTGCTTTCTTTGGGCGGGGCGGCTCTAATTTGCGTCGATAGGTTCTTCCCTCATAGTTCCGCTGGCTCTTTCGTTACGGTCATCAATTACGAAAGCCTCAATTGGAAACTTATTTTGTTGATGGCTGGATCGGTCTTGTTCTTCGCTGGCTTATATTTTGCCTTAGTGTGGTTAATCAAGCACATAGAGAAGAAAAAAGAGGAGAAGAAATATAGATGAGAATAAGCAATGAAGTGGCTAAAGCCTTAAAAGAAAATAAGCCCGTCGTGGCTTTGGAAAGCACCATCATATCTCACGGTATGCCTTATCCTCGCAACGTCGAAACGGCTTTACTGGTTGAAAAAACAGTCAGAGAAAACGGGGCCATACCGGCGACTATCGGCATCATTGATGGCGAACCGGTCGTTGGGATGAGTAAAGAAGAAATCGAAGAATTCGGAAAAAGAAAAGGAATAGTCAAAGTCTCAAAAAGAGATTTGCCCATCGTAATGGCTAAGAAAGAATGGGGGGCTACTACCGTTAGCGCGACGATAATAATCGCCTCTAGAGCCAATATAAAGTTCTTCGTTACCGGCGGAATAGGCGGAGTCCATCGCGGAGCCGAGCAAACATTTGATATATCGAGAGACTTATATGAGTTGGCGGAAGAACCGGTAAACGTCATATGCGCCGGAGCCAAAGCCATATTGGACATACCAAAGACTTTGGAGGTTTTAGAAACTAACGGAGTTACTGTTTTATCTTATAAGTCCGAACATTTCGCGAATTTCTATTGCTCCGATTCCCCTTATCCGGTGGATGGGGTGTTTTTTGAGCCAAAAGAAGCCGCGGATATCATAAAAAGCAAAGAGGAAATGAAGTTGAAGGGCGGGGTCCTTATTTCCAATCCATGCCCCAAAGAATTGTCCATGTCCCATGAAGAAATAGACAAATTCATAGATCAGGCGATAGACGAGGCTAACAAAGCCAACATAAAAGGAAAAGACACCACCCCGTTTTTATTAAAGAGAATAGTCGAATTGACCGGAGGAGATAGTTTGGAGACAAACATCGCCTTGGTCATAAACAATGCGAAATTGGGGGCGAAGATCGCCTCTGAGTATGCTAAGGAGGCAAAATGACGACCGAAGCAAAATTGAAAAACGCCTTGAGAGAGGCTATGAGCGAAAAACCGTTGTCGGAGATTAACGTCACCAAGCTTTGCGATACCTGCAAAATCCATCGACAGACTTTCTATTATCATTACCAAGATATATATGATTTGCTGACTGCCATATTCCTATCTGAAGAAATCAAAGGTCTTGAAGAAGCCAAAACCGTGGACGACGCCTTGTTGGCGGTTTTGAAATACTATAAGGAAAATTTCGTCTTTTTGCGCAGCGCCTACGGCTCATCCGCTTCCGAATTCATCGATGATTTCATCTATGGAAAAATCATGATGAAGGCTTTCTCTTTGTTTTCCAAAACCGACAAATACAAATTGAGCAAAGAGGAAAACAGAACTTTGGCCCGCCGCTATGGAAAATATGTTTCCCAAGAATTCTCATATTGGCTTAAGGACACCTTGGTTTCTCCTGCTAGATTTGAGAAAGCCATCAAACATTTCATATCCGCTTCCGGGAAAAATGTTTTGCCTGGATTTATTAAAAGCATTTACGAAGAAAGGAACAAAAAATGATAGGAGATTTCACTTTTTGCTCGCCAACCAAAATCATTTACGGGCGCGATAAAGAAAAAGAAACCGGAGCCATCATAAAGTCTTATGGCTTTAAAAAGGCTTTGATGATTTATGGCGGAAGCCATGCTTTGAAATCTGGGTTGATAGACAAGGTCAGAGAATCGTTGAAAGATGCCGGTATCGAATATATCGAACTCGGCGGAGTTCAGCCAAACCCCAAAAAAGAATTGGTGGAAGTTGGTAAAAGATTAGTCAAAGAAAACGATTGCGACTTACTTTTAGCGATTGGCGGGGGTTCATCTATAGACACCGCCAAATCCATATCCGTCAACGTTTATCATGATGGAGACGTGATGGATTTTAATTTGGGTAAGGCCAAACCTTCCAAAGCCATGCCGATAGGCGTTATTTTAACCATTGCCGCGGCTGGCTCGGAATTGAGCGATTCTTGCGTTATTTCCGATGAATCGAAGCAAATAAAATGCGGTTTCCACGATGATATAGTGAGACCGTTGTTCGCCATAGAGAATCCTGAGCTCACCTTTTCTTGCCCCAAATATCAAACAGGGGCAGGAATAATCGATATGATGAGCCATTCGTTGGAAAGGTATATGTGTCCTTCTAGCGAGCATCAATATTCAGATAGATTGGCGTTAGCCATTATTAAATCCATCATGGAAGCCGGCAAAGCCGTTAACGAGAATCCGTCCGATTATGATGCGAGGGGCTCGCTTATGGTTTTGTCTGGCTTGGCTCATAACGGCCTTACTTCATTGGATAAGAAAACATCGATGGTGGTTCATGGGGCGGAACACGCCCTATCCGCCTTCGACCCTAAGATAACTCATGGCGCCGGAATAGGGGTTTGCTATTTAGGCTGGGCCAAGGCTTACAAAAACGAATTAACCCACAAATTGGCGGAATCAGGCCGTTACCTATTCGATATCAAAGAAGAAGATGACGCTTTAGCCGCCGAGAAACACATCGATATGATGGAGAGCTTTTTTAAGGAATTAGGTATGCCCACCACTCTTTCCGAATTGGGGATAGAAGAAAAAAACATTGAAACATTGGCTGATATCGCTACTAATAATGGCGCCAAGAAAATAGGATTGGCCCCGATGCCGTTGGACAAAGAACACGTCATCGAGTTATACAAACACTGCTTATAAGGAGAAAAGCCTATGAAAAGGAATGATACTCTCGGATATTTGGTTTATGTGATAATGATCGCCTTGGCGGCCGTAATCGGCGTGGTGGTGGTCCGTCCGGATTTTACCAGAGGCGACTTTAACTTGCACCCTGCTGTAATAAGCTTATTGGCAATCCTTGCTTCGGCCTTTGTCTCGGCGCTCTTATTGGAGCTTGGCCACCTTATCGGAGCCAAAGCCGGGAAATATGAAGTCGTTAAATGGTTGGTTTTCGGAATCGGATTCGAAAAGAAAGAAGACGGCAAAAAACACGCGGTTTTCAAGGAATTTGACGGTTTGACCGGCGAAACTTACGCGATTCCGAAAGATATTGAAAAGAGCAATCCCAAGAAAATCATTTGGTTTGGCTTGCTTGGGTTATTTATCGAAATACTCGTCTCCGTTGTCTTTATAATCGTCGGGACGGTTATTTCCAAAACCTTGTTCTGGCTAAAGGTAGTAGGAGAGATTTCTTTGACCATTGGGGTGATGATTCTCTTTTATGACATTTTCCCCGCCGCTTTGGATAATAAGAACGACGGTTATCTCATGATGATCCTAAACACCAAAACGAATAGGGAAGCCTACAATTTCTTGCTTACTTCCAATTATCTTACCTCCAACGGCAAAGAAGCCCCTGAAATCAAAGTGTATGACGACGTCACCGATTTTACCTCCGCGGTAAACGACGTCACCATGTACAAACACCTAAATAACAAAGACTACAAATCCGTAATAGAAATATCGGAGAAAACCATAGCTTCCAAAAAGAAAGTCTCGTCTCAGGTTTACGCTAACGCTGTGGCCCAAAAGCTCTGCGCCATAATAATGAGCAAACCTTTTGAAGAAGCCAAAGAGTATTTCATCGATATGTCTATGGATGACAAAAAGAAGATTTCCCAATTGAATTCGATTCAAACCGTGCGCGCTTACATTTTGGCAAATGGCATCATCGAAGAATCCGAATCGGAGACTAGAACGGGCTTAGATAGCGTTCAAGGCAAGTTCCGCAAAGTGCCGAAAGAATACAAAGACATCGAAAAAAAGGCTTTGCTCGAAGAAGTCGAATTAGTTCATGAGCATCACCCTCATTGGGATTTCTCCGAATATCCTTTCTGGAAAGACGCCCATCCGGAAGATGATGGGAATAAGGATGAAGATTCTTCAGAGAAGAGCGAATAATTGATTTCCGACATATTAAACCGTCGTTAGGAAAAGGCGAGATAACCATTATCCACGGCGTTGGATGGCGTTGTCATCGACGGCAAAACACTAAGGCAAATGCTTTTGGAGACCGATTTCGATTTTGAAGCGATATTGTAATTTTTGGCCTTTTGTTATCTAACACGGTTCGGTAACCACCAAAACCCTTTGGGTTAATACTCAAATCTGCTTGTAAATAGAGATAAATTACGTAAAATATCGCAGTAACTCTCTTTGCGGCGGACTGTCGCAAGGCGAAAGGAGTAAAAAAATGAAAGAAAACATCCATCCTGCTTACCAAAAGTGCACCGTCACTTGCACTTCTTGCGGAGCCACCTTCGAAACCGGATCCACTTTGACTGAAATCAAAGTCGATACCTGCAGCAACTGCCACCCGTTCTATACCGGCAAGCAACGTTTCGTTCAACAAGATGGCCGCATCGCCAAATTCAACAAGAAATTGGCCAAAGCTGGCAAATAAGGAAACAAATAGACGCTTAATCCCCCTTTGTGGGGGATTTTTGTTAACGTATTGGCTATAATCAATAAGTCATTCGGAGATCGATATGAGTAAGAAGTTCTATATTACCACCCCAATTTATTACCCCAGCGCCCGCCCTCATTTGGGACACGCTTATTGCACGACCATGTGCGATATCATCGCCAGAGGAAAAAGGCTTCGCGGATTCGAGACCTTCTTTTTGACTGGCTTGGATGAGCACGGAGAAAAGATAGAAAAGAACGCTTTGGCCGCCGGAGTGACTCCTCAGGAATTTGTCGACAAAGTCGCCGTTACCTTCAAAAACCTTTGGAATACGATGAAGATATCCAACGACGACTTCATTCGCACGACCGATCCTCGCCATTATCAAACCGTCCAAAAGATATTTTCCGAAATGCTTTCCAAAGGAGATATCTATCTTTCTTCCTATACCGGTTGGTATTGCGTCCACGAGGAATCCTTCTGGACCGAAACCCAAGTCGGGGAAGAGCATCTATGCCCAGAGTGTCATAGACCGGTCGAAAAGAAGGACGAACCGGCTTATTTCTATAGCTGCTCTAAGCACGTAGATAGCTTATTGAAGCTATATAACGACAACCCCAAATTCATAACTCCGGAAGGAAGAAAGACCGAGATGGTCAACAACTTCATCAAACCCGGACTTTTGGATTTATGTGTATCCCGCACGACCTTTACTTGGGGAATCCAGGTTAAGGAAGATCCCAAACACGTCGTCTATGTCTGGCTTGATGCATTAACCAATTACATCACCGCCTTAGGCTATAAACAGGATGACGATTCCAACTTCAAGAAATTTTGGGAGGACACGGATTGCGAGATAGTCCATGTCATTGGCGCGGACATCACTAGATTCCATACCATCTATTGGCCGATGTTCCTCGAATCTTTAGGGCTCCGCCAGCCAAATAGGATTTTCGTCCATGGCTTGCTTATGATGAAAGACGGCAAAATGTCCAAATCCAAAGGAAACGTCATATATGTGGAAGATTTAGTTAACCGTTATGGCGTGGACGCGGTTCGTTATTTCATGGTCAGGAACGTCATATTTGGATTGGACGGGGAATTTACCCCAGAGTCCTTTATTGAAGCCATAAACGTCGATTTGGCCAACAATTTCGGCAATTTGGTTAATAGGACCGTTTCCATGATAAACAAATATTATGAAGGGGTTATCCCTTCTATTTCGGAAGATATCACCACTTTGGACAAAGACCTTCATGAGCAGGCGTTAAAAACCATTCAGGCTTATGAGGTTTTAAACGACGATTTAAAGGTTACCGAAGCCTATGCCTCTGTCATGAATTTGTTAAGTTTGGCCAACAAATATATCCAAGACTCCGAACCTTGGAATTTGGCCAAAGACGAAAGTAAGGCCAATGAATTAGCTTCTTGCATGAACCATTTGGCTCACGTCATCTTCTTGTGTGGGGCGTTATTAAGCCCGATATTGGTGGAAAAATCCACGGCTTTGTATGATCAATTGAACGTGCCTGTGGAATTGAGAAATTACGAATCCGCGATCGCGTTAAACAAATTGAACGGTTTGAAGATAAATAGTCCTACTCCGTTGTTCCCACGTTTAAATGAAGCGGAAGAAATCGAATATTTAAAGGAAGTTATCTCCTCACCCAAGGAGAAAGCTGCGGCTTAATGAACAAAAAAGAATCTTTTCATAAAAGGATTGAGCATGCCTCGTGTTTTGATTTGTCCTATGAGGGGAAAGGCGTTACCCGCGTCAATGGGGAAGTTGTTTTCGTCAACGATATGTTTCCTGGAGACGAAGGGGATATCGAAATCGATTATCGCCGCAATGGGACGTTGTTCGGGCACGTTAAGAAATTAAGCAAGGAATCCAAGGATAGGGTAAAACCCGTTTGCCCAGTTTGCTATCAATGCGGGGGGTGCGCTTTCCAATGCCTCTCTTACGAAGCCCAGTTGTCCTTTAAGCAAAAGAAGGTGAAGGAACAATTCAAAAAGATAGCGAAGATGGACGTCGACGTCCTTCCTACGCTAGGGATGGAAAACCCTTATTATTACAGAAATAAAGTCCAGCCTTTGATCGGTAAAGACATAGATGGCCATATTGTTTCTGGATTTTATAAAGAAGGCACCCATAAAATAGTCAAAGTAGATCGTTGCTATATTGAAGATATGAGGGCCAACACGGTTTTAATGGCTATCAGAAACTTGTTGGAGAAACATCATATACCCGCTTATGAGGAAGACACCGGAACTGGGATCATTAGGCGTGTGTTAATAAAAACATCGTTGCATTATAACGAGATTATGGTGGTTCTTATAACCGCGGTGGACAGATTCCCTTCCAGAGAGTCTTTCGTCCGCGATTTGCTTAAGGTTTGTCCTGAAGTCACTACCGTTGTCCAAAACATCAATTCGCGTCGGACCTCGGTTATTTTGGGTGAAAAAGAACGAGTTTTGTTTGGAAAGGGAACAATCAAAGATTCCATATCCGGACTTACATTCAACATTTCTTCCAAATCTTTTTATCAAACCAACCCAACGATGGTTCAAGTCTTATATGACGTTGCCATGGAATTCGCGGATTTGAAAGAAAGCGACGTGGTTTTCGACGCATATTCGGGAATTGGCACGATTGGGTTAATCGCCGCCAAAAAAGGCTCGGAAGTTATTTCGGTTGAAATAGTCCCAGAAGCCGTAGAAGACGCCAACAGAAATGCTAAAGAAAACAATCTAAGCAACTTCTCGGCCTATGTTGGAGACGCTGGCGAATTCATCCGTGAGATGGCAAAGGACAAAAAGAAAATAGATGTCTTGTTTATGGATCCTCCAAGAAAAGGCTCGGATATTGTCTTTTTAGAATCCATCATGAAGATAAAGCCCAATAGGATTGTTTATGTTTCTTGCGATGCGTCTACGTTAGCTAGAGACGTCAAAGTTTTATCCAAATCGTACGAAATAAAGAAAATAAGACCGGTTGATATGTTCCCTCATACACCGCATGTGGAGACT
>CAVBUY010000002.1:0-188911 GCA_963598795.1 Alistipes shahii
CTTTGTCAAACTTGATTTCTTTTTCCGCATTGCATTCAAATATGGCGTTAACGCAATCAATGAAGTCTTCTTTGCCGTTGCATCTCATTTGGGTCTTCAAGTTGCACTCGATATAACCCGAGTTCTTTAGCGCCTTTTGGAATTGCCCCTCAGTTATATCGGAGCCTTTGACCGTCTGGCTTTTGTCATAAACCAAAATCCTGTATTTGGAACGAGCGATAATCATATCGAGTTGAGTGGCTACATTCGGATCCATCCCAATATCTTTCGCATGCTTGTCAAAATCGTTGAAATTGACAAGGTTTTTCCTGCGGCTCAAACGATGAGCTTCGTCTACCAATACCAAATCGAATTTTTCTTCACCGTCAAAAAGATCATATGGACCAACCACCATGTTGCCAGTTAGCCCATTTCCGGTTTCCGTAAAAACTCTCTTCATGGTTTTTCTTAGCGAAGCCATTGGGCAAACATAGGCTAGTTTTAGTTGCTTGCCTCTCTGACTTTTGATGAAGTTTTGTATCAAAAGCACGATATGCAAATAATCGGTCAAATCTTCGTCTTCGCCCGAATCGTTGATTTGAATTTTTGGCGCGCTGATAAATTTATAGGCCAAATTGGTTAAAACTATGGTTTTTCCAGTTCCCGCTCCGCCATTTATTATCGCAGTGCCTTCCTTCCCTTCGTTAAGGTGTTTGATTGCGTCCTCAATAATGGCGTTGGAAACCTCGGCTTGTTCCAATGTGAGGGTATTATATGGAGAATATTTGAAAAGATTCGAATTTCTAAGTTCGTCCAATTCGTGGTTTGCCAAATTCAATTTCTTTAATTTGGCCCATATGAAATCTATTTTATTCAAATACTTTGATCGCTCATAGTAATCATGTTTGAATGATTGGCCGCCATTCATATTTTGCAACTTGAATTTTTTGTCGGCCCCACAAAGCTGTATTAAGTTCTGTTCCAAATCCAAAATGGCTGATTTGTTGAATTCATCATCAAAAATAACATTAAAATCAGTCAGTTTTTGCCTATTTTCATTATTAAGATGCTGTTCCATTCTATAAACGGCGTTCTGCGTTTCGCCAATATAAAGTTCTTTATCATTGCTGATAAGATACACCACTGGCCAATTTTGAGATTTCTTCCTACTAGAAAGTTCTCTCTTCCCGTCTTGGGTAAACGAATATCTTGCCAATTCGGTCTTTGGTTTGTTTTTTGTATTATTTACATCCATGGAATGTTTATAACATTTTTATAGCATAACGCAAGATGAGAAAGCGTCCGCTGCAAAGCGTTCGCCAATGATTCAATAGGCTATTTTTTCCACTTCATAAACGTAAATCTAACCCCATTTTCATTTATTGGTTCGCTTTGCTCATAGCAAACAAACTTATCATCTATATTTGGGAAGAAAACCGTAGCTTTGCCGTCTACATCGACCTTGGTCATCCACACCTCGTCAACAATATCGATCGTGGATTTGTAAATTGAGGCTCCACCAATGATAAAAACGACATCGTCCTTCGAATATCCTCTTATCAAAGACATGAATTCATCCAACGACGAAGCATTTATGACCCCATCAGTTGGCTCATGGGAAAGAACGATGTTAGTTCTATTCTTTAATGGTTTTCCGTTTGGCAACGACTTGAGAGTGTTTTTGCCCATGGCCACAACGTGACCTTGGGTGGACTCCTTAAAGAACCTCATATCGGTCGGCAAATGGAAAAGGAGATGGTTGTCTTTCCCTATGCCCAAGTTTTTGTCCACGTTAACGATTGCAATAATCATATGGCCACTTCGATCTTCTTGTCCAATTTCTCGAACTCATAGTCCTCTAGCTTAAAGCTATCGACGGTGAAATCGTAGAAATTGGTTATCGTCTTATCCATTATAAGCTTCGGGGCTTTATGCTGGGGTTTGGAAATTATCTCTTTCACTATCGGGACGTGCCTATCGTAAATGTGGGCGTCCGCGATTACGTGAACCAACTTCCCGGGCTTAAGGCCCGATACCTGGGCAAACATCATCAAAAGGATGGAATATTGAAGAACGTTCCAATTGTTCGCGGTAAGCATGTCGTTGCTTCTTTGGTTCAATATGCCGTTTAAAGTGTCCCCGGTTACATTGAAAGTCATCGAATAAGCGCATGGATATAGTCCCATCTCATGCAAATCTTGAAAGTTATAAATATTGGTTATCATCCTTCTTGAAGCCGGATCATTCTTTAAGGACCATAATATCCTATCGACCTGATCCATCTCCCCTTCCGGATAGATATGCTTGATGCCTAATTGGTAGCCATAAGCTTTGCCGATGGTCCCGTTTTCATCCGCCCAGGCATCCCAAATATGAGAATGAAGATCGCTGATCTTATTGGATTTCTTTTGCCATATCCAAAGCAATTCGTCGATGCAATTTTTAAAGGCCGTCCTTCTGATGGTCAATATGGGAAGTTCCTCTTGGAGATCGTAGGTATTGACTATGCAGAACTTCTTTATGGTATGGGCCGGGGTTCCGTCTTCCCAATGGGGACGGACATTCAACTTCTCATCCGAAAAGCCATTCTCCAATATATCCTTCATGTTAGATACGAAAATCTGATCGGCCCTAGACATAATCAATAACCCCCTATAAAAGATAAGGTATTCTAGCACTTATGAACAAAAACTTGTGGCATAAAATGCCAAAAGCCCCTTTAATCCTTGAATAGGATTAAGAAGGAACTATCATAGTATCGCTTCAAGCAAAGGGAGAAATCGTTACGAAATACGTATTGGATCTATATTTCGAGAACAACGACCATATGGCCCATATGTTCTCGACACTAAGGGAACATGGCTTCAACGGGGTGGTGTTCGCCACCACGTCCTTAAAGCACGCCATGCAAGGAGAAGAAAGCGACGAAAGGCATTTCTTGAATCTGGCCCATCTGGAATTGGCCAAGATGGAAGAGACGACTTTTGCCATCTTTATCTTAGAAGAAGACAAATTAGCCGAAATCAAAGAGATAATCAGGAAGGAAACCAATAACTTCAAGGACATGAAAGGCGGAATGTATTCCCGTCCCGTCCCTGATTTCGAAGGCTCTATCTAAATATGAATAAGTTCCTATATTTGGCGATCGCCATTGCCATCGCCCTTCTTTCTTCGCGTTTGATGAAGAAAATAAAACTCCCTAACGTCACGGGATATCTAATCACCGGCATTTTGGTGGGACCATATGTATTGGGCCTTGCCTTTAACGGCGGCAATTTCACCAACGATCCAAATAACAACGAAATCCTTTCCTTCGTCGATTCTCTCTCTTGGATAAGCGACATCGCCTTGGGTTTTATCGCCTTTAGCATTGGGACTTCCTTTAAGCTATCGGCCTTAAAAATGGTAGGGAAGCGAGTGATCGTAATCACTATATTCGAAGCCCTGGGTGGATCATTGCTGGTTTTATTGGGCCTTACCATCGCCCATTTCATTTGGCCAAGCTATATCGGTTGGGAATTGGTGATAACATTGGGAGCCATCGCCGCCGCAACGGCCCCGGCCGCCACCTTGATGGTCGTAAAGCAATATAAGGCCAAAGGGCCATTGGTCAATACCTTGCTCCCGGTCGTGGCCTTGGATGACGCGGCGGCCTTAATATTGTTCGCCATACTATTCTCGGTGGCCAAAACCGTGGTTGGCGCTTCATCTTTCAACGTCTTGACTTCTTTAGTCAAACCTTTGTTGGAAATAATCTTCTCCTTGGGCTTTGGGGCCATAATAGGATTTGTGGTTTCCTTTGCCTGCGTCTTTTTCAAATCGAGAGCCAATAGGATGATAATTTCCATTTGCTCCATCTTACTATGCCTTGGCCTATATAAGCTTTTTGGCACGATAAATCTATTTGGGGAAGGGATAGAATTATCTTCCCTACTAATGTGCATGATGGTTGGCGCCGTCTTCATAAATGCCAGAAAGGACGCCTTGGGAACGTTTGATCGCATCGATCAATTCACCCCACCGGTATTTATGTTGTTCTTCGTCCTTAGCGGGGCGGAATTGGATTTGACGATATTCGCCGACAAATTGGCTTTATATATCATAATCGCCGCCTTGTTCTATGCGATATTCAGGGCTATCGGCAAGTGGTTGGGGGCCTTTACGGGGGCTTCTATCACCAAAGCCGAGCCAACGGTTAGGAAATACTTAGGCTTTACTTTGGTTCCGCAAGCGGGTGTAGCCATAGGGTTATCTACCACCGCATCAAGGGTCTTTGGCTCATCTTCCATCATCGAAGTCCAACAAGCCGGGGCGATGATATTGGCGGTCGTTCTAACTTCAACCTTGGTCTATGAACTCGTTGGCCCGGTCATAACGAAAGTGGCCCTTATTAAAGCTGGGGAAATCCAAATCGAGCCAAAGAAAAAGAAAGAAGAAAATCAGATTAGCAAATAATCAAAAGGCGGAACTCGAAGTCCCGCTTTTTTCTTAGCTATCTCTTCTTGCTATTTTCCTTAAGGATCTCGCAGATCTTATATCCGCCATCGTAATGGCCTTCTTCTTTGAGCTTATTTATCCTATGGATCATAAATCGGAGCAAATCTTTGTCTTCGATTATGTTCTTTAAAGATCTTTGCATCGACTTAGCGTCTTCGCATTCTTTGAAGGCATCGCCCATTTCGTGACCAAACCTCCCTCCATAAACCTCGTGTCCGCCGATATGGCGCATGAAGAGCTTGGGGATTGGATAAAACACGAGCTCGCTTGGTTTGGTGATAAGCAAATCCGACACTCGCATCAAAAGGTTGGTGGAATATACGGCTTGGAAGATGTCTTTGTTGCAGAAACAATATATCCCTTCAAGGTGAGAGTCCCGTATATTATCGACGAACTTGAGGAATTCGTCGTACTTATCGAAATAATCGACGCTATTTAAAGAAGGAATCTTCTTTTTCATGATTTCATGGACTTTCTTATGGTCTCCGAAATTAATAAGCAAGCAAACCTTGTTCTCCTTAACGTATGGCAATAGGAATTTGACGATGGATATGAATAAATCCGTGCCGGCCCCGGCCCCGCCAACGGTTAGGAGAATTCTCAAAGGCTCGCCGTCACCAAGCCTTTTAAGCCTTCTTTCATTGTCTTCTTTGAGGTTGATTAAAAATTCATGATCGACATAGCAGCCTACTTCTTTGATGTCGGAATCCTTCATGCCCTTTAGTTCCTTTTTGGAAAAGCCGTTAAGCGTTTTATATCCATAATAAGCAAAAGGGGTTTGGACGGTATGAATGGCGCCTTCAGATAAATGGAGAGCCATAGGCCAATTGTCTGGTATGGCGTTTACGACGTTTGTCATTTTTCCATGTATCGCCCCTTGAGCTGGCCAAACGTGGGTAGCCACATAAGGAATATCCTTGGGGATGTTTCTAAATATCGGAATTAGCAATTCGGCATTCTTTTGGTCTTTCGCGTTATATTCGATTTTCTTAAAGCCTTCCGAATTTAAGGGTTCCCAAACGAAATGATTAAAGAGCTTCGACTTTTGGGAGATTTTGCTGGCCAACGAATACATGTCGTTTTGCTTTCTGATCATCTTCGAGCCAGTCGCGTCAAAGGAGGCTAAATCAAGCCAATATGGATTATATCCCATGGCTTTGGCACAGCTTGCCAAGGCAATGGAAATCCTATAATGGCCGAAGCCCATCCTGATGTTTCCGACGATTAAAGCGTTCTCGTCGAATTTTTCGTTTTTATCGGCAAAGACTACTTCTTTGACCCCTAAGTTCTTTAAAGTCTCGTTTTCCTTGAAGCCGATTTTATAGTCAAAAGAAGAATCGTCTCCGAATTCCTTGATGAATTTCTTTTTGGATTTTTCAGCGCTTTTGATCGTTTTCTTATTTATCTTGTTTCCGAAAATCACAGAGGTCTTATCCATGCTATCTCTCCTTTTTTGGATATATATCTTAAAGTATATTTCCCACCATTATTAACGAAATCGATATCGATGATAGACTTGTTTTTCCTGATATCGATTATCTTGGATCCAACATATTTTCTAGCTTCTTCCAGTATCTTTTTTTGCTTTACGTCATATTCGGAGACATCGTCGCTAGTCATAAGGAGGGAACCGCATAAGTGGTTTATAATGACCAACGATTCTTTTTGCTTTTCGTTCAATTCGATGTTTTTATCCCTTAAAAGGTAAACGTCCGGGTCATTCAAAAAGCAAACCTTATCGAAATAGTTCCTATAAATCGTGTTCACCAAGGTGATTTTGGTCGAAATCCTCTCGCGATGGAAAAGCTTCATATAGAACTTATCGTCGAATTTTAAAGAAACGTCTGGTCCGATCCTCATATAATCGATAAGGTTAAAACAACTAGAAAGAGGAACTCCGCAGCCAAGGATAAGAGAGTCTTCCCCCAATTCGTTTCGGATAAGTTCCATCATAAAACGCATTTGCTCGGCTCGCGTTTTAGACTCACTCTTAACCAAACAAGCGGCATATAGGAAATCTAATTTGAAGAAATCAAAGCCGAGTTCTTTGTAATATCTAAGGCATTTTTTGATATATTCGATAACTTCTGGTTTGTTTACATCCAAAGGGCAATCTCCGCTCCAATTACATCCGGCATAAACCTCTTTCCCGTTTTCTCTATATATGAATTCTGGATGTTCTTTAAACAATCTCGAATCCTTTTCCGCCACCAATGGAGCGAGCCAAATCCCGGCCTTTAATCCTTTTTGATGGATTTTCTCCAAAATCGGCTTAAGCCCATTTGGAAACTTTTCTTTGTCGATATTGAGCCAATCTCCGACGAAAGTTTCATATCCGTCGTCTATTTGAAATAAGTCATATTCCTTTGAATCGATGGAATCTAGATTTTTAAGAATTACCTCTTCATTGATATTTTGATAATGGTTATACCATGAGGTGTAGCCTCTTAAGGGCTTAATATCCCTATTGGTTTTATACAAAGAAAGATACTCTCTCGTTATATTGAGATAGTTTCCTTCATATTTAATAAAATCGAACAAGGTGAATTCTTTGTTTATAACTCTACCGTTTACATCGCTCTCCAAACGGATTCTATTATGCTTAATGTCGTGATTTATGATCAAAAAGGCATTGAAACAGTTCTTTGAGCCATAAAGAATGGCGTTTCCGGTTTCCTTGTTCCTTATATAAGAGAAAGTGTAGCCATGGAGAACCCTCAATTTGTATTTTTTGAAAACCTCGTCCCCATATTCTTTGAAATGGAACATATCCATCACCTTTTTATGAAAAGGGGAGAATTTTTTTAGGTATTTGCAGGTTTTGAATCTATCCAAAGAATTGAGATCCTCATTGATATCGAATTCCCTCGTATCGGTCCAAGACTGATACCCGTTTAGATAGAGGCATTCGTTTTTGCTATATAAATGAGAGATGTCAAGATAGGCTTCCAGCAATTGGATTTCTTTCTTTGGCTTGATTTTGATTATCGTCTCGTTTTCTTTTTCAAAGGTATCCAAAGAATAGTCTTCGTTTTCTTTTTCAAAGGAAGTTTTGACGATTCCGTCAACTTTATAAATCAAAGTTAGCATCTTTAATCCTTAGCTTCTTCCTTTTGCTCATTAACTTCTACATCAATGGTTTCGTTCGGAGTCAAAGATTCGATTTGAAGTTTGCTAGATAAGACCGCATTAACGCCTTTTTCGTTATAGAAAACCAAGATCAAAGCGCCCAACAAGCAGAAGACGATGGCAACTCCTCCGACCAAACGGACGCCAAGCTCAGAAGCGACGATATCGTTGCTGCCTTCGATTTGGGTGGCTCCGATTATCGCTAAGGAAGTAAAGGCCAAAGTGGCTAATGACTGACCCATTTTCATCGCAAAGGTCCTGGCCGCAAAGAACATTCCTTCTCTGTTCTCTTTCGTTTTGATGGCCTCGCATTCGGCAACGTCTGCAACGATGGATTGAGGGATGATTCCCAGCAAAGCCATCGGGAAAGCCGCTATGACAACGATCAAAACGCCAATCAAAGAGAATTCCCCGAAATGGACATCGAATCCATTTAATCCGCAAACAGTCGCCAAAACATAGGCTAGAGACAATCCTATAAACCCGACGATAGTCAGCTTTTTCTTGCCAAATTTTTTAACGAGCTTAGAAACCAAAGGATAGAAGGCCGCGCTTAAAACGGTCATCGCGCCCATATAATAAAGGGTGGTTGAGCCGTCTGTATCGCCCATTAAGACCTTAACAAAGAAGGGAAGGCCGGTCTGGAAAAGAGTAAGGCCGATCCAATACATGATGTCGCTGGCGACGAAAACCCTGAAGTCCTTGTTTTTGAAAGTCGACTTAAGAGACTTGAAGGTGTTGGTTTTGACCGGCGGATTGTCGACGAATTCCCTTTCTTTGAGCAAAAAGGTCGGAAGCAACATGCATACGCAGGCAATGACCGCCAATACGATGAAACAAATCCTATAACTCCAAGCAAAGCCCACCGCTTCTCTAAGGAAGTTGGCGAACACAAACGGCGTATAGGCAAGCAACAATCCGAAGAAATAAGTAAGAGATATCGCCGTTGAGATATACATTCTGTCTTCTTGCGTCTTCCCGAATTCGCTGATAAGGGCGTTATAAGGGGTGCAATAGCAAGTCATAAAGAAATAGAACAAGATCAAAAAGACCAAGATCCAAGCGAAATTGATATAGCTTATAGAATTAATCGGAGCGCAGAAAACAACGACTGTTAAAACGGCAAATGGTATAGCGCTCCATTGCATGAAAGGAATCCTTCTCCCCTTTTTGGATCTGCATCCATCGCTCCAACTGGCGACTAATGGATCGGTAACCGCATCAAATATTCTGCAAATGAAGGTTATTAACCCCAATAAAGTCAAAATGCCGCCGATGATGAGACCTGGCTTTATATAGCTGATGGCTCCGCTATCCAAATCTCCTTGGGTGGGCAAATAGAAAGTAACGAGCCAAGTGTTGATAATGCCACCAAGCAAGCTCCATCCTAATTGACCGATGGCAAATATCCACATTTGCCCTTTTGTCAGTCTTTTCATGGGTAAGTCCCTTTCTCTATCGCTTCCGATTATAAATCATAAGGAAGCATAAACTTTATTCATATAATACACATTAAAAGCGCGTTTCGCTTTCAATTATTTAACTTATTTAAAAATATCTAGGCAAATAGAAGCCTTCGAATGAATTTGACTGTAAAAAGCATCGATGAAAAAGCGGGAATAACGGCAATTATCTAAAACAACATATAGAAGCACGAATGAAGCTTAAAACCTTTCGATTGATCAATTTCCGGCTATTTTTTTACCAATTCGTCAAGTTTGCCCTTCAAGGCGAGATATCTTTGCTTTTTCTCCGGCTCTCTTTCAAAAACCTCATCCCTTGGCAAGGGGATTTGAATGGAATAATCCACTGTCTCCCCATGAAATTGCTCGGAAGTTAAATCGATGATAACCCCATCGATTATATTGAAGGAATGGGTGAGTCCGTTATCTAACGGGGTGCCAAAAACTTCTCCGCCGAAAATATCTTGGACCACATAGGCGGTAGGACTGCATTGGGCCAATGTCTTATTGTCTTTGTTCCATTTGGGTGCCAATCTCTTTGAACAAGATTCCGGTCCCCAGCACTTTGATAGCAAGTCGTATAATTTCCGCGGGTCATCGATTAAAAGATAGTTGTTGTTTATAGGGTGCATATCCGCGTTTTCGGCATTGTAGAACTTATATTTGATATCCATGATATTTTCCTTTAATAAAGCTTTATCTGCCGAACACCAAGGAAGGGTTTGTAGCTCTTCATAGGTAAAGAATTTCCCATCGGAATGGATATTCGGATTCAGCTTGATTTCGTTTTCATCAACGTCCGCGTCAAAGACGTGGAGATGGATAAAGAAGTCATCATATTCCAAGGAAATTGTTTCCCTAGGGATGATATTGGAAATGTTGGCGGACAATTCTTCTTTTATTTCTCTCTTTAAGGCGGCTTTCAACGATTCGCCTTTTTCTATCTTCCCTCCCGGAAATTCATATAAGCCTTTCAAAGAGCCATAAGCCCTTTTCGCGGCGAAGACCTTATTTCCCTTATGGAAGATAGCGCATACGACATTTATCGATAATTTGACCATAGACAAAGTCTAGCACATCTTAAATAAAACGAGAGCCGGCGAAATCAAAAGGTTTGATGACTTTTTTTGCACACCATTCCCGATTTACTACACATTTTATCGATATTTTTAGTAAGTAAAATTGATTTACTACACATTTTAATGTATATTTTAGTAAGTAATGGGGTGCTAATAGTGAGAAAATTTGATTATTCTTTCTTAAAAATATCGATTTCCGGAAGGCTTGTGAACTTGGTTGGGATCATCTATGACATCAAAGGGAAGGAATCCGTCAGGCTTAAAGACAATCCCGAGCTATTTAAAGGTTTGAAAAACAAAGCAATCAGAGATTCCATCAAAGGCAGCAATGAAATAGAAAATATCCGCACAACCAAAAAGAGAATCGATGAAATCGCAAATGGCGACAATAAGCCAATCAACCACCAAGAAGAAGAAATCGTCGGTTATCGAAATGTTTTAAATGACATCCATAATCATAATTCCATTATCCATTTTGATAAAACAACCATCCTTTCCCTTCATAAATCTATGTTGGAAGTGTCCAAGGCCGAAAACCGAGGGCAATTCAAAAAAGAACCAAACATCATCACCGAAAGAGTTGACGGCAAAATGGTTCCAATTTTTGTTCCCGTCACGCCAGAAGAAACCGAGGAAGCTATCGATCAATTGATATTGGCTTATCAAGAAGCCATATGCGACCCTAAGATAAATCCGTTGTTGCTAATCCCATGTGTCATCCTTGATTTCTTATGCATCCACCCATTTGATGACGGAAACGGGCGAATATCAAGATTATTGACCCTATTGTTGCTTTATAAATCCGGCTTTGATATCGGAAGGTTCATATCCATCGAAAATGCTATAAATAATAACAAAGACGAATATTACAGGGCTTTGATGGAATGTTCGAAAGGTTGGTCAGACAATGAAAATACTTATGAACCATTTATCCTTTATATGATTCGAATCATCTATAAGTGTTATTCATTGTTAGATGAAAGCGTAATCTCATCAGCGGACAAAAAATTGACCAAATCCCAAAGGATTGAATATCTTTTAATGAACGCCTTAGTGCCTATATCCAAAAGAGACATCCTCGATAAATTGCCAGACATAAGCCAAAGAACCGTTGAAGCGGTTATCGGAAATTTGCTTGAGGAAGGCAAAATCATCAAAATTGGTTCCTATAAGGATGCCACATATTATAGAAAGTGAGGGAAAGATTGATTATGAACAAAAACGAAGAAGTTATGTTTGCTTTGACTAAGTTTCGCGACGAAAGGGATTGGAAGCAATTCCATACTGGCAAGAATTTGGCGGAATCAATATCCATTGAGGCCGCGGAACTGCTTGAAGCCTTCCAATGGAAGAACGAGGCCGACATAGAAAACATAAAGGAAGAATTGGCGGACGTATTGAATTATTGCTACCTTATGGCGGACCATTACGGTTTGGACCCCGATGAAATATGCTTGGCTAAAATAAAAAGGAACGAAGAAAAATACCCAATAGAAAAAGCCAAAGGGACGGCGAAGAAATATAACGAACTATAAATAGATACGCACGTATAAGAAAAGAGCCGCCTAAGCGACTCTTCATTTGTTCGTCTTTTATTCGGCTTTTGGGGCTTCTTCGACGGGTTTGGATTCAGCGTCCACCATATTTTCCTCAGCAACGGAATCGTTGATGATCTTAAGCCTTTGGGCGCGACGAGCCTCACGCTCGCTGGTGACATCGCGTTTTTTGGCAAAGACGTGCAAGCTTATGGCGGCGATCAAGGCTCCGGCCAAAATCAAGATGAAACCGATCCAGCGGAAGGTCAATAACCCATTGGAGCCCTGCAAGATCTTTTGCTGGGCCTGCAAGAGGTAATTGTCGCTATAGGCAACTTCCAAATAGTCGGCGATGAAACCGAGTATCATCAAGACCAAACCAGCCAGGCCGAACAAGGATTCGAAAACGATCCAGAATATCTCCGGCTTGCTTAAGCTTTTCTTTTCCTTCATTTCCATAAGCTAGTCCTTTCGAATTATATGTCGATATTAGGCCTTGGGCATTCCCGTGCGAGGGTCGATTTCGGAAGGCTCTTCGTTGTTGGTTGCCTCTTCAGGTTTATGCTCGACCGGGGCGGAATTCACATCCGGCATTATCTTGTTGTTGCCGTTTTTGGCAATCTCCACCAATTCGTTGACCAATGGGAGATAGGTGGCTCTGAATTGAGGCTCCACCGCCTGGACATAGCTTCCGATTATTTGCTGGGTTTCGTTCATGACCTGTCCGAAGTTCTTTCCTTCCGGAAGGTCTCTTCTTCCAGTCATATTCTCGACCAAGGAAACGACGGCGTCGGCGACTTTCATATAAGCAGCGTCCGTTATCTTGGAGTTGTTGTTTTTGACTTGCATCACCAAATTGAAGGTGGCGCCCAAATCGTTTCCGATGAAGCGGCTGGCCGGGGTTTCCTCGCCATTGGCTTCGCGACGGGCTTGGTTATAGTCGTTGAACAATTTGATCATCTCATTGCCCATGGTGAGATAGCAAACGGCGCGATAGAGCTTTTCTTCGTCCAAATCGGCTTTCTCTGCTTCAGCAACGTCAATGCCTTTGGATTTGGCGTCTTTGATGATGCCTTGGATCATGGCTTCGATGTTTTCGTGAATTGGGACAACGCCCTTAAAAATGGTTTGATGTTGGGCATGATCGACGCGGATGCCATCGGTTGCCACCTTGAGGATGGTGGAATCGTCGCCATAGACTTCGGCGTACCAATCGCGGATGGTTTTTTCCAATTTCTCTCCGTTTTCCCCGGAGTTGTTCAAAATGGAACGAAGCGGGGTGTTCTCGTCCAATTCAACCAAAATGGAGCGTTTTTTCTCGTTGTAGAGATTGACGTCATAGTTTTCCTTGATCAAAGCGTATTCAAGGGTGTCTCTGACCACGACCTTATAATGGAGCAAGGTGGTCAATACTTGGGTGATTTGATTCATGCATTTCCTTCTTTCTTGATTTAGAGTTTCTCCTCTAACGGGCAGATTCTTCAAACCAATGAAGCGTCCTTTAGACGCAGGTATTCCAACAACGAAAAGAGATATCGGTTGTGGCAATGTAAATATTATCCGTAAAACGATGACTTTATCAAGATATAGTGCATCATCTTGATGTTTGGATGATTTGCAAGGGAAAGCGGGCAAAAATTCCTAGGCAAGTCTTTAAAGCCTCATTCATAACTATAACAAAGGTTTTTTGCAATATAGGGATGTTTGAAAAGATTAATAATTGCAAAAATGAAATTATAGTTTCAAAATTAAAATAATATAATGGATTACGAGGAGGCTGATGCTATGTCATTGTTTCAAGAAAGGGTAAAAGAGTTAATGATTAGAGAAAACGTAAATCAAAAAAAGCTTGCGGAAAAATCGGGGATTTCCGAAGCTTCACTATCCAGATATTTAAATGGATCGACACAACCGAGAATAGATGTCCTCATCAACATAGCGAACGCTTTTGAAGTGGACGTCAATACGTTGACGGAACCCATCGCATCGCAGGTAGGCAGAAACACTGCGTTTGAACAGACATACAGTCTTGTCACCAGAAACAAATCCAAACTCACAGAAGAGCAAAAAAGAAAAATCATCATGGCACTCATAGAAAAATGATTATGACGAGCAGATACGACGAATTAGACAAAACGGCTTTGCAAATTCTCATGGATTATTCCAATGCGCAATTTCCGCTTGATTTAATAAATCTTTGCGAACGGCTTAGGATAAAGCTTGTCCCCTATTCCTCACTTGGAAAATCAAAGCTTTCAGAGCTGAGGTTAACGGCCAACAATGGAGAATTGACAGACGGATTTTCCATCTTGCTTGGGAATACCGATTGTGATGGTTATTCCGCTTATACTTATTACAACGACGACAAGCCGATAGATCTTAGCGGAAGGGTATGCTTCACTATTTGCCACGAAATCAAGCATGTTGTATTTGGAGAAATTGATCCACGCAAAGTGGAAGAAACTGAAGCCGATCATTTCGCGAGGTTTCTCCTTGCGCCCACCCCTTTGCTAATAGTTGAAAAATATGACTCAATCTCAGACATCCATGCGGATTTCGGTCTTACAATGTCGGCAGCATACAATGCCTTGGATGCGAGAAACAATAGAATTAAAAAACATGGAGAAACTCTGTTTGACTACGAGAACGATTTTATAGATTGGTTTTTGGAAAATAACAAAAAACGCCGTTCCGGAGAGAACGACGCAATTCAGAACTATGACAGTTCCTTAAGCACTTATTGTTATAGCCCTGACACGATAGAAAATCAACAAAATACGGGAGGCTATGACAATGCCGATATATAGTAATAATGATTATGTAAAAATTATTAGGCCGATACCAAACGACTGGCCAAAAGACATAGAAGGAATACCCTTCATTAAAAAAAGCGAAATAGACATATCCGATATCAATAATGGAAAATGGCTGATCAGCGTTTCGAATATAAACAAAGCGGCCAAGAACTTGGATCGCAAAATAGCGCATTGTTTTAAATTCGATAGCGAACTCAACAGGTTGTATCAAAACCCGTTCATGACTTTGAGAAAGATGGCAAAGTGCTACGCGGCGTCAACTCTCGATATTAGCATGCACGAGCAAATGCAACGCGCCCAAATAATTGACGCTACCTTCAAAAACCGCTGGTCTGGAGTTTGGCTTCAAATGAATGGATTTGATAGAGTCATCGTGACTGTTGGCTGGGTGAAACCCGATACTTATGACATATGTTTTTCGGGAATAGAAAATGGCACGGCGTTAATGATATCGACACTCGGCGCTTGCAACGAAGATTCTAAAGTTGACTTCGTCCAAGGCTATAAGGAAATGAGAAAACGTTTTCCAGATTCACAAGTTATATGCGTTGGCAAGCGACTAGAAGGGATGGACGAAAATATATGCTATGTTGACTATGATCAGTCATTTGGAAATTTCGACTCCAAACAAGATTATTGGCAAGCGAAATTATTCAATTGGGATTTTTCGGAGGCAAAATAAGATGGCATCTAGAGGAAGCAAGGCCAAAAACGGCCACATCACCATGAATGAGTATTCAACTGAACGTGTAACCGAGAATGGCGTGAAAATATTGACGGGGAATGGAAATAACCACTCTCTTCCAGACTATTCACATACACCAAATTCCGTCTATGCTAAGCTCAATAAATACGGTCTTCTGCACGAAATGAGATTTTACGACGCTAAAGGAAATATCGTTTTGGAAATCGCATATCATAGCGAGCCTAGTCTGAACAACGGCAATAAAGAGCCTGTCGCTCATTATCACGTTTATGATGGTCTAATGCGGTCAAAAGCCGAAAAAATCACAATGGAAATCAAAGATAAATACGCCGAATACTTAAAGGAGTTTGATTTGTATGATAAATGCTAATTTGGAACAATTTTTGGACACCGGTTGGTTCAACGAGGCGACGCTTTACCTGAACGGTTTTACTTATTGGTGCGAGGGATACTGGGATTTTAAAAAAGAAAAACCAATGCACTTTTTCGTCCGTAAATACCCATCCGAAGTCGTAGATGGAATATATACGAAGCCTTTGAAAAATGCCGTTGAAGAAGTCGTCTTTGATATTTGTGGACGTGATGAGAATGAAGTTAAAACAGAATTTCTCAAAGCAAAAATATTTGATGGCAAGTCTTTTTGGGAAATCGAGAACGTCATCGCTTGGTACGACGAAATATAAACGAAATAGTCATAATCCAGGGAATGGCATTCATTAAAAATAATTTTGTTCGCAATCGGTCATTTAACAAACGCCAACAATAGACGTTACTAGAACTTTGATGAGGCTTACCCGATTTTAGTTTCAAAAGATTAGCCACAATTAAAACGGAAAAACACATCAAAAAAAGAAGAGCCAAATGCTTTATTTGCCGAACTTGGCTTTCAAGGCCTCAGCCTTGTCTAATCTTTCCCATGGTAGATCGAGCTCATCGTGCCCAAAGCTACCGTAAACGGAGACGGAACGATATTTGAAATTGGGTTTGGTCAAACCGAAGGCCAAGCTAATCGCGCCAGGCCTAGCATCGAAGATTTCCCTAATGGCTTCCAAAATGAGGTTTTCATCAACATGAGCTGTGCCGAAAGTGTCGATAGAAACCGATAACGGCTCGGCAATGCCGATGCCATAAGAAAGCTGAACTTCCAATTTGTCCGCGGCTCCGGCCGCTACCAAATTCTTGGCGATATAACGAGCGTAATAAGATGCGGATCTATCCACTTTGGAAGGGTCTTTCCCAGAAAGCGCCCCACCGCCGTTGCGGCAATATCCACCATAGGTGTCGACGATCAATTTCCTTCCAGTCAATCCGGTGTCCCCGTCCGGGCCACCCATTTCGAAACGGCCGGTAGGATTAATCAAAGTCTTGAAATCTTCGTTCAAAGAATAGGACCTAACCACGGGTACCATTATCTCGTCGTGGATGTATTTCTTGAATTCGACCTCATTGAAATCGGGGTCATGCTGGCAAGACATCAATATGGTGTCTACCTTCGGATTCTTATCGGTATAATCGATGGTCACTTGGCCTTTCATGTCGGGACGCGAATGCTTGAATTCACCGCTTTTCCTTTTTTTGGCTGCCAATTTCATCAAGTCGTTGGCAATGGAAATGGCCAAAGGCATGTAATTGGAAGTCTCTTTCGAGGCGTATCCGAAAATGATGCCTTGGTCCCCGGCTCCCTGAGACAATATGTCGCCATGATCCACGCCTATGGCGATGTCGTTGGACTGTTTCTTGATTCTTATATCGATTTGGCAAGTGTCGGCCCCGATGCCGATTTCGGGTTTGATATAGCCTATTTCTTTCAATACATTTCTGGCGATAGATTCATAATCCACTTTGGCGTTGGTGGTGATTTCCCCGGAAATGAGGATATATTCGCGGGTGGCGAAAACTTCGCACGCCACGCGGGAATGCTCATCTTGTTTTAGGCATTCGTCCAAGATAGCGTCAGCGATTTGGTCGCAGACTTTGTCGGGATGCCCTTCTGACACCGACTCGCTGGTGAATAAACGTTTTTCCATAATTTGGAACCTCCTAGTAACAAAAAGCCTTCCCACCGGCGGGAGGCTCAGCTTATGAGATCCCTTCAAACGTCGTTCCGGATGTGGGGTCCGGCTAGAACAAGCACTTACTGCTATAGCAGAGTTGCTAGCGTTCTTTCTCAGTTCTCATGAACGCTTCTTGACGTCTGACTTTTGTCGAAAGGGATTTTAACCCTTGTTATTGTCTTCGTTCAAGTGGGAACGTTTTATTTTTTCCATCGTCCCATTCTTTTTTAAGGTCCTTATTACCGGGAGCAAGATCAAAGCCACGATGATGCTCGAAGCCAAAGAGATAGCCAAACGGATAATAGTTTCCACGAACACTATTTCTATAGCGTATCCGATAACCAATGAATCCAAATACATGGCCAAGGTGTTTGCTAAGGTCAAAACTAAGGCAGATACGATCATTCCGACAAAATAAAGAACGGGCCTATCATATAAAGCCTTCCCGTGCCTGCGGGATATATAATCAAATAAGAACAAAACCAAGACTCTCAATAAGTGAGGAATCATCCAAAAAACAGTCGTCGGACCCAAACCATATCCGGAAGTGAGCTGTTCTAAAAAAGAACCGAGCAAGGCCACAATCAACCCATCTGGCAAACCGGAAGCCAAAGTCGCAAAACATAACGGCAAGGCCGCAAAAGATATTTGAACGTTTCCCAATCTGATTTTTAAGAAGGTCAAGCCGATATATAAAGCCGTCATCATGCCATCCAAGCAAATACGGAGGACAGTCAAATGAGGCCTAGCCTTCTTAGGAGGCCTTTGCCTCCCAAAAGACTTAGGGGATTTCTCCCCTTTTTCTTTATTAGGAAGCACTTCGGTATCCGTTTTCACTTCGATTTCCGTGCTCATTGTCGGTTTGAGTATACCCAATTGGAAAAATAAGCAAAGAAAAAAGGGAGTCAAGCTCCCTAATTTTCAAGCGCGTCTCTCAAAGCTTTGGCAAATTGAGCGGGGCAAGAGGTATCTCTCCCTCTCGATCCTGGGCATTTGACGTCGCTTAGTAAGGCTATGAGATCTTCCACCTTGCGGCCTTCCGCCAAACGGGACACGCCTTGGGTATTGCCGGCGCAGCCGCCGACGAATGTCACCTTTTTGACTATGTCCCCGTCGATGGTTATATCGATTCTTCTGGCGCAAACGCCGCTCGGGGTGTAGGAAATGGTCTTTTCCATTTATTTGACGATCGTTCCGTATACCGTGCCAGAGCAAGCGGCGCCGTTTGCCTCGTCCGTGTCGATATGCATGGCCAAAGCGTATTTGTCGGAAACGCGGACAACCGTGTCTCCAAAGATGGTTTCGCGTCCTGTGCCGGTGACCAAGACTTTGACGATTTCGCCGTTTTTAACCCCAAAGGCCTCAGCATCTTTCGGAGTCATATGGATATGACGCTTAGCGATGATGACGCCTTCTTTGATTTCGATCTCCTTGCCATTGAGGGGGTTTCTTAAAATAACGGGGGCTGAACCGGCCAAATCCCCGGATTCGCGGATCGGGGCGGTCACTCCCAAAGAACGGGCGTCGGTCAACGACAATTCGACTTGGTCGGCCGAGCGAGTCGGGCCAAGGATGGTGACGCCGGCTATTATGCGGGCTTTGCCGGTCTTAGGATTGATGGGTCCCACCAAATCCAATTTAACGTCAGAGGCGAATTGCCCCGGTTGGGACAGCTCCTTGCGGACGTTTAATTTTCCTTCGCCTTCCTTGACATCCTGAAGGTAATCCAAAGTCTTTTGGGAAATGTGGATGTGACGGGCGGAGGTTTCTACGATAAATTTAAGTTCTTCCATAATATGAATTCTCCTGGACGGATTAATTATATTATCGAATTTTCTTCTTAAAAGAAGCAAATCGGAAAAATGCCGTGGCTATGTTGAACGTCGTCATGCAATCGTAATTGCGCTCGTTCAGCTTTTTTAGATCATCGCACAAAAAAAGTGGCGCTCTCTTCCTTAATTAGGATTGAACGCCACTCCGATGTTTTAGCCAAGCAAACTGCTCAAGTTCAATGTGATGGATGGACGAACGCCAACATAATCATTAGTGGTGACTTGACTAACCATTGACCCTGCCCAAGAAACGGCATTCACATAGTTGCCAGTGGTGTCATCAATGGGAGAACGGGTCCAATAAGGCGCACCTCCGTCTTGGAAGAAACACTTGTTGGCAATCGCATAATCGCTGACCTTGGATTTTCTGACATTTGAGAAATTATCGTCCGCAGGGAAGCCATATGCCGTATTCAAATAATCTTTATAGCTCAGTAAATAGACGTTGTCTTTTGTATTCTCACTAGCGTAAGGATTTGTGTCAGATTCCGTCGTTGCTGCCGAATTATCTACATCGGTAGGAGTGATATAAGAATTATTCAAGCCAAAGGCTGTCTTATAGAAATTCTTATTTAGCCATTTTCTGATCGTTGAATTTTCGTAGGTATGCTCGTCTTTGGTGAAATTGTACGTCGAAGTATCCAACACAATGTTTGAGAGGAGCGAATAAGTTCCGCTCGAGGTTGCTAAGATCTTCCAAGTGATTGTTTCGCATTTGAACCAATAATTGGTGCCTGTTTTAATCTCGGTTCCATCGTTGAAAGTATAGTTGGAGCCATAATTGTACGGATTGGCAGCGATCCTGTCATAATATTCACCGTTATAAAGATACCAGCCGTTTTTTTCGTAGGTAGTCAAGGCATTTAAAGCGGTAACGGTATCGGCATCGCTGACATAAGTCTGGGGATACAAACCATAAGTTATCGTCTTGCTGGCACTGTCGAGAACCGGCAACATGCCAAGCGCTTCTTGTTTTTGAATGCTTGGGACTTCGCTATCGACATACGAATATTCGCAGACCGTGCAAACATGGGTCGTATAGCCACCTTCGTCTTCGGTTGGTTGGGTCACTTTTTCTTCGAACGTGTGTTCGGCTTTTCCGTCGACCACGTCATGCCCGCAGGTGGCGGCATGCCAGTGATATGTCCCATCCTTCGACCAAGTGTTCATATTGAAGGTGTGCTCATGCGAGGAACCACTATCCGAGGAACCACCATGCGAGGAACCACTATCCGAGGAACCACCATTCGAACCATCTTTAAGGCCTAAGCCAAGGCCCAAGCCCAAAACTAAGGCAAGGATAGCTGCTATGCACACGGAAACGTAGATGATGCTGTTTTTCTTTCCGTGTTTCTCGACGAACTTGTTGATAAAGACAATTCCGCCTTTCTTTTTTTCTTCTTCGTCAACGGATTCGGACGTCTCGTTGACGGCTTCTTTTTTCTCTTCTTCCATAATTGAGTCCTTTCTAAAGCGTAATCATTATATGATTGCACGCATCAACCACAAGATGAGTTTTTTAAAAAGATCGCCCGGCTTTATGCGTTGACCGCAAATAAGGGCCAATCTGAATGTCATAAAAGGTTTGATGAACGTCTTTGTGACATTTTCCTTTGGAAAGAGAAGAAAAAAGTAGCTTGCCCATCAAAAAATGGGATATATTAACGGCATGGAAGAATTGGAACCAAAAAACGAAAGAAAAGAAACCGAGGCAGAGGAAAGCGAATCCAACGTCGCGACCGTGACGAGCAAGGAACTCGAATCCATCATCAAGTCGAGGGACAAGGCGGCTTTACGCAACGTTTTCGAAACGGTTCCAGACATCGATATAGCCGAGGCGGCGGATCAGTTGGAAATAACCGAATTGATCTTCCTTTTTAGGGAAGGAATTCCATCCGAGACCGCCCCGATTTTCGACGAATTGTCCCAAGATAAAAAAGAAGAATTGATCAAGGCCATGACCGACAAGGAATTGGTCTCTTTGATCGCCGAGCAATACGCCGATGACTTGGCCGATACGGTAGGGGATATGCCCGCCAATTTGGCTACCAGGGTCCTAAGGGCGGCAGACAAAGACATGAGGGCTAATATCAACGCCTTGCTTAAATACGCTGACGGAACGGCCGGGGCCATAATGACCACGGAATTCTTGGAATTTAAGCAAACAGAGACTGTCAAAGACACCATTGCCAGAATCAGACAAATAGGAAAAGACGCCGAAACGGTATATACGATTTTCGTCATGGACAAATCCCGCGAATTCGTGGGAACGGTAGACTTGGACGATTTGATATTCGCCTCTTCCGAGCAAACTTTGGAAGAGATAATGAACAAGGACGTCCCTTCTTGCCATACCTCCACCGACCAAGAAGAGGTAGCCAATATGTTCAGACGTTACGACTTAAACGCCTTGGCCGTGCTTAATGAAGACGATAGGCTTATCGGCATCGTCACCATCGATGACGCGGTCGACGTATTGACGGAAGAGGCGACGGAAGACATAGAGGCCATGAGCGGCGTTCAGGCTTTAGACGACTCTTATTTAAAGACAAGCCCCATCCAAATGACCAAAAAATGCGTCCCATGGATAATCGCCTTGTTGATATTGGGGACCTTTTCATCGCTTATCCTATCGATTTTCGAGGATAAGCTGGCTATGTTGCCGATATTGGCGGCCTTCGTCCCAGTATTGATGGACACTGGCGGAAACGCCGGGGGCCAAACCATATCCATGATGGTCAGAGGATTGGCTTTGAAAGAATTCTCGACCAAGGATTTCGGGAAGATATTAATAAAAGAATTGCTGTCGGCTTTGCTTATTTCTTTACTGGTGGCGGCCTTCGGATTCCTTTGGTTTACCATCGAACAATATACCGGCATAGTCCATAACACTTTGGGGTCCGGGGACGAACTGGCCACCATTTGGAATGGCCAGTGCTGGACTTGGGATTTCGCTAAGGAGGCCTTCAAGGTTTCGGGTGTGGTTTCCCTCACTTTGTTCTTGACCACGTTGATATCCAAAATCGTGGCGGTATGCCTTCCTTTTGGCGTGGCCGCCATCAAAAAAGACCCGGCCGTGGTATCTCAGCCATTCTTAACTACCATCGTTGACGTCGTCTCTCTTTTGCTTTATTTCGGAATCGCCAGTTTGCTCATTTTGCGGTTCTTATGAAGAGCATAACTTTCAGTTGCCCAAGATGGCTTAGGCAACTATAATATCCTTCGCCGCGGGAATGGCGGAAATGGTAGACGCGTACGTTTGAGGGGCGTATGGGGCAACCCATGCCAGTTCGATTCTGGTTTCCCGCACCAATGAAACAAAATGGCTCAGCGATTAATCGCTGGGTCTTTTTTTATCTTTGGGACGAGGAGTGGTATATTCATTACGTTATGGCCTTATTGGAAATCGAAAACCTCAAATACGATTACGGGGATAAGCCCTTGTATCGTAATGCCTCCTTGAAGATAAATAACGGCGAACATTGCGTTTTGGTGGGCAAAAACGGATCTGGAAAGACGACTTTGCTGAATTTGATCGTAGGCGAAATTAAGCCTGATGACGGAAAAATCATTTGGACCCCCAACGTCACCTTTTCTTATTTGGACCAGCAAATGAACGTCAAGCAAGACCTACTTACCGAGGAATATCTTTATGGCGTTTATTCTGATTTGTTCCTCAAAGAAAAAGAGATGGAAGATGCTTATGAAAAGGCCGCTTTGGACATGGATAACTACGAGAAGCATCTTTCGAAAGCCGAAAAACTCCAGTCCTATTTGGACGAAAGGGGATTCTATGCCCTCCAAGAAAAAGTGGGAAGGCTATCCGATGGTTTGGGATTGGGAAAAGAGCAAATGGCCAAGAAACTATCTGAACTATCATCCGGGCAAAGGGAAAAGGCTTATCTTTGCAAGATGCTTTTGGAGGAACATTCGTTCTTGATAATGGATGAGCCGACGAACTTTTTAGACCAAAAGCAGGTAGCGTGGCTCTCGTCGTATTTGAAAGACTATCCCAAAGCTTTCTTGGTGGTCTCCCACGATAGGGAATTCTGCAAGAAGATCGCGAATGTGGTCTTCATCCTTTCCAATCAAACCATAAGCAGATATTCGGGCGATTATGAACATTTCGAAAAGCAATACGCCTTGGATTTGGAACAATACGAAAAGAATTACAACGCCCAGCAACGTTACATCAAAAAAGAAGAGACTTTCATTGCCAAGCATATCGTAAGGGCTACCTCAGCCGGGCAAGCCAAGTCCCATAGAGCTAGGTTGGCCCATCTTAAGAGGATGGATCCGCCTAGTAACGAGACCAACAACGTCCATTTCGTCTTCCCTTTCACCCATGATGTGGGAGAGATTCCTTTAAGGGTAGAAGAACTCGAAATCGGTTATGATAAGCCCTTGCTAAACCCCATTTCCTTCATTTTGAAGAAAGGCGAGAAAATAGCCATCTTGGGTCAAAATGGTGTAGGAAAATCCACATTTGTAAAAACCATACTCGGTCTTTTGCCTTCCTTGGGCGGGGATTATAAGTTCTTAGTTGGGACCGAAATCAATTATTTCAACCAAGATGAAAAAATAGATAATGAGCAAACCCCTTTCTCATTCTTAAAAAGCCAATACCCCGAGATGACCAACACCGAGATAAGAACGGCTTTGGGGAATGTAGGGGTAAGGAAGGAATTGGCCTTAAGGAAATTCTCCAATCTTTCCGGTGGCGAAATCGTCAAAGCCAGGTTCGCCGCAATGTGCAAGAAGGCCACCAATTTCTTAATCTTGGACGAACCGACCAACCATTTGGATCAAGCGGCGAAAAACGCATTGTTCGAAGCCATATCGAAATTCCCGGGCGCAGTAATCCTCATATCCCACGAAAAGGATTTCTATGACGGTTTGGTCGATTACGAACTTTATTTCTAGAGCCTTTTTATCCATTCCCCCAAATAACGTCAACCAAAGATAATGGGGAAATTGAGCCAAAAAGTTGTCAAATAACTCGTTATTTGCTATATTATGCCCATGAGTAGACCAATTTTAGCGATTTTATACGACTTTGATTCGACTTTGGCGAAATCCGATATGCAGAATTTCGGCTTCATTCCGGCCTTGGGAATGACCCCTTCCGAATTTTGGGGCAAAACCTGCGAATTCAGCGCGAAAACCCATTGCGAACGCACCTTATCGTATTTATATACGATGTTAGCGGAAGCTAGGGAAAGAAACATCAAAATGACCGCGGCTTGGCTTAAGGAGTTGGGCGCCAGCATCGAATATTATCCCGGGGTCGAAGAATGGTTCGACCGCATCAACGACTATGGCGAAAGGCATGGGATAAAAGTCGAACACTATCTCATTTCTTCCGGAAACAAAGAAATCGTGGATGGCTGCTCCATAGCCAAATATTTCAGAAAGATGTACGCTTGCGAATATCTCTTCGACGAAAAAACCAAAGAAGCCATTTGGCCGAAGCAAGTGATCAATTTCACCCAGAAAACCCAATACTTCTTCCGCATTTCCAAAGGCGTTTATGACGCCAATGACGATAAAGGGGTCAACACCCACGTCGAGAAGCACCGCGTCCCTTACCAAAATATCGTTTATATCGGAGATGGGATGACCGACGTTCCCGCCATGTTGGTAGTCAAATCCAATGGAGGGCGCTCCATCGCCGTTTACGAAAAAGGCAAGGAAGACGTCGTCAACCGCTTGGTGGAAGACGGCAGGGTCAATTTCGCCTGCCGGGCCGATTATAGGGATGGCAAGGACTTGGACAAAATCCTCAAATTGGTCATTGAAGCGGTTTCAATCAGCGAGCAGCTGATGAAGAAAGAGTCTAGCAACTAATATTCGTAGAATATGCTAAAATAGAGCCATGGCGAAAGACGCTGTGGCTCTTTTATTGATTGGAGGCCTTGGTACCCGTTACGGTACGGTCCCACCCAAACAATTCCAAACTTATGACGGTTTGCCTCTTTTTATTCATTCCGCCAAAAAACTGGAAAGCGTTGTGGGAAGGGTGATTTACGTATGTCACCCATCTTATCTAAACTTAGCGAAAGAAATGTTGGATGGGGTGGGGCTTAAAAGCGATGAGATCGTTTTAGGCGGAAGCTCAAGGCAAGAATCGGTAAAGAACGGATTAACTTATCTCGAGAATAAGGTAAGTTCAGACTCAATCGTCGTCATTTCGGACGGGAATAGGCCCAATATCACCGAAAAGATGATAGTAGGGGTTATCGACAAAGCCGAAATTAACGGATCCGCTGTCACAGCCTATCGCTCAACCAATTCGATTTTGACGTCCATAGATGGAAATAATGCACGCCAATACCTAAATAGAGAGGAAATCTATATCGTTCAAACTCCGCAAGCCTTCCGTTATTCTTTGATTTTAAGAGCCATTAAAAATGCAAAGAGGGATTACACGGACGATGGCTCTTTGGTAATGGAGGTTGAAGGAATTCCCCCACTTATCGAGGAAGGCTCGGAATCAAACGTCAAAATCACCACAAGAGAAGGAGATTAACCATGAATGAAAAGGTAGGAGACATATTGGTCGGAACAGTCGTTAGACTATACCCGAGATATGCTATATTGCTATTCGATTCCGGAAGAACCGGGTTACTGCATATAAGCGAACTGAGCAATTCTTATGTGAGGAACTTCACGGCTTTGGTTCAAGTCGGGAACATTTACAAAGTCAAAGTCATCGGCATAAACGAAGAAAACGGGTCGATGAGGGTTTCGGTCAAGCAATTAAGCGAAGAAGAAAGGCATAGAAACCTCCCGAGAAATGAGGAAGAAAACCAAAAAGTTTCCTTTAAAGCTCTAAGCGAAAGCTTGCCTTATTGGATCGATAATCAAATAAACGAATATAAGCCATCTCCTTTGTCTTTGAAGTTGGATAACCTCGTCAATGAGATCGATTTCGCCTCATATCAAGATAGAGTAAACGAGATAAGCGAGAAAATAGAAAATAGATCCGGGGAGGGGAATGAATTCCTCGGTTGGAACGAATATCCCTCGAATTACGACGAAGAAGAATTCGAAAGAATCATAAGCGACGCTAAGTACGTGAGGGAAAACTACGACGCCTTATTGGTATGCGGGATAGGAGGCTCATATTTGGGGGCAAGGGCCGCCATCGAAGCCTTGAAAGGCAATATAAACAACAAGAAACCAGAAATAATCTTCGTGGGGCAAACCACCGACGCCGACTACGTTTCGGACGTTATCGAACACCTTAGGAACAAACGGTTTGCCATAAATGTCATTTCCAAAAGCGGGACGACTTTGGAACCCGCCGTTTCCTTTAGGATTTTCAAGAACATATTGGAATCTAAAATAGGAAAGGAAGGGGCGAGAAAATCCATTTTCGTCACCACCGACAAAGAACACGGGGCTTTAAGAAAGCTATGCGAGGAAGAAGGCTATAAGAGCTATGTCTTGCCTTCCGACATCGGGGGAAGGTATTCGGTGTTTACCCCTGTCGGCTTATTCCCGATGGCCGTGGCAGGGATCGATATCAAGAGCTTTATGATGGGAGCCAAATACGCATCCGCCGATTTCAAAGATCCGTCATTGGAAAAGAACTTGGCCTATCGCTACGCGGTCGTAAGAAACGCCTTATATGAAAAATATGGCAAATCCGTCGAATTCTTGATTTCTTATAATCCATATTTCGTCCAGCTTGGCGAATGGTGGAAACAGCTTTTTGGAGAATCGGAAGGAAAAGATAAAAAGGGTTTATTGCCGGCTTCGCTAACCTTTACCACCGACCTCCATTCAATGGGCCAATTCGTCCAAGACGGTTCAAAAATATTCTTCGAGACCACCATTATGACCAAAAAGAAACGCCGCCGCGTTTCCCTCCCTTACATAAATGAGGATTTGGATGGCTTGAATTATCTTGCCGGGAAGGACCTAAACGATATAACCATTAAGGCCTTCGAAGGCGTGGTTAAGGCCCATAAGGATGAGGGACATAACGACAACATAGTCATTGAAATCAACGAAATGAGCCCATATTACCTTGGATATCTCTTCTATTTCTTCATGAAATCCTGCGCGATGTCGGCTTATCTAAATGGCGTTAACCCATTCTCTCAGCCAGGGGTTGAGGTATATAAGAAAAACATGTTCTCATTGCTTAATAAGCCAGAATAAAGAAAAAAGAGAGAAGAGGGGGCTTGCCCCTCTTTTTCTTCGTTGACTAGCTCATTTCATGGTGCTATATTCTTTAAGCACGTTTTGAGGGTGTGCGGCCCGGATGCTTAGCTCAGCGGGAGAGCATCGCCCTTACAAGGCGGGGGTCACAGGTTCGAACCCTGTAGCATCCACCAATAGCCTTAATAGCGTGCGGTGACCTTAAATCAGTGGGTGAATAGCGAAGTGGCCAAACGCGGCTGACTGTAAATCAGCTCCTCAGGGTTCGGTGGTTCAAATCCATCTTCACCCACCATTTATTTTATTGGGGTGTAGCCAAGCGGTAAGGCAACAGACTTTGACTCTGTCATGCACTGGTCCGATCCCAGTCACCCCAGCCAGCCTTCCTCCCGTTAGCTCAGTGGTAGAGCACTTGACTTTTAATCAAGGGGTCGACAGTTCGAGCCTGTCACGGGAGACCAATCGCCCGAGTGGTGGAATGGTAGACGCAGAGGACTTAAAATCCTCCGGATGCGTAATCCGTACCGGTTCGAGTCCGGTCTTGGGCACCAAAAAGATTCAACAAGCCGACTTTCTTAAGCCGGTTTTTTATTTCGCTGTTTATGAAACTCAAACGCAGCGAAACTCGCATTTCCTCGAACTAAAAAGCCATCTCGAAATCATATAAACGAGATGGCAAATGAAATTCGCTTAAAACCTACTTGATGGATATTCGCCTTTTTCGACCAATTCTTTTAGAGAAGATTCAACCTCCCCTAAGTCTTCTTTGTAAGTTACGCCATGCCAGATTGAATCGGTTCTAATAACTTTGCAAACGGCTTTCTTTTCTTTTAATAGTTCGCTCATAACGTCGGTAGTCAGATATTCGGCGGTGAGCAAATCGTTGTTTTTATCGCTTAAAAACTTAGGAAGCCCTTTAGTAAAGACATCCAAAATATCTTTGGTGTATACAAATAAGTTCATCGAGACCAAAGTGTCCAAACTTATCTTTTTGAAATCCTTGCTGTTTAAGGGGCAGGCGTAAATGTCGTTTCCCCTCCATTCGACGTTGGATTCCGTGACGCTTATGAGGTTTTTCTCATTATCGAAATTGAGTACCCCGCGTTTGACTCCACCGGTTTTAGATAGGGTGTTTTTGGCCAAATACGCCACGTTGGCGTGCTGGCCTTTTGCGTTTTCATCAAGGGACTTTAAATAAGAAGCGGCTTGTTTAAAAGCGTCGGATCCATAAAAATCGTCGGCGTTTATGATGGCGAAATTGCCTTTGATGACCTCTTTTGCGCAATATAAGGCATGCGCCGTCCCCAATGGTTTGACTCTTTCTTTCGGGACGGAATATCCTTTAGGGAGCTTATTTAAAGACTGATAGGCATAAGCCACCTCAATATAAGGGGAAACGCGTTTACCAACCGTTTCCTCGAATTCTTCCTTTATCTCTTCTTTGATAATGAAAACAACTCGGTCGAATCCGGCTTTTATAGCATCATAAATCGAATAGTCGATGATGAAATTGCCTTTGTCATCCACCGGTTGTATTTGCTTCAATCCGCCGAATCTCGAACCCATCCCGGCGGCCAAAATAACCAAATCCATAATATTCTCCTCAATCCGCGTCGCACATCTTCTTGGCTTGTTTCATCCAAATCCTCATCGAGGTTTTCTCGGGGATTATCTTTTGAATCCTAACTAAGGACCTAACCATGAAACGATTGATGGAATAGACCTTCTTTTTCTTAGCGTCCTTATAGGCTCTGGCCACCACCTCTTCTTTGGTGGAGGTCATCTTGTCCCACTTATAGTCTTTGCCGTTATCGAAATCTTTTAGCATGTCGGTTTTAATCCAATAAGGGGTGACCGCCATAACGTGGATGCCTTTCTTTTTATATTCGTAATGAAGGGCGGCGCTCCAAGAATTGACGAAAGCCTTCCCCGCCGCGTAAACCGCCAAATAAGGAAGGGGCTGCCTCCCGGCTTGGGAACCGGTGTTTATAAGGTGGGAGCCTTCTTTCATATGCTTTAAGGCATAATAGCTAAGCACCGCTACGGCTTCCACGTTCAAATGGATCGATGAGCGGATATTTCCTACCGTTTCTTTCTCCATAGAACAGGTTTTCCCCATCCCGGCATTATTTATCATCCAAACGATGTTAACGTCGTTTTCATTCCATTTTTGTTCCAATAGATCCAAAGATTCCGGCTTGGTGAGGTCTAAGGAAATTGGGACCACTTTGTCAGGATATTCCTTGGCCAATTCGTCCAAGAGATCCTTTCTTCTAGCAACGGCCCAAATCTCATCTAAGTCTTCCTTAGATAATACTTTGACCCATTCTCTGCCCAGACCGCTGGACGCCCCGGTAACCACCGCGATTCTCTTTCCCATAAACGCACCTCTTTCAATTTGGTCCTTAATTATAATTAAGGATAGACTTTTGGGCACAAAAGGTGAAAATATATTTTTGAAACGAGGAAAACGAAAATGCAATTCACTAAGGCGATAGACAACCTTCCCCGCATCTGGAAATTGGTGCTATGCATCCCTATCCTAAACATCGTTTGGGCGATTTGGAGGATTCTTAAATCCGTCGAACACGGGAACATACTCGAATTGATATTGGCGATTTTATGGATAATCGCCGGCTGCACCATCCTTTGGATCTTGGACATAGTTTGGATAATTCTCTATAACTATCCGTTCTGGTTCAAATAAGCCGTAAGTAGCCCTTCAAAAGAAGGGTTTTCTTTTAAAAGGGAGAAACAAATGAAACATTCAAAAACTTTTTTGGCCTTAAAGCCATATCTTGAAAAGAAGAGATTTTTAAGAACGTTGATAAACGTCATCTATTACGATTTGGCTACGACTTGCCCCAATGACCAATTGGAATATCAGGGCGAAATGATGAACCATTATGAATCGGAATTGGCTTCAATTTCCTCGGATGATGAATTCAAAAGATTGGTTAACGAAGGATTAAACGATAAAACGGCCTCAAAGGAAGAGAAAAGACTCTATGCCTTTTTAAACGAAGAGATAGAGTTAATGGAGAAGATGCCCTTAAAGGATTACGAAGAATATAGGAAAGCCTGCGCGAAATCAAATCAGATGTGGAGAATTTATCGTCCTAAAAATGATTTCGCTTCTTGGCTACCTTATTGGGAAGAATGCGTTTCTTGGACGAGAAAAGTGGCTAAATTCAAGATGAAGGAAGGGGTGAAAACCCCTTATGACGCCTTGCTAGATTCTTATGAGCCTGGCAATGATACGGAATATTTGGACTCATTGTTTAATCCCGTCAAAGCGGCGATTGTTTCTTTGCTCCCTGAAGTTTTGAAACGTGAAAAGGGCAAAACTTTGCCTTCTTTAGGCGAATACGATGAGGACAAACAAGAAAAATTGTCTTGGGCTTTGCTGGATTTAATTCGCTATAACAAAAACCGCGGGGCCTTAAGAACCTCCGCCCATCCATTTTCCGCGGATATCGCCAAATACGATTCTAGATTGACCACCAGATATGACGTAAAAGACTGGCGCAACAACGTCTTCACCACCTTGCATGAAGGAGGGCATTGCCTCGAATTCCAAAACAAAGGCGAGAAAATGTATGAGGACTATTTGGAATATGTCTCTTCCGCGGCTCAATGCGAGACCCATTCCCGTTTCATTGAAAACATCATCGGACGTTCAAAAGAATTCGCTCCGATATTGAAAGAATATTGCGCCAAATATTTGGACAATGACTTTGAAAACATGTCGGATGACGACTTTTATTCCCTCTTAAACGAGGTTAAGCCCAATCTCATCCGTTGCGATGCGGACGAACTTACCTACACATTGCATATCATAATCCGCTACGAAATCGAAAGAGATCTCATAAACGGATTGATCGAATGCAAGGACGTCCCGGAGATATGGAGAAAGAAATACAAAGATTACCTCTTGATAGACGTGATAAACGACAAAGACGGATGCATGCAAGACGTTCATTGGACCGACGGTGAATTCGGTTATTTCCCCAGCTATGCTTTGGGAAACCTCTATGGGGCGATGATATATCAAAAAATGGATAAAGACATAAACGTCAAAAAGAAAATCGAAAGCAAAGATTTCTCTTCAATTCTCAATTGGCTATCCGAAAACGATTATTGTTACGATTGGATGAACCCGAGGGAATGGATAAGGCAAATATGCCAAAAAGATCTTGAGCCCACCGCGTTTATAGCATACTTAAAAACAAAATATTCGGCATAGCTGAGGCTATCGAGCCTTGTTTAACCTGTCTTTATGTTACGACAAGATTAAAAATAGCGGCCGTTTTGCAGCTATTTTTGAAATTTTAGACTTAGGATCTATTTGGTAACATCGTGTTAGTTTCGAGTCCTACTGCTAGCACCACCGAAAATAACCACGGGGCTTTTGAAATACTTTTTTAATGCTTCTTCTTAATTCTTAAGGCACGCCAAAGGAACTACATAGACGCCGTCTTCTCTTCTTTTCGCGACTTTGTTTTTCGTGACGATCATCAAGAAAGCGAGGGATCCCGTTTTTTCCATGTCAACGTCCTCGGCGATTTTTCTTAGGCTTTTGCTTGCTAAGTCAATGTCTTCTTCGTCTCCGAGTTTTATTTCAATAAGGGCAAAAGAACCGTCGGCGAATTGAATGACGGCATCAACTTCCCTGTTTTGCCCATCCCTATATTTATATAATTTGGCATTGTTTGCTTCGGCATAGATGCGAAGATCATGAATTGCAAGCGACTCAAAGAAGAAGCCAAAAGTCTTCATGTCCTTGAATAATCCTTCCGGGGTCAAATTTAATGCTGCAGCCCCAATGGATGGGTCTATGAAATGACGCGTGTTTTTGGTTCTAATGGCGGTTTTGTTCCTAAGGTTAGGGTTCCATGCCTCGACCTCGTCTATAACATACAGCGCCCGTAAAGCGGAAAGGTATTTCGCGAAGACGTCTTTGTTGAAGGTGTCTTCGCTTCCTGCGATGCAGTCCGCTCTCATGGTTTCGTCGCTTGCCATGATTGAGATGTTTCTCGCATAGGAGCGGACGACTTTTCGCGCTTTTAGCTCATCCCTTCGCAAAGGTATGCTTTGTAGCGAGAAGATGTCATCGGTTACGAGAATCTCATGGTAATCTCTAGCTTGCTGCAGGGCTACTTCTTCCTCCTGGCCAATTGCTAACGGCCATCCCCCTCTGCAAATGTAGAAGGCATAGTCATCAATTCCCTTATCGGTCACGCTTTCATTGAAAATTCCATTCTTGAGGTCTTTTAAAGAAACCGACCCATTGCTTTCCCCGGTTTCATATAAGGTAAGGGTGCCCATTCTCTTTTTTGTAAACCGCCCATTCCCTGTGTGAATGAGGCCTTCCATCTTCTTGTCTTCGTTTTCTTTATCCGTCACACTGCCTGTCAATATGAATTGACCAAATTTGGGAGTTTTGTCTACCTCATATTTGATTTGGTCCCAAATGAATGAAACGTGCTGCCATTCGTCGATTAAAAGAGGTTTTGGCTCTACGTTCAAAAATCGGGACGGCGAGACTTTTGCGAGGTCTATCAGATCTTGCCTTCCTTCCAAGGGCATAAGGTCAATGATGGTTTTTGCGTGACGCTTCGTCGTTGTGGTTTTCCCACACCACTTTGGTCCAACCACAAGCACCGCTCCTTTTGTCTTTAAAGCAAAATCCAGCATATCATCGAATAGTCTTGGGATGTAATTGTCTTCCATATTCACGCCTTCCTTGCCTGTATTTTAATCTTAAAATTATCAAATGGGAAGAAAATTGAAAAATAAATAGGAGGTTTGAGGTTTTTTAAATAGGAAGAAAATTGAAAAATAAATAGGAATTATGTGAAACTCTGTTAGTTGTCAAATGGTCTATTTAGTATTTTTTCGTATTTACGATTTTATTCTAAATAGCATTTCTCTTATCGTAGCAACTTTCAGAACGTTCTTACTAGTTTAGGCAAAGGATCTAGAATTATTGACTAGGAAAAACAAATATTCACCAGCTTCGAATATATTGTAGTCAAAATATAAATAAAGCCGCTAGATTTGTTCTCGAGAAAAAAGGCCATCCACAAAATTGAAGAGGTCGATGTGGCAAAAGATGCCAAGCAATTGAAATCTACTACAATGGCATCAGGAAAATCGTCATTTTAAAATGAGCCTAATAAACGAATAAAGCGCAGCCAACTTAATGACTACGCCTTTTCTTTGCTTAGAGCCTTGGCCACTTAACCACCAAAGGGAAGCAATGATTTTGCCACTATTTATGATTGGTGCAATCGTTAGAACCCGTAGGTCTTTAAAATTTTGGTCAAAGGCTTGACTATTTTGGCTAGATTCCCATCTAGGAACGGATCTTTGAGCCCGCAGTTGGATAACAAGGTGCGGAACGGATATTTTCCGCCCATCTTGCAAAGTTTTAGATATTTCTTCCAGGCTTTTTCATGATTCTTTCTATCCAACAATAAGAATTGGAAGGCCACGACTTGGGCTAAAGTGTAATCGATGTAATAGAACGGGCATTGGAAGACATGCATTTGGATTAGCCATCTCTTTCCTTTGAGCAAGAACGGGCAATCTTGTTCGGCTTCAACCTTCCAAGGCGTGTATTTCTCTTCGATATCATGCCAAGCCTTGAGCCTTTCCTCTTTGCTGGCGTTAGGGTTATCGTAGACCCAGTGCTGGAATTCGTCCACCGTCACCCCGTAAGGCAAGAATTCGATGGAATCGGCAAGGTGCTGATAACGATATTTGTTGGAATTATCAAAGAAGAGATCCATCCATGGCTCGGCGAAGAATTCCATGGACATAGAATGTATTTCGCATGACTCCATAGTTGGGGCCCTATATTCGGGAATTTTGATGTTCATGGCGCAATAAGCTTGGAAAGAATGGCCGAATTCATGGGTCAATACGTCCACGTCTCCGGAAGTCCCGTTGAAATTAGAAAAGATTATCGGGCATTCGTGAACGGGGAAATATTCCATATATCCACCGCCTTGTTTCCCTTCTTCCGCGTCCAAGAACATCAAGTGATGCTCATCCATGAAACGGAAGAAATAAGAGGTCTCGGGGGATAATTCGTCATACATCTTTTTGGCTTTTTCCACCTTTTCCGCCGTGCTGCCGTTGGGGATTGGATTTCCGTCCGCGAACATTGTATTCAAATCATAGACATGCGGGGTCTTGACCTTGCATCTCTTATATTGCTCTTTGATCAATTTGGCACATATCGGGGTTACGACATCTTTAATTTGGTCCCTGTAATTTTTGACGTCTTCCGGGGTGTAATCAAAACGCCTCATGCGAAGGTAGGCTAATTCCGTATAAGAATTAAAACCAAGTTTTTTCGCCATCTCGGTGCGGACTTTCACCATCTCGTCGAAGAGGTCTTCCAGTCCTTTGGTGTTTTCATCCAAATACGTATAGAAGACTTCGCTGGCTTTCTTTCTCACTTCTTTATCGGGGGAAGAAAGGAATTTGCCCATTTGGGAGATGTTGTAGTTCTTCCCTTCGTAGGGAATAAATAAGGCCGCGACCATTTGGCCGTATTTGGATTGCAATTCGTTTTCCTTTTGGAGTTCTTCGGTTATTATCGGGTCGAAGGTTTTTAAATTGTCCTCGCTCATCTTAAAGAGGAATTTGCCGAGTTTTTCCTCTAGATAGGGACGGAACTTGGAATTTAGCATGGCTTTGTCGAATTCAATGCTGGCATTGGTGATCAAAGGCATGCCGTTATCGACGATGTTGACGGCTTTTTGGCGTTCCTTGATTCTGGTATCCAAAGTATAAAGCACCTGCACATGGCAGAATTCGTCGCGGACCTTATCCATGTATTTGGCCATGGATTTATAGGCTTTGAGGGCCTCATTTTCATTTTCGGCGTTCTTAAAGGCCTCAGTTCTCTTTTCGATGTTATTCACTATGGATTTGATGTTTGGCTTTTTGAATTTCCAATCTTCGAATTTTGCTAGTTCTTTTTTCATTCTCTTACCTCCAATACATTGCTTTGTTTAGCTTTGTGTTTACGCCACTTGATGGGCGTTACCTCCTTTATGCCTTTCTCGGTCAGATCCAAGATATAATCGTTTATCTCTTCGCGATAGACGTTCTTTATGAATCCATATCTTATAAGCATATTGATTCTTGAAGAAAACGCCCGTTTGGAGAGATTGACGTAATGGCCGTAGCAATCCAAGGTCTTTACCCTATCATCGGAATTGCTTCCAACTAAGATCTCTCTCAAACCCGTTTTGTTGGTGCATAGCCCGTTTTCCTTCAATAATGACAAGGCGCTTAATATGACCTTATGAGAAGAGGCAAAGCTAAACTCTTTCATGGCTATCTATACTAAACAAAAGAGGCAATAATTGCACTCAAAATGCGTGTTTCTTGCTCTTATAGACCAACAAGTCTAGAATATGCCCTATGGATGAAACCTACGAACAAGTTGAAACTGTATTAGAAAAAATAAGACCATTCTTAAAAAGGGATGGCGGGGACATAGAACTCATCGGAGTCAAAGACGGGATAGTTTACGTTAAGATGACGGGGGCGTGCGATGGATGTTCTTATGCGATGGAAGATATAGCCTCCGGTGTGGATCTTATCATCTGCGAGGAAGTCCCAGGCATAATCGGCGTCGAAGGATCGGAAAATATCCCCGAAGACGTGATGAACGAATATCTCGAAAGAAAGAACACGAAGAAAAACTAAAACCCGGCAAAATGTGCTGGGTTTTCTTTGATTGGTAGCAAACCAATAATCGTTTTTTTAAATATCCTATGCCGATATTGATAATTTCCTATCGGCCGCAAATAAAAAGCCGCCGGAGAGTTAGCCCCGACGACCATTAATCATTTATTAGAAAAGAAGGTTTTCTTTCTTGTTGGCGAATCTATAGCCTTTCTTGAAATAGACGTCAGGCTTATTGAATTTAAGGGGCTTCCCTTCATGGTCCACCATAATCCCGCCAGCTTCTTGGATGAGAAGATTACCGGCCGCCAAGTCCCACTCTTTGGTGTTGCCGTTAATTCTGAAGCTGGCTTCGGCCAAGCCTTCGGCTACCAAGCAGAACTTCTGGGCCGCGCCTCTAGCGAAAACGAATCCAATTTTTTCTGGATGGGAATCGATGAGCTTTTGCTCCAATTCGTTGAAGAACGAAACAGATTTGAGAACGGTTATTTGCTTGTCTTTGTTATTGACGTGGATTTCTTTCGGTTTTCCGAATCTCGGAAGTTTATAAGCTCCCTCGCCTTTTATGGCATAGAACAAGACGTTTTGGGCTGGGCAATTGATGACCGAGGCCACGATGTCATGATCTTTGCATAAAGCGATGCAAGTCGCGAATTCCCCACGGTAATTGACGAATTCCTTGGTTCCGTCCAAAGGATCGATTATCCAAACGTATTCTTTGGACAAACGCTCGTCGTTGTCTGGGGTTTCTTCGGTTAAGAAACCATAATCGGGGAAGGCTTTGGAAAGAATGTCGATTATAAGGTCATCCGCCCTTTTGTCCGCTTCGGTAACGGGGGAATTGTCGTCTTTGATTTCGACATCAAAGCCGTTTCTATAAACTTCCATGATGATATCGCCGCTCTTTTCGGCGGCCTCTATCATCTTTTGGAGTTCTTTCTGATACATCGATTAGAGATCCTCTTCTTTTATGCCGGTGCCTTCGAGGTCGATCTTTCTGGTAGAAGCGGCGTCTTCGTCTTCGTATTCTTGTTGTTCTTCCTCGCCTTCCAACTCTTCGATATCCACGTTCTCGTCTTCGCCATCGTCTGAATAGACTTCGTTGACGTTGATATGAACCTTGTCATAGGTGTGGCGGAGACGGAGGTCCCAAGTATTGTCGGTTAAGGCAACGAATCTGCCATCCAACGAAAGATCGGTATAGAAAGCGCCCAATCTGGAAAGCTTTTCTTCGTCAGTCATTTCCAAGTTGGCGGCGACTTTGTTCACCAAATCGATGAAAACGATGGGTTGCCCGTTTTCGGTGACGATGTCATAGGCTTCGTCTAACATGCTTTTGTCTTTTCTCATAAAGATCCTTCCTTACATTTTATCTGGAGCGCTGACGCCTATTAGGCTCAACGCATTCCTTAAAACTATTTGGCAGGCTTTTATCAAAGCCAGCCTCGAACCGCTGGTTAATAAATCCGTGCGGTCGATGATTTTGTTGGCCGCGTAATATTCATGAATCAACGCCGCCAAATCCTCGATGTAGGCCGTAACCTTGTAGGGGGCGCGGTTTTTCGCCGCTTGCTCAATCATCTGAGGATAGGCCGCCAAATGCTTCAAGATAGCGGTCTCTTTCTCATTCCCGATGCCTTTCAAAGTCAAATCTAGCTTTATATCATCTCCCAAATTGAGAAGGGACACGCATCTGGCATGAGCGTATTGGGTGTAATAAACGGGGTTGTCTTTGCTTTTGGAAATCGCCAAATCGTAATTGAAGTCCAAATGGCTTCCTGGGGCTTTGTCGATGAAGAAATACCTTACGGCATCCACGCCAATCTCGGAGACGAGCTCTCTATGGGAAATGGCCTTCCCCGTGCGCTTGCTCATTTTCACTTCTTCCCCGTTTTTGAAGACTTTGACGATTTGATAGATTTCCATCTTCAGCCTATCGGACGAATAACCGCCGATTTCCAAAGCCGAACGCATGCGGTTGATATATCCGAAGTGGTCGGCGCCAAGCATATCCACACAGATATCGTATCCCCTGTCCATCTTGTTGTAGTGATAGCAGATATCAGGCATGAAATATGTATAGCAGCCGTCGGCCTTGATGATGGGCCTATCCTTGTCGTCGAAGAATTTTGAGGTGGCTAAGAAAGTGGCCCCGTTTGAATCATAGACGTAGCCTTTACCTCTTAATTTCTCAATCGTGTCGGTGATCAAACTTCCTTCCCTAATTTGAGATTCTTTGAAGATGACGTCGAATTTAACGCGGAAGTCCGCCAAATCCTTTTGGATTTTGCCAAATTCCGTATCTATGCCATAACGGATGAAGAAATCATGGGATTCCTTGTTGTTGGCTAGATATTTATCGCCGTAATCGTCTTTGATTTTTTGAGCGATGGCGATTAGATCTTGCCCATGGTAATCATCGTCTCCTAAAACGATTTCCTCTCCGAATAATTCGTGGTAACGGAGAGATAAAGAATGACCTAGATGCTCAACCTGGTTTCCGCAGTCATTGAGATAATATTCCCTGGTGACGTCATATCCCGCCGCATCGTAGAGGTTGCAGATAGCATCTCCCAAAGCCGCTCCTCTGGTATGACCTAAATGTAGGTCTCCGGTAGGGTTGGCGGAAACGAATTCCACGTTTACCTTTATGTTGTTTCTTTCCAAACGTCCGTAATTTGCGTCTTTCTCTATGATGGTTTTGACAATTTCCCCCAAAGATTCTTTCTTCATGAAGAAATTTATGAATCCCGGACCGGCGATTTTAATATCTTCGACGTTGTCGGAAGAGAAATTCTCAACGATTAAATTCGCGACATCCACCGGCGATTTCTTGAAAAGTTTGGCGCTTCTCATGGCAATGTTGGTAGCGTAGTCGCCGAAAGAGGAATCCTTGCACCTGTCGATGACGATGCTATTCGGATCGACTTCGACATTGAGTTTCAATAAGGCCTTGCTCAAGGCTATTTGCAATGTTTCTTCGTTAGTCATCTTTCCCTCCTTTTAGCGCGATTATGGCCGTAGCCCTTATGGCTTTTCTTTCTCCCACCGGCCCCAAGCCTTCGTTGGTCTTGGCTTTTATGGATATGTTCGTTATGTCGGTTTTAAGCAATTTGGCTAGGCTTTCCCTCATTTTATCGATATAAGGCTTTAACTTGACGCCTTCTAGGAAAACATTGGAATCCAAAGATGAAACTTCATAGCCTTTTTTATTCGCCAATGACAAGGCGTCTTTTATGATCAGCCGGCTATCTATGCCTTTGGTTTTCTCTTCATCATCTGGGAAATGCCAGCCGATGTCTTTTTCGCTTAAAGCCCCGTAAATGGCATCGGCTATGGCGTGCAATAAGACATCGCCGTCGGAATGGGCGATAACACCCAATTCGCTTTCTACCTTTATTCCGCCGATGATAAGCGGCAAGCCCACTTCCAATCTATGGATGTCTTCGCCTAAGCCTATTCTCATACGTTAAACCGGAAGAAGACGACGTCGCCGTCTTTCATCTGGTATTCCTTTCCTTCCATTCTCAGTTTGCCGTTAGCCTTGACTTCGGCCTCGCTGCCGTATTTTTTGAAATCGTCGAAAGAATAAACCTCGGCTTTGATGAAGCCTTTTTCAAAATCCGAATGGATGACTCCGGCGCATTGAGGGGCTAACATGCCATTGGAGAAAGTCCAAGCCCTGCACTCATCCGAACCACTGGTAAAGAAGGTTGAGAGATTCAAGAGCTTATAGGAGGCTTTGACCAATCTATCCAAGCCCGACTCCTTTTCGCCCAAAGTATCCAAGAATTCTTTCTTTTCCGCCTCGTCCAATTGGGATATCTCATATTCGATTTGGCAGCTTACCGGAATGCATTCCGCGTTTTCTTCGGCGGCTATCTTCTTCACTGTTTGGTAATGCGCACAGTTATCCAAATCGGAATAGGCATCTTCATTTACGTTGGCAACATATAGGATGGGCTTTAAGGTGAGCAAGAAGAAATTCTTTTTCGCATATTCCATTTGCTCATCGCTTAAACCTTTCACCGATCTAGCGGGAAGCCCTTGATCCAAAACGGCCTTCAAGGCTTCTAAGATAGGAAGCTCATAAGCGGCGACTTTGTCGCGTCCAACCCTGGCTTTGGTGCTTTGTCTGGCGATTCTCCCATTAACCGAATCCAAATCGGACATGGCTAATTCGAGATTGATGGTGGATATATCTGAAGCGGGATCGACCGGTTCTTCGTTATAACGCAAAACGGCTTCGTTATCGAAGCAGCGAACTACTTCTACTATGGCATCGCATTCTCTTATGGCCGCTAAAAATTGGTTGCCGAGGCCTTCGCCTTTGGAAGCGCCTTTAACTAAACCTGCGATATCATAGAATTCGAATGTCGCGTTTATCTTTCTTTGGGGATTGAATTTCTCGGTTAAAAAATCCAGCCTTTCGTCAGGGACGATTACCACGCCCGTGTTTGGGTTTATGGTGGCGAATGGATAATTTTCCGCCAACACATGAGAATTCGTTATGGCGTTGAACAACGTTGACTTTCCTACATTAGGGAGACCGACTATACCTGCTTTGAGAGACATAAATACACCTAAAAATACCGTAGAGATTATATATCTCTAGAGCCAAAGCACAACAAAGACTTCTTGAAACTTCTTTGTTTCAAGCCACAAAAGTCCCAGATAAATAAAAAACCCACCGAGGAAGTGGGTAAGAATTCACGACTTATTAGTCGACTTTCTTGATGTTCTGCGCTCTTAATCCGCGATCGGATTGGACAACTTCGAATTCGACGTTTTCGCCTTGTTCGGTGGTCTTAAATCCGTCCATGATCAACGAGCTGTAGTGGAAAAAGTAGTCGTTTTTGTCCTCGCCACGGATGAAGCCGTAGCCTTTTTCCTTGTTGAACATTTTGACAGTTCCCTTCATTAAGAAAACCTTCACTTTCTAGCCGAGTCGTAAACTCAAAACCGTCGGTTATTATATCAACGTTTTCGGAAAGTGGTTATCGATATTTCATTTCGTTCAAAAAATCCCTTTTCGCCACATATCGATGGATGTAGAGCCGAATGAACAAGAATGCGATTATCCCGGATATCAGAATCACCAAAATTGGTTCAAAAGAGAAAACGAATTCCGTTTCCACCCCGAAATTCGAGCCTATTTGCCTATGTAAGAAAATTTCCATTATCGATATGAACAAGGCCGCGCTCAATATGCTCGGCACAGTAAGCAAAACATTTATGGAATTTAAGCTTCTTTCTATTTCTTTTCGCCTAAACCCCAAGCAATAAAGAATGGAGCCTTCCTTTTTGTTTTCCAATATGGTGAGGATAACCGTGACGAACAAAAGAATGAAAGCTAAAAGAAAGGAAGAAACAGAGGCTAATGAAAGCGACGTCTTCAAATATGAGAATACCTGTTCGCTGGATTTTGATATTTGCTCCGATGGATCGGTGAATTCATATGCAAGGAATCTTTCCGTCAAATCGTTCTTTATATCTTCCTTGACTTCATCGCCATATTCAAAGATGCATTTGGTCGGTTCCAAAAGAAAAGATGACATGCCCAGTTCATCGCGAAAGAAATCAATGGCCCAAAAGCTGTCCACAAAAAGCTTTTCCCATGTATCTTCGACCACTCCGACGACTTTTACTTCCGCGGATCTATATTCGTTGTTTATTGTACTTCCGATTTGTTCTTGGTTTATCAAGCCAACCAAATGGATCGTTTTGGGATTGCCCCATTTCTTATTTAGAGCAGAGGAGATGGCCACTTCATAACTAAAGTCTGGTTTCCGCCCCGAAACCAGTTTGGAAAAATCGTTAGAAAGGGTCAAAGCCGAAGAAGCCGGCAATACATAACTCCCTTTTGAAACGTTATCGGGAAGGATTTCGCTTACCCCGGGCTCATTTCCCAAACTAGTGGCCTTATCTAGCATCATATCCGCAGTTTCTTTGTCGTTGCTGGCATAAAAGGGAAAGACAAACCCCGTCATCAAATTCTTTGGATATGAGGCATATGTATAATTCGTGCCGATAATGAAAGAATTGAGTCCCGATTCTTTTTTGACGTCATTTACGTCAGAAATGGAAACAGATGATTTATCAGCCAAAAACACGTAATAGCGTTTTGTTGAACATAGATAGCCTATCTTGCAATGGCTTTGGTCATAGGCATACGAATCCGGCTCGAAGATATAACGTTCATAATCGGGGTTTTCCCTAAGCTGCCTCATCATTTCGGATCCTGTGTTGGAAGGTTTTATATAGAAAGCCTTTTTCATGATCCAAGGCAAGGAATAATCGTCCGTGTCGCTTGTAGGGAAACGCATTCTTTCTTCGTAAATGTGTTCTGACCATTTGTGATTATAAGAATATATCGTCATCACATTCGAAGGTTTGACGGCCTTAATGGAAACAATTTGCTCATCGTCGTAATTCCAATCCGAATTAGACACCGAAAATACGACATTCAATCCGTTATCGGCTATATAATCGCCCAAATGCTCGTAGTCTCTTAAAATATGAAGCTGAAAGCAAAGCTGGAACATATCAGCATAAGGCAAGCCCAAGACAATCTGATCGTCTTCTAAAATCTTTGGCGTTTCTGGATAGCAATCGTTGTCGTTTTCATTCATCCAAAGAAATTCATTAACAGAACGGATAGATAGGCCTTTGAGAGTGATTTTATTTGCCCCGTTTTCTATATAAGCGATATCCAAATCCTTGAAGTAGCTATCAAAATCGGCGAAATAAAAAGTGCCATAATCCTCGACTTCCGGATTATTTTCAACAATATGGACAACGTCTGTTTCAGAAGCGGTTATGGTATTCCCAATGACTTCATCTCCCGCCCCTCTCCTTTCCATTACCAGGGAACCGCTCCCTAAAATAGAAGAAAACGAGCGGTCTATTTCTTTGGAAATGTCACTACTTAAATAAGATGCCAAGCCCAAAGATATGAATGAGAATGACAAAACCGACAGAGATAAGAAAGTCCGCTTTTTTCTCTCTTTGCACAAATGATAAGCGTGCTTTAACCAAGAAATAATAGGAATCCGCTTTATTTTGTTACGTTTTCGCATTTTAAATGTGCCAGTTGATAAAGAATCACTCTGAGAGTTCTTTTCAACCTTTGACGACATGTTTTCGATGCGCAAAACGCAATCGGCATAGTAAAAAGCGGCATTTTCATCGTGCGTGACCATTATAACTAAGGTCTTTTTAGAAACTTCTCGTAGTTTTTCATAGATACATACTGCACTTTTTGAGTCTAAAGACCCGGTTGGCTCATCGCAAAGCAAAACGATGGGAGAATTTACTATCGCCCTAACGAAAGCCACCCTTTGTTTTTCTCCGCCGCTAAGCCGATTTACCGTTTCACCCATTTTGTCATCTACGTCATAGTGTTTGGATATATCTTTGGATCTCTTATTTTGGACGCACACCTTTTCGTTTGAGACCGCCTTTAACGGCAAAGTGATGTTATCCAACGCATTTTCGAGCTCCAATAAGTCATAGCCCTGTCTCAGATAGCCCATTTTCTTTAGTCGCAAATCAGAACGTTCCTCGCTTAATTTCGTTTTGATGTTGGTCTTATTTATTTTTAGCGCTCCTTTAAAATCGACATCTATCCCAGCTATAATTTCCAATAATGTGGACTTTCCGGAGCCTGAAGGCCCGACTAAGGCATAAAAGCCCGTATCTTCAAAGGTGAAGTTGAGGTTTTGGAATATAACCCTGTCTCTAAATTTTTTGGTTAGGTTTTTTATAATGACGCTCATTCGTTTCTTAAAGCCTCCGCCAACGGATACTTATAAAGTGTCCTCAAAGGAATCCTGGTTCCTATATACCCTAGAAAAGTCGAAAGCAGCAAGGTGAGGAAAACGAATAGAAAACCGAACGGAATACCTATCAAGCCGCTTAAGTCCAAAGATTTTTTGAAGTAGAGATTTAACATTAATTGAATTGGATAAGACAAAAGCAAAGCGATGACGCTTCCTATTAGCGAAAGAATGATCCCTTCCGACGTATATACGCCAACCAAAGAGGATCTTCGCGCTCCCAACGAATTTAAAATGGCGGCCTCTTTTTTGTTATCAAGGAAAGTTGAAAAGGAGACAAAACCACATATGAAAACCGTCGTTATGATTTGGAGAACCATAAACGGAATCAAGGAAAGAGATAAAGCGTCGTGAATTCCGGAAAAAGATTCTTTAATCCCAATATATGAAGAACTTATAGACCAATCGGAAGATACATAAAGGCTTTCTAATTCATTAGCGCCAAACTCATTTTTAGCAAAAAGCCAAAGTTGGAAGTTTGATTTTAAGTCTGAGGGAGAAGCTTGCTCGACCAGTTCCATGACCGATCGTCCGCTATCGGTGAAACAGCTATTTAGGTAGGAGAATATCACATTATACGGATAATAGATTTTAGGTTCGTTGAGAAAGGAGAATTCCGACACGATTCCCTTTATTTGAAAATCATATTTGATTGACAATATTTCTTTCTTATTCTCAACTAAGATATTCAGCTCATGTTCAGCACGCACATCATCGTTTAATGAATATCCGGTTTCCGACATGAATTGCGTATTAACCAAGCATGCATTTTCGCCTTGTTTTTCAAAGTCACTTGAAGTTAATAAATCATTGTATGTATCGGCGTTTTCTATCATATATGGAATAAAGTTTACTTCCATTGTTTTGCCATTTGGGGTTTTTATGCTATTTCTTACCGGAAAAAAGTAGGAAAAATCATATTTTACATCAATGTTTTCGCTGACGATATTATTGACTTCTTCTATATTTGGTCTGAATGTGCGGGTAACAGCCAATGGCGAATCTTTTATATCAATAGTCTCTTTTTTGCTTATTCCGGCCATATAACGAGTAAGAAGTCTCTTGGTTTCGTTATTCAACACGTTTTTCGATCCATAAAAGAATCCTATGGACAACATAATGGTGGCTAAGCCTATAGTCGATGAAATGACCGTGAATATGTTCTTTTTAATATTCGATTTCAAATGTGAGGAAAGTATCAACTTTTTCCACTTCGATTTAGATCTGTTTCCTACTGGGTTTATTTTATAGTTTTCATTTTTAGGTTTTAAATCCGATTCTATGAGGAATCCATCTTTTAAGCGCAAATGATAATCGGAATATTTTTCGATCAGTCCTTCGTTATGGGAAACGACTATCACCAATTTCGTTTCAGACAGTTTCTTTAAGTATTCCATCACCTGAACGCCATGAACTTCATCCAATGCTCCTGTTGGCTCGTCTGCAAAAACGACTTTTGGGTTAGAAATCGTAGCCCTTAATAAGGCAACTCTTTGCTTTTCGCCCCCAGAAAGGCTCTTAACGGCTCTTTTTGAAAGATAGTCTAGCTCGAATTGCTTAAGGATTGTTTTGGCGGCCTTTAATGCCTCTCCTTTGCTTTTGCCGGCAATCAATAATGGCATCGCAATGTTTTCTTCCACCGTTAACGACTCTATAAGGTTGAAATATTGATACACAAATCCGAAATAAGAATTTCTCAGTTCTTCAATTTCGTTCTTTTTGAGCTTGCTCATATCCTTGTTTCCGAAAAGAAGTTTGCCTTTGCTAGGTTTTTCATTTCCGGAAAGCAAATTCAAAAGGGTGGACTTCCCTGAGCCCGATTTCCCAACCAAACCAACCAATCCGATATTGGGGAAAGATATCGAAATATCTTTTAAAGCGTAAAAACCGTTTCCCTGGTCTCCGAAATATTTAGACACTTTCTTTAAGGTAAAAATAAAAGCCCCTCCACCAATTTAATATCGGCAAAGGGGTGATTTTTACTTTATGAGATCTATTGGTCCTTCGTTATTGGAAATGATTTTCCTAACTGATGATTCAAATTTCTCTCGATCTAGCATGATGACATTTCCGCATCCTAAGCATTTTATCTTTATATCGGCCCCGACCCTCACTATCTGAAACAATTTGTTCCTAGTCTTGCATGGATGGGGCTTTTTCATCTCCACGACGTCAAATAAGTGGATCTCTACCATTTTTCGTCCTCCATCTTAATGGCGATAGGGTTCTTCGGAAGACCGGGCATAGTGACTATTTTACCCGTCAAAACCACGATGAAATTAGCCCCTGCCGATAAATTGCATTCCCTTATCGTTATCGTATGTCCTTTAGGCGCGCCATAAACCTTCGGGTTATCGGTCAAAGAATTTGGGGTCTTAGCCATACAAATATAAGCATTGCCGAAGCCCATCTTTTCGTAAGTGGATAGCTGAGATAAGGCTTTTTCTTCAAAAACGACATCCCCGGCCCTATATATCTCTTTGCAAATGGTTTCTATTTTCTTTCTCAAAGGCCATTTGAGATCGTAAATCGGATGATAGTCGCTTTCGTAATTTTCCAACATGAATTTGGCTTTTTCGGCCAATTCGATAGATCCGGCCCCGCCCAAACCAAAGCCATTAAGGAAGGCTACTTCATAATGGTGTTTTAGGCACCAATCTTTCAATAAGGCGGTTTCCTGCGTGGTATCGGAGGCAAAATGGTTTATAGCCACCAATACCGGCATGCCGAATTTCTTCATGTTCTCTAAATGGGTTTCTAGATTTATGAGCCCTTCTTGCAAAGCGTCTATATTTTCTTTGCCAAGGTCATCGAATTTGACCCCGCCATGCATTTTAAGCGCCCTTATCGTCGCCACCATAATCACCAAGTCGGGATGCAAATCGCCTTCTCTGACCACGATGTCCATGAACTTCTCTGCGCCCAAATCAGCCCCAAATCCCGCTTCGGTAATGACAATCGGAGCTAACTTCAATCCCATTTTGGTGGCAATCAAAGAATTGCACCCATGGGCGATATTGGCGAAAGGACCACCATGAACCAATGCGGGCTGATGCTCCAAGGTTTGAACCAAGTTCGGTTTCAAGGCCTCTTTCATCAAACGCATGACCGCATGAGTTATTTTTAAATCTTTGACGGTAACGGGTTTTCCGTCATAAGTGTAGGCCACGATTATTTTTTCTAACCTTAAGCAAAAATCATCAGGATCTAAAGCCAAACACACAATGGCCATCATTTCTGAGGCTACGGTAATTACGAATCCGTCTTTTCTTTCCGTTCCGTTTCCTTCGCCCAATCCGACTTCTATTTCCCTTAACGCCCGATCGTTCATATCCATCGCCCTTTTCCAAACGATTCTATTAGGATCGATGTTTAGTTCATTACCTTGATAGATATGATTATCGATTATCGCGGATATGAGATTGATGGAACTGGTCAATGCATGCATATCGCCCGTGAAATGCATATTTATGTCTTCCGAGGGAGCAATGGAGGCTAATCCTCCTCCGGTAGCTCCGCCTTTCACGCCAAACACTGGCCCTAAGGCAGGTTCTCTCAAACACAATATGCATTTTTGGCCAATTTTCCCAAAGCCCTCCGCCAAAGCGATGGAGGAAGTGGTTTTCCCTTCTCCGGCTTTAGTTGGTGTAATGGCCGTAACCAAAATAAGCTTTCCGTCTTGTTTCTTTTTCCTTTGGAGGATTTCGGGGTTTATCTTTGCCTTATATTGCCCATATGGTTCGAGAAATTGAGAGTCTATGCCAGATATGCTAGCCACCTCATTTATCTTCAATAATTCCATTTTAGCTTACCTCCTATCATTTAAATCGCTGAGGATATCCTCCAAAGAAGAAACGTTTTTGGCGGAGAATTGATGACGGAAGAAGGTTTCTTGCCGTTTAATGTATCTCCGGGTATCCAGCTTTATTAAATCTTTAGCCGTTTCTAGCGAAATGTCACCATCAATATAAGAAAATAGCTCTTTTACCCCAATGGCTTTGAAAGCCTGGGCTTCTCTCCCGTATTTTTCAATAAGGGGGCAAGTCTCTTCCAATAAGCCATTTTTAAACATTTCGTCGACCCTTTTGTTTACCTTGGGATATAGTTCTTCCCTATCCACGTGCAAAACATAAAACTTAGTGGGATAAATTGGCTCGTGTTTTTGTTTTTTCAAGAATTCGGTTTTAGGCTCCCCCGCGGCCAAGCAAATGTTTATGGACCTTAATATCCTTTGCCTATTTTGAACGGGGAGTTTATCAGCTTCCTCTTTATCCAATAAAGAAAGGATTTCATGCAGTTCTTCATTAGACTTTATTTCGTATTCGGACATATCGATTTTGTCGGTGTCCAAACTCAGATCGTAGTCATATAAGGCCGCGCGGATATAAAGGCCGCTTCCGCCGACGATGATGGCGTTCTCTTTTCTAGATAGGACCTCTTCCAAAGTTTTCCTACATTCCTTTTGATAACGGGCGATCGAATAACTTTCGGACAAATCGACATATTGGAAAAGATGATGAGGCACCTCTTCCATTTCCTCTTTGCTAGGAGAGGCCGTGGCGATAGTTAAATCCTTATAAACCTGAAAAGCGTCGCCATTAATTATCTCGGCGTCGATTCTTTTGGCCAATTCTATGGCCAAACGGCTTTTTCCGGTCCCAGTCGCTCCGGTAAGGACGATTATCATAATAAGATAGAACGGATCCTTTCTAAATATGCCCCGACCTCGTTAGACAAAGCTTCTTTGTTCTTTATCAACGGATCGTTGTTTATTTCGTCTTTCAAAGCCAAAAATTCTTCTTTGCGCTTCAAATACGTTTCTTTGTTGCCTATGGACATCGCCAAGTCTTTCTTGGCTTTTTTCAATTTAAGCCCCAATTCGACATATTTTGGGTCCTTTAAGGCCTCTACTATCGTTTTGTATTCCTTTAGCAAAGGATCCAATGAAAGGATATAGGCGACGTCCTTAGCCTTATAAACGATAGGATCTCCAACTAATTCTCCACGCAGAGAGAAAGTTTTAGATTCCGTTACCTTAACGTCGACCAGGCAACCGGTTAGATATTCCGGGCCTTTGAAATTGATCAATTTGCCGTTTTCCGCATAGCCCGAAAGAACTTCCGCGTTCTTTTTTGAAGGGCCTTCGACCAAAACCGAATAAGTGTTTCCGACCATTTTGGCAGAATGGTTGCCCGTCGTTTCCTCAATGACTTTCACCAAAGCGTTGAAACGCTCATGCTTCAATTCATCGGGAGTCTCGTCTTTTAGCAAAGCCGCGGGAGTCCCTTTCCTAGGCGAATAGATGAAAGTGAAGGCCGAGGAATAGCCAACTTCCTTGGCCAAAGACAAAGTGTCGGCGAATTCTTCGTCCGTCTCATTGGGGAAGCCGACTATGATATCCGTGGTTAAGGCTATATCAGGCATTTTGCTTCTGATTTTATCAACCAAGGCCAAATATTCTTCTCTAGTATATCTTCTTCCCATTCTTCTTAAGCATGAACTAGACCCGGATTGGACGGGGAAATGCAGCCATTTGCGGATATTGTCGTATTTGGCCATCACCTCAATCATCTCATCCGTGAATTGGGATGGATAGGAAGTAAGGAAGGTAAGACGCGGGATATTAAGCTTGGCCACTTCTTCTAGCAAGGTGGCGAAATTCGTTCCGTCTTTTAAATCCAAGCCATAGGAATTAACGTTTTGCCCAAGCAAAGTTATCTGCTTATAGCCATCTTCCACCAAGCCTTTGCATTCCTTCAATATGTCTTCCATCTTCCTGGAGCGTTCTTTGCCCCTTGTATAAGGAACGATGCAATAGGTGCAAAACTTGTCGCATCCGTAGCTAATATTCACGAAAGCCTCGGAAGTGGACAAACGGGAGGAAGGCATGTCCTCAACCAATTCCCTGGGCCCGGATTCGACGTCCACTATATGCTTTTTGCTCTTCAAAACATCCGTTAGCAAAGGCAACAAACGATGGACGTTATGGGTTCCGAAAACTAAAGTGACGAACGGATATTTCTTCAATATGCTCTCGGCAAAGCCCTCTTCTTGCATCATGCATCCGCATAAGCAGAGGATGAAGTTTTTATCCTTCTCGCATTTGCTTTTGAAGGAGCCTAATTCGCCATAGACCTTATCTTCGGCGTTTTCCCTCACCGCACAAGTGTTGATGATAGCTAAATCCGCCTCATTGGGATTTTCGGTCTTGCTATAACCGGCCATTTTCAAATAACCGGCCATAATCTCTTCGTCGCGGATGTTGGCTTGGCAGCCGAAAGTCTTTATGAAGAATTTCTTCCCTTTGGCAAATTCCTTTAACAAGGGAGAAACTTCGACGTGATCTATCAGCCTCTCGGCTTCTTTTATTCTTTTCCTTGCCTCATTCATATTGGGAAGGGAACGATAATCGCATTTACCCATCGATATATTCCTCCAAGTGGATTCTAGATATTGATACCGTTTTAAAAGTCTCTTCGTCGACTTCCAATAACGTGGCGTTGAATTGGCATAAGCCCATTGAAGAGAAATCCAAATAGACCTTTTTGCCTTCCAAAAATTTCTCTTTGGCGGATATGAAACTCGCCCCGATGGAACCGTTCATTATCCCGCACATCCCCACATCCGTTTGTATACCCGTTCCGGAAACTATCCTCTCATCGGCGGTTTCCACATGGGTGTGGGTTCCCAATACGGCGCTGACCTTCGAGCAATTGTCCAACATGAACACTTGCTTCTCGGAGGTGGATTCCGCGTGGTAATCGATAATATGAATAGAAGGTTCTATCTTCTCATATAAATTCCGCAGGGACTCTATTGGGGAGATGACCGCTTCATCCATAAAGGCGGTCCCCAATATATTGGTGACCCTTATCGGAACATTGTTACAGACAAATAGCTTTGAGCCTTTCCCGTGATGGTAGCCTATGAGGTTCAATGGCCTAACCAATTTATCGGCCTCATCGATCCATTTGTCCAAATCATGTTTGGAATGCCAATGGTTGCCCAAGGTTATGCAATCCACGCCAAGGCTTACCAAAAATAGGTAATCGGCTTTAGTAATGCCCTTTCCGTCAGATATGTTTTCCCCGTTGACGATAAGAAAATCATATTTCCCCTCAAGCTTTTTCAAAGATGAGGAAAGAATGGATTTTCCCGCTTTGGAAACGCAGTCTCCGACGAAAAGGATACGCATATGAAATAAATCTTATTTGGCGGTTTCTATCGCCCTATATTCGCGAATGACCGAAACTTTGATGGTGCCAGGATAGGTCATCTCGTTTTCGATTCTCTCTTTTATTTCTATGGCCAATTTGGTGGCTTCGAGATCGCTTATCTTCTCAGGCACGACCATGACGCGGACTTCGCGTCCGGCTTGCATTGCATAAGCCGTTTGAACGCCTTCGAAATCCTTGGCGATGTTTTCTAGTTGCTCAACGCGCTTGATGTAGGTTTCAAGCGTTTCAGATCTGGCTCCTGGGCGGGCGGCGGACAATGTATCGGCCGCCATTACCAAATTGGCGATGAAAGAAGTGGGTTCCACTTCGCCATGGTGGGAGGCAATGGCGTTTATGACCACGTCGTTCTCTCCGCATCTCTTGGCTATTTGAACGCCCAATTGAGTGTGCGAACCTTCCATTTCGAAGTCCACCGCCTTACCGATGTCATGCAATAAGCCAGCGCGGCGGGCAAGCGTTTGATTTAAGCCGAGTTCCGCGGCCATCATGCCGCAAAGATAAGACACTTCGATTGAGTGATCCAACACGTTTTGGCCATAGGAAGTGCGGTATTTCAAACGCCCAAGCAAAGTGATGATTTCTTTGTTGAGTTTAGGAAGCCCCAAACGGAAGGCGACTTCTTCGCCGGTCTTGGACATTTCGACTTCCATGTCGCGTTTGCACTTGGCGGCGATTTCTTCGATTCTTCCCGGTTGGATACGGCCGTCTTTGACCAAATATTCCAAGGTTCTCTTGGCGATTTCCCTGCGGATGGGGTCAAAGCAGGAGACGGTTATGACTTCAGGGGTATCGTCGATAACGATATCAACGCCCAAAGTGGCTTCGATGATGCGGATGTTTCTTCCTTCGCGGCCGATGATGCGACCCTTCATTTCGTCAGAAGGCAAAGCCACGACCGAAACCGTTCTCTCGGTAACGACTTCTTGAGCATATTTCGCGCAAGCCAAAGACAAAAGCTCGGTAGCCTTAGCTTGGGCCGTGGCTTTGGCTTCGTCTTCTTGATTCTTGATATACAAGGCAATCTCCGAAGACATTTTGGATTCCACGCGAGCCATGATTTCGTCATGGGCTTCTTTGGTGGTCATACCCGAGACTTTTTCGAGTTCGGAGATGATCGAATCGAGTTTTTGGTCCAATATCTTGTGCTTGTTGTCCAAATCCGCCAAACGGGAATTCAAGGATTCGTTCTTGCGATCGATATCCTTTTCTTTGGTTAGCAAAGTTTCGTCGCGACGGTTGATGAGTTCTTCCCTAGCGTCGAGCTTAGCTCTTTCGCTACGGACTTCCTCGGTCATCGATTTGACGTCGCGGTCGGCTTGTTCGCGGGCTTCGAGTTCTATTCTCTTAGCTTCGCTTTTGGCATCTTTCTCGATGTTTTCGGCTTTTTTCTCAGCTTCAGCAATGATGTTGGAAGCTGAAGAACTGGCTCTCTTGGCTTTGATGGAAGGAACGAAGACAAATACGCAAGCCACCGCTCCGCCAACGACGATGGCGCAAGCAAGGGCTATTATTGCGACGATTGCTCCGGAGAGACCTTCCCCGGTTAATAGGTTTAGCATTAAAAAGACTCCTTTAAGAAGCCTCAGTACCCACTTCAAAGATTTATGTAATCGATTTATATATAAGACTAAATTTCTATATTGGTCTGCCCGAATAGAAATTAGGGCTTAGATATTGTGGGTGCCTTAGCACAAAAAAATGATACACGAACGTTTAGGATAATTAAACCCCATAAGGGGTGGAATATTTTTTAAGTTGAAAACCGACAAGATTAAGCAAGAAAAAAGAGGCCATATTTCAGACCTCCATTTTGAATTAATCGTTTTTCTCCGTTTGGGAGTTATCCCTTATTTGCTTCTCCAAATCGTTCAGCAAATCCGGGTTTGCCCTAAGGTAACGGATTGCCGCATCTCTGCCGTTAGCGATTTTTTCGTCCTTATAAACGAACCAATTGCCTGATTTGGTCAAGATGTTTTTGTTTACCGCCAAATCCAATATCTCTCCGTCGAGGTTTATTCCTTCGCCATAGATGATATCGATTTCGCAGGTCTTAAACGGAGCGGAAACCTTGTTTTTTACGACTTTGACCTTGACGGTGTTTCCGATAATTTCATTTCGTTGCTTAATGGCTTCGGAACGTCTGATGTCGATGCGGATCGTCGCATAGAACTTCAAAGCCCTGCCGCCGGTCGTGGTCTCGGGGTTGCCGTAAATGACGCCAACCTTCTCGCGAAGCTGATTGATGAAAATGACCAAACATCCGGTTCTATTAAGAACACCCGCCAATTTGCGCATGGCCTTTGACATCATTCTGGCTTGCAAGCCGACGTTGTTGTCGCTCATCGTCCCATCTAGTTCGGCTTGGGGAACCAAGGCGGCGACCGAATCTACGACGATTAGGTCAATGGCCCCGGATTCGGCTAGGAGTTCCACTATTTCAAGCGCTTGCTCCCCGCTATCAGGCTGAGACAAAATCAATTCGTCGATATCCACCCCGAGTTTTTGGGCATAATCGGGATCGATGGAATGCTCGGCGTCTATATAAGCGGCCCTACCGCCCTTCTTTTGGGCTTGGGCCACGGCTTCTAAGGCCAAAGTGGTTTTTCCGGAAGATTCTGGGCCATATATCTCGACGATTCTTCCTTTCGGATATCCGCCGACTCCCAATATTTCATCTAACATCAACGAACCGGTTGGTATGACGTCGACGTCGACCTTGGCGTGTTCTCCAAGGACCATGATGGAGCCTTTTCCATAGGCTTTCTCGATTGTGCGCAAGGCTTCTTTCAAAGCCAAATCTTTGTTTTCAGACATAATTTCGTCCTCCAATTCATATATAGACAATCTGTTTCGCTATTTTTCATCAATTCAGCGTTTCGATCAATTTTTCCACCGCGAATTCCACGGCTTCCTCCCTAATTTCGTTTCTCTCGCCCTCAAATATCATTTTATATACTCTAAGAGAGCCTAAGACATTGATGCCGATATAGGTTTCGCCGACTTTGGCCTTCCCTTTTTCCGCCGTTGGCCCGGCGTTCCCGGTAAAAGAGACGGCGATATCCACATCCAGCAGGTTCTTGCAATTTATGGCCAAGGCTTTTGCCACTTCTTTGCTTACCACCCCATATTCGTCTATCAAGGCTTTATCGAGCTTTAATACGCTTTCTTTGATTTTTCTATCGTAGCAAACAATAGAGCCTTTAAATACGGCGCTGGCTCCGGGAACGGAGCAAAAGTTGGAGGCAAATAACCCGGCGGTGAAGCTTTCCGCGCTCCCTAAGCTATAGCCTTTTTCTTTTAAAAGATCCAATAAGCGCTCAATTTTGCTTGTCATTCTTGCCTCCGCCGTCAAGAGATACGACTTTCCAGTTTTGGATTACGTAAATCAAGCCGGAGATAAAGGATACCAACGTCGCGGCATATACGAACCATAAGGCCACTCTGCCTTCTCCCCAATTTGCGTCGAAATAGGTGAAGGGGAAACCGTTTAGCAAAACCAAGGGGATAGCAACCATTTGCAAACAGGTTTTGGCTTTGCCCCAATTGTTGGCAGCCAAGACCACGCCTTTGGAAGAGGCAACCAATCGTAAGGCATCTACCACCAAGTCCCTGACGATCATAATGATCACGCAATATAAGGGAATGGTCATTTGAGCTTCGTTAAAATGAGGGATGGTCAAATAAATGAGAATGGAATTCACCAACAATTTGTCGGCCACCGGATCCAAGAATTTCCCGAAATCGGTAATCTCGTTGTTCCTTCTGGCTAAATCCCCGTCGATTTTGTCGGTTATTGAAGCGATTATGAAAACGATGCATATGGCCAAATATACGGCGTTGATGTTTAAATCCCCGCCGATGGTCGGAACGTTTAAACCGGGAATGAAACGAAGAACGAAAAGAACTATGAGCATCAAGAAGACCATGATGATCCGAGATACCGTGATTTTGTTTGGAACGTTTAGATTTTTCATAATTTGAGTCTCCGGCCCGATAAGCCATGTTTTGTCTAGGGCGACAATTTATCTCAGCTTTGCTGGAGCCTTTGCCTTCGTTTCGGCATTGGCTCTTCCCCTACCAAATTTGGGTTTCTCGCTTGAGGGGTTTACCGCGTTTCATCTTGCTATCGCTAGCAAGCTCGTCTCTGTGGCACCTTAGGGCGTCATGCCTGCTGGAGGCAATCTACCGCCGTCACGCGCTCCCGCGTGCCTAGGCTTATTTATTCGCCTAGCACAATCACTACAGCCATCTCAGGCTGTGCGAGCATGGACTTTCCTCTACTAGACTAGCTAGCAGCAGTCGCCTGGGCCGGATTTCATTCCTTTCTTAAAATCTCCTCCAATTGGGCTTCGGTGTAGCCTTTGGCTCTGAAAAACTCCTCCAGATTGTTCAAGCGCCTGATGTAGACGAGGTTTTCCGCCGTCGGTCTGTCGCTTTCTTTTATGCCGTCCAATCTATTGCTCATGGCGGCTACCTGGATTTCGTAATTCTTGGCTTCCTTATAAAGACGCTCATTATCTTCTTTGAGGGTCTTATTCGAGGATTCCAATGACCTAATCCTTTCTAGAAGGGAGGACACATATGTGTCATTTTCGGTCAGATAATGCTCGATGGTTTTGTAATCCGCTATGACTTCATCGAGAAAAAGGTCGACTTCGTAAGCGTCGTAGCCCCTTAGGTCTTTTGGGAATTTCTTCTCGTAGACCTTCTTTGAAGTTAGCTTCAAACCATCGCTCATAATGACGTAATCGATTATATCCACGAGCCAATTCAAAGGCAATCTTAATATCACATATAGCCTTAAGGCTAAAAGTCGTGTTTTCTATGCTTGTCAAATAATTGGTGCTATGATTTGGCAGATGGAAGCGTTGAAAAAGATATTAAGAGGCAAAAAGCACATCGTCTTCTTCGATTTGGAAGGGACCCAGCTTAGCCATGAAATAATAGAAATCGGAGCAATTGGCGTTAGCATTGGCGAAGATTGCAAAATAAAGAAATACGCCAAAGGATTTTCTTGTTATGTCAAAGCCAAATCTCCAATCGGCCATTACGTGACAGAGATGACCGGGATTACCGAAAAGACTTTGCAAAATAAGGGCCTTATATATCACGAGGCGATAGAAAAATTTAAGAAATACGTCTCAAGGTATAAAGGGGACGTCATATTCTGCTCATACGGAAACGGGGATATTTTTATGTTGGAGCAGACCGCCTTTGCCAATTTTGACGACGGGACGGACTTTGTTCGTTTTATCAAAAAGAATTATTTCGATTATTCCTTGTTTTTGGGGCAATATGTGAAAAGCGAGAAGGGGAATATCTATTCCGTTACCAACGCATTAAAGCTTTTCGACGCCATATTCGAGGGAACGGCGCACGACGCGTTATCGGACGCTAAAAACCTAGCGAATCTATACGAGCAATTTTTGGAGCAAAAAGATACGGTCGCGGCCTTATATAAAAAGACCTTATCCGCCTATCGCTCATTGCCTTTGCCGGTACAAAAAGTCATGAATCAGCTTAGATCCGGTAAATCAGTCGACCAAGACGACTATATGAGGTTTATCAAGGAGTCTTTGGATTAATGAACATCAAATATCCGGCGGGATCTATCCCTCCTTCCTCAGTCAAAAAGAACGGCAAAGGAAAAATCAAAATGTCCATCGCGGCCGGAAACCGGGGCATGGATTTCGAAAACGAAATAAACCAAAGCAACGAATATTATCGCGAAAAGGACATCGCCATCATCACCAAGAGACCCACTCCGATCAATGTGGTGAAAGTCGATTATTCAAAGGGAGCGAAAATCACCGAAGCCTTCTTCGAAACCCAGTCAACCACCGATTATAACGGGGTTTATAAATCTCGCTATTTGGATTTCGAAGCCAAATCCACGCATAGCAAAACCTCATTCCCGTTAAAGAATATCGCCCCGCAGCAAATCACCCATTTAGAAGGCGTTATAAGGCATGGGGGGATAGCTTTCTTTTTGATACATTTGGCTATCACCGAGGAAGTCTATCTTTTAAAAGCCGATTTCGTATGCGAATTCATTTTAAAAGGCGATAGGCAGTCCATTCCTTTCGAAACCATAAGGGAAAAAGGCTATAAGGTCCCTATAGGATATAGGCCAAGATACGATTATTTATCAATAGTAGACGAAGTCTTTTTGAAATAACGGCAATATTTTTTCATCGGGCAATTTAGGCAATCTGGCTTTTTCGCTTTACATTCCTTTCGCCCGAAGGAAATCAAAGCATGATGCAAAAACTTCATCTCTTCCTTAGGAAATTCTTTCTCTAGTTTCGTTTCTATTTTAGAAGGCGAGTCGTTTTCCAATGCATAGCCTAAACGATAAGCGATTCTATTTATGTGGGTGTCCACGGGAATGAAATTCATCTCATTTCTTTCTAAGAGAAACACTTTCGCGGTTTTTTCTCCTACCCCCGGCAATGACATAAGCGAGGCTAAATCATGAGGCACTTCGCCATTATATCGATTCATCAAAGCTAGACCCAAATCATGTAGGTTCTTGGCTTTGTTATGGTATAAGCCCAAAGATTTTATTTCCGATTCAATGTCTTTTATGTCCGCTTTCGCATAGCTTTCTGCGTCTTTATAGCGGGCAAATAAGCTTAAAGTCGCTTTGTTTAACGCTTCGTCTGTAGTCTGGGCGGAAAGGGATATGGCAATGAGGCATTCCAAATCGGAAGAAAACCTAAGGGAGCATTTAGCCTCCTTATAGTTCTCCTTAAGATAAGAAAGAAGATCCTTTGATTTATTCTTCATCTTCCCATTTGTCTTTGGCAATCTTCAAAGAAGAGGAAATGTCCTTCTCCCAGTTGGGGGAAGTGGCGGTATAGCCCTCTTCCTCGATATCGGAAGCAGCGCGCCTGGCTCTAAGTCTTCTATCGATAAATTTGATATTTGGTTTGCCTTCGCGAATCGAATCCTTCAAGGCGTTTTCCACTTCGTCGACTTTATATCCGGCTAAAACCCAATCGGTGAGTTTCCCTTTTTCTAATGGGGTTAAGGTTCTAGAAAAACGTTCCTCAAATAGATCGTTGAGAATAGTAATCCTTTTTTGGGTTTCTTCTTCCTTGGCCTTTTCTTCTTCGTAACGCATTTTCTTAGCCAAATCGCGGCTTAATTTCCTATATATCGGATCCAAGGTCGTCACCAATTTGCCATCCTTCATTTCGTAGGAAATCATCTGTTTTTTCAATAAGCCCGCCAAAAGAGCGTCAATATCTTTGCTATCCATCGTCATTTTCAAAGACAAATTGTCCGCGTTTATCAAAGTGTTCCCTTGCTCTAAAAGATGGTCGACCATAAGCAAGACGGCCAATTCGTTTTCGTTAAGTCCAAGACCCTTATATTGTTCCAAAATCATATAACGGAACCCAACGGCCCCCAATGCGGCGTTCATGCTCATAATTTTACTCCCAAAGAAGCCTTTCTCTTTTCCTCGTTTATTTTTTCAGGTTTTATCAAGCTTACCAAACTTTTCCCTTTTTCTATGGCCTTCAATGAATCCTCTTCGATTTTAAAACCAAGTACTTTGGCAAATCGTTTAGCCCTTAATATCCTCAAGGGATCTTCTTTTATTCTTTCCTCTGGTTTGCCTATAAACCTGATTATTTTATCTTCCAAGTCCTTTTTGCCCCCATAGAAATCCAACAAAGAATAATTCTCGTCTAAGTACATGGCATTGATGGTGAAATCTCGTCTCTTGGCGTCTATTTCCGGATCGGTTATGAATTTGATGTAGGAAGGGTGTCTCGAATCATCGTATTCCCCTTCTTCCCGCAAAGTGGTTATGTCTACTTCTTCATTATTTATTTTTAACCTCACCGATCCGTATTTGGCGAATACGTAATTCCCTTCCGGAACGATCTCTTTCATCTCTTCAGGCGTTGCGTCCGTCACCATGTCGTGATCTATATAAGGCTTATTTAAAAGAAGGTCTCTTACCGAGCCTCCCACCAAATAGAGCCTTTTGCCTTTGGCGGCGAATCTTTCCTTAAGTTCATCGAAGATCAAATCTCTCATAGCCATATTCTAGCAAAATAAAAAAATCCAAGGAATCGTTTCCCTGGATTTTAAGAATCATTTCAATTAGCCGTTGAGCTTGTCTTTGAGGGATTTGGAAACCTTCAAATTGATGGTAGCAGAAGCCGGGATGATGATCTTTTCCTGGTTGGAAGGGTTGGTTCCTTCTCTCTGAGCGCGGGCTTTCTTGGTGAAAACGCCGAATCCGGAGATCTTGACGGCTTCGCCTTTGACTAAGGCTGCTTCGACGATGGAAAGAGCGGCCTCAATGACGTCTTCGGCTTCCTTTTTGGAAACTTCGGCTTTTTCTGCCACAGCAAGAATCAAATCTGTTTTGTTCATTGGAATGTACTCCTTGTTTGCTTTGTGCACTCAATTTATCACATTGGGCATTAATTTCAAGCGAAAACAAAAAGTTTGATGAAAACTAATCATTCTCTTTTAAAAGATACAAAGCCCGACCACATTTCATTAAAAGGTAGCATACCTAAAATTATATTGATTTTTCGAGACTTCTTTTTCTATGGAATCCATTCATAACGATATAAACAAACACAGAAATAAATTAGTTTGTAGTTATTAACTACATGAGTATAATTAACACGCTTTAGAAAGGACTCAATATGGAAGAAGAGAAAAAAGAAGCCGTTAACGAGACGTCCGAATCCGTTAACGAAGAGAAAAAAGAAAAGAAAGACGTTAAGGTAATAATCAACCAATTCGTCGAAAAACACGGAAAGAAAAACTGCATCATCTATGCCTCAATCTGCGGCGCGGTGATCCTCGCCTTGGTTTTGGGCTTAGGCCTTGGACTTGGGCTCAACAAAAAGGCCCCGATAGTCGACGCTGAAACTTGGAAAGCCAGAGCCGACGAAATCCAAACCAAACACGATGATTCCGATAGCGGTTATGTAGTTCCCACCAAAGCCACTGTAAAGTTGGGATATGGCTATAAAAAAGATTATTCTGATGGCGTAATCGACAACGACTATAAAACCGTGACTTGGAAATACGATTACGATAATTTAATCGTTGCAGGCCAATCTAACTCGGGACACAAATATAGCGGCGATGCTGAAAAAATCAACTATCACTGCTCCGACAATGAATCCTATGACATCGACAACGAATATTATTTCTGGGCCGATTTGGATGAGAAGAAAGCCTATATAGTCGCTTCTCAAGATTCCGTCACTAAGTCGATGTATTTCTTTATCACTGACGAGGAAATAGCCTCACTTAAGGCAAATCCAGAACTAATGTTGAGTGAACTCAATGACAATTGCGCCTCTGCTTTCGAGAAACAATTGCAAAAATTAGGAGATGAATCCCTCAACAATTTTGAGTGGGCTTACCCAGAATATCCTTTGTCTGAAATGACTATTATGGCCTCACCCAAGGACTACTACGAGCAGTACTACGATGTGCTAATGGAAAAAGGAAGCATTTATATGGGCGGCGATTTGCTCTTTGCGGATTACACCATGGAGAAGCTCGACCTCCGTTCTTCCGGTTCCGGAAACCTCAGCTTTGAATTCGTCGGCACGGCTGACAAGGACCAAGAATATACGGAAGCTGTCAAAGACATGGTCAAACATATCTCCGGAAAATCTTCCGCCGAACTTGCCTATGACAACTACAATATGACTTACTTTGGAGTCGATAGGAAGGCAACCGTCGATCTCACCGGTGATTGTACTTGCGACGTCACCTTCAATCAGTACTACGAAGTGAATTACAGCAAAGTCAAAATCTCAAAGCCGTCCGTCGTCAACCTCATCAACGGCATGGAATAAGAAAAACGAAAACGCATCGTTCATCGCGATGCGTTTTTTTGTACTAAATTTTTATGCGCGTTTATTTTCTTTGCCTATAAACGATATCGATTGGGGAGCCTTCAAAATCAAACGTTTCTCTCAATCTGTTTAATAAATAGCGCGTATAGCTGAAATGGACGAACTTCGGGTCGTTGCAGAAAAACACGAACTTCGGCGGGCAAACGTCGATTTGAGAAGCATAAACGATTTTCAGCCTGCCATGGTTGAATAACGGTGTGGGGTTCATGGCTTGGGCATCCAAAACTATTTCATTCAATATATTCGTCGGAATGCGGCGATTATAGCCTTCATAAGCCTTTAATATGGCCGGCAATATCTTTTCGACGTTATGTCCCGTTTTGGCGGAAACGAAAAGTATGGGGGCATAATCCAAGAACTTGAATTCTTTTCTTATTTCCTTAATGAATTCCTCGGCGTCTTTTTCCCCTTTGGCCACATCCCATTTGTTGACGACGATGAGAATGGCTTTCTTGGCATCTATGGCGTATCCGACGACATGTTTGTCTTGTTCGGTTATGCCTACCTCTCCATCGATTACTAAGACGGCGACTTTGGATCTATCTATGGCCGCCAAAGCCCTTAAGGCCGCGTATTTGTCGATGGCTTCGTATATCTTTCCGCGTTTAACCAAACCAGCCGTATCGATAACCACGTAATTTTGGTCATTGAATCTAAAGGGCGAATCGATTGAATCCCTAGTCGTCCCGGCAACGTTGGAAACGATAGTCCTCTCGTTATTCAGCAATTTGTTGCTTAAGGATGACTTTCCGACATTCGGGCGCCCGATCAAACAAAAAGGAATGGCGTCTTCATAAACGTCTTTTCCTTTTTCCGGCAACAAGGCGATTATCTTATCTAGCAAATCTCCGATGCCTATGCCATGCGCCCCGGATATAGCCAATGGTTCCCCTAAGCCCAAACGGTAGAATTCGGTTAGATCCCCTATTTCTTGGATAGAGTCTATTTTGTTGGCCGCCAAAACGATTGGCTTGTTGCTTTTTTGAAGAAGCCTTGCGATGAATTTGTCATCCTGAGAGCAGCCGAGCTTCCCATCCACCAAGAAAAGAATGACATCGGCTTGTTCGATGGCGATGTCGACTTGGGCCCTTATTTCCACTTGGAACGGGGCGTCCTTTATCTGAATTCCGCCCGTATCAATAACGGTAAATTCTTTGGTGAGCCACTCGCCTTTGCCATAAAGCCTATCCCTGGTTACGCCCCTGGTTGGCTCGACTATGGCTTTTCTTTCTCCGACTATGCGGTTGAACACGGTGCTTTTCCCGGCGCTTGGCGCACCCACTATAGCTAAAGTTCCCAACTGCATTAGGCTTCGACTCCCGTTTTCTTTTTAATGATTTCTAATATTGCGTCAATGGATTCTTTTATAGTCAGACATGATGTGTCCAACAAAACCGAATCCGTGGCCGGCTTAAGGGGATCGAATTCCCTGCCGGAATCTATTTTGTCTCTCAAACGAAGCTCTTCTTCCACGCTTTTTAACGTGCAATGTATGCCTTTTTCCAAATTTTCCTCGTAACGCCTAACGGCCCTGGTTTCCACCGAGGCGATTTGAAAGATCTTTACTTGGGCGTTGGGCAATACATAAGTCCCGATATCCCTTCCATCCATGACCACGGATTTGGATTCCGCCATTTTCCTTTGCATTTCTATCAAAGCCAAACGGACGGGTTTCATGGCGGCGATATAGCTGACTTGCCCGGAAACTAACGGAAGCCTAATCTCTTTGGTCACGTCGTCTCCATTGCATAAAACCGCCCCATCCGGTTTCAATTCGATGCTGAGGTCCTTTAAAACCTTTACGGCTTGATTCTCGTTTTGCGGATCTAATCCGGCTTTGATTACGGCGTAAGTGACCGCCCTATACATAGCTCCGGTATCGATATAAGTGAATCCCAAAGTCGAAGCCACGGCTTTGGCCACCGTTGATTTTCCGGCTGCGGCCGGCCCATCGATTGCTATTGCGATATGTTCCATATATTTACCTCACCCACATAACATAAAGGACGATCATGAATATCAAAGCGACCGCGAACAAAGTGAATTTCAAGATGTTCAAGGTTTGCTTTTGCTGTTTGTATTTTTCGTAACCGACCACGCGTTTCTTCTTATTTTGCTTATCCAAGGTTATGGCGTTAGAGCCCAAAGCTTTACCGGCGTAAGCCATCTCGTCCGCCGAATGTTTGGAAGAATGCTTTTTCGAAAAAGCGAAAGTCCATTTCGGGGAGGTGGCAATCCTTGTTCGGTATTTCTCGTAACGTTCAATCCTGGTTTGCATAACTCGTATTCTACATTAATATGCCCACACATTCATTCATGAATGAAAAACAAAATGATATTTGACGCATCTTGGATTGAAGAAATCATTTTACGCACCTATAATGTGGCTACTTATTTTGGAGGATCCAACAATGCCAAAAGCCAGCGTTAACAATGATGCTTGCATCGGATGCGGTCTCTGCGTCGGAAGCGCCCCTGACGTTTTCGAATTCGGAGATGACGGCAAGGCTGTCGCGATCGAAGGTGTCGAGGCCGATGCCTCTGCCGACGAAGCCGCTGCCAACTGCCCGGTTTCCGCTATCACCATCGAATAATCATTGCATTATTAATGAAAAGACTCGCTGCAGCGGGTCTTTTTGTTATTTATCAATCTTTTTCGAACCTAAGCAATACATGAATGTAACGATATATGATGAATGTGACGATTATGACTATCGCGTCCTTCATGGCGTTTAAAGGCAAGACCGCATATATCCCATAAGGCCAACCTAATGAAGTGATCTTTGGATTGGCGGCTTGACATAAACTTAATAAGGCGCCTTCCGGAAAACCCATCACGAACATATAAAATGGCAACATGACGTAGATGTTCATAACCACCGAGACTATCAGTTGAATAACTGTGCCAACGGAAAATCCGACGGCCACGCCTTTTAGGTTACGCCACTTCTTATAAATCAATACAGTAGGCAAAACGAAGGATAAAGAAAAAATCAAATCGGCCAATTCCCCGACTATCAAAGTCGAGGTAAAGGGCATCTTTATCAAAGTTTTTATCAAAATGACCCCGATAGCCGCCAATGGCCCATAAGCGAATCCGGCGATGAAAGTGGGTATCTCATCGAAATGGATGGCCAAAAAACTAGGGAAAAACGGCAAATGGATCTGAAAGACAGGAATGACGTAAAGGATGGCTGACAAAGCCCCGAATACGGCTATTCGGGCGCACATCCTCACCGTCGTTTTCTTTTTCCCGCCCGTCTTTTTGCCAACTAGCAAAGCTCCGATTAAGGCAAGCAAGAAGAATCCGAATACGCAAACGTATATTTGCCAGTTCATAAAAAATACCCCCTCGCTGCAGGGGGAGCAAACCGATCCGATATCAAAGGAAAGGTCATCGCTTCTTCCATCCGGACTATACCGTTGGTACCGGAATCTCACCGGTTCGTGCCTAACTAGGCTCGCGGACTTTACCGCCAGTCGACGATTCTAACGTCTCCCTGAAGCGAAATTATTTTAATCCAGTCATTCGACTTGTAAAGAACTTAAAGGGGTTTAGCCATGATATCTTTCCACAAACGGGGATATTTCTTTCCAGAATCCATTTCTTTAACGAATAGGAAGTTCATTCTTTCTTCTCCACTCGGCATTGTTTCTTTTTGGCAATCAATAAGTTTGAGCTTAAGAATCTTTATAGCGTTTTGGCTATCTTTTAGCTCTTCTTCGCCTTTTATTGATTTAAGCAAAAGGACGTTTCCGTTAACTTTTGCAAAAGGAGAAGTTATCTCCAAGAGCTTTTGCATGGAGGCCACCGCTCTGGCGGTAACCACGTCAAAACAATTTCGCATCGAGAATTCTTCGGCTCTGCAATTTACGACCTTGACGTTATCTAATCCCAACGCCTCGGCGGTTTCCTTCAAGAACGAACATTTTTTCGCGGTCGCGTCCAATAAAGTAAACTGGCTTTCCGGCAAGGCTATGGCAAGCACCAGCCCAGGAAAGCCCCCACCGCTTCCGACGTCCAATATTTTTTTGTTTTTCAAATCAAATCGCTTTAATGGAAGCAAACAATCATAGAAATGCTTTTCCACCACTTCGCTAGGATCCTTTATGGCCGTCAAATTGAATTTGGAGTTGGCTTCTAATAGCAATGATGCATACGTCTTTAGTTTCGAAAGTTTATCTTCATCCAAAATCTTAAGAGGCCCATAAGTGGCAAAAAGTTCTTCGTAGGTCATAAAAGCCTCTCTTTCTTCAATATCAATATCAAGGCGGAGATATCCGCTGGGTTTACTCCGGAAATTCTCGAGGCTTGGCCGATGGTAGATGGTTTAACCATATTCAATTTTTGCCTGGCTTCCAATCTCAAACCATCGAGTTTTTGATAATCGATATCAATCGGTAATTTGGCGAATTCCATTTTCTTGGTTCTTTCGGCGTCCGACAAAGCTTTTTTGATATAACCTTCGTATTTGATTTTGGTTTCCAGAGTAAGGACGGTATTGCTATCTAGCTCATAGTTTGACAATTCCGGGGTCGCGAAGCGTATTTCCCCATAATGGATGCCCGGCCTTTTTAGCAATTCGCTACCTTTATGTCCAACGTTGAAATCTGAATAACCGGCTTTTTCCAAATAAGGCTTTAAATATTCTTTGTCGCTTGGATTAGTTTTAGAAAGAATGTCGATGACTTCTTTCATTTTCTCTTCTTTATTTAGATATTCGTTATATCTTTCATCGGATATTAAACCAAGCTCATGGCCATATTCGGTCAATCTCTCGTCCGCGTTATCGTGTCTTAAAAGCAAACGATATTCGGCTCTCGAAGATAACAAACGATAAGGCTCGTCCGCTCCTTTGGTCACCAAGTCATCGATCATAACGCCAATATAAGCCTCATCTCTTCTCAATACGAATGGCTCTTTTCCCGTTATCTTCAATGAAGCGTTAATCCCGGCCATCAAGCCCAATCCGGCGGCCTCCTCATACCCTGAGGTCCCGCAAATCTGACCAGCCGCAAATAAATTTTCTATCTTTTTGAATTCGAGGTTCTTCTTAAGCTCGAAAGGATTGATCGCATCATATTCTATTTGATAAGCGTATTTAAGAATCTTGGCGTTTTCCAAGCCTGGCAAAGTATGTATCAACTCATTTTGTATTTTATGGTCGAAACCGGTCGAAAATCCTTGGAGATAAATGGAGTCTCCCTCTCTAAATTCCGGCTCCAAAAACAATTGGTGGCGGGGCTTATCGGCAAAGCGAACGACTTTCGATTCGATAGAGGGGCAATATCTGGGTCCGATTCCGGTTATGGTCCCATTAAAGACCGCCGATTCGCCCAAATGTTCTTTTATTATCTTTATCGTTTCGTCAGTCGTATAAATGAGATAACAAGGAAGTTGCTTTGATAAAGGAGTGAATTCCTTCGTCGTATAGGAAAAAGCCAAATCCCCATCCATTCCAGGCTGGATTGAGCCTTTCTCCCAATCGATGGTCTTACCGTCTATCCTAGGCGGGGTTCCTGTCTTTAAACGACGTATTTCTATGCCCAAATCGCGTAGGTTCTCACTTAAACCAAGCGAGGCCTTTTCTCCGTCAGGCCCGCCTTTGACGCTCGTAAATCCCGAAATAATCGAAGAATCCATATAGGTCCCGGTCGTAATTATTACGGCTTTGGCAAATATTAAATTCCCCTTTGCCAAACGCACGCCCATTACCTTGTTCTCTTCGACTATCAAAGACTTTACCTCGTCTTCCAATATGGTTAGATTGTCGGTGCATTCCAAAACGCTTTGAACATAAGACGGATATTCCTTTTTGTCCACTTGGGCCCTAAGGCATTGAACGCCCGGGCCTTTGGCGGTGTTCAACATCTTTATTTGCAAAGGATTGTGATCGGCGAATATTCCCATCATTCCGCCCAAGGCGTCGATTTCCCTGACCACGATGCCTTTGGCGGATCCCCCGATATGGGGATTGCAAGGGGTGTTTCCAATCATTTTCTTATTTAAGGTAATCAAAAGAGTGCGCATTTTAAGATGCGCTGCGCTACAGGCGGCTTCTATCCCCGCGTGTCCTCCTCCGATTACTATAACGTCGTATTCCATTTTTATCCTATGGACCCCGACATATCCAATTTGAGCAATTGGTTGAGCTCGACCGCGTATTCCATCGGAAGTTCTTTAGCAAACGGCTCGATAAAGCCCATGACGATCATTTGCGTCGCCTGTTCTTTGCTCAATCCCCTGCTCATCAAATAGAAAAGCTGGTCTTCGTTTATCTTTGAAACCGTGGCCTCGTGCTCGATATATGAATTCGAATTCTTCATTTCATTCTTTGGATAGGTGTCCGAGAATGACTTATCGTCCAATATCAAAGTGTCGCATTCTTCGTGGGCGTGGCTATTTTCCGCCTCAGGCATAATACGGATCGTTCCTCTGAAATTGGCGGTCCCGCCTCCACGGCAAATAGATTTTGAAATGACGGTCGAAGAGGTATTCTTCCCGATATGTATCATTCTAGATCCGTTGTCTTGGAATTGGTCTGGTCCCCCGACGGCTATGGAGATGACCGAGCCTTTGGCTCCGTCCCCTTTCAAAATGCAGGCAGGGTATTTCATGTTGCGGTAAGAACCGATGTTTCCATCTACCCATTCCATAAACCCGTTTTCATCCACCAAAGCGCGCTGAGTCACCAAATTGACGATGTTGTTGGACCAATTTTGCACCGTCGTATAACGGCAATGGGCGCCTTTCAAAACGACGATTTCAACCACCGCCGCATGCAACGATTCCTTTTGGTAAACCGGAGCCGTGCATCCTTCGACATAATGGATTTCCGACCCTTCGTCGCAAATTATCAAAGATCTTTCGAACTGTCCCGTCTTTTCGTTGTTTATTCTAAAATATGACTGCAATGGCTTTTCCAATTTGACGCCTTTGGGAACATAAATAAAGGAGCCACCCGACCAAACCGCGCCATTTAAAGCCGAGAATTTGTTATCGGCGATAGGCACGACCGAACCGAAATATTTTTTAAACAAATCGGGGAACAAACGAAGTCCCATATCGGTAGAAAGGAATATGACTCCCTTTTCTTCTACTTCTTGAAGCATGTTGTGATAGACAACTTCCGACTCGAATTGGGTGGTAACGCCAGCCAGATATTTTTGTTCGGCCTCGGGAATGCCCAAACGATCGAAAGTGTTTTTGACAGCTTCCGGAACATTGTCCCAATCCGATTGCTCGGCCACGGAGACTTGATTGTAATAGCTATATGAATCGAAATCCAAAAAGGAGAGGTCCGGCCCATAGCTTGGCATCGGCATTTTGTTAAAAGCCCTTAAGGCCTTCAAACGGTATTCTTTCATCCATTCCGGCTCGCCCTTATGCTCGGATATGGCTTTGACGACTTCTTCATTAAGACCTTTGCCCGTAGAGAAAACGACCTTTGCGTCGGCCTTGAAGTCATATTCGTTTCTTTTGTCCAAAAATTCCTCTGCCATCTTATTTTTCTTCCTTAATGAGATCTTTCATCGCCGTCCAGCCCATGGTGGCGCAATGAATCCTTGCCGCTTGTTTTCCGGTATTCACGAAAACAATGGCTTCGTCTAAAACCTTCTCGTCGTAAGGTTTTTCTTCAATCATGTTCAAATATTGTTCGATCATATACATCGCGTCTTCATAGCTTTTGCCTATCGCTTGTTCGCACAAAATGTCGGTTGAGGCAGAAGATATCGTGCAGGCCACCCCATCCCATAACGCGTCGGTTATCACATTGTTTTCGCTTTTGATAAACAAAGTGAAGTCATCGATGCAATTGGTGGAAGAGGCATGTATTTCCTTATATCCTTCCAAAGTCGGGGTCTTTTTATGTGAAGGGGACGAATAATGGTCCATGATGATTTCCCTCATCATCATCGGATTGAGATTAAAAGTAGGCATCTAAGAAATCCTCCCCATGGTTTACGGCATCGACCAATGTATCGATGTCCTCTTTTGAAGTATAGAAATAAAATGAAGCGCGGACCGTGGCAACGGTCTTTAAAAAATCGTTTAACATCTTGGCGCAATGTTGGCCAGAACGGCAGGCAATGCCTCTGGAATTTAAAAAGGTCGCGGCATCTTGGGCAAAAACGCCGTTGATGTTAAATGTCACTATCCCGGTAGCGCTATTTTCGTTATAGATAGTCACTTTGCCAGTCTCTTTCAGTTTGTCGATCGCGTATTTTTTCAGTTCTTCTTCATGCGCTTCGATATTTTCGATGCCGATGGAATTTATATAATCTATGGCGGCTTTTAATCCCACTATCCCCGCCAGATTCTGAGTGCCGGCCTCAAAGCGCATCGGAGCGTGCAACAAAGACACCTCCCCGCACATATCGAAGCGGACATTCATTCCCCCGCCGGTCATAAATGGATCCATTTTTTCTAACAAATCATATCTTCCGTATAAGATTCCTATGCCCGTCGGGCCGCACATCTTATGTCCGGAAAAGGAAAGGAAATCGCAGCCTAATTCTTTGACGTCGATCTTTAAATGAGGCACTGATTGGGCGCCATCTAAAACCAACAAAGCCCCGAACTCATGGGCGATATCCGCCAATTCTTTTACTGGGGCGATATACCCCAACACATTGGTAACGTGAGCAATTGCCACAATCTTTGTGTTTTTGGTTATGGTCTTTCTGAGATTTTCGGGGGTTAGCCTTCCATCCTTTTCCAAAGGAATCATTTTAACCGTTGCCCCGGTCATTTCGGCGACCTTAAACCAAGGCAAGACGTTGGAAGCGTGTTCTGCTTCGGTCAAAAGTATCTCATCGCCTTTTTTAAGGTATTTCACCCCATAACCAAAAGCCACGAGGTTTATAGACATTGTTGTACCGGAAGTAAAGACGATTTCTTCCGTCTCGGCGTTTATGAATTTGCCCACCGTTTCCCTGCATTCCAAGACCTTTTGATCCATGTTGTAGCAAAGGTCGTAATCCCCACGATGGGAATTGCTGGTTTCCTTCGAATAATAATCGGTAATCGCATTAATCACCGAATACGGCTTAAAGGTCGTGGAAGCATTATCCAGCCAAACGAGCGGCTTCCCTTGCATCTCGACGTCATTTTGGAACATCGGGAAATCTTTTCTTATCTTTTTAACATCAAGCATGAGAGATTCCTCCCTCGATGGCCAAATCGATCTTTTCTTTGATTTTCTCATCTGAATAATATTTGGCGATCGGTTTAAGATAACCCAAAACAATAAGCCGTTTCGCGGCTTTTTCGCTTAAACCCCTGGATTCCAAATAGAAGAGATGCTCGTCGTTTAACCTTCCTATAGAAGCCCCATGTCCCGCCTTGATGTCGTTTTCGGCGATGACTAAGGCCGGAGAGGCCGCGCCTTTGGCCTTTTCATCAAACAAAATTATCTTGGCTTCTTGTCGGGTATTGGCTTTTTTGCATCCTTTGTTCACGGCGGAAAGACCCTTGAAGGACAAATCGGATTCGTCCGCGGCGATTCCATAACAAGAGACCAAAGCCTCGCTTGAAGGCCCGACATGTTTTACGTTAGGGGTGAATATTTTCTTGGCTTTTCCACTAGAAAGCACGGCAATCCTTATTTCCGCGCTCGCCCCTTCTTCCAATTCGATATCCATATTCAAATGGTTGTCGTTCACGCTGAAATCCGAGACATAAACTTGGAGATGCGAATCTTTCGGCATATGCAAAGAAAGCGACCCATTGGGGGAAGATGAGAAGAAAGCCAATTCCAAACGGAGATTGTCTCTTTCAGAAACGGCAAACTCCCCTTCGTTAGGCAAAATATCCGTTTTTTGAATGAGCTTATTTGCCATTGGTTCCCACTTTCGCAGCGCAGCTGCCCAAAGAAACGTCATTCATGGGCTTATCAATTTCCTTTTCGATGGAAATGCCCAATTCCCTCTTTATCCATTCATATCCTTCGCTATCGACTCTCTTGATTAGCTCAGGTCCGCCTTCAACAGCTATTTTCCCGTTTATGATGATGGCGGTTCTAGTCGGTTTTATCATCTCATAAAGTCTCGCATAATGGGAAATTACCAAGAACCCTGTTCCTTTTGCTTGTTCTTTTTCTATTTCTCGGGCCACTATTTGCATGGCATCAACATCCAAGCCCGAATCTATTTCGTCCAACATTACGATTTTTGGATTTAGCAGTTTCATCTGCAAAATCTCGTTACGTTTCTTTTCCCCGCCCGAGAACCCTTCGTTTAGGTTTCTGGCGTTCATTTCGAAAGGAATGCCTACTTCCTCATAAGCTTTTTCCAGCTTGGAATAGAATTCGTAAAGCTTGATTGGCTTTTCTCTATGGGCGTTCATCGCGGCCTTATAGAAATCCGCGGAATTTAAGCCCGGTATCTCGGAAGGATATTGCATGGCCAAGAACAATCCAGCCTTCGAACGTTCGTCAACGGAAAGGGTTAACACGTCCTTGCCATCTAAAAAGATGCTTCCGGAAGTTATTTCATAAGTCGGGTTGCCCATTATCGCCGCAAACAAGGTTGACTTTCCATGTCCGTTAGGGCCTAGCAAAGCCAATGTCTCCCCGTCTTTCAAGGTCAAATTGACGCCTTTTAATATTTCCAATCCCTTAACCGAGACATGCAGATCTTTTATAACTAATTCAGCCATAGCAACCCTCCAAAGGTGGTATTTTGGCACAATGGATAAAAACTGGCAAAAGATATGATAAAAATCCCGCCTATTATCTAAGGTAAAGCCCACTTCATCTTTTAGTTTCAATAATCACTTGAAAGCATTCTCTTATGAGAATATCCTTTTAGGGCAAACTTTTTTTAGTTTAAGGAGGAGCGATCCAACAAATGAAAAAACGCAATACCGCTCTTAGCTTACTGACCCTCTTGACCACGGCGGCGGCCGTCGTCGGATGCGATCAGGCTGTTCCTTCGTCAAATGGAAGCGTCATGACTTACACCGACGCTTCTGGGAATGTTGTCTCCTACACGGCGAAAGAACTATTGGAGAGCTATCAAGAAGCCGGAAATTCGGCTTCCACCGAGTTTGATAAAGTCTATGAGGTTTTGGTCCGCAAATATTACCAAGATCCCAGCAAAGCCGCCGACTTGGCCCGTTTGACCAACGAAGCAGACTACGATGTCACCAACGATAAAACCCGCGCTCAGAACAACGCGGATTCCAATGGCACCACCTATGAATCCGAATTCGAATCCATTTTGGATGCCGCGGGCGTTAAGAACATCGACGAATTGAAACAGTACCATCTCTACCAAAGGGAAAAGGAACAATTCGAGCAAGACTACAACGACGAGAACCGCGATGCTATGCGCGACGGTTCAACCGAAGGCCTCACTTCCGATGACCTCCTCTTCTCCAAGGACGACAAATACGGGAAAGAGAACAAAGGTTTCTTAAGAGAAGAAATCCCTTATCAGATCCGCCACATTTTGGTGAAGGTCGACGCCGCTTCCGGGGACTATACCCAAGGCAAGATTTCCGAACCAAGCACCAACGATGCCGGACAAGCCACGAAGTTAGCCACCACCATCATGCGTTTGGCTGGCGCGGACACCACCACCGGTACCTCCGAAGCCACATCCGAACGCGAAACCTTTGGTGAAATCGCCAAAGCCGCTTCCGATGATTCGGCTTCCGGCGCCGACTTCGGCGAAATCGATTTGATGACCGCCCGCTCCGGGAACGGCATCAATTACGTGAACGAATTCCGTTTGGGCACCTATGCCTACGAATCGCTTTACAACAAAGCCAACAATACCGATTACGCGAAAGACAACATCGCCAAGATCACCCCGGGACTTAAGGAATCCGCCACCGAAGTCACCGCTGATGCCGTTGATGCCAACCAGAAGTTGGACGATAGCGGCACCACCATCAACCAATTCTTCAAAGACAAAGGCATCGGCCAAATCCCTTACGGAGCCGCCGTTGCCATGCTTAAGGCCGCTAAGATAACCACTGATGAAAACGGCGCCGCAGTACATCAGAACAACAAAGAAGTCTTCTATCCCAGAAACATCTTGTTCAACAAGTATTTCAACAAGCACAACATCGCCGTCATCACCCCGAACGATATCGCCTATAACGACAATACGATCGATGCCGAATCCGAAACTGGCAAGCTTTCTAGCACCTATGCCGCGCTTCCTGGATTCCAGAATGACACTAGCGCGCAATTGCCAGGCATCGGAAGCAACGTTTTGACGGATGACGAAGGACACATAGTCCTCGCCGTCAGAGCCGGCTCTTCCTCTTATCAAGGAATCCATTTCATCGTCATCCAGCGTTCTGGCTTGGATTTATATGGAAACGGAACCAACACCGCGGACGCCGACACCCCGACCTTGAGCCAATATTACGTATTGGGCAAGACCCCGGGCGAAACCGGCTATCCCACCGATTCTACCGGCGCGGCCATGACCACCTATATCAACTACAACAGACAGCAAACTTCCGACTGGACTTCCAGAAAGACCAGCTTGCTCGATCTCGTTAAATCCTATAATACTTCCCTTAGCACCTACATCTTCCAGGACCTCGTCAAAGAAGGAAACATCAAATTCTCCGACGAAAGCATGGAAAAACGTATCCAGGTCTATTCTTTGACCCAACGTCAATCCACTTCCGACGGGGCCTTCGAAACCTGGCAGAATGCTTGGAAGACCTACGCTGAAATGATCGAAGCCCAAGATTATAATCGCTCCTTGACCTTCGATTGGGCCTCCGAAGGCGGAACCTTCAACGGCAACGCCACCGATAAGGGCCGCATGCTCAGCGAAGTCTGCGCTATCGGTTATTCCACTCATAGCGGAGCCGATTGGCAGAAAGGAGGCAAATGCTATTATGCCGACTAATTTGAAAAAGATTCTTTTGGGAGCCAGCTCCCTCCTCTTGGTCGGAGGCGCTCTAGCTAGCTGCAACGACGTTATCGCCACTCCTACCGAAGATCAATACGACAAAGCCTCCATCTTGGATCTCGACGGCGTTGAAAACAACACCATGAAGCAGATCTACGACGCTTTGGTCACCGAAGGCGATTCGAATTCCGAAAAAGTCCTTCGTAACATCTTGAAGCTTTATTCCCAATCCCTTTATGGTGATTTCTGGGAAATCAAGAACGCCTACGATAATAACGACACCGCCAAATTGACGGAAATCGCCAACGCCCATTCTGTCTATCATGACAAGAACGGCAAAGGCTCCACCGTTAAATTGATCAACACTTTGACCGATATGATGGTTGAGGTGAAAAAGGTCTTCCATGGCTATATCACCAATACCTCTTATCAGGAACGTTCCCAATTCATCGAGAGAAAGTTCTATGACGCCCAAGTCAAGAACAACTACAACCTCGGCGATGAATATTACGAGGAAGCCGTTTCGGTGTTAGGCTCCTTCAGAGTTTTGGAAACCCCGACCGCGAATGAATTAAACACCTATTTCAAGAATCCGTTCGTCACTTATAAGGAATATATCGACATAGCCGTCCTCCCAGACATCTATCGCGATATGTTGGTCTCCCAATACCTCTATACCGTCAACTACCGTTCCTTGGGCTTATCTTATGCCCGTAAGATCGACGTCATCAAATTGGCAGAAAATGCCTCTTACACCGACGCCACCAAGAAATTGGTCACCTCTTACGCCAAGAACGTCTTGGAAGATGACACCATCGATCAAAGCACCTACGACTTTACCTTCTTGGATGACTTATATAAGGGAGTCCCTGAAATAGTCGCCGGATATGCGGATACCGACTTGGTCAATAGGATTTACACCGATGCAGGATGGAACGCTTATAGCACCACCGATTCCATTTATAGCAAATTCATCGCGGATAACGGCAGTTATGCCGGAGCCAAGATCTATAAGGAATCCACCTTCGGCGGATATATCGCCAACTACTTGAAGATCTACGACAACACAGTCGATGATTCTTCTATCCTCACCGACTTCACCAACTCTGGCGCTTATACAGCCAAGACCGGTCTCCAAATCAAGAAGAACTCCTTGTTGGCCACCGACAACACCACCCATGGTTGGTATAACCAGAGCGGAATCGGATCCGTGGTCCCAAGCGATATCTCCAAACGCTTGTTCAAGATCACCGTCGCCCAGGAAGTGGACAACAAAGACACCTCTACCGGACGTTATGGCTATGAAAAGAACGGCGGATATTACATGATCCCGGAAAAATTCGAAACCGGCACCAAATATCCTTATATCATCAATGACAGCGGAACCTATTATTTCGTGAAAGTCGAAGAGGCCGTCATGTCTTCGAAGCTCAACTCCGACAGCGACAACTACTACGACAAGGCTCGCGGCGAAGATTATGTCGCCGAGCATATCGCCCGTCAGATCGCCGCTTTGCTTGCCAGCTCCGATACCTACGCCACCGACTCCAACAAATATTGGGTCGAAAAAATGACGCTCATCTACCACGACACCAGCGTCTATGAATATTTCAAGAAGACCTTCCCGTCTCTCTTCGAATAAAAAACTGCTATAGTAAGAGGTGGCGGAAGCCGCCTCTTTCTTTTATCAAAGGAGATCAAGATGAAAGACGTGTTTTGCAAAATAATCGATAACGAGATATCTTCGACCAAAATATATGAGGACGATGACATCTTGGCCATAATGGACATTTCCCAATGCACTTTGGGACATGCCTTGATAATGCCTAAGAAGCATTGTGAGTCCTTTTTGGATTGCCCGGTAGACACTTTATCGAAAATATATTCTTTGGCCCAAAAAATAGCCAATGCGGAAATAAAGGCCTTCAAAGCCAAAGGGGTTAACATTTTAACCAATGCCAAAGAGGCCGCCGGACAATCCGTTCCCCATTTCCATGTGCATATATTGCCTAGATATGGTGAAAATGACGGACTCAATATCTCTTTCACCGACCATGAGCCTGATTTTAAGGCCATAAACGAAAGAGCCGAAAAACTAAAGGATGCCTTAAATGCCTAGCAAAGACTATCTTTTAAGGGCCTGCGATGAAAGCAAGACCGTCCGCGGCTTTGCCTGCGTTTGCACCGAATTGGTCCAAAAGGCCATAGACATCCAACAATGTTCTCCCATATCCGGCATGGCTTTGGGACGTTTATTGATTGGGGCCTTAATGATGGGCGATACCTTAAAAGGCGATAACGAAACTTTGTCCATAAGGATAAACGGGGACGGGGAATTAAGCAGTTTGTTAGCTATCGCCGATTCAAAAGGCGGAGTAAGGGGAACCATATCCAATCCCTTGGTTTTGAATGCCAAATCCGTCGGAGAGGCCTTCGGAAAAGGGACTTTGACCATTGTTAGGGATTTGGGTTTAAAAAAGCCTTATACGTCCACCGTCCCTTTGCAGACCGGGGAAATAGGAGACGATCTCACTTTCTATTACGCCTCTTCTGAGCAAACCCCTTCCGCTATGGGAATGACCGTCATATTCGACAAAGAAACATTGAGAGTCAAAATGGCCGGAGGTTTCTTTATCCAACTTATGCCCGATTGCCCGGAGCCTTATATAATCACCATCGAAGAAAACCTCTCTTGGATGGAAAGCTTAAATAAGGTCTTGGAAGAAGAATGCACTCCAGAACATATATTAAATAAAGTCATGGATGGTTTGGGCGTGGAGATAAACGAAAGGAAGGAAGTCTCTTATCGTTGCAATTGTTCCAAAGAAAGAATGGAAAGGGCGTTGCTTTCCTTACCAAAAGAAACCTTGCTATCCATATCGGAAGACGAAGAGACCAAAATCACCTGCGATTTCTGCAAAAAGGATTATGTCTTTAGCAAAGAGGACATATTGGCCTTAGCCAAGAAAAAATAGAGACGTTATAAAAAGCTTCCCATTAATTCTAGAGGGAAGCTTTTTGGTTATTTGCTCGGCTTATAGAAAGAGAGATTGTCTAAGGCGAATATCCTTTGGGTGAACTCTCCGGGTTGGACCCCTTCGAAGGCATTGTCCAAGACCTGCATCTTGGCGTCGAAGTTGTCTATTGTAGATAAAGCCAAAGCCTCTCTAGTCATAGGAACCACGGCCGAGCCGAATTCGGGGACGCCATGATGGGAAAGGATCATATGTTGCATCAATATCGATAGTTCGGGGTCGATATTTAATTCGTCCGCGACTTTCTTTATCTCCGCCTGCATTATGGAAATATGTCCTATTAGCCTTCCTTCCAACGTATATTTGGTGGTTATGGGGCCAGACAATTCCTTGGTTTTCCCAACGTCATGCAAAAGGCATCCAGCAATGAGGATATCTTTGTTTAAACTTGGATAGACTTCGCACATCTTACTAGCCATATCGGCCATGGTGATCGAATGATATAGCAAGCCGCTTCCGAAAGCGTGATGGTTTCTAACCGCCGCGGGGAAGGTGACGTAATCTGGATAGAATTTATCTATCAAGGCTTTGGTAAATCTCTTTATTTCTTCGTCTTTTATGTTATCCAAATAGAAATTGAGCTTTTCGATGAGCGTCTCTTTCTCCACCGGGCAAGATTTAACGAATCGGCTGAAATCGATGTTATCCGCATTTAATTTCCTAGCCTCGAAGATCTTAAACTGCAAAGAATTCTTATATTGGTAGACTTGGCCATATAAGCCAACTACGTTACCGGGGGTCAATGTGAGCAAATCTTCGTCGCTCACTTCCCATTTCTTGGCTTCTATGCTTCCGGTTGAATCTTGGATGGTGACGTTTAAATAACGCCCTCCGTCGGCTTTAACGCCCTTAGAGACCGCGCTTACCAAGAATTGGGTGTCGATGGTCAATCCGTCTTCGAAATCTTTAATTTGCTTACTCATTTTCAAAAAGCTCCTCAATGTCATTCATTTTATATCCTTTATATAGCAAAGAACGAATTATTCTTTTCTTTAATTCATATCCTGCGTATTTCCTAGAGTGAATGCGTTTTGCCTTGTCATAATCTTTTTTAAGCAAAGCCTTTTCCTCTTTCTCGTCTTCTTTGACGGTCTTGGAATATCTATGAGATAGATCTTTGCTAAATCCCCGATTAAGCAAAGCGGCCTCTATTTTCCTTTGCTTAGCCTTGTGGGAACAAGAGGAATAGCGCCTTTCTAACGTTGGCAATAATTCCTTTATGGCTTCCTCCTCCGAGGAAAAGGTTAAGGAAGAGACGATATCGGAATCGATTCTTTTAATATAAAGCAAATCGTTTTTTATCTTGTTCGGGCCTATTAAAGCGGCCTCTTTGGCCTCTTTGTAATTTAAGGCATATTCCTTATCATCAATCAATGAAGAGGCCTTTAAAATAGATATCAGCTCATCTGTGTCTTTAAATAAAGGGTATTTGGTTTTTATCTTTTCTTTAAGCGTAAAGGCGGAATAAAGGTTTCTCGAAAGCAAATAACAAGCGTAATCATAAGGCAAGGAAAGCTCGCTTAGGTGCTTCAATCTTTTAATATCTTCATCTTTCAGTAACTTAGAGACATAAAGATGCTCATCCAAAAAGAACGTTTCGTTCAAAGAAACGACCTCATTATCGATATGAATGAGATAAAGGCTTTTCTTTCTTTCAATCTTTGCTACTTTTCTTTCTTTCATGTTCTCTTATCGCTAATTCATAGACTTCTTTTATTGAAGAATAGAACTTTTCTTTGGTATATGGCTCCAAAGCCTTATATCCGTTTGAGACTATCCTTTGCAATTCTTTTTCATCCAGATTCCTTATTTTCCCGATTTTTTCTATCAACTCTTCCTTTGACGTATATAGGAAACCGTTATAGCCATCTTTAATGACATCTTTGTTGCTATCGTCTTTTTTGATCAAAACCGGCAAACCAGAGGCCATGGCTTCAAGATATGTGAGCCCTTGCGTCTCGCTGCTGGAAGAGAAAAGATATAAATCTCCCATATGGTAATATGAAGGGGCGTTTTTTGGCTCAACCCTATTAGTAAAAATAACTTCGTTTATAAGTTTTAAGGATTCGGATATTCCCTTAAGCCTTTTTAAATCCGGTCCACCGCCGGCAATGACTAATTTAACTGAGTCGGATGGATTGATGTCCTTATAATCTTTGAACGCGTAAATCAATTCGTCTATGGACTTTTCCTTAGCCAATCTCCCGAAATAGATAAGGGCGAAATCATTTTCCTTTATTCCATATGAAGACCTCAGTCTCTCTCTTTCTTCTTTGTTAAACGAATAAAAAGGCGTCAAATCAAAACCGGTAGGGACTACTCTCGTTTCCTTTTCTAAACCAAGATTAGACATATAAGAGAATATCTTTTGGCTAGGGACGATAATCTCATCCGCGTTTTTGCCTATGTGCTTAATATATTTCCTCACCACTTTCTTGCTTGTCTTATCGAAAAACCAGCCATGGGAAAAATAATAAGTGTAGTCCTCTAGGCAGGTGTGATAGGTGTAGACTATAGCAGCGTTGGTTTTCTTAGCGGCCTTAAAGCCCATTTGCCCCAAAGGCCCATCGGTTTGGATATGACAAATATCCGGGGCGAATTCCTTTATGATTTTCATCGCCTTCCCATTTATGAAGTTGGAAATGACGTAGTTATATAAGAATTTGAAACGAACACCTTTTAGCCGTATCAAGGACGGGGAATAAGATGATTTATAGGCTTTGATGGAATTGCTGGTGACCACCAAGACTTCTTCCCCGTTTTCCTTTAAGACGGTATAAAGGGAATTGACGGACGTTGCCACCCCGTTGATATCGGGGGTGAAGGTATCGGAAAATATGACAATTTTCATTTTTCGTCCCCCTTCTTTTTTAAGAAGCGCTTCTTCATCTTCTCTTTGGCTATCTGGCGGTTTATTTGCTTGGTTTCGTAAGCTTTGTCCGCCTCGATTTTCCTAATCGCGTAAGTTTGATGCTGGATGGTTATGAAGTTCTTCTTGGAGGCGTTCTCGTATTCAACGGAAGGCTTAACTTGGCAACCGACGGAGACTATACCGGAAATTATCACCAAGAAATGATATGAAATGGCCCTCCAAAGGATTTGGGTGGAAGCGAGATTCGCCTTAAGGTCGCGGATCAATTCCCCATTGGGCCCAATGGTCGGGCCAATGACCGATTGATAGATCAAAACATAGAACAATTCCGAAACTCCCGCCGCGCCGGGAATAGGGAATAACCCCGTTACCATCTGATGGAAAGCAGACAAGAAACAAGTGTCGAATAAGGTGATAAAAGAAAATTCCCCAGTGGCTTGGAAGGCAGAGGCTGCAAAATATGGGAAAGAGAATTTGACAAACAAGGTTATTTGGAGAATGACAGAAACCAAAATAGCGATTGGGATATTGGTTTGGAGACGCTTAAGTTCGATTTTGAAGTTCTCCACTTGTATTCTTAACGATTCCCTCAAGCCATCTGGATTTTTGACTATCTTAAGTTTATGGCCGATGTTCACAAATTTGTTCATGAACCAGTTATGGAACCTATGGGAATAGGAAAGCAAAAACAAACCGCCCAAAATAACGAGGTTAACCACGAATCCGATGATGATCAAAGGCAACAAAGTCAAGGAAGCATCCCCGATATGAAATTCGAACGAGGCATATTCCGCGATTCGTTTCCATTCAACGATCACAGATAAAATATCGAATATTATGAGATTGATTTGATAAAGGATGAAATACATCACGAAAATGGAAGCGGCGTTGGATATCTTCACCCCTTGTCTTTTCATGATATAGCTTTGCATTATCTGCCCACCTGAGGCCCCTGGCGTCAAAGCGGAATAGAATATTCCAACGAAGGAATTGGCTATGGCTTGGCCGTAATTGTATTTGCGGGTATAAAGCCTAGCGAATATGAATATTATCAAGGCATCTAACAAAACCGAGAGGATAACCATTCCGATAAAACCTAAGAGCCATTTCCATTCGGCCGTCTTTAAAGCGGTGATGAAAATCATAAAGCCGTCTGGGATATTTCCAGACCCTGCCGATAAAAACGACAAAATCAAAGAAACGACGGTAAATATGACCGCGATGCTTACGGAAACGATAAGGCGAACCTTGCTGGAAGATTTCTTTTCTCTCGTTTCCTCAGGTTTTTTTGTTTCTTCTTCTATTTTCAACGATTCTTCTTCGGACATAAAATACATCAGTATTTTAGCCTTTTAGTTTAAAAGACGAAACAACGGCTTGTTTTTAATAAGGCAAAAGATGAATGGGAAAATACAACAAAACGCGGAGAAACGCGTTTGGTCTGAAGAGTCCAAATGAAGTTAAGATTCAAAAACTTGAGAAGTTAAAGCACGATAATGGGGAAGCGAGATGCATTAAGCTTCTTAAATGTTTCACATCGTTTGACAGCTAACACCCTCATTAGCACCAATATCTAGAAAAAAGGCACGAACCTATTGAAAGAAAATTTGGTTCATGCCTTAGTTGGGAAGTTGTTAATTACTTAGTTAACACGAGCGAAAAGCTGAATTGAAACATAACATTCAGGATTTTTCTCAGTTACATTCCATTCGGTGTTTTTATTTGTATCGTCTAAACTAGTAAGAGTACCGTCGCCACAGAGTGCATTAATTAAACTTATATAATCTGATTCTGCAGTGGTACCAGTCGGGCATTTTTCACTTACCCAAGCAAGATTTGGAAGGACTTCAAGAAGATTATCTCCATCAGTCCATGTAAGTACATCGTCTTGAGTAAGTTCATAATAAACACTTCCATCACCAGCTTCCTTTGCTTTACTGGTATTCTCAAATGTCACATATTGCGCTAAAACTTTGCTAATAGCCACAGTGAAGTATTTAGTAACAGTTTTACTGCTTGTATCGACATCAGTAGGTTTGACATATGTTGCGCTAAAAACTTTAAATTCATCAGCAAGTTTATAAGATACTTTACCATTGTCTAAATAAACATAAACATTATTAGCGTTGTTGACGGTGATCGTTCCGGCGCTGGCGTAAGCGGCTACCTTTACGCCAACATTCGCACTAGCGGTGGCGGTCCCGGCATAGACCCAGGCCGCGGAGGCGGTTCCGACCAAGGCCAAGCAGGCGGCCGCGGTCAGCATTTTGATTTTGGATTTCTTCATTTTCTTTTCCTTTTTCCCATTCGTTTTGTGGGAGGTTGGCGATAGTTCCCTTCATCAATCCTCTTTTATCTTTTCCATAAGCGATTTCGCGTTGCCATTATCACTATTGACAAGCCACCGCTCTTAAGATAAAAACGTTGATAAAGCCTAAACTTTCGCCTTACGTTTGAAATTATAGGCCCCCCCCCTTCAAATTTCAAGAAAGACCTCGCCTTTTGTGTAAGTTTGTTTATTTAAGTTCCCGTTTTTATTCAATCTGGGATTTTTCTTTTGGAAACGTAAGGGAAAGTTATAATTGGTTGCCGGCCTTCGACGTTAAATAAAGGAGAAATTAAAAATAAAGGCCGTCAAAAACAAACATCTTAGACTCGAGGACCGCATAGCCATCGAGACGTACCTGGGATATGGGATCCCTATCTTTAAAATAGCGATTGCCTATTCAAGAAACGGCTTTAAGGCCGCTTCTATATCTTTTACGTCCATCTTGGATTCTAAAATCATTGTAGAACCGCTTTTGTTTCGATGAAATTCCTTATCAATTCCAAGAGGCAAAACCTTCATCTCGCTTAAGCCGTAATAACCGGCGATCCTTTCTCCGTAACCGCCGTTTTTCACACCGTCTTCTAAAATGACGCAAACCGAATGATTGGCTTTCAAGGATTCGAGCAATTCTTCATCTACGCCAGATAAGAACACAGGATTGACGATTGTGGCATTCCCACCTAATTCCTCATCCAATTTCAAGGCAATTTCATATGTGTTTCCAACCACGAATATAACCACTTCCCGTCCCTTTTTGATTACTTTGGCTTTATTAGTCAAAGAATAATCGGTTTTGTCCATTTGATTATTTGAAATAACTCTGGAAGGGACCCTAATGCAAATAGGATGTTTAGATTGGCTAAGCGCATAATCCAACATCGAAAGGTATTCCTCTTTGAAAATCGGGGCCAAATGAATCAAATTCGGAATGGAAGACAATAAAGAAATATCAAATATCCCGGAATGGGTTGGGGTCTTTTGGCCAGATAACCCTCCACCGGAAAAAGTCAAAATGGTAACCGGGGAATTATTCAAGCATATGTCTTGGGATATTTGGTCATATGTCCTTTGCATAAAGGAGGAACCCACTCCCCAAACGGCTTTTATTCCTTCTTTGGCCATACCGCTAGCCATGGCAGCCGCATGTTCCTCGGCAATGCCGACATCGATGAAATGCTTGCCTAATTTTTGCCTTCTTTCTTTATTAGCGGCGAAAACATATCCCGGCGTTCCGGCGTTTATGGCCACCACCGGCTCTCCGCTTTCGATTTTTTTCTCAAGATATGAGATGGTGATTTCCGCATAAGTCTCGCCATTGCCGTTTTTTACGATCTTTCCCGTTTTTAAATCAAACGGAGGAGGGCAATGGAAAGCTTCGGGATCCTTCAAGGCAAATTCGCATCCGTTTCCCTTTATGGTATGGACATGCAAAACGATTGGATGGTCTATATCTTTGACGGATTTTAGGACCTTTATCAATTCCAATATATCGTTACCTTTATCAACATAACGATAATCAAAGCCCAAGGCTTTAAAGAAATTGTTGGGGGAAGTCCCATTTGTTCTTCTAAGCTCTGCCAAATTGAAAGAATAGCCCCCATGGTTTTCGGCGATGGAATTCTCGTTGTCGTTGACGATGATTATGGTATTTGTGCCGGTTTCCACCACGTTGTTCAAGCCTTCATAAGCTTCCCCGCCGGAAAGAGATCCATCTCCTATTACGGCGATGACATTTTCTTTGCCTTTAAGAAAGTCTCTGCCCCTAGCCAAACCGTTAGCCAAAGATATGGCCGTGGAAGTGTGACCAATCTCGAACAAGTCATATTCGGATTCGTTTGGATTGGTAAAGCCTGAAACCGAATCGTGCTTATCGTCATTTAGATAAGCTTCTTTTCGGCCTGTCAAAATCTTATGGGTATAGCATTGATGGGAAACGTCAAAGACCAATTTGTCATAAGGCATATCGAAAACGTAATGCAAGGCGATAGTAAGCTCGACCACCCCGAGATTCGGACCGATATGACCACCGAATTTTGAAGTGGATTTCAATAAGGTTTCCCTTATCTCCTCGCTTAAAAGAACTAATTCTTGATCGCTTAGTTTTTTAACGTCTTTTGGGCTATTGATACGTTCGATGATCATATTATTGCAAATTGATGGCTATTGAATGGATATAGACCGCTTTGGTGATGTTGGTTATTTCGAATTTCACCTTGCCAGCCTTGGGGGTAGATAGAGTTGTGGATTTTACTTGAGCCACTCCAGCTTCGTATCCGAGTTTGGAGGTGTTGATCAATTCGTCACCCAGATACATTGCGCAATCATAAGAGGTGCCAGACCCAGCTGAACCTTTCAAATACATTGATTCCACCAAAGTTTTCTCGGAAACGACAATTTCTTCTTTGCTAGTTATCGTTAAAGTTCCAACCGGTATGGTGGAGGTTCCGAACGCAACTCCGAAGGTTTTGTTCATACTGCCGATTTTCCCTGCCGCGAAATTGATAATCCAAGTGACTCCACCTAATGTCAGTTCGTTGTCGACGCCCGGTTTTTCTTTGATTTCGCTCAAATCATTGCCCGCGGCGCTGCCGGTGAAGGTGTAGCTATAGGTGCTATAAACGAACGGATCCATGTCTTTCACTTCGAACGAATAGCTCAAAGCGTTGTTTTCGGTTTTGATCGTGACCTTTTTTTGTCCGACGGAAGTGAGGCTTTCCCCGTCCGAAACGCCTTCCAAAGTCCAATTCGTGTCATTGCCGATTGATAAGTCAGCCCCATATTTTCCAACGACGACATCGTCTTTGGAGAAAACCGAACCAACCTCATAGACGCGTTTTGCTGAAACGATGGTCCTTATATCTTCTTTCGGACTGGCGATATTCAAAGCTTCATAAGAAGAGGAAACCAAGCTGAGATTGCCGGGTTTGTCTTTCTTGGAACCGAAAGCGTATTCGACCAATCCAGGGAAATCGACATAGGGGTTTCTGTTTCCTTGGGCATTGTTCTTGGTTTCGTCACTATGGGTTTTGGGAACGTAAGAATAGACTGATTCGTTATGTTGATATTCTCCTAAGTCCACCATAACGGAAGAAGACCAGGAAACCAAATCGCTAAGATTGCCTATCGCGTAAGCATTATAGGTGGCTTCGTCATAATCCACGTAATCTTCTTGGACTTTCAAGCCAGGATAGAGAACCGTCCCGTCTTCGTTCAATTCGTCTTTGCTATACATGGTAGCCATATAGAAAATGGCTCTGGATAATCTTCCTTTGTCTTTTTCTGCCGGCTCAAAGTTCTTGCTGTCGTATCTATATCCACCAGAGGAATAGCCCATGTCTTTGAATGTCGAATCGCTTTGGTTGGCGTTTCCATAGTTTTTGTTTCCCCTGGAAGTGTTGCCAGAGCTAGAAGAAGCGAAAATATTATGGAAATCCGTGGCCCTTCCTAACGTTTTTACCGCGTTCGTGGTGCTTTTGTTGGTCATTAGGCTAGCTGGCCAAGCGTGTTCTCTTTGCCAAGAAGTGTTGGTCAATGTTGGATCGATGTTGTCCATGGAATACACGGCGTCCAATCTTTCTCTGTCGTATATGTCTTTGTCAGCCTCTTGGTTGCTCATCCAATTGGTATGGGTTCCGGCATATTCGATTGGCTTATATGTCCCGGACGAAATGATGGAATGAAGTTTGTTAATAAGATCTTCTCCGTTGTTCCATGAGGTCAAGGAAAGATAATAGTTATCGTATAGATGACATTCGTAATCTTCTATCGAAGCGGAAGATGAGCTCGACGAGGAGTCAGAAGATGAGCTCGAGGACGAGCTCGAGGACGAACTAGACGGAGAACTCGAAGACGAGGCAGAAGATGAACTTGAAGAATGACTAGATGACGAGTCCGAAGACGCATTGTCGCTAGAAGATACAGACGGTTCCGGAGTGTTGTCACACGCCCCGAGAAGCAATGACGCGCTCAAAGATAATAATAAAAATATATGTTTTGTTTTCATGAACTCCATTTTGCCATTTATCCTTTTTCAAATAAAGACAAATGAAATGGTTTTTGACTTTCTAAAAAAGCCTTCTAATAATAGTCAACATGAATTACTTACTTTACAATTCCCTTTCTTCTTCCTTAAAAGGAAAAAAGAAAGCCGAAGAAATCTCATCGACTTTAATCGATAGATTCTCCGATTTAGAAAAAATTGATCTATTGAATATCAACCATGTCGACTTCCTTAATAACCTTAAAGATGACGATAACGTCGTCATCACCGGAGGGGACGGAACATTAAATCATTTCATAAATAAGATTGATGGAAGGGATCTCCCTTGTCCTTTTTATCTTCTTTCCAGCGGGACCGGAAACGACTTCGCGAAGGATAACGAAGACAAAAAAGACCAAGATGGCCTAATTAAGCTAAATGACTTGATGCACAATCTTCCAATCGTTGAAGTCAATGGGAAGAAATACCGCTTCTTCAACGGAGCGGGATTAGGCATAGACGGCGACACCTGCGCGGAGGCCAATAGGCAAAAATCCAAAGGAAAAGAAAAAATAAGCTACATAGGCATAACCTTGGATCTCATATTAAGAAAATTCAAATCCGCCAAAGCCACGATAGAGGTAAACGGCGAGACTTTGGTGGTTGATGACACCTTCTTAGCCTCTGCCATGTATGGCAAATATTTCGGCGGAGGGGTATTAATCGCCGAAAAACAAAAAAGGGAAAATAGAAAGCTAACCCTAGTCGTAGCCCACGTAAAAGGCAGAATAAGAACCTTATTGGCCTTAAACAAAGTCAACAAAGGCAAGTCGGAGAAAATGAAAAATCAGATAATGAGATACGTGACGGATTCGGTCAGCATCAAATTTTCCATCCCCCACGCCTTGCAGATAGATGGCGAAGTCATCGAAAACGTGACCGAATACAAAGCTTATATCAACAATTAAAGACTTATTTCTTCAATAATTTCATGGCGATGTTTGCGGCGGCTTTTTTGCCAGCGCCCATAGCCAATATCACCGTGGCCGCGCCGGTTACGGCGTCTCCGCCGGCATAAACGTTTTCTTTCGACGTTTCCGCGGTTTCCTCATTGATTATGATTCCGCCGTGCCTATTAACCTCTAATCCCTCAGTCGTCAGCTTTATCAAAGGATTCGGGGAAGTGCCCAAGGACATAATTACCTGATCGGCTTCCAAATCATATTCCGAGCCTTCTATGACTTTCGGGCTCCTTCTACCAGAAGAATCCGGCTCCCCGAGTTCCATTTTCACGCAAGTGACGGAAACCACTTCGTTTTTGTCGTTACCGTTAATCTTGGTGGGGTTGTTTAAGAAAGCGAATTTGATGCCTTCTTCCTTAGCGTGTTCCACTTCCTCTTTTCTGGCCGGCAGTTCGGCTTCGGTGCGGCGATAAACGATAGTTACGTCTCCTCCGAGACGCTTGGCGCATCTTGCGGCGTCCATGGCCACGTTTCCTCCGCCCACAACTATGACTTTCTTAGCCCTTTGGATTGGGGTGTCGCTATTTTCTTTGTAAGCCTTCATGAGGTTTATGCGGGTCAAGAATTCGTTGGCGGACATGACGTTGTTTAGCCCTTCTCCGTCTATTCCCATGAATTTGGGTAAACCGGCGCCAGAGCCGATGAATATTGCCTCATATCCGTCATCGAACAATTCGTCTATGGTTAAAGTCCTTCCGATGACGACATCGGTCATGATCTTTACGCCAAGGTTTTTAAGATTCTCCACTTCCTTTTTGACGATGTCTTTGGGAAGACGGAATTCGGGGATTCCATAAGAAAGAACCCCTCCAGCCACATGCAAAGCTTCGAAAATCGTCACTTCAAAGCCTTGTTTGGCCAAATCTCCGGCGCATGTCAATCCCGATGGACCCGCGCCGATAATCGCGACTTTATGCCCATTTGGCTGAGGCTTGACGTCATCTACTTTGCCATAGGCCATATGATAATCGGCCACGAATCTTTCCAATCTCCCGATTCCAACCGGCTCTGATTGGACTTTGACTATATTTCCGTTTTCGTCTTTTACGAGTTGCCCATTTATGTCTTTCTTTGGCAATAAGCCTTTGCCCCTGGTACATTTGGATTCGCATTGGCTTTCTTGGGGGCAAACCCTGCCACATATGGCCGGCAAAGACGAAGAGAGGCTTATGGTTTTATATGCTCCCTCAAAGTCCTTTTCTTTGATTTTCATAATGAAAGAGGGGATGTCGATATGGACGGGGCAACCCTCGACGCAAGGTTTATTGAGGCAGTTTAGGCACCTATCGGCCTCGTTGATGGCTATTTCTTCCGTGTAGCCTTTGGCAACTTCGGAGAAATTCTTATTGCGAATGTCGGCGTCTTCCGTCGGCATCGGATTTTTATAAGGAGTCATGTTAGGCATGTTATTCAGCCTCCTTCTTAAAGAGATTGCAGGTTCTTTCGTAGGCGTGTTTTTCCCATTCGCCATATTGGCGGTTGCGGCTCATGGCCTCATCGAAATCAACTTCATAAGCGTTGAAATCGGGACCATCAACGCAAGCGAATCTCATCTCGCGCTTGCCATCTTTATTCAAAGTGAGACGGCATCCTCCGCACATCCCCGTGCCATCCACCATAATGGGGTTCATCGAAACCACACAAGGGACGTTATAAGGCTTGGCGGTCAAGGCCACGAATTTCATCATGATGAGGGGTCCTATGGCAATGATTAGATCAAAACGCGTCGGATCTTCATTCAAAAGTTCTTTCAATGGTTGGGTGACATTGCCCTTTGTTCCGTAGCTTCCGTCATCAGTCATCAAATAAAAATGGTCGGAAAAGGATTTGAATTCGTCTTCCAAAATAACCAAATCCTTGTTTCTAAAACCGATGATCGAAGTAACTTCCGCCCCAAGGGTATGGAATTCCTCGGCTATCGGCATAGCTATGGCGCATCCGACCCCTCCGCCGATGACGCATACTTTCTTTATTCCTTCCGTTTCAGTCGGGCGACCCAACGGACCGACAAAGTCTGCCAACTCGTCTCCGACATCAAGATGCTTCAATTTCTCCGTGGACGAGCCAACTACTTGATAGATTATCTTAACCAATCCTTTTTCTTTGTTGACCCCGGCGATGGTAAAAGGGACTCTCTCCCCGTTTTCGTCCACCCTGAGAATTATAAATTGCCCCGGTTTGGCTTTCTTGGCCACCAAATCGGATTCGACCTCGATTTGAATGACCGAGGGATTTAATATTTTCTTCGACGCTATCCTATACATTCAAAGCATCCTCCTAATGGCTTGGAAAAATGATAACTATCGGCTGTCTTTTGTGGAAAAGCCGATTTGATGCTTTTATTATATAAAAATGTTATCGATAAAAAACAAACATCTAGCCAAAGCCATAAAGATAACGCTTCCTTTTCTTATCGTTGGCTTAATGACTCTTTGTTGTTGCTATATCTATCTTTTTGAAGGAATAACCAGCGGGGACGACTTCCGCTTCCATATGGGCAATATATATGAGGTCTATTATGGCCTTAAGAATGGCTTAAGTTTGGATTCCACCAACCATCTTATGATGGGAGCCTACGCTTATAACACCCATTTGTTCTACGCCCCATTGCCCCATTACGCGGCCGGGATAATGATGTACGTTTTCAATATGGACACCATTGCCGCAATTAAGTGGTTTATGTCATTGATGACTTTTTTTGCCGGGATAATGTTTTATTGCTTGGCTTATAAAATGACCAAAAAGATGTCGGTATCCTTATTTTCTTCTGCCTTTTTCATGTTTTGCCCTTATAGGATGTTTTGCGGATTGGCAAGATTTGCCTATGCCGAAACTATAGCCATGTGTTTCGTTCCATGTTTCTTTTATGGAATTTATTCGATCACCCATGACGAAAGCCCCAAAGCCTTTTCTTTTTTATCGATTATAATCGGGGCGTGCGGATTAATCCTATCTCACCCTTTCACCGCCATATGCATGGCGTTGTTCGCCATTCTTTATATGGTCGTCAATTTCAAGGGAGTTTGGAAATTCATAAAAACCAAAAAAGGCATAGTCTATTCCGTTTCCACCGTTATTTTGATAATTCTTGGAGTGGGATTTTACGCCTTCCCGATGGTTAAGGCTTTAGGAAGCGGAATTTATAGGGTGTCCGACAATACGGCCATGTGGACCAACTACGCCCACGTTGCCGCCTCAACGAAAAATTCCTCGGCTTTTTCAGGTTTCTTGAACCTCTTCTGGGTGGCCTCAAAAATCGAGGCGAATGCCTGGAATTTAGAATGGACTCCGGCTTTGCTTTCATTAAGCGTTTCATTGGTGGCTGTAGGCGGGATATTGTCCGCCATCGCCGATTTGGTTTTGTCTAGGCTCCCGAACAACAAATATTATCGCCTGCCGATAATGATAATCGTCTCTTATCTTCCAATATGTTTCTTCAAGCAAAGGATAGAAGTCTATTTGGCTATGGCTTTGTTCGATGTCATGTTGATAGTGACGGAATTCATCAAAGACAAAGCCGACGATTATTTTGAGAAAAAAGGTTGGTTCAAAAGAAACAAAGACATAGTGATCGACGTTTCGTTCCTTTTGATAATATCTGCCTTAACGATGGTCTTCATCTACGTTCCAGAAGCTTGGAAAAACGTTCCCTCCGCCTTTTATACCTGCCAATTCGCCTGGAGGCTTTGGTCGGTCATCTCTTTAAGTATGTCTTTGCTCTTTGTCTATGGATTAAACGCGACTACCTACATAAAAAAGGTTAAAACCCCGTTCTATTTAGCTTCCTTTATACCGTTCTTGATGTTCTCTGGTTCGCAAGCCTATATGGAAAAGAAATATCTCATAGACAATGGAATGACTTGGAAAACGTATGGCGAAAAAGAATGCATCGAAACCAACAACGTGGGAGTCATGAACGAATATATACCATTATCCTTCTATGACTCGGATTATATACCGAGTTATTCGAATAGTTTGTGGTATAAAATAAAATCGACCATTGGCTATTCGTATCTTTATCAGCATACCGTGGAAGAATATCTAACCCCCGCCTTCTTAGAGGGCTCTGGATCTTCCGTTGTCTTTGAATTAAACACCCCTTCCGTGGATTTTTTGATAACCGCCGAAGAAGATTCTTTAATACAAATCCCCCAATTCTATTATGAGGGCTACATAATCACGGCGTATGATGGCAATCGTTCCATATCCATGGAATTGGAAGCCATAAACGTTGATGATCTCGTCGCTTTCTCTTTGCCAAAAGGAACTTACGATGTTGAAGTCCGCTACGTCGGTCCAACGACCAGAAGGGTGTTCAACATCCTTTTCTATGTAGGGCTGGCTGGCAGCGTTTCCTTGGCGGGATTTGGGATATATGAGTCCGTTACAAGAAAGAAAAAATATTTGGAGCAAAAAACATATGACCAAAACTAACGTCATGCGTTTATTGGACGCGAAAAAGATAAATTACGAATCTAAGGAATACGATCCAAATTTGACCAATGGTATTGAAGTGGCCAAAGCCGTTAATATAGACCCCTCATCGGTTTATAAGACCTTGGTGGCCGAAAACGAAAAGAAGGAACATTTCGTTTTCGTCATCCCCGTGGAAAAAGAACTTAATTTAAAGAAAGCCGCAAAGGCTTCTAGTAGCAAATCCATTGCCATGATTCATCAAAAAGAGCTTCTTCCCTTAACTGGGTATGTCCATGGCGGATGTTCCCCAATCGGCATGAAAAAGCCATTTCCGACATATTTTGATTGCTCAATGCAAGGAAAAGAAATGATTTGCGTATCCGGGGGAAGAAAAGGATTCCAAATACAAATCAATCCAAGCGATTTAAAAGAATATTGCAAAGCCTCATACGTCGAATTGACGGATTAAAGGTTTATTTGGCTATTTTTTGAACTTCGACGATAGGCTCGTCAATGGCTTTGGCGTATTCGATGACAACCGCTTCCAATGGACGGTCGTTTTTGCTCTTTTTGACAGAGGCTATTTTATCCACCACATCCATTCCGCTTATAACTTTCCCAAAGGCGGCATATTGCCCATCCAAAAAGAAATCATCCGCGTCGCAAATGAAAAATTGAGAACCTGCGGTGTCTGGAAAGTAGGAGCGGGCCATGGAAACGACCCCTCTCTCGTGCCTCAATTCATTGTTGACGCCATTGATTTTGAACTCGCCTTTGATTTGATATCCTGGGCCGCCCGTGCCATTTCCGATAGGGCATCCGCCTTGTATCATGAAATGTTTGATCACTCTATGAAAGGTTAGCCCATCATAGAATCCTTTGTTGACCAATTCGACGAAATTGGCGCAGGTGTTTGGGGCGGAATCCCTATCCAATTCGATTTTGATTTCGCCATAATTCTTAATATTCAATATAACCATAGTTTGTACCTCACAAATAAAATAACACACTAGACGTTTGTCAGAAACGGGTTTAATCGAAGAGAAAATAATCTTTCGGAAAATCGAATAATCTTTCGGAAAATCAATTATTCTTTCGGGAGATTAATGAAAAATCCAAAAGAATATTCGTCTTTTGTCTATGAAAAAATAAAAAACGCTTACGAAGAAAAAATGTTTTGCCTACAATTTCTCAGGCTAATTAATAGCATCACGTTGTACCTCTGGGGAAGACGCACTCTGGAGGTAAGAAATAATGGAATCCGAAACATACTTGGGCGAGCAAAAGATGGGAAAGCTCATTTTGAAGTTTTCTATACCTTGCGTTCTTTCTTTGCTAATAAGCGCCTTATATAACGTAGTCGATCAAATATTCATCGGAAATTCATCGGTTGGATCTATAGGAAACACCGCAACAACCATCGTTTTCCCGCTCACAGTTATTGCTTTGGCTTTTGGTTTGATGCTCGGAGACGGCGCGGCGGCATATATGTCCATATGCTTGGGAGAAGGAAAGAAAGACAAAATCGACAAGACTGCCGGAGGGGCTTTGTTTTTGTCCTTTGTCATCTCCTTGGTTTTTTATGCGATTTGCCTTCCTTTGTTAGACCAATTGCTTTCTTTGTTCGGGGCTAAAACTATCGAGGCGGCGGAAAAGGCCCGTGAATATGGCTTTATCATCGTCTTGGGCTTTCCGGCTTATATCATGATGACCACCATGAATTCGATAATAAGGGCGGACGGAGCTCCTAAAATAGCCATGATATCGATGGTGGCTGGCGCAGTAACGAATATCGTTTTGGACGCCTTGATGATATTGGTTTGGAATATGGGCTTAACCGGCGCGGCTCTAGCTACCATAATCGGCCAAATCGTTTCCTTTATCATCAGTTTCGTTTATTTCTTTTTCACCAAGACGTTCCGTTTGAAATTGAAGGATTTAGTTCCTTCCAAAGATGGCTTTTTATCCACTATAAAGCTCGGCTTTTCATCTTGGCTAACCCAAATTAGCATCGTTATCATCTCAATTGTGTCGATGAACACCATTGCCAAGTGGGGTGCTAACTCCAAATATGGAATCAACGACCCCCAAGCCATCGTTGGCGTGGTTATGAAAGTCTTCTCGATAGTGATTAACATCGCCGTTGGAATAGCGGCCGGTGCCCAGCCGATAATCGGCTACAACTATGGGGCCAAATTATTTTCGAGGGTGAGAAAAGGTTTAGTAATAATATTGACCTCGTCATTTATAGTTGGGGCTATAGCCTTAATAATATTCCAAATCATCCCCGCTCAAATCGTTTCGATATTTGGGGCTAACACAAGCAATGTGGACACATATATGGAATTCGGGGAATATACCGTCCGCATTTATTTGATGTTGATACCCATCACTTGCGTCCAAAAAGCTTCTTCCATCTTCCTCCAATCCGTTTCCTCTCCGTTTAAAGCCACTTTGCTTTCATTGATCAGGGACGTTATCTGCTTCGTTCCTTTGACCATCGCCTTGCCTTATGGGCTCGGGATGTTAGGCATTCTTTATGCCGCTCCGATAAGCGATGCCATCTCTTTGATATTCGCTGCAATATTTATCTATATGGAATTAAAAAACATGAAAAAGAAAGAAATGGGACAATCGAATAATCAAACTGTGTAAACGCTTACAACAGTCATTCTCATAATATGAGCCTATGCTTTCAAACGTTTTTGGAAACTAGGCTCATTTTTTATGAAATCGAAAGACATGACAGTGGGGAACCCCTTCAAAATCATATTGTTGTTCTCCATCCCTTTGGTGTTGTCTGCCACCTTGCAGCAGCTTTATAACCTCGCCGACAACTTCATTGCCGGCCACTTCATCGCCAATTTGGACAGTTTCAATGCCGTTGGAATCGTTTACCCGATTACCGTCGTCTTTTTGGATATAGCCGTTGGCTTTGGGGTTGGGTGCGGGGTTATCGCCGCCAACCATTTTGGGGCCAAAGACATGAAAAATCTCAAAAAGACTGCTTATGTCGGTTTGATATCCACTATCGTTTTAGCTTTGGTGGTAACCGCCATAGGATTCGCCATCATTTCCCCTTTGTTAGGCGCTATGGTTGGCAAAGAAGAGAACCCCGGATGCTATAACGAGGCCAACTCCTACATGCTCATTTATATAGCCGGCGTCATATTTTTGTTTTTGTATAACTACTCGATGTACATGTTTCAGGCTTTCGGTAATTCCAAAACCCCTTTGTATTTTTTGATTTTCTCCACCGTTTTGAACATCGGTTTGGACATCTTGTTCGTTGTGCCCATAAAGATGGGGAGCGCGGGTTTGGCTTTAGGCACCATAATCTCCGAGGCCATAGCCGGAATATTGTCGGTTGTCGTTCTTTTTAAATGCATAAACAAGTTCGAACCGGAGAAAACGGAAAAATTCGACAAAGGCATATTGAAATCGATTATCGGCGTCGCCGCGCCTTCGATATTGCAAGGTTGCTTCATTTCCATTGGAGGAGTGCTTATCACTTCGATTTTGACCAATATCGGCGGAAATAGCGTAGCCGGAGGATATAGTGCCAGCTACAAGATTTGCTATATGGCCATCAATATATTCACGGTTTTATGCAACGCCTTATCAAACTATGTTTCCCAAAACGTCGGTGCCAAAAAATACGACAGAATCATGAAAGGCTATTATTCGACTTTGATTCTATCGGCCGCTTTTTGCTTAATAGCTATGGCCGGCATATTGCCGTTTAGGGAATTTTGGGTAAGAGTGTTTTTAAATAGCGATGCTGAAGGCGACATAGACACGATCATAAATGCTGGAAAGCAATTCATATTATGCGTCGTTCCATTCATGGTTTTCTTGGTCATAAAAATGCCATTGGACGGTATTTTGAAAGGCGCGAAAGACATGCTTGGATTCACTTTGGGAACATCCGTGGATTTGGTATTAAGGGTCGTATCCGCTTTGATACTCGGAAAATATTTCGGATATGAAGGCATATTCTTCGCTTGGCCTATTGGCTGGGGAGTGGGGATGTGCGTTTCCATCGCTATGTTTTTCATCGGCAGATGGAAGAAAAAATGCGGTTATCAAATAGAAACGAAAGTCGAAGAAAAGGAAGTCGCAGTAGAAGAAATCAATTAGCGAAAAGCGCAGAAGAAAATTCCGCCTTTTTTAAAATCGTTCCGATATTGACTTTATCTGACTCGTTCAATGTTATTTCCGTAATTGGAAATATCGGGTTTGGCATAGCTTGCGCCTGTTGCCTCTTTTGAGTTTTCAAACGTTATTCCCTCGGCGTATGAATTGATATAGCCAACATATGATTCGTCAATCGCTTTGCCCATAATGGAAATGTTCTTGAAATGGACGTTTTTTACATAATGGGCTTCTTTAACGTAACCGTCTCTGGTCTCCATCGATCCGGTCACTTTGACTTTGGGGTTTTCGTATCCCGAAAGCACCAAGACATTTGAAACGTCAACGCCGTCTATGTCCCCTAAGGCCGTCTTTTTGTGATTGTCGCTCCAAGTGGGACTATATGATACGTCGAAATCAAATAGATAAGGATTTCCGTCGCCTTTTCCCATTGAGGCGTCTTCCACCGTTATATTTTCATAACGGACGTTCCTAATTTTGGCGTTATTGCCGTTATGAATGCTCATGACCGGTTTATGGAAAGCGTGCAAAACGGTGATGTTTGAAAAGGAGATGTCCTCCATCTTTTCGCCAATGGTTTCATAACCGATTTCCATGCACTGAGCAAGGTCTGTGACGATTAAGCAATCAGAGAAATGGATTCCCGAAGTGACGCCTTCGGCCCCATTTCGATAATCAACGTAATTCTTAACGACCAAGGAATCGTCCCATGTGCGGAGGAAACAGCCTTCGACATTTACGTTTTTGCAGCTTTGGATGGATATTCCATCTCCGTTGCTGCGGCTGGATATCGTCTTTGTGTTTCTAATGGTGACCCCATTGCCGAAATAAATGTTATAAGCCCAACCAGCCGGATCCATGATGGAAAAGTCCTCAAGGACGAAATTGCTGCAGAAATTAAAGTCTAACGGAATTAAGGCAGTCCCTTCGTTTGGATTTCTCGGAAAGATCGATCCATCGATGACACCAGGCCCTTTTATTGAGAAATTGGAGGCGTTATGAGCGGAGAATTTGGCTCTTACAACCGCTCCGTCTTCCAAATAAATATGCTCATTGGAATAAACGACGATCTCGTTGTTGCTATTTATTCTCGAATCGTTGTCCTTGGTATGAATTCCTCTTTTGAAAACGATTTTGCCTGCCGTATCTTCTTCTTTTATCTCGTTAACGAAAAGATGCAAAGTCCTTTGCCTTGTTTCGATTAGATATTGTCCTGGGCTATCGATGTCAAACGATATGACCCATCTCGCTTTATCTATTTGATAAGGGATATTCTTTCCTAATGGCCTTATGGTCACATCTTCCAAAGGGTTGAAGTTGCATTGCAAAAAGAGCTTTACCTTGCCTTTGATGGCAATAATGGAATAAGCAGACATTACGCGAATACCGGCATCAGCCTTCCAAATTCGATTTTCGTTGATATTGACTTTATAAACCGGCACGGATTCCCCGGAAACAAACAATCTCATATTCGGATAAAGTTCCATTCCCTCAACATAATCTGAAAATTTAACCTTATTCGTTTCTTTTGTATCGGATGGGTCGTTATTGGGAGCGAAATAGCTATGGTCAAAATCCTTATAGCCGTTTTCGTCCCGAGAATATGAAACATCGGAAGAGGAATCCGAGGCGGATTGACTTCCGTTTTGAGAGGAACTGTCGTTGCTGGAAGAAAACACAGAGTCGCATCCAGAGAGAGTCAAAGCAATCGTTGACATCAGCAAAGCAAGGAATCGCCGTTTTCTTTTGAAAAGAAGCATACGTTATCTACACGGAAGGAAATTCCGATTTCCGCGCCTTTCTTGAATCGCCCTAAGCCTTCGGTCGATATAATCAAATCTTCATCTTTGCCGTTAACAAAGGCATAAACCAATGTTTCTTCGCCGAGTTGCTCAAGCATATTGATTTTGGCTTTGATGTTTTGCTCAACGTAACGCAGATCGCCTTCGACGGAAATGGCTCTCGGACGGATTCCCATTATTACGTTCAAACCTAAATATTCTTCGTTGAAGCCTTTCATGCGTTCTTTGGGTAGTTCCAACTCTTTGCCATCTAAGAAGTTTGCATAATATTTACCTTTTTTCTTAGTGACCTTAGCCTCGAAGAAATTCATCTGAGGTGTTCCGATAAAACCGGCCACGAATTGATTTTTCGGATTTAGAAAAACATCTTCCGGGGAACCGATTTGCTGAATGATTCCATCTTTCAAAACGACGATTTTGCTACCCATTGTCATAGCTTCGACTTGATCGTGCGTAACATAGATAAAGATCGTTTTAAGCCTATCGTGCAAACGAGTTATTTCACTACGCATCGCAACGCGCATTTTGGCATCCAAATTAGAAAGAGGCTCATCCAAAAGGAAGACTTCCGGATCACGCACGATTGCGCGTCCCAAGGCGACTCTCTGCCTTTGCCCACCTGACAAATTGGCTGGCTTTCTATCCAAATATTCCGTTAAGCCTATCTTCTCGGCCGCGGCGTTTACTTTCTCTTTGATTTCTTTTTTGCGGTTTTTGCGGTATTTGAAATCAAAGAAATGCTTGAAGGGGATCTTTTCCACTTCGAGAGGGAAGGCAATATTTTTGAAAACGCTAAGGTGAGGATAGAGGGCGTAGTTCTGGAAAACCATGGCTATATTGCGGTTTTTGGCTTCTTCGTCAGTGATGTCTTTATCATCTAAAAAGATAGAACCATTGGTAACGTCCTCAAGACCGCCGATCATTCTTAACACCGTGCTTTTGCCACATCCAGAAGGACCGACGAAAACGACGAATTCCTCATCGTAAATATCGAGATTGAAATCCTTGATGGCCGTAACGCCGTTAGGATATGTTTTATATAAAGACTCTATTCTCAAACGAGGGCCGTCATCGACGTATTTGAGCAAATCGCTGAGCTTTTTTATGGGGTGGTCAGTGAATTTGCTATTTGAAGCAAAGCCGATTCCAAAAGAGGTGAAACCACCGGCTTTGGCGGCTTCTACACCAGCGTCGGCATCCTCCACAACGCCGCAATCGCTCGGATCCAAACCCAACTTTTGAGCCGCTAGCAAAAAGACTTCGGGGTTTGGCTTGGAATTTACGATCATGCTACCATCCACCATAACGTCGAAGAAATCTTTCAAACCGATTTTTTCCAAGATGAATGGGGCATTCTTGCTTCCGCTTCCTAAAGCCAGCTTGATTCCTTTTTCTCTCAAAGCCTTTAAGCTCGATAAGACATCTTTATCGACGTCGCTGGGCTTTAAAGACTCTAACAAGTGGCGATAAATATCGTTTTTCTTGTCGCAAAGCGCTTCTTTTTCTTCTTTTGAATATTTTTTGTCGGCTTTCTCCAAAATGATATTCAATGAATCCATGCGAGAAACGCCGCGAAGGCGATTGTTTATTTCTTCATCAAAATATATGCCCTCATCATCGGCCATCTTCTTCCAAGCGGCGTAATGAAAATCGTCAGTAGAGATGATAACGCCATCCAAATCGAAGATAATTCCTTTAATCATTATTTGTTTCCTCCACCTTGGCTTCTTTTTTATTTATGCAAACCTTGTAGGTTTTATTCTTAACTTTTATTTTATAACACATCGATTCAATTTCTTTTGGCAACCGATTCGAGCATGACACATTGCCTTCCTTGTCGATTTTTAAACCGCTGAACCCATATGTTGCCGACATATATGCTCCGCCGGCGCTAGCAGGATGCGTCCCTCCGATATAAATCCCACCGGCATATAATTTTTGAGGGCCATATAAATCGATGGATGCGCTTTTTCTAAACATCGAATAAGCATATTCTCTATCGCCTATTGTAACGGCAAGCAGCGAATACATGGCGCTAGACAAACTTGATCCATGTTCTGTGCGTGGCAAGTAATAATCATAGTTGGCTTTTTTAACCGATAATGGGAATTCGTCGCTTAATAATGCCAATAAGGCCACCACGTCCGCTTGTTTAATTATTTGGGTTTCGCTAGCTGGCCCATCCTTGCCGCCCCAATATTGTTTGGGGTCTTTTATGCGACCTTTCAAAGTCTCTAAAGAACAATCTTCTTTTTTGAAATATCCTTCGAATTGTTCGATGACGCCATTTTCGTTCGGCTTAGGCAAATAAATGCCAGAAACGAATTCTTCGAGTTTAGAAATTATCATTTCGGAATCGTTTATTAATGACGAGTTTCTTTTTAATGAATCGATGGTGAATCTTATTATGTGAGCCACCATATAGTTGGTGAATGCGTTGTCGTTGACTCTTTCGTGATATTCATCGGGGCCGATTACGTCATCGATGTGATAAAGGCCGTCTTTTCTCTTTTTGGCGTAGCTTAGGAAAAACAAAGAACATTCAACCAATACATTCAAAGCCCCTTCATGCAATATCGATTCATCGCCAGTGATCTTAATGTAATTTTCGATAGCGTAAGGGATATCCGCGCTGATATGTATTTGCTTTTCGTTGAAATAGGTGCGGATGGGCTTGCCGGTTTTATAGTCGGTTACATTATATTTCGAACAAGCTTCCGATCCGTCATCTTGGCTTTCCCAAGAATAAAAGGCTCCTTCGTAACCGAATTCTTTGGCTTTCGCCTTTGCGCCTTCTAAAGTATTTATCCTATATAAAATCAAATTGCGGGCAACCTCAGGCTCATTTAAAGCAAAAAACGGCAGCAAGAATATCTCGGTGTCCCAGAAAATGGCTCCTTTGTATGTTTGCCCGGAAACTCCGCGAGCCGGAATGCTCCTGGCTCTGTTTTTATCTCCCAAAATCAATAATTCATATATTGAGTAACAAAGTTCGGCTTCCCCATCTTTATCCCCTGAAAGAGAAATTTTCGCTTGGTTATATAACGACGAAAAAGCGTTTATATGCGCTTCTTTTTCCTTTTGGTATCCGCTTTTAATAAGCTTTTCCATCTCTTTGGAAAAATTAGCTTCCTTTTCGAAAATTAAGGAGAAAATACGAAGCTCGAATTTCTCGCCTTTTTTAAGCTTTAAGTCGATTTCATAAAGCCCGTTTCTTAATGTTGCCTTGCCTTTGGAAAAAGAATAATTCACGGCCTCATACAATGTTTTGCCTTCGTTTGTTTTTCCCTCGAACACCAAGCAATTGGACTCTTCTCTGACGTTTTTTAGAACAAAATGGGGCCCGTTGATTTCGTAAATATCCAAATCGAGGCCGAAAACGAATCGGTATTCGCCCTCTTTTTTCGCTTCAATCTCAATAAAAGAAGACAAGAGATTGTCTTTGCTTTTAGAAAGAAAACGTTCGGTTTTTATTACATAAGACGGAAATTCGCTCCGTCTTACCAAAATCGCCTCATTTAGATGCAGCGTCAATTCATGAGACAAAGGCTCGGTCGTATTGACGGTTTCTTCTTTAGAACCGATGAAAGTCTTAAAAGAAATCGGATCTGGCAAATTGATGGATTCTCTCCATTTATCGCCCCTCCTATCGTAAACCCCTACGAGGTTAAAACCTTTCATGGAGGATTTTCCTTCTTCTTCCAAAACCCCGCGATAACCCAAGTGTCCGTTTCCAATAAGAAAACGATTCCCTTCTTCAACACGGCTTAATTTGTTGAATTCAAGAACGCTTAGCGAATCGCTCATCGTTTAATCTCCACACATCCTGAAATCAAAGTCTTTTTGCCATAAACGACAATTTCCACCGGCTCGCCTTTTAGATCGATCTGAATAGAATCTGGATAAACGTCAATGCGCAAATGACTATGGCGATAATTGAGCTTGACGGAATAATGTTTCCATTTGCTTGGCAAGGTGGGATTTATTAGCAATTCTTCGCGATCGCTTCTTAAACCGAGATAACCATAAACGATATTCATCCAGGCGGCCGCTATGCTGGTCATATGAAGGCCTTCGGAAGTGTTGCGGTTATAATCGTCCAAATCCAAACGGGTGGCAAAACCAAAGAATTTCAAAGCTTCTTGCTCTTTGCCCAATTCTTGGGCGATGATGCTATGAACGCTGGGAGACAAGGAAGATTCGTGAATGCAACGTGGCTCATAATATTCATAGTTGGCCTTTTTGACATCCAACGAATAATCTTGAGCGTAAAGGAAAATGAACATTAAGACATCCGGTTGTTTGATCATGTCGTTTCGATAAATGCGATCATATGACCAATTGTTGTATAGTGGGAAATCCGTGACGGGAATCTTATCTACGTCGATATGTGGAAGATCGTAAAAGCCTTGATGCTGTTCATATAATTTCGTTTCGTTGTTATAAAGAATCAGCATTTTTTCCATTTTTTCTTTCATCTCGTCGATTTTTTTATAATCGAAACCGACTTCCCGCATGATTTCGTCTTTGCGGACCCGATAATCATCAAGGACTCTCAAAGTATATTCGAACGTCTTCTTGGCCATGATGTTGGTGTACATATTGTGGTTGACCATGACCTCGAATTCGTCCGGACCCATAACTCCGTAATAGCCGAAATGTTCATGAGTTTGATTCCATTGCCCACGAGTCAGCAAAAATTTGTCGATTTCAAGCAACATCTTCAATCCATAGTGATTCATGAAATCCCAATCGGAATAAAGGTTCATGTAATGGAAGATGGCATACGCGACGGCGGTCGTAGGCTGGATTTGGGTAGAAGCGTGTTGCCAAAGGGTGCAAGCTTCTTCCCCATTTCTGGTGGCGATCGGAAAACAAGCGCCTTCGCAATCCAATTCCTTTGCCCTTTCTTTGGCTTTATCTAAGGTATTGAATCTGAACAACAGCAAATCTTTGGCCGCTTTTTGATTGGTGAAAAGATAATAAGGCAAACAATATGTCTCGCTATCCCAAAAGGCATGACCGCTATAAGCTTCGCCCGTTAGTCCTTTGGCGCCTATGTTATTGTCCGGGGCTAGTCCGTTATAAGCCTGTTGGAGGTTAAACAAGCAAAAACGGACGCCCTGCTGATCGTCTTCATCTCCGTCTATCTCTATATCGCTTTCTTTTATGCGCTCCGCAAAGAATCCTTCATTTTCTTTTAAAAGCCCTTCAAAGCCTTTTTCTTTGAGAACCGATAGTTTTTTAATGGCTTCTTTAATCATTTCTTCGCCATTTTCGTCGCTATGCTTGTCGATTAGATTCTCAACATAGCGGGTAAAGACTGTCTCTTTTCCTTTATCTAAAACGAATTCATATTTCGAGGTTATGGTCTTATCCTCGCAAACATTGGCTAACGGCCCATAAGCGGATTCCACATCCATCAAAGTCACTATGGATTGATGAGTGGTCAAAGTTTTCATGAAAAGGCCATATTTGCCTTCGTTTTTAATATAGCTACCCAAATTCCAATAGCAACGGTCGTTCCAATGGAGAATGCTTCCGTCAATAGATAAAGATAGTTTGATCTTAACTTCTTCGTCAGATTTAAAGCTTATCCTTTGGACCGCGGATTCAGGCGATTTCATGCCCAATAAGCGTTCGAAAACGATTTTTATTTCTTTCTTTGAAGAGGTGTGCCAAACGAACGAACGTCTAAGCAAGCCGTTTCTGAAATCCAGCGATCTTTCGAAATCCGAAATATCAGCATTTGCCAAGTCCAATTTTTCCCCGTCCGCGACAATTTCGCATTTTAGATAATTCGGGGAATTGATGGTGAAATGGCTTCTTTTCGCTATACCTTTATAAGCGTTCGGGGTCTCGGTAGGCGAATATTCGATTATGCCATTATAGTAAGTGCCGATAAGGGTTGGCAAAGAAACGCCCTCTTCCAAGAAACCACGGACTCCGCTATATTCGTTTCCCAAGGAAAAAATGGATTCGCTGACTTTGTTGCGATCTTTATGGAATCCCTTTTCGACCACTCTCCAAGGTTCCACTTCCAAATATCTGTTACGTATTTTGCCCATAATTTATTCTTTGCTTCCTTTATTGGCTCCAACGCCCATAATCTGACGTTGGAAGATGAGAAATATGATGACTTGAGGAATGATGGATAAGACCAATAACATAAGGAATTCCTCAGGCTTTAATATGTCTCCGGCGTTTCCGATATCATAAATCCCGACCATTAACGTCTTCAGTTTGTCGTTCTGCAATACGAGGTATGGCAACAAGAAGTCGCTATAAGAGGCAGTCATCGAGAAGATGGCGACGATGCCGATGATCGGTTTGGACAAAGGAAGGACGACGCGAGCGAATATCTGCATGCGGTTTGCTCCATCCATGCTGGCGGCTTCTATCAATGATTTGGGAAGCCTTGAGAAATAGTCTTTGAATAAGGTGTAGTAATAAGCATTGGCCCCAAAGCTTAGCCATAACGACAAGAACATAAGGTAAGATTCGTTGTCGGCCTGCAATAGTCCGATGGCGTTTATTTCCCTAATAAGCGGGAAGATGTTTAATACCGCCGGAATCATATAACCCAAGAAAATCAATTTATCGATTATTTTGTGGCCAACCGGTTTTATTATAGCTATTGCATAAGCAAGCAAACTGTTGAATACGACTGCGCAGATAACCGCGCCGATAACATAAACGAAGGTATTTAGGTAATAACGGCCGAAATCAATCTTTTGCCATAGTTCAACAACCTTATTCCAGTCCCAGACTTTAGGCCAAAACGTGTAGGTGGCGCTATAAATTTCCCCAGGGCTCTTTAATGAGCTCGCAAACAGATAAATGATGGGGAAAAGAGCCATGAAGGAGAAAATACATAGGAATATGATAATCATTCCATAACCCGCTTTATGCCATGGGCTACGGTAATCGGCGAAGTTCAAGAATCCGCCGCGCTTGTCCTTCAAAAGTGGGAAGGTATATTTCTTCTTTTCTTTCCTTTTCATTTGCCTTCCCTCTTTTTTAAGAAACGATCTAACCATGCGTAAGCCAATGTAAAGGCAACGATAATGGCGGCCAAAACCATGGCGCAGGCTGCGCTCTTTCCATATTCAAAATCTTCGAAAGCGTATAGATAGGATAAAAGCATCAATGACATCGAGCTATTTAGCGGACCGCCTTTAGGGCCGATGATCAAAGGCTCATAAAAAACTTGGAAAACGCTGATAATCTGCAAAACCAGCAAAGTCAGCATCGTCCCCCTCAAAGCGGGAATGGTAACGCGCCAAAACCTCTGCCATGAACTGGCTCCGTCGATACGAGCGGCTTCATACATCGAATCGTCGATGGATTGGAAGGCGCTTAAATAAATTAACGCAGTGCTTCCGGCCCCCTTCCAAGTCATGGCTAGCACTATCAAAGGGATAATCAAAGAAGTGGATCCCTTCCAAGGATGGGCTTCACCTCCAAATTTGGTGATTATCCAATTGAATAAGTCGTTGCTGGAATCCCCGTACATAGAATTGAACAAGAAGACCACGGCCATTCCGCTAATCATGCACGGAAGATACAAAATAATGCGGAATAAGCCTTTCGCATGTATCACTTCGCTTAATAGGAAACCTAGGATTACCGGCACCAAATAGCCGATTGCCAAGGACCATAAAATATATAAGAAGGTGTTTTTCAAAGCGCTTAAGAACGTAGGGTCCTCAAAAATGGCTTTGAAGTTGGCAAAACCGACGAATTGGGGATCGTCATAGCCATCTTGAAAGGACAATATGGCGTTTCTTATCATCGGATACCAAACGAAAAAGGCAAACAAAACGAGAGGGACAATCATAAAGGCCCAGCCGATAAGGTTCTTTTTTAAAGAAGCCTTCCAATTCTTTTTTCGTTTTAGGTTGCCTTTCCTTTTCATAAATAAGGTTATTTATTGATAGTCTTATCCAATTCTTTCTGAAGGGTTTGAGACGCGGTTTGCAACAAAGCTTTGCAATTGGCATTCTCTAGGTTGGCAAAGACGCTTTGGAGGGCGGTATCCAAGGCTTCATACATCTCCTGAGCCGCGTATGGCTCTTCGCTTTTTTTGTTGCTTTGTATAGAAGAAAAGAACGGAGAATAGTCAGTCATGTCGACCGTAATATATCGTTGTTCTAATTCATTGGCTTTTGCCAAATAATCGGCGTCCTTCCAAGGCATGATGGTTGGTAATACTGGCTGATTCTTGTTCTTAGCCACTTCATAACCTTCTTCCTTGGCTTTCATGTTGTTGTCGCTAATGGACGGGGAACGGCCAATATAATCGAAAAACTTAAGGATGCCTTCGACTTTTTCGTCGGAAACGTTCTTGGTGAAAACATATGGAGTTCCGCCATAAAGGGAATAATGATGGGTCCCATCTCCGGTTGGCATCGGGACAAAGGCCAAGTCGGACATGTCAACGTCCCCTTGAAGTTTGGCTTGCTGGAGGACATCGCTTCCAACGACTGCCATAGCGACCTTCTCGCCGATATTGGCATACCAGTCGTTATAAACGCAGCTTACGGCATCTTGGATGATCCCGTCGACTTTCATCTTCTTGATCCATTCAAGCGCCGATACGGCTCCCGCGCAATCGAGATTGGCTTTCCATTTGCCACTTTCTTGAACTTCCAATTCGGCCCCAAAATTCCAAGCGATGTTGGAAAAAACCCAACCGCCGTTCTTGTTGGCGCTATACATCAAAAAGCCTTTGGCGGAGTCTTCATTCTCATTTACGATGGTATTTCCATATTCATAAACCTGCTCCCAAGTAGTCGGATAAGCCGGGGTGCCGTCAGATTTGAAAATGTTATAAGTATGGTCGGCATTTTCCGGCAATAAGCCATTGTCGCCCAAAATTTTCTTATTTATCAATAATCCCAATCCATAGCCATCGCGTGGAATGCCATAGATTTCATTGTCAAAAGTCAAAGATTCTTTCATCTCGTCATCCATCTTTTGATCCCAACCCAAGGCTCTTAGCTGAGTGGTGATTGAACGGATGATTTTCTTATCCATCAATTTCTCTGGCTCGGTAAACCATGTCTGCCAAACATCCGGAAGGCTGCCGGTACTGGCCTTTTGCCCAACGGTCTCGGTGCTATAGGTATATGGCATGCCTTTGATCTTATATTGAGGGTTTTCGTCTTCGAAACGCTTGGCCCAGACCTCATACATCGCCACATCTTGCTTAGAGGCGCTTTCCGGCCAAAAACCTATTTTCAAAACAATCTTATCGCCATCGCCTCCGCCATCACAGGAAGCCAATAAAACGCAGGCTAACGCTGATAAAATTTTTAAACTGTGGTTCTTTTTCATAAAACTGCCCCTTATAAATCAGGGGGAAGGGTGTCCTTCCCCCTTTTTTAAGTATAACTTCAATCTTTAAGGCTAAAGATCTATTCGGCTGGAGTAACGGTCTCCCAAGCCTGGTTGTAGTTGGCTACGCCGTTTTCGTAAGGATATTCTTTGGCAAGAACCTTGGAGGCTCCCAAAGAAAGTTTCCAAGCATGAGTTTGAGAATTATGGAAGTGGAGAACATCACCTTTTACGAAGTTAATACCGGCGGCCTTCAAATCAATAACGATCGTTTTGGCTGCGGAAGTAAGCATAGCGGATAGATCAACGGCTGTACCATCAACGTTTTTGATAAACCCAGCAACGTCTTTGGCCCAAATAGCTTCCTGTTCGCTATTCTTTGAGATCCTGAATTGATATAAATCGGATGAACCGTCGCTAGAAGAGACATCGACATAAATTCTGTCGACGTTGGAAGTTACATCCCATCCACCAACGTAGTTGTATCCAGCGTCGCTTTCAACGTCTTTCGCGCCCATGCCATCATACATATAGCCTGAGCTGGCTTTGAAGAATTCGATGAACTTGATGGTGCCACCGCCCAGTTCGGCATCGCCGGAGTGAATATGCATCCAACCATCACCTTCGGTCGGGAAAACACTCAAATCGGCATAGTAAGTGGTTGCTTCGGCCGGGATAACGGTGTCTGCAGAAACCTTAGATCCATTCTCATCATAGATGGTGATGGCGTTATCTTTCGGCCATAAAGTCTTGCCATTCTGCTGGAAGCGGAGAGACTTTAAGGTAGCGTTGGTGCCATCGCCTTGAACGGTGAATCCAAGGTAATCGCCATCAAAAGCTGGACCACAGTTGCCGGCATAGAAATAAGCGGTCATATCGTGTTCGGCGGCGGAATCAGCCCAACCGGAGACGACCTTTTCCGCGCTGAAGGAGTTAGCGTAGAAGATGGAATCAATAGATATGGCCTTAGCGCCTGTGTAATAGATATTGATAAGATCTTTAGCCACCAAGTTGTGCAAGCTTAAATCGACGACATACCAGGTATAGCCATTGGCGTCCTTATAAGGGCTTTGGATGTTTTCGTCGCCATAGGTCTTAACGCCTTCCATAGCCAATGCGGAGTTAAACCAAACAGCTTGTGCGCCTGAACCAAGTTCGAAACGGAAACTGGACAAGTCATAGCCTTCTTCGCCAGTGATGGCAAAGACCAGATATTGAGCGCCGCTTAGAACGTGAGTGGAGCCAATAGTAACCTCGTCATAATTATCGGTAGCAGGCAAATGCAACGCGCCATTGCTGGTCGAGATATTTGCGCCATTGGAATAAGAAATAAAGCCATTGATGCCAGCCTTGATGTTTCTTTCATCGGCAGCGGAAGCGTCCCAATTGTCATCTAAGGAAGCAAAGTCACGATTGAAGTTATCAAAAGTGACGGCATTCGCGGTATTCAAATGAGGGTATTTCTTATCGAGCTGTGGCTCTTCAAAGTCCGTCATGAAGACATTGGCAATATTCAATTCGTTCTTGCCATCGTTTTTTATGGTGATGGTCTTGATGTTGACATTGTCCGCGGCTTTGAAGATAGAAAGATCGATAGCCAAAGGCGCATAGGCGCCATCAACGGCATTAACGACAGCCTTATCGGTTTTGGCTTTAAGATCAGCGAAAGGCAATTCCTTCTTCGTCTCATTGTCATAAGCCACCTCGATAGAAGCGCCGCTCATATCGCCCAAAACATCGAAAACGACGTGGGAATAGGCTCTTTGCTTTTCGCTTAATGTCGGAGTTGTGTATTTTTTGCCATCCGAGATTTCGATACCTTTGCGGACCAAAACGGCGTCAGCGCAATCAGTCGGACCCCAATAAACGTTGGGATTTCCACCGATCTTATCGCGGGCAAAATCATCTATGACGACTGTGGAATCGCCTTTGCTATAAGAAACCTCAGCGATTTCGATAACGGCTGAGACATCAGCGTCGGCCTTTACATAAAGGTGCATGCCCAAAGCGGATTCGAGAACCTTCAATTGGGTATCCGGGAATAATGTGTTTTCATCGCCGATTGATTCGGAAATGGAAATTGACAAAGTCTGGAATTCGTCAGTGAGTTCCGGAAGGGCTTCTTGATCTCCATCGACGGCCTTATCCAAAGCGATTGGATAAACGTGAGCGCTGTTATCGTCGCTTGGACGAATAGCGAAAATCAAATCCTTGAGGGCTAATTTTCCTTCGATCACGCGCATTTTGAAATTGACGACGGATTGTCCTAAGAGGGTCTTATCGCCATCGAAGGCGCTGCTGGCCATCTTATAAATGGCGGCGTCCGGGCTATTTTGGAAGCTCGTCAATTTGCTATCGACAACTTCCCTCAATATGCCTTTATGCAAAACGCCATCGGAAACGCCATTGATGGATTCGCCGGAGAAATCCTCGACGATTGCGTCAAAACGCTCATCATATTCGCGAGTGATGGCGCCATCCCCCAACGTCTTAGTCAGTCCGTCTCTATGTTGGACTGGGTCTGTTGGGGTCGGAGTCGGGATACTCGAAGACGAGCTGCCCGGATCGGATGAGGATGAAGATGGGGCTATAGAAGAAGTGTCGTCCCCACCTTTGCTGGATGTGGAGGAATCATCGTCGTTGCAACCAGCCATAATCAAGCTGGCAGCAAGCGGCAACATGACCCACAAGATTTTTTTACCTTTCATAATGTTTTCCTTTCTGAAAGTTTTTAATCATTTTTATTTCACTCCATAAGCGCTGATTTCGGATATCTGCGCGCCATATCCTCCGGCGTTGTCGTTGGAGTAAACGACTATTTTCAGGAATCGGCAGCTAACGTTGCCCATATCGATGAGAACGCGATTGCCGGTCTGAGGATCGAAGAGATAATCGGCTTTTTCTTTAACGGTCGTGAAAGTCGTGCTTGAGGCGTTATATTCGAGGTTGCTGTCGCTTACCAAAATCTCGATGTTTTGGGTACGAGCCGTCCAAGTTAGGATCGGAGGCAAGCAAAGAACCACCTTTTCCAATTTATAAACGTCTCCCAAATCAATCACGATGTGAGCGGGGAGAGACTTGCTCTCGTAGTAGCTGGTCCCGCTTGGCTCGCCGTCAACAACGTTGCCAACCGGATAGACGTCGTTATGCTCAGTGGAATCCACGATCGACTTCATGTAAGTCAGAGAAGGCGGGTAAAATTCGACTTCGCTGACAATGTAATGCTTCGGGGCGCGTAAGCCTTCGGTTCTGACGAAACGGAGTTGAATGCCTCCAAAATCCTGAGTCGGAAGGTTAATATCTACGACATTGCCGTTAGATGGGGACATCGTATAACTCTTGGTCGTGACCAAACGAGTGTATTTATCGCTTATTTCAGTCGTACCGGATTTCTTTTTCCTAGCCCAAATCTGGACGCTATATGTAAGGCTATATTCGTTGTCTTGGTCACCGAACAAGCGGATGACGCCGACATTGGTCACAGAATCGAAATCCAAAGTCAATGTCGCGAATTCGTTATCCTCGTTTTTCCATTCGCCAGAAATATATTTGGTTGTTTTATCGCCATCAAAGGCATAGTTGGCTTGGCTGCCTTCACTAATGAATTCGCCACTTCCATCATCGCCCGGCGTGGTGGTTTTGGTACCGGCGCCATGGGTGGCGGTAGCCGTTCCTCCAACCGAAGCTTTTACGCCGATGAAGCTAGGCTCACCGGTGTAATAAGCGAATTTTGGAACGATTAACCCTTCTTGAGATATGGAGTCGATTTCGGTTTTATTAACGTTTTTGTCAGTCAAATTGGATTTATAGGGCAAAGTGACATACGCTCCATGCACTTTATCCATTTTTGAGAAAGTCAAACCACTCACGTATTCGTTGCTTGCTAAGCCGATCTGAGAAGCGGAGGTAATCTGATTACCTTCGATTTCCAATCCTTTGATTTCGACGTTTTTAAAAGAACTGGTTTCGTCTTCTCCACGGATTCTGGCTGTGACGGTATCGGCCATTTCATAAACCTTAACATTCTCGACATGGATGCCGTCGACTGAGCCGCGCTTATCGCCGCTCTTGGTCCATTCGGCATTATAAGCAATGGTGAAATCGAACAAGAAATCGTTTTCGCCATCATTGCGATCGTCTCCCAAACATTCGGCGTCTTCTACGGTTATGTTCTAATATGTGACGTTGGTGATCTTGGCTTGATCGCAATTATGGAGGGAAATGACGGCTTTATGTTTAGCATGAACGACGATGATGTTTTCGAATTTGATATTATCCATCGTCGGACCATATGTCTCATATCCGACTTCCATGGATTGGGCAAGATCCGTCCAAACCACGACGTCATGGATATTTATGTTGCTGGTAGAGCCCATATCGCTGTTCTTAACGACCAAAGAGTCATCCCAAGTGCGGACATATCCGCCGCTTACTTCCACGTCCGAGCAGCTTTGGACAGAGATACCATCGCCATTGCTTCTGGCGGTGATGATCTTGACGTTGTTAACTTTGACCGATTGGCATTTCCAAAGATGCAAAGCCCATCCGGCCGGATCGAAGAAAGCTATGTCTTCGATAGTGAGATTGCTTACGCTTCTCATAACGACTGGGATGGTATATTCGTTTGAACTGTTTCTGCTATAGATGCTGCCGGAAACGATGCCTCTCCCGCGGATGGTGACGTTCTTGACCGCTTCGGCGGAGAATTGGCCATAAACATAAGCTCCACCGGCCAAATAGATGGTCGTGTTGTCCTTTATCGGGAAAACGCCGGCGTCATAAATGCCAGGACCGACATAGATGATATTGTCGTCTTTATCGGCTTCTTCTTTAGTAATTGGGTCTTTCTCGATTGGATTTGCGAAGATTTGGATAGCCGAATCGCTGTTATCGTTATATTCGAGGACGTAGTTTCCGCTATGAGTCAAATCGAAGGAAATGGTATGTTCCGTAAAACTTGGGGCAATGCCATAAACGCTTGGACGGAGAATGGCGCTGCTAATAGTCGTTTCTAAGATGGTAACGTCCAAATGAACAGTGCCTTCAAAATCGAAGATGACGGCTTGGGTCATGGTCGTTGGGGCAGCCCAAGAAAAGACACGGCCATGATTGACGCGTGTCTCATAAACGAATAAATCAACGTCGTTGACCTTGACGCTTACTGTTTTGGAGCTTTCTAAGAGAGCAGGTCCATCGTAAGTCACCAGTTTGGTGGTGTTTACTTCATTAGTCGGGGTGATAAAGGCTTCGGCATCGTAATGATCGTTGGTAGTGGACGAACTAGAATCGTCAGACGAAGACACATCGTCATTGCAGCCGCAAGCCAAAGAAGCGATGAGACCGAAAAGGACGAAAGCAGAAGCTTTCTTCATGGTCGTCAAAAGATTTTTTTCTTTCATGGCTTTTCTCTTTTGTATGTCTGGTTGTCTAAATTATTTCACCGCCACACATCTTTGTAAAGAAGAAAGTTAACCGCTTAACCCATCGATAAAATGTATCAAAAAATCATTGAATCAAAAAATGTCCAAGGAAGATGAGATATTATTCTTACTTAAGTTTCGAGGTGCTTTGTCTTACCAAAATACTCGACTCGATAACATATGTTTTCTTGCTGCTGGATTTATTTTCGATCTCGTCAAGGATCGTCTTGGCGCTCAAAATGCCTTTCTCACGAATGTCTTGATGGACGGTAGTCAAGGTTGGGTGAATATATTGGGCCGGCTGAATATCGTCGAAACCGATAACCGACAATTTCTTTGGCAATTCGACTCCCAATTCCAACAAACGTCTGATCAAACCGATGGCGACGATATCGGCATCCACCACAATCGCGGTCATCTTATCTAATTTTTCTTTGATAGCGTCGCCAACGGAATAACCGCCATCTAAACTGGTCAAGGTGTGAAAGACGATATCTTTATCTATGGGGAGATTGGATTCCTTTAAGGCTTTCTCATATCCCAAATAACGTTCGTGGTTAAGGAATGAGGTGCTCAATCCCCCAAGGAAGCCTATCTTTTCATGGCCTAATTCAATGAGGTGACGAACGGCTAGATATTCCCCTTTTTCATCATCGATGCGGATATTAGGAAGTGGGGCGGAATAGTCTTCGTAAACATCAACCAAAACAGTCGGAGCATTCATATCGACCAATGCTTTTTCGATATCCTTGGACAATGAGCCCAACACAACGATGCCATCCAATCCACGGGATTTATACCAATGCTCAAACCCTGATGCCGTTTGGTTCGAGCACATGATAACGTCATAGCCTTTCTCTTGAAGGACGCTTTCGAAGGCACCCAAGAATTCACCATAGAAAGGGTTGTTGAAAAAAGCCTCGCTGTTAGCGTTAAGAGGAAGGGCAACGCCAATCAAATAGCTCTTTCCGGTTGATAGAGATACCGCCGCATGATCGCGGGTATATCCCAATTCGGCCATTGCCTTATAAATGCGCTTTCTCGTGGCTTCCGAGGCTTTGCCCTCCTTGCCATTCAAAACATAAGAAACCGTCGCGCTGGAGACGTTCACTCGTTTGGCAATGTCATAAATGCTCGGCTTTCTCATTTCATAAGAATAATCTTTTGGTTAATGTTTTAACAAGCAAAAAATGAATAACCACCGCATTAAATTGGTGCTTATAAATACTATCCTCGTTAACCTGTTAACTTTGGTTAACTAAATTGTATTCACATAAAGAAAAAAAGAGCAGAGGGCCGATGTTGGCCAACTGCTCTTCTAATGCTTATGGATTAGGAATTATTGCTTAGTGATGGTTGCATTTTTAAATTCAGAATAATCGTACATAAACATGTCGTCGGTTTCCGTGGATTCAATGGTCACAGTCATCGCGTCAAAGTCGATAGTAACAGTGGCTTCAATGCTTCCGCCGGCACAACTATCCTCCAATTGTCCTTCATACACATAAGCGTTGCCACTAGAACTCTTTTTGGTAATTGTACCTTCCAATGTTCCTGATCCATAAGAATCAATGGCATATACTTCGCAAGTGTTTCCCGAATCGGAAATAGTGATTTCCAATTCGCTTCCATACCCGGTCGTATCAGAGGCTACATAGGTTCCATCGAAAGAAGATGTTGCTTCGGTGATGGTCAACGTTGCTTGGCCAACGATTCCAGAACCATCTGATGCAGTGGCGATGATATCAACCGTGCCAGTGGCCAAAGTGGTCACGACGCCTTTGCTATTGACGGTCGCTATTTCTTCATTGGAAGTGGACCAGGTGACGGCTTTGTTGTCAGCGTTATCTGGGGCAACTACCGCAGTCGCGGTAACGCTGCTTCCCTTAGTGACGGAAGTAGCGCTTAAGGTAACGGTGATACCGGTAACCTTCTGAGGTTCGGCTACGGTGATATCGACGGTGCTCTTTAGGCCGAATTCGGAAGTGAGGGTCAAAGTGGCAGTGCCAGCAGCGACACCGATGGCGGAAACAACACCATTATCGTTGGAAATGGAAACGATATCTTCGTTGGAAGAAGTAACAGACCAAGTCTCGTTATAGCAATTCTTGGGTCCGAAGTCAGCGGACAAAGTGGTCTTAGCGCCGACCTTTATCTCGGTCTTGCTAGCCTTCAAAGTAACGCTCTCGGCTTTCTTGGCGAGAGTGGAGCTTTGAGTATAGATATTGGCCTTATGCTCATTGTCTCCTACTTTGATGTTGTAGATGTATTCAACTTTGTTAGTTTCAGAAGAAGAAACCTTGGCTAAGAAATAGCCAGCAGTGACCTTGTCGGCATATTCACCGAAGACGGCATAGCCATCATCGTTGATATCGGCAAAAGCGAGTTCGGTTTCATCGCCATTAGCGAATTTGATCTTAACTTTTTCACCGTCAATCACAAAACTGTTGGCGGTCGGATAGTCATCTTCAAGCCAAGTGCCTTTTAAGCCATCGGCAACAGCGGCAGCTTCTTTAACGGTGATGGTTATCTCGTTCGATTCTACAGGGGTAGCGGTCGCGCCATGATAAGAAGAAGCTTTGACTTTTACGGTGCCTACGGCAACCGGGGTGAGAATACCATCGGAAGAGATGGTGGCGACATTGGTGTCGGAAACGCTCCAAACCACTGCTTTGGAAGTAGCGTTGCTAGGCAAGATACCAGCGGAGAAGCTCAAAGTCTTGCCGAGTCTCACGGAAGTGGCGCCGCTATTTTCTGAAATGGTTACGGAAGTAACCGGAGTGGCATCGGCGACGAAGTGGTCGTTGCAGCTATCGTTGGCGGCAAAGACCAATTTGTCCATGCTCATTTCCATGCTATCTCCGATCATCGAGCCACGCATGACGATTCTGACTTGGCTAGCGGGGGCAAAGGTTTTCTGAATGAGGTGCAAGTTATCGCTCGAGATGTTTTCTTTAACTTCGTCGGTGATATCGATGACTTCGGCTTCGGCCCAAGTCTGAGATGGGTTTTTGGCTTCGATGGCGACCTTGCTGACATACTCAGGTTTGAAAGAATTGCCATAGACCGAGCCATAGTGGAAACCGATGCCGGAGACTTGCTGGTCGTCGAAATCGAAGAGAGAGACGGCGTCAGAGGAAGTGCTCTCTCCATCGAAGGTCTCGTTCAAAGTATCTTGGACGCCGGTCTTCATGACCAAGGTCTTCTTGCCACCAAAGATAGCGCTTCTGGATGGAGCGGTGACGACGTTGACGCCCTTATTGACTTTGATGGAGAATGGGAGCGAGGAATTGAGCGAATTGGAAGCGAACGGATCGGCGCCCAATTCGGAATTCGCGTCGAAGGTGATGTCATAGACGGCGTCGGTCATATCGATGTCGGCTAGACCGTTGACGTGGATCTTGATTTCGTTCGATTTGGCGGCAAGACCGGTTTCTGGGTTGGTTTTACCTTGGATATAGACGGTGCAGTCGCCGGCAGCGACAGCCATGATAACGCGATTATAGTCCTTGTCTAAACCGACGGTCGCGACCTTTTCGTCGCTGGAAACGTAGGTAAGTTCGCTTTCTTTTATCCATCGTGCTTCTTCAACGCCTTCCGGAGCGTCATAAGTGACGGTATAGGTGTATTTGAGACCCTTCTCGATCTCTAAGACATAGGTGTCACCGTCCTTGGTGGCGGAAGCATCAGGAACTATTTCGATGGTCTTTGGATAGACGTGGACCTGCGGGCCGGACCATCCTTTGTATTGCCAATATTCTTTAACCGTGTCGGCATTTGGCGCATCGGGCAAGGTGGCACCGCTTGGAACTACGGTCGTCGCGAAATTAGTTAATTTGATTTCGAGCAAGTCCTCTTCGGCATCCTCGCCGAAGGCTTTTATGACGGAGATATAACCATTGGAATCGAGTTGGATGTAGAAATCGAGGATTTCGGTATCGTAGAAAGATTCAAAGACAGTATTTACCGTATCGTCGAACTTGGCGGTGTTAGAGAAAACATAGTAGCCGCTCACGTAAGTAAAGTCGGCCGGGACGACGTTTTTAAGGAAGACATCAAATGACCAATAGAAATGTGAAAGGGTACAGCTGACGCCATCATAAACAGAATTCAGCCAAGCTGGACCACCTGGTTCGGTAGCGTCGTCGAAATAACGATAGTTCTTTCCCTCATAGTCATGATAGTAATCCCATAAACCTTCGTCACCGGAGATATCGTAAATGATATCGAAGCCATTGACGTGGTAATCATACCAAGCCAACTCAGATTCGCCAAAGGAACCTTGGCTGCCGATGTTGCCTATTGTGGCGGTGTAGTTCGAATAATTCTTTTGGAAGGCTCTTTGCAAAGCGGAAGAATGATCTACCGGGGTGCTGCTGCTATCGCTGCTCGGCTCAGCAGAAGAGGAAGAGCCGGAATCGATAGGGGGGGTGTCGGAGGAGCTGGAATCTTTGCCGTTGTCGCAACCGGCAAGAGCAGCAATGGACCCGCACAAGAAGATTAGGGCCAGTTTGTTTGCTTTCATATATATTTTCCTTTCTAAGCACTAATTGTTAGAGACACGTAGAGCCATCATGCTCGTGTCGGCGTCGTAATAGTAAGAGATGGTGTAGCTATTATCTGGGGATACCGCGGAATAGACGACCACGCTAGAAGTGTAATAGGTGATCTGATATCCGCCGTTCTCCAACAATGACGTATACTCCTTTATACACGAAGATGGCAAACCTTCAATATTTATGTAGAGACTTCCGTCATCGTTATATTGAATGTAATAGTAAGTTCCCTCTAAATGGGGAATGCTAGATAAGCCGGTATAATGTTTGATTACGGCTTCCGGCCATGAGGAATAGCGGTAATTGCTTAGATAGAGATTCAAGGCTAAGGAATAGCCGCTACTGGCGTTTCCTTGGGCGAAGGTAACGATAAGATAGCGGGTATCGTCAAGTTCCTTATAACGGAGGTAACTGCTCCCCGAATCCTGAGAAAAGAAGCCTGAGGCCGTCAAGACAACCCCATATAATCTCGCCTCATTGCCGGAGACATTATCGCTTAAGCAATAGATAGTCGTGTATTCGATTGAGGAAGAGGAATCCTTGGTATTATTTCCCTTATATGAATCCGATTCGAAGACTGGCAATAACTTAAGTCCATCTTCGGTAATGGTCTCATTCAACAACGAATCGATTTCCTCGCTCCAATATATTTTGGCTTGAGAGGAGGGGGAAGAAGAAGAAGAAGAAGAAGAGCTACCATCTTCCGGGACTGATGAAGAACTATCCTTGGCATCGCAAGAGACCAACATTCCGGCAACCAACATCAACAAAGCGCATGTTTTGAATTTTTTCATATCTAAGTCTCCTTTTTATCGGAGGCGGGAGATTCTGATCTCCGCCCCGTTTTCATCTATTTTTCCCATTTCGATCTTAAAGTCGAAAATATCTTTTTGGGAGTTGCTTACCTGAAATTTGTTTAAGGCGTTGCTCTTAGTCGGCATAAGTTCTCTATAGGGGCTCGAAGGGCTTAAATCGAAGCTGTCACCTTCAAAGAACAAACTATCGTCAGGGGATTGCAACCTGCTCGGTTTCCCATCGCCTCTGTCTTTGAATCGGATGGCGTTATAGTATTTCCTATTAATATCCAGGACTTTATATTCGGCCGTCGATATGTTCTTTTGCATGATCGTATTTTGATACATGGCCCTTTTGTCATTTCCTTCATCTAGGAATCTGGTATATCCGGGATGAGCCGTATTGGAGATGGGGTCATTATAGAAATTGGCATAATCGGATTCGAACATCGAAGAAGAATTTACCACTCGGTTATCGATGTGGGAGATTCTTATTCCTGGCTTAGAATACCCTTGTATGCCATTTCCATTATACGGCGATGAATAATCTTCCTTATTGAGTCCGTCCGGAGTGATGTATTCGATGGTGAAGAATTCGTCGAAGGCCGTCCCATTGAAGTTGTCATTGGTAAGAAGGATAAAGTCCCCATTTTCTTCAAAGGAAGGCAAGGTAATGGTCTTTTCTTCTTTCACCACAATTGGCTTTGACCAGCCAAGAGCAAACTTGGTAAAGGCCGAATGATCGCCGATGTTGTTGTCCATCATATCGATGCAACCGGCTGGAGAATCATAAGGAGATAAGGCCGAATAGTAATCCTTTAAGCCCAATAGGTGTCCGGTTTCGTGGATATAGGTGTGAGCGTCTAAATTCCCATCCCCAAACTCATCCATGAAGTCCAGCCCCGCCCAAGAAATCATCTTGGCCACCGGGTCCTCAATATTATGCTTCTTTTCGCCCATAAGGTAATTGGACAAGGTGTAAGCCCAGAAACCGTTGATATCGATATTCGGATATTTCCTTTCGTAATAATCCGAATCGTTAGGCATGACCGGGGCGGAATATATCATCCATATTCCGTCGATGCAGCCATCCTTATCCAAATCGAATTCCTTCATATTTTGCTGAGGGTATGTCTTTTTGTACCAATCAACTGCTAGGAGGGCGAGGTTCGAAACGCCTAAGTCGTCTTTGGTAGCTAAAGCCTGAAGTTCGTCTGGAGTAAGCCCCGAATCGTACCACTTATCCGGAATCGAGAAATTCAGATTTAGTTGGCCATATGAACTCTTGCGGTAATAGGAAGAAACGCTTTCGAATTTTTCTAGGCTATCGGAATTGAAACACTTATCGATTCTATCTAAATTCTCGGCCGTCGCCCTATCTTCAAACCCTTCGATGCTTATCGGCAAGACCAAGATATTTACATCCCCTTTGGATGGGGTCGAATGATATCGGTATGGTCTTTGGTCGAAGTCATGATAGGTGAAATCGATCGTTTCGCCTTTCTTAACCGAGAATGTGGTTTCGCCATAGACGGACTCGAAATCCTTTAGGAAAACCCTTATTTTGGCTTCGCCGACCTTCTTGGCTTTCATCAATCCTACTTCGTTTATTTCGATGATCGAAGGGTCGCTGGAAGAATAGGAAAAAACCCCGTTTTTGATGTCTGAAGCCTGAATCTCTATTTGTTTTGATTCATATAAAGACAGTTCGTTTGTGGAATTGGAGATGATTATACGGGCGGATTCGACATCCACCGATTGTCCGCCATTATCCTTACCGCATGAAAAAATAAGAAGTGGGAGCAAAGACAATGCCAACAATCTTTCTTTCTTCATACGTGTTCTTCTTTTAGTAAGTGGTCGGTTTCAGATGTTGAAGTAGTCGCGAATATCACCTTTAGCGACGTTTATATCGATATAGTCGCGTGTTCCGTCGTTTCCGGAATCTAGTTGGATATAAAAGGTGTCATTTCTCCAAGCAAGGTAATAATCATCGGTATCTTCGACATATTTGACGGTGTAGCCATTGGATTCCAACAAAGTCTTGTAAGTTGTTAGTCCATCGAAACCAGCACCGTAAACGACGATGCTAACATAGTTGCCAAAATCGTCGTCATGAATCTCATTGGAGGAATAGGTTATGCCTTCACCTGTTAAAGCCGGAACATCGGCTTTGAAACCCAAAACATAATCTAGAAGGTCTTCAGGCCAAACATATGGATCAACGGTGACGTCGGAGGTAAGGAACAAACCCAAATAATCTTCTGCCTCTCCGTCTCCATCGGCGTCCATGCCGCCATATAGGCACTGGATATGAAGGGTCATGCAGCTGTTATACGGAATGGAGCAATCATAGGCCGGGTGACCGTTGTCATAATCCATAGGTATGACGTTGTAACCGGATTCGACCGCATAATCGGCATAAGCCTCCACCGCGGCGTCTATAGCATCAGCATCTTCTTCGAAATCACAAAGAATCACGATCATCGGATCGCCATAATTATCCTTCATGACGCCATACTTAGCGCCCTTAGCACCGGTTGGGAATGGTATGTCCATGCCGTAATGTTCGTAGATGATTGAATATAGCTTTTCGCCCCATGGAGAAACGTAACTGACGCTACTACTCTCAACGCCAGAACTGCCGCCACTGTCTGCTGGAATGTTGTCGCAAGCGGTAATCCCAAACATCAAAGCCGTTAAGATAACCGGTCCAAGCTTTTTTAATTTCATGGTTTGTCTCCCGGGGTTTCAAGAAAAAACCTCTGTTTGTTTTAATGGCGCGAGTATACCATGTTCTTCGAAAATGCCTAATGTTATTTGAAAAAGCCGCTTTTTAATTGTCAAACGATACGAAATATTTGAGAAAGTATACCTTCTATTATTCTTAACGACGTTTTGCTTATATACCCGCTAATGGGATGACATATATATCTTTATCTAGTGGATAAACGACATCGGTATTGCAAATGATCACAGATGTGCTCAAAAGATATTTCGTTTTCTCAACGCATTTGAAGCTTCTTATAGAAGACATATCGAAAGTAATTCCTGATTTACACTCAATGCGATGAAGCCTACCGTCTTCGAGAACGATTAAATCGATCTCATTTAACTTGCTGTCCCTATAGTAATAAAAATTAGGTGTTTTTCCGTTATTTAAATACGATTTTCTTATTTCGTTAATTATATAAGTTTCAACGAAGCTTCCGCTTAAAAAACTCGAACTAAGCATTTCGGGTGACGCCACTTTGGCCAAATAAGCGGCAAGCCCCGTGTCGGAGAAATAGATTTTCGGTCTCTTGACGATTCTCTTTTTCATCGATGTTTCGTTATATGGTTCAAGGAGATAAATGATGTCACCGGCCAATAACACCGAAATCCACGATTTGACTGTTTTCGCATCAATGCCAAGGCTATTCGAAATATTATCGTAGATAAGTTCTTGCCCGGTTAACGAAGCGAGAAGCTCCATAAACTTTCTAAAGGCAAACTTGTCTTTGACGTTAATCATTTGGCAGACATCTCTCTCAATATATGTCTCTATATAATCGGAATAAAACATATCCGAGGTGAGAAGCTCGTTTGAATATAATTCTGGGTAAAAGCCTTTCACGATGTTCTTAAAAAGTTCATCCACAGACAATGGGTTATTTTTGGCTCTCTCCCCGATCCTTCGAACATCGAAATCGAATTTTGTTTCCTCTCGGTTAAGCAGTTCGCTCCTTGAAAGCGGAGGGAGATGTATTATTGCCACCCTCCCTGACATAGACTCAGAAACGCCTTTCATCAGATTGTACATCTGCGAACCGGTGAGAATATACATCCCATAATTGCTGGGATTCCTCATCTTTTCATTGTTTACGACCTCTTCGATTGCATTGAATAGTCCGGGGGCTTTTTGAACTTCGTCAATGATTAGTGGCCATTTGTGGATTTGTAAAAACATTTGAGGGTCTTTCAAAGCGACCTCTAGCTCTCTGGAGTTGTCTAACGAAACATAGGAAAAACCAGATTTCATGAACAATTGTGCAATAGTCGATTTCCCGACTTGTCTAGCTCCCGTGATGAGCGTTACCGGCCTGCATTTAATGGCCAATTCAACATGTTTCAAGATTGTTCTGTTTATCATAAATTACCACCGACAATATTATGCTGGTGCAAAAAACGGATTTCAATTCCCCTTTTTGCACTTTTCTTAAAAACCTTTGATTTCATGCTTTGTTTTAAAGGCCATGTCCCGTTAACAATTCCTTCAATGTGACTGTTGGCATGTAAATTGGTTCAATTATAAGTTTTGGGTTAGCAACCAAGATTTAAAGTCATTTGTCTTATGTTAACGCTTAAAAGCAGCCTCACCATCGAGTATAAAAATGGACAAAAAAAGACTAGCGAATAGCTAGCCTCATATATTCGGTGGTGCTCGGTACAGGAATCGAACCTGCACGGGAATCCCATTAGATCCTAAGTCTAACGCGTCTGCCAGTTCCGCCAACCGAGCGCGTGGTTATTGTATAACTTTATCTTCGATATTGAAAGAATCGACCTTTTCTCTTAACTGTCGAATTCTTATGTGGGGCAAAATTGAGGAAAACGTTTCACATAAGAATACGAACGGCTAAAGTCTATGTGAAACAAACTTGATTAAGAAAAAAGGAGCCCATCTGGGTTCCTTTTGATTTCGGGTTTTGTAGGGGAATGCTCCCCTACGGCTTTAGAACTCGTATTTGTTGTCGATAAGAGAAGCGACATAGGCAAGGAACAAGTTGTTCCCGACTTTACTCTCTTTCTTCGAGTTCTTCAGCGTCTTTTTGATCATAACGAGCGACCTCCTAGCATTTTAAAACCCCTCTTTTCAAGGGGTGAGGTTGAAGTATACGCCCAAAATCAAGAATAGCAACAACTTCTTTATTTGATTTTTCCGTGGCTTTTTAGACTAGATAAATCCGAAGAACGACCATTTTTAATCATTCTCTCATAGTTGTCATTCAAGGCCTTTTCATAAGAGGATTTGCTCATCTTGTTTGGCTCATAGAATTTCATTTCCTTAAGGAATTCAGGCAAATATTGAATCTTCTCCCATATGTCCGGACGATCGTATGGGTATTTATCTTCTTCTTTCATGTTCACCGGCGTGAGCTTTAGGTAATCTTGAACCATGAAAGGCTTGCTTCTTGCCAAATCCATGGCCTTTTGGATGCTAAGATCGGCCGCTTTGCTCTTTGGGGACAAGGCCAATTCGCAGACGGTGAAGCCAAGAGGGATAACCGCTTCAGGGAAACCGATCTGTTCGGAGGCTTGTATGGCTAGCTGGCAACGCTGAACGGCACTTGGATTAGCTAATCCGACATCTTCATAAGCCGTTACCAATAAGCGGCGTTTTATGCTGTCTAAATCTTCGGCCACGCACAATCTGGCTAAATAATATAAAGCGGCGTTGACATCCGAGCCTCTGATAGATTTTTGCAAAGCGGATACGGAGTCGTAATGTTCTTCTTCGTTCTTATCCATCGCATAGTTAGGAACGCGCTCAATGGATAGGATGTCCTCTTTATCGATAATCTTGCTATTTCCGAATTGAATATAGGCAGATTCTAATAAGTTAAGAGCGAATCTAAGATCCCCGCCGCTTAACTTAGCGATAATCTCATATGCCTTATCGGTCAATTGGATTTCTCCTTTAAGACCTTCTCTGGAAGAGACCGCTCTTTTGAGTCCAAAGACAATCTCTTTTTCATTTAAGGGTTCGACTTCCAATAAACGGCATCTAGATCTAATGGCCCTATTGATGGCGATATAGGGGTTCGCAGTGGTGGCCCCCACCAAGTAAAAAGTCCCATTTTCCACGAAAGGAAGCAATAGATCTTGCTTGGTTTTATCCAATCTATGGACTTCATCCATGATGATTATGGCGTGCCCATATAACTTACAAGATTCAATCGCCTCCATCATCTCTTTCTTATCGGTCGTAACTGCGTTAAGACGAATGAAATGAAGACCAGTCGATCTTGCATACGCTTCGGCGATAGTGGTTTTTCCCGTCCCAGGAGGGCCAAACAAAATAATCGACGTCGGGAGTTTCTTTTCCACCGAACTACGTAAAAAGCCAGAAGGACCGACTAAGTCTTCTTGGCCAATGATGTCATCTAAGGTTTTAGGGCGAACGCGAAAGGCTAAAGGATCAAACATAAGTCTAATTTTAGATTAGATGTCCTTTTAATTAAACACTCGGCCTTTATTTCTTAAAAGTTTGGAAAGTTCCATTTTTTTAATCCATAAAGCATTGGAAAGTTCCTAAATAAAGAAAATAATGTCGTTATTCTTCCCATTTACATGATTATGTTCATATGAAACTTATGATAATAAAACAGGGCCTCAACCCTGTTTTTTGATTGTAATTGGTGCCGCCTAGCGGAATCGAACCACCAACCTATTGATTACAAATCAATTGCTCTGCCAATTGAGCTAAAGCGGCAAATGGTGGGTGTTATTGGGATCGAACCAATGACCTCTTCCGTGTGAAGGAAGCGCTCTCCCGCTGAGCCAAACACCCGCTAGGGAATAATACCCCGATTATTCCCTTAAGTCCAATGGCAGATGAACTAAGCCATGTGGAATTCTTTTATATAAGTTGCCGCATCGCTGTTAGCAGCTATTTTGAAATACGGCTTTTGAGATATATTGTAGTAATAATAATCGCCATTTTTGGAAGCTTCAGCTTCGGTAGTGGGATTGCTTGCGTCCCCATAAGTTACGACAGGCACGATATTATCAGTTATTTTTAACGCTATATAGTCGTATCCGGATAAAGCGCTACTGTTATAAAAGTAGCCGCTTCCTCTTTTCATCTGAATCACGCCAGATTTGTAAGAGGTGCCAACATTATTTCCGACGAAGCTCACCTCGCCGCTCGTGAATGAAACGTTAGTTCCATATGTAGAGGGCCAATCAGAAATGTCAAAGGTCTTTTTGAATGAGACATCACCACCGCTGCTGGATGAAGAACCGCTGGATGAAGAGCTACTCGAAGAAGAACTAGATGAAGAAACATAACTGGAGGACGAAGAACTGCTTCCATCCACCGTAATGATATATTGGCTAGTTCTCAAACCGTTTTCATCCCAAATGAAATTGGCATATTCCGGATGCTCAACGAAAGGATTTCTGGCATAACCCATATTGGCGTATCTATCATTGACGGTCTTTTCGAATTCCGTCGGCCTATATTCGTTATTCCATTTAAGCAAGGTCTTAAGAGTTCCCATGGTCTTAAGCTGATTCCAATTGTCGCTTGGGTTGTTGGATAAGCTCAATCCCTTGGAATAATAGCGACAAGCCGCATACAAAATCACGCGAGCCGCTTCGCCCCTGGCCCCGGCATAAGAAGAGCCGTTCGCGGTTTTCGAGGCCGGATCGAATTCGTTGCTGACGGTATTTCCGTAAAAATAATTTCCGCGGGCCGAATTATCCTTCGTCACTGTCGGACGAATGACAAGCGGGTCGGTTTCGATCAAACCCCCTCCGCGGGAGTTTGGCCAACAATGTTCTCTGTTACAGCTGCCGATAGTAACCTTTTCGGAATCCTTAGCTTCGTGATAGAAAGGGATGAAAGTGGACGAATTCGCGTTTGGGTAGGCCGCGGCTTTCGCGCCCACCGAAAGACAATTGCTATATGATGTGGTATTCCCGGTTATCAAGGAAGCCAATTTGTTTCTGAATGTCACGCCATAAGTCGTAAAATCCAATCCAGGGTAACGGCTGTCGATCAATTCGCTGGTATCAATGGAAGTAGACGACCAAGGAGAGGAAGAAGTTTGAGAGCTAGTCGATCCATTGCTTGAAGCGCTATCGCCGGAATCGATGTCTGGATTACAACCTGCAAGGGTAAACGAACCCAGCAAACCTAGGGTGAGAATCAAACGTTTGGCAAAGCTCTTCATAAAGGGAAACCTTCCTTGAAATCCTAAGATTTCATCAACGGTTTAAAAGAATACACCAAAAAGAGGTTTCTTTAAATAAGAAAGGGCTTCATACAAAATTGTTTTCTAGGCTAGGAGGCTTATCTATAGCTTCCCCATATTTTATCAACGGCTTCTGGGTGGTCTATAAACGGGTTTCTGTTGTTTTGTATCTTATAAACCGCTTCGTTTCTCTTTATCTCTTTTTCGGAAACAGGGTCCATATCATTCCAAGCCAAATAAGTCTTTATGGCCCATGAAGCAAGAGATGGATAGGTAGTCTTGTTAAATGCAGCGTAATTGACGGAAGGGATATAGCTTTGATATCTGGTCACGAAATAGAAATAGGAACGAGCGAAGTCTCCCTTATATTCGTCGATGACTTCAAAAACCGTCCCACTATAGCCATTGTTGCTGCCGGTTCCTAATTTGGAGCCGTTTTTAGATGTATATTCGGCAGAAGAGACATTGCCATGAGGGAAAGAGCTTCTTCTGTTATTGACGTATCCGTCCGTCGGAACGACATGGAAGAGATCGCATTTCATCGAGGATGCCCCACTGGTGCTTTTCCATGAAGATTGGGGAATGGTATGCTCCCTGTTATAGACGTCTCCCTCGTCTTTGTAGTTGCCGGCCCTATCGTTTCTGGGATTGAATTTTTCATTCGAATACATATCCCAAATATAACCTTCATCGGTTAAATCGGTTGATTCGTAAGCAGACCATAAGGCATCGTAGCCAATGGCCTTCGCGCCTTTTGATATAACGGAAGACAAGGCCGTCTTTAAGGTAGCTCCGGTAGAATTCCAATTGACTCCAGCGTAATATCCGCTCGGATCGATGTCTGGCGTGCTATCGGAACTCGAAGACGAAGATGACGATGAAGAAGAGGAATCAGCAGAAGAGGACGACGACGACGATGACGAGGAATCGGGGTCCGTCGAACCGCCTGAATTCAAAACCAAGAAATCTATTTTATAAACATAGATGCGTCCCTTGGCTGAAGCGGAAAAAGTCATAGAATCAGAAGCCGTGTTGGTTTCGTTGTCCATATATAAATAGGTATATTTGGAAACTGAGTCGCTATCGATTGTTATTTCCATTCCGTTGGTATTAGCGCTTGTTTGACATTTGTAATTGACGGAGGAATCTCCCTCGAATTTCGAAGCATATATCTCAACTTGCTTGATTATGTATTTTTTATTGAAATTAATCGTGAAATTGCCATTTTTCTTGCTGGATCCCATCTTCAACGCATAGGATTCCTCATTAGTGGATTCGCGTTTTTGGCCAAAGCAATTGTTGAAAGTCGCGCCTTTTACGTCGATTCCGTCCGCAAAATAGCTTTCCGAGCTTGGTGTTTCGGAATTGGTTTTGGATACCAGCTCCCCAAAATACAATGTGTATCTCTTTATTGTTTCTTCAGGATTCGACGAAGAAGATGAAGATGACGATGAAGAAGAGGAAGAGGAGCTGGATGAGCTACTAGAAGAGGACTGCCCACCAGAGGAAGACGAAGAATTTATATTAGTGGAATCCGAATCGTTCGATGAAGAGGAATCTGGATTGTCTATACACGAAGACAACGACAAAATGGCCGTGATGGCCAACATTGATATAAAGGGGATCTTTTTCATACAGGCTATTATATCCGTTTATGGGGCAAATAAAAAGCCTGACTAAGTCAGGCTGATGTTCGATTTGGTGGGCCTTAATGGGCTTGAACCATCGACCTCACGCTTATCAAGCGTGCGCTCTAACCAACTGAGCTAAAGGCCCATCGCGCCAAAACGCGCTTAAATAATATACAACCACGGCAATTTATTGCCAAGAGCCAATTTCATTAACTGTGAATTCCAAAACTTAAGTCAGTTTATTAACCATAACCGGAAATAAGTCCTGCAAACTAGCCGTTTTTCAAAAATAGAATTAACTATAAAATTGTCAATTCAATGCCTTGTGTCAAGAAATCCCCCAGTTTCTTTTACGCATTTCCCCCACTTTCTTTTAAATCATCGATGTGGTTTAGCAAAAAAGGCGCCAACTAACGCAATTTCATTAGTTTAGTAAACGAGGTTGGTAACGTCTTTCCAATTAGAGACAATAAAAGCCACTTCTTTTTTCAAATCTTCTTGGCTTTTGTTCCCTTTTAAGGCGTCATCGATTATATGGGCTATCTTTATAGCATCTTCCTTGCTGCACCCCCTGGAAGTCGAGGCGGCGAATCCCAAACGGATCCCAGAACAAAGATTTGGTTTCAATGTGTCGTTATGAATCATGTTTTTGTTGCTGGTGATTCCGATTTCTTCCAATTTGATTTGGGCGTCCTTGCCGCTGATTCCATAACTCTTCAAGACATTGAGCAAAAACAAATGGTTGTCACTTCCGGAGACTGTCGCTCCAAGTTTTTCCAATTCGTCGTTGCAGGCTTTGGTGTTTTCCAAAACGTGCCTCATATATTCTTTGAATTCCGGCTTCAAAGCTTCTTTGAAAGCCACGGCTTTGGCTAAGATAACATGCTCCAAAGGCCCGCCTTGGGAATAAGGGAACACGGCTTTGTCCACTTTTTTCCCAAGCTCCAAATCATTGCTTAATATCATTCCGCCCCTAGGGCCTCTTAAGGTTTTATGGGTGGTAGTGGTTACCAAGTCGGCGTAAGAGCAGGGATTTTCGCACAATCCCGCGGCGACTATTCCCGCAATATGGGCCATATCGACCATAAATAGGACGTTTTTGCCGTTTTTCTTATTATATGAATCGATGATCGAACGAATTCTGGAGAAGCTTATCTCATATGGATAGGCCGAATATCCGGTTAACACCAAATCGGGATCGAATGCGTTTATCTCTCTTTCGATCTCTGAATAATCCAAATGGGCGTCCGAGCCCAAAGGATAAAAGGAAAATTCATAATCGTGCGAGGAAAAAGATACTGGGGAGCCATGGGTCAAATGCCCTCCGTCTGATAAAACCAACGCCAAGATTTTGCCGCCATTCGGCAATAAGGCGCGATAGGCGGCGTAGTTGGCTTGGGAGCCTGAATGAGGCTGGACGTTTATATAAGCGCAATGAAAGAGTTCTTTGGCTTTTTCTATCGCCAAATTCTCGCCTTTGTCGATATTCACGCATCCGCCGTAATAACGTTTGTTTGGATAACCTTCCGCGTATTTGGCGGTGAAAATCGAACCCTGGGCTTCCATAACGTCCTTGGAGGGATAATTTTCCGAAGCGATCAATTCGATGCCTTCGTTTTGCCTTTTCGTTTCGTCTTCTATCAAAGCTTTGATTTCTTTGTCTAACATAAATAACCCTCCTTATAAGAAAAGAAAGCCCAACGATCGTGGGCTTTCTCGTAATTGCTTAACGCTTGCTGAATTGCGGGGCGCGACGAGCGGCTTTGAGACCGTACTTCTTACGTTCTTTGGAGCGGGCGTTGCGGGTGAGCATGCCAGCCACTTTCAAAGTCTTTCTGTCTTCGCCGGCTTCCAATAAGGCGCGGGCGATGCCTAAGCGGATAGCTTCGGCCTGTCCGGTGAAGCCGCCGCCTTTGACGATAGCTTCGATGTCATATTTGTCTTCGGTGCCAGTCAAAGCAAGAGGTTGCTTGAGGTTTTGAACCAAAGTCGCGTAAGGCATATATTCGTTGACGTCGCGATCGTTGACCGTGATCTTGCCAGTGCCTTTGGAGACATAGACGCGAGCGATTGAGCTCTTTCTGCGTCCGGTGCCGTAATATTTAGTATTAGCCATCTTCATCTATCTCCTTATTTGCTGAGGTCAAGAGCGACGGGTTGCTGAGCTTTCTGTTCGTGCTCGGCTCCGGCATAAACGAATAATTTCTTGATCTCTTTGCGGCCGAGAGGTCCTTTTGGCATCATGCCCCAGACGGCTCTTTCGACCATTTCGACAGGGAATTCGCGAAGCATGGTTCCCGAGGAACGGGTACGCAAGCCGCCGTTATATCCGCTGACGTTGTAATAATTCTTCTTGTGTTCGACATCCCCGGTCAATTTGACCTTGGAAGCATTCACGATGATGACGTAGTCTCCGGTATCTTCGTTCGGAGTGTAAATTGGCTTGGTTTTGCCCATCAAAATCTGAGCGACTTTGGAAGCGAGACGGCCGAGCGGGATGTCGGTGGCGTCCACGACGTACCAGGCGCGCTTGAGTTCTAATGGTTTAGCCATTGTAGTTTGACGCTGCATGTTTTCTTCTCTTTTCTAGTCTTAATTAGCGACTTTCTCTTTTGGATTGGACCTTACCGGGGTTTGCTCTTTCAAAGTAGTGCCGAGTGATATTATCCATACCATAAGGTATGTTGTAAAGGGAAACTTAAAGGCGAAAAGAAAACCCTGCTAAGCAGGGCCTTCGTTTGCTCATTAAGCGTTTTCGACGTTATGATAGACGGCTTGAACGTCTTCGGCTTCGTCCAATTCGGCCAACATTTTCTTAAATGTCGCCAAATGTTCGTCATCGAGGGTGATGTAGTCGTTTGGAACCATGGTGGTCTCGTTGCGTTCGAAATCGCTGATTCCGATTTCCTTGAGCACATCCGTGGCTTTGCCTAAATCATTCGGGGCTACCGTCACTTCGATGATGCCGTCTTCCAATTCGACGGATTTGACATCGACGTCGCCCATGATCAAAGCTTCTTCGACCTCATCACGGTTCTCGCCCTTGAAGTCGATCAACCCGAGATATTCGAAATTGTAGGCCACCGAACTCATCTTGCCGCCTTTTCTCGTAACGATTGTTCTCACCGTGACCAAGGCGCGGTTGACGTTATCGGACAAGGTATCGACGATAACATATGAATTTCCGGCGCCATAGAATTCGTAACGGCCTTGGATATAAGCCACGGCGTCTCCGCCCTTGGCTTTTTCAATGGCTCTGTCAATGACGTCTTTCGGACATTGTTTGCGGTATTTTTCGATAGCGCTTCTTAACGCGAGATTGGCTTCAGGGTCAGGAACACCCGCCTTCGCCGCAGCGTAGATTTCTTTTGAAGCACGCATGTAGACCGCGCTTTTTGCTTTGGCACTGGCCGCCATCGCAGCGGCTCTGACTTCGAAATGTCTGCCCATAATCCTGTTCTCCTTAATTTTTGACAAGTGGTATTCTACCACTCGATAACCTGCATTCTAGATTTTTTTGAAAATCTTCAGCATTCCCCTTGATTGACGAAAAACCCAAATTCTTTTTCATCTGGTTTCTCATAGCCGACTTCAACGAAAGTCAACCCTTCCGCCGGAGCCTTGAAATTGATGATGTTTCTTTCTAAAGAATTGAGATGCGACTTAAATTCGTCCAAAGTCATGTTCCCAAAACCAACGCGGAAAGCTGCCCCCATCATGATGCGGACTTGGTAGGTCATAAACCTATTTCCCTTGAATTTGACCGAAATCAATTTTGGATCGTTCTTATCGTCTATATTCACATCTATACGGTAAATGGTTCTGACATAATCCCCGACGTCTTCCATTTTATTGGTGAAATCCCAAAATTTGTGGGTCCCAACCAATAACTTCAAAGAAGATAGGAAGTCACTTAAAAAGAATTCCCTTGTTCCCATTTGAGCCACGGTCACGGATTCCAAAGGCTTTTTTTCTCCCAGGCGGAACGAGTAGAGATACGTTTTGCTTGTCGAAGAATGCCTGGCATGGAAATCCTCGTCTTTTTCTTCGATGGACAATATGGAAATGTCGCTGGGAAGAAGGCGATGGTTCATGGCGTACAAAAACGACTCTTTTGAAGGGATGGGCCTTTCTGAATGAAAAGAAAAGACCTGTCCCAAAGCGTTTACCCCGGCATCCGTCCTTCCTCCTCCGGAGATAGAAATGGGAGAATCAAAATAAAGCGATAGACATTCTTCTATCTTTCCTTGGACGGTATTTAGACCAGGCTGCTTCTGCCAGCCTTTGTAGGAATGGCCAAGGTAAGAGACGATACAAAGGTAATTCATCATTTGACCACGACGCCGAATATGGCGAATATGTTGAAATTAGTAACGGAAGCGGCGATTGCCAATCCCAAGATCACGCAAGCGAAAGATAGGCCGATTATATCTCTCCAGCTAAATTTGGCGACGCGGTAACGGCTTCTTTTTGCCCTTGGGTCATATCCGCGGCATTCCATGGCATCCGCCAATTCCTCGCTACGGATGAAAGCCGAAACGAATAGTGGGACGATTAAAGCCACGACCGCCCTTATTTTGGTTCCTAATCCGCCATGAGCGAAATCCACGCCCCTGGAAGCCTGCGCATTCATTATCCTTTGGGTGTCTTCCAATATGGTTGGGATAAAGCGCAAAGCAATCGAAAGAATCATCGCCAATTCATGTGTTGGCAAGCCAATGAGTTTAAAGGGGGTAAGATACCATTCGAAGGCATCAGTCATTTCCAATGGCTTGGTGGTCGCGGTCAAGACCATCATTATGGTTATCATCGACATAAGCCTTATCAATATCCTCGCCGCATCCAATAACGATGCCCAATAAATGGGGAAATCTTTGATTTTGAAGGCTATCCAATCGGTATAAGTAGTCCTCGGAATAACACAATAGATTATCAAAACGAATATGGCCATAAACCATAGGTGTCTCAATGATTTGAACAAAGAGAGAATAGATCCTTTGGAAATAAGCAACAAAATGACGGAAAGAATTAAAAGAAGGCCGTTTATGATGAAAGTCATGGTGTAGTAGCCTTCTTCCCCAATCGTTCCGTAATTCAAAAAGATAGGGACCATCAGAGCGATCAACGCAAAGATTTTTACCCTCGCATCCAATTTATGGATAAAGGTGTTATATGGCGCATAGCGGCCCAAGGTGATGCTAGTCGCCATTTTTTAGCGCCTCCTTGATGACTTCCGCCAAATCTTCTACGGTATTAAGCTCTTTTTTCTTCAAATCAAGACCTTTGGCCTTCAATTCCTTGTACGTTCTATAAACGTCAGGATTATCCAAAGAATACTGTTCCAAATCCAATTCGAACAAATCGGTCGGTTTTCCGTCGAAAGCGATGTTTCCGTCCGCGACTACTATGACTCTGTTGGCATATCTAGCCACCAAATTCATATCGTGGGTAACCAATATCAAATCCATGCCCTCTTCTTCGTGAATTTTCTTAAAGAGATCCATGGTGTCTATGGATGCGGCGGGATCCAAACCAGCTGTAGGCTCATCCAAGACCAAAACATCGGGTTTGGCCGCCAAAATGCCGGCGATCGCCACTTTCCTTTTTTCTCCTCCGCTCAATTCAAAAGGCGAACGTGAATAAAAGGATTCGTCCAATCCGACCATCGTTAAAGCTTCGTGCGCCCGTTTGATGGATTCTTCCTTGGAAACGCCGAAATTTTTCGGAGCAAAGGAAACATCCTTTTCCACCGTCTCTTCGAAGAGTTGATATTCAGGGAATTGAAAAACCATCCCGATTTTGGAACGCAAGGCCTTTATGGGTTTTCCCTTGAGTTTGTTTTTGGGTCCATTTACGAAATCGTCGACCCTCACTTCTCCGCTGCTGGGACGGAGAAGGGCGTTTATATGCTGTATTAAGGTTGATTTCCCAGACCCCGTTCTTCCGACTATGGCGATAAAAGAGCCTTTTTCGATTTCGAGGGAGACATCTTTGAGGGCTTCGAATTCAAATGGGGTTTTCTTGCTGAAAACATGGGACACATGATCAAAGATTATCGACATAGGTAATCCTCCAATTGCTCCATGTTTTCGATTGAATCGGGGATATTCACTCCCCTAGTTTTCAAAGCGTCTTTAAGTTGGATGAAGAACGGCACGCCCAAGCGTATTTCCTTTAAAGTTTCTTTTTGTCCGAATACCTCGTCAGGGGTTCCGACCGAGACGATTTCTCCTTTGTTCAAAACCATGACTTTGTCTGCCGAAGCGGCTTCTTCCACATCATGCGTGACCGATAAAATGGTAAGATCCAGGTTCTTTTCTTTCATCGAATCGATAAGCGACAATATCTCGCGTTTGCCTTTTGGGTCCAACATTGAGGTCGCCTCGTCCAAGATCAATAAATCGGGCTTTAAGGCCAAAACCCCGGCGATGGCCACTCTTTGTTTCATCCCGCCGGAAAGGTTTTCTGGCGCGGAATCCTTGAATTTTTCCATCCCGACTTCCTTTAAAACCTGATCGATGATTTGGTCCATCTCTTCTTTTTTGACGCAACGGTTTTCCAAGCCAAAGGCGATGTCTTCCACCACCGTAGAGGCAACAAACTGGTTATCTGGGTTTTGGAAAACTATCCCGACTTTCTTATGTATTTCGTTGATGTTGTCTTTGTTTACCGGCATATCGAAGACTTTGACATCCCCGGTGAATTTGCTATGCAACCCAACCAACACTTTAGTTAAGGTCGATTTCCCAGAACCATTATGGCCAATCAAGGCCACATGTTCGCCTTTTTCGATATTGAAAGAAAGGCCATTGAGGGTGTTTTTCTCATGGTCGTAACTAAAAACCAGGTTTTTGACTTCTATCGCGTGGCTCATTGCTCGTTATCTTTATTTTTCTTTTGCTTCTTATATATCAGTAATTCGTTGACTATCACAAAGATGAGCCATAGGCCCGCCAAACATCCCCCGACTATCCAATAAGTGATATCCGGGTCGTCTTTTCCGGCATTTGGGGCGAAGGCTACAGCCGCCACGATCCCAAGGATGATGATATAGATTATTATTCGATAAAGTACTCGGTTCTTCATTATTTTATGCTTATGTCGATTTCTTTTCCTTTGTATTGGCGAAGCTTGACTCCAGCAAGATCCAATATTTTGCGGGAAGCTTTGTAAATGACGTCGTTGTTGTGGAAATCGGATAGATATACCACTTCTTTTATTCCGACTTGGACGATGGCTTTGGCGCATTCGTTACACGGGAATAAGGTGACATATAAGGTGCAATCCTTCAAAGCCGTTCCTTGGCGATTGTTCAATATCGCGTTGAATTCCGCATGGCAAACGAAGAGATATTTGGAATCCAATCCTTCTCCATGCCCCCAGGGAACGTCGTTGTCGCTGACTCCTCTTGGCATGCCATTATATCCGACGGAAACTATTTTTTTGTCATTGTCAACAATGCAGGCCCCAACTCTGGTAGAAGGGTCTTTGCTACGGAGAGACGATAACACGGCAAGGCCCATAAAATATTCGTCCCAATTGATATTGTCGGTTCTGAAAGTCTCTTCCATAAGGTCTCTCCTTCCGCGTAAAGCATACGCTTTAGGGAAATTATCGCAACAAAAGAAAAAAAGAGAAAGATTCTCCAATGATTGAAAGAGCCGGCTTAGCCGACTCTCTTAGCCAAGTCTTTATGCCTCCCACGGCACGGAATTGTATCTCGCCTCGAAGTTGTCCAAGCATATCCGGCCTTTGTTTCTGTCTCCGGACGGATTTGAATGGGTGGCGAGGAATCTTATTCTCGTCGTGTCTTTCGGAAACATGGCGACATATCGGTTCGGCACGGTTTTGTCCGGCAATTGGTCGGGGTCTATGGAAATGTGGTTTTTCCAGCCGTCATCGTAATATTGGAGCATAAATGTCTCATTAGCCATGCCTTCGTTGAATCCCCAAGCCGACGCGTCGAAGGTAAGCTTCGAGGCCTTGGTCGGGAACGAGATGTCGATGTAGGCCATCCCGGCTCCGCTTCTGTTCGGCGACATCACGAGGTATTGATTCTCGATATAGCTTGCCCTCAGCCTCTCCGTCGAAAGCGAGGTCCCGTTCCCCAAAGCGACGGTAGCAGTCTTCGACGCGAAGAAATACTGGCCCCCGCCGGAATCGTTGACGAACGAGGAGCTGAAGTCCGAGGCTGCAAAGTCATAGTTTTCCTCGTAATGCGGGTTGTAGGTTACTATTCCCGAATATATGTGATTCAATGCATCGGCGTCGCAATAATATTCGCGTTCCCATCCAAAGTTCAATCTAGCCTTCACGAACTTTTTGGTCAGTCTGTCGCCGCCACCGGTCGGTATGCCAACCCAAGTCTCGTATCCGTAAATATTTGAATAATGATTGGCAAACGATCCCAAGCTGCTATCTGCGCCGGTCAGCATCGAAACCGGCAGGCCATCGTCGATGTTGGAGACGACGTCGTCCCAAAATTCCGATCCCCTGCCGCCGAACATTGAGAGCTTGTAAGTGGCTTGTATGGATAGGTCCCTGTCGAGGATGACGGAATTGAAGCCACTCGCCATATCCCAGGGCCACACGGTCGAATTGTTCAAAGACCCGGTAATCGAATAATGCGTGTTCGACATTACTTCAGCCGCTAATTCTATCCTTTTGGCTGAATCATTCGCGTCATCGATGATCTCCGAATAGCCCAAGTATCTGGCGAAGTAATCCAAAACGCCGATCGCGGCGATGGGCCCACATCCGCCATAGTCCGTTTTGTCTTGGACGCCGGCCATCGCAATGGCCTGATTAAGTTCGGAACGAGTATAATAAAACCGTTTCATTTCAATGGGCTCGTAGCCAGAAACGCGGTTCGTATCTTTGCAAAGCGCGTCGTTTCTCGACCAAACGTAATTCGGATACCTTTCGGCTAAAGTCGCCGAAACGTCTATAATCCCTTCGAAATCGGACCAGCTCCCTGTTTGATTTTGGCCGGCAAGCGTCGCCATATTTCGTTCAACGTAGTTTTCGTAATCGCCCCAGCTGTCGATTCCCGACGATGCGGCAAAAGCCGCTTCGTCTCCCGCCGAATGGGAGATAACGGATTCGAATGCCACATTAGGCGAATTCGAAAACGACGCGATGGCGCCAAGCAAAAGCAACGGATTAAACATGTATCATTCTCCTCTCATGTCCAAGCCAAAATGGTAGTCATCAGTTTCACAAATCCGGACATCATAACAATAATGGTTCCATTCATCATCGATATCGGAATGGTACTTCCATATGAACTTAACAGGGTCGATGCTTATATGACCATCGGTATACGAAATAGGAAGGGCGACAACACCTTCATAATAATCAACAAGCTTCCCTATCTCGTATTTGGTCCTCGTCCCATCCGAATCGGTGACATAAAGCTCCAATGCGTAGTATTTTGAGGTCACCAAATCCTTGACGACGTTTTGAAAGTTGGAAGAAAGATATTGTTCGGAATTGATTTCGGTCACAAAGAACTCGCATTTCACCGTCCCGCTCAGCGAATCGTAGCCTTCGAAAACCCCTGGCACGAATACATTTCTCTTTTTAGTGCCTCGATAGCAAGAAGACAAACTAAATGACAGCGTCGTCAACAAAAACGCGGTGAGTATAAAATTTCTTTTCCGACGATTTTTTTCCATTGGAATGAATGACTTTGTGTCTCCATACTAACATGAAACTTTGAATAGTCAAAAACTCAACCGTAAATAATTCGTCAATTTATTTGTTTTATTACATTAAAAAAGCCCTCCTAGGAGGGCAAGGGAACAAAATCTAACAAATATCAATATTCATCATTGTCGAAGGCCGAAATCATGATTTTGCTCGTTTGATGAACGGCCTCCACCATCTCACATTCGGAAATGTAGTCCTCTTTGCTGGCTCTGGACCTTTTGTCTTCATCAACACGGAAAGGGAAACTATCTGGATTGAACATAATCATTGCCTCTCAACGATAAGTAATTTTGATAGAAAAAATAAGCTAGCTCAACGATGCTTATTTTACACTGTATAAATAAAGTCCAAAGGGCTTAGAAATCACCTAAACTATTTCTTTTTAGAAGGTTTCAAAACATATCCGAAGCCATAGACGGAAACGATTTTCGCTAGCTTGATTTTATTAAGTTTTCCCCTTAAGGAAGAAATGTGCACATCAACGATTCTGCTGTTGTCGTTATGATCATTCTTCTTAAGAAGACTTAAAAGAAAATCTCTCGATACGGGTTTTCCGACATTGAAATAAAGGCCCTTTAGCAAAGACCATTCCATTGTGGTAAAGGAAGAAGACTTCCCGTTAAAATAAACGACTCTTTCGTCAGAGTCCACCTTAACCCTTTCCCCGTCGTCGCGGATAAGTTCGAGAAACGCCATATCATTTGCCTTTCAAGACCACGACAACGATAATGCAGGCGATGATTAAAAGGATAAGAACGGAAAAATAGATGATTCCCCTTATTTTCCCTTTCTTTGCGGCTTTTATATCTTCTTCGTCCATGTCGACGACTTGCATTTTCTCTTCTTCTTCAGTCATAACTATCTATAATCCGCGGCTTTCATTTTTTGCATGTCGCGGTCCTCATCGCGTTTCTTGATTGATTCCCTCTTGTCGTAAAGTTTCTTGCCTTTGGCCAAAGCGATTTCCAATTTGGCGTATCCATGCATCAAAAACAATTTGGTCGGAACGCAAGTATAACCGCCGTCCTTTAGGCTATTCCCCAATTTCTTGATTTCGCTTTTCGAAAGAAGGAGCTTTCTGTCCCTAAGATGATCCACATTATGGATATTGCCTTCCTTATAGGGGGCGATATGCATATTGCAGATAAAAGCCTCGTTGTTCCTGACTTGGACATAAGAATCCGAAATTCCGGCATTATGGGCGCGAAGCGACTTGATTTCGGTCCCGGTCAATACGATTCCAGCGGTAAGGAAATCACTGAGGAAATACTCATAATGAGCCCTCCTATTTTCCAATAAAACCGAATTGTCTTTCTTTCTTCCCATAAGCAAAGGTGATTATATCACACAATCTTAAGCGCCTCACTTGTCTAGATGTCATCTTTCCCTTAAATTTAAGGAGGAGGACATAATTATGAAAGACATCAAATTTTACAAAACCGCGGAAGGGAAAATACTTTTGGATCTCGTTCCTAGCAAAGATAGTGAAGGTTTAAAGGAATTGATTCCCGGAGAGGTCGACGCCGCCAGAGAAAAGCACGTTCCTGAAATAAGCTTCAAAGACAATAAAGTTATTGTCGACATCGGTTCTATCGAGCATCCGATGATGGATGTGCATTATATACAGTTCATCGCTTTAATTACCGATAGAGGCGTGGAAGTAGTCAATCTAAAACCAGGTGAAAAACCACACGCGGAATTTGAAATAGCCGAGCATGGAATCGTTTACGAATATTGCAACCTCCATGGACTTTGGAAGAAAGAATTCTAAGTTAAGATTTGACAAAAAGGGACCCGAGAAATTGTCGGGTCCCTTTTAAAACGCTTATAGATAATATTTGTTCAATACCTTCAAATCCTTCTCATCCAATTCGTATACCAAAGGTTTTCCGGTCGGGATTTCGACATTGATGATTTCGTTTGGGGTCATATGCTCAAGTTCCATGACCAAGGCTCTTAAAGAGTTGCCATGCGCGGCGATGATTATGCGCTTGCCTTCCTTTATGGCCGGGACAATATGCTCCAAGAAATACGGACGGAAACGATTGGCGGTGTCGATAAGGCATTCGGTGGTCGGAAGTTCTTCTTCCTTCATTTCGCCGATCTTTACGAGATTCTGATATTTTTCCTGATTGCCGGGGAATCTCTCGTCATCTTTGGAAAGGGCAGGAGGTTGAACGTCGGCCGACCTTCTCCAAATATGGACTTGCTCATCTCCCCATTTCTTGGCGGATTCCGCTTTATTTAGACCTTGAAGGGCGCCATAATGACGTTCATTCAATCTCCAGGTGTAATGTTTGGGCAAATCGGATTGTCCCAATTCCCCCAAAGCGTAATCCAAGGTCTTATTGGCACGCATCAAGACGGAAGAATATCCTTCATCGAACACGAACCCGGCATCTTTTAAGGCCTTTCCGGCGGCTTTTGCCTCATTTATACCATTAGGGGAAAGGTCGACGTCTGTCCAACCGGTGAATTTGTTTTCGAGGTTCCACATGGATTGCCCATGTCTAAGCAATACTAATTTGATCATTAACTTTTCTCCAACTATTTATTCAAGAACTCCAATATGTCGTTCATGACTTCTTCTTTCTTTTCTTCGTTCAATATCTCGTGGCGCATATGCTCGTAGATTTTGACCGTGCAGTCTTTCATGCCCAAGGATTTATACAATTCTCCCAAGGCTTTGGGGCCTTTGCCCATCTTACCGACCGGATCCCCGTCCCCTGCAACGATTAAGACATGTTCGTCTTTCGAAATGCACTTAAGGTATTTCTTCTTGTGAATGAGGGTCATGCCTTTAAGGAATTCTTTCCAGAAGCCTTTGGTGTTGGTATGTCCCAAATAAGGGTCCGCCAAATAGTTTTTGACATTCTCTTCATTATAAGAGAGCCAATCAACGTCCGTTTTCCTATCTTTCACGGCTTTGGTATAAGCACCGAGGCTGAGATTCGTGATGAATTTGGAAGGCTTATCGCGGTTCTTTTCGTTAACCGTCAATTTGGCGAGGAAATAACCCGCTCCAATAAGCATTTTGTCCGGTCCGTTCGAACCCATGATAATCACTTTATCGGCCGTATTAGGATAGACCTCAATATAATGCTGAACCATGAAGCTTCCCATCGAATGACCCATCAAACATGTAGGAAGGCCATCTTTTTTAAGTTCTTCAATCTTAATATGCAAAGCGTTAACTGAATCAAAGAAAGCTCCCTTAGGCCAAATCTGAAGATCTTTTTCGCTTTCTGCGTTAAAGCCTTGGCCATGGGCGTCCATAACATAGACGTCGATGCCGTTATTGTTTAAAAAAGTGGCGAATTCCTCATATCTGGTGGCCTTTTCTTGCATTCCGGTATGAACAACCAAATGCATTCTCGGATTCGGAATCTTATAGGCCGCGCCATATAAGGTCCTGCCGTTTTCCAATTGGACGCTGAATTTTTCCATTTCGTTTCTCCTTTTCTTTATTCAATCCCATTTGGGTTTTTCTTTTGGAAATTGTAGGAATCGTAACATGCTTGTTCGATGCTGAGATTCGTTTTCCAATGTAATTCTTCCAAGGCTTTGTCGCAATTGGCATATGAGACTGGCACATCGCCGTCTCTTCTGCCTTTTATCTGATAATTGATTTTGACTCCGGTTGCTTTTTCGAAAGCCTTTACCATTTCTAGCACCGAGGTTCCTTTCCCGGAGCCTAGGTTATAAATAACCAAGCCGGGATTTTCCTCGAGTTTATTTAAAGCCGAAACGTGGCCTTTTGCCAAGTCGACCACATGAATGTAGTCGCGGATAGCGGTTCCATCGGGTGTGTCATAATCGTCGCCATATACGTTTAAGTAAGGCAATGACCCTATGGCCACCTTGGTTATATAAGGCATTAGATTGTTTGGAATGCCGTTTGGATCTTCGCCCAATAACCCGGATGGATGGGCCCCAATTGGGTTAAAATAACGGAGAACCGCGATGTTTAGATCATCGTATTTGCTCGTAAACGTCTCACATATATGCTCGCATTCGATTTTGGTCAAGCCATAGGGGTTGGCGGCTTCGCCTATCGGATCTTTCTCGGTCAAAGGCAGTTTCTTTGGGTTGCCATAAACGGTCGCCGAAGACGAGAAAACGAAATTATTCACTTTGAATTCTCTCATCAGAGACAGAACAATCGTTAGAGAACCGACGTTATTTAACATATATTCTTGCGGCTTTTTGACCGATTCCGCCACCGATTTGAAGGCAGCGAAATGTATGACGGCGTCAATTTTCGTTTTGGCAAACACTTCACGCATCGAATCGATGTCACGACAGTCATATTGATAGAAAAGGGGCGATACACCCGTAATTTTTTCAATTCTTTGCAATACGGCTTTCTTCGAATTGGAGAGATTGTCCACGATGATGGGGTTATATCCATTTTCAATAAGCTCCACCACCGTTTCGCTTCCTATAAAGCCTAACCCGCCGGTGACTAAAACGTTTTTGATCATAATTTACCTCTTCTTCAATTCCTCGATTAAGGTCTTGGACACTTCGGCTGGGTTGACTTTGCCTTGTGAAGCCTTCATAACTTGGCCAACCAAGAATCCCAAAGCCCTGTCTTTGCCACCTTTCCAGTCAATAATTGACTGAGGGTTGGCATCCAATACTTTATTAACGAAATCCAAAATGATGGAACCGTCAGATATCTGGGCTTTGATACCCAAAGCCTCTTTGGCTTCTTCCGGAGTTTCGCCGGTTTCCAAAACCTTGTTTAAAATTTGAACGCATTGCTTATGTTGCAAGCCTTTTTCTTCTTGCATCAAAACGATTTCCGCCAATGTCTTAGCCTTTAAAGGCAACGACTCGATGGAAAAGCCGTTTTTATTTAGATATCCATTTATTTCGACAATTAAGAAATTGGCCAAATCCTTGGCGTTTTTAACTGCTCCCATGCCTTCTTCAAAATACGAGGACATCTTGGTGTCGGATAAAATGATGGAAGCGTCCGCTTCGTTAAGCCCGGCGGAAAGATAACGCTCCTTTTTGGAATCGTACAATTCCGGGCATGTGGCGATAGCTTTATCAACGAATTCATCAGACAAAGCAATTGGGGTTATGTTCGGCTCGCAGAAGTATTTGTAATCCACGGCGTCCGTCTTAACGCGCATCAAAACGGTCTTCCCGCTCGATTCGTCGTAACGTCTGGTTTCTTGTTGGACTTCTCCGCCGGAAAGAATGACCTTGCTTTGCCTTTCTATTTCGAAATCAAGCGCTTCTTGGATATTTTTCAATGAATTGAGGTTTTTGACTTCGACTTTCGTTCCGAATTCTTTTTGCCCGAAAGGACGGATGGAAACGTTGACGTCGCAACGCAAAGAACCTTCTTCCATCTTTCCGTCAGACGTTCCGGAATAGATTACGATGTTTCTTATAGCTTCAACATATTTCATTGCCTCATATCCAGAACGGATTTCCGGCAAGGAAACGATTTCCACCAACGGAGTCCCGGCACGGTTGTAATCCAAAAGGGAATAATCCAAGAAGTGTTCCTGCTTGCAGGTATCTTCTTCCATATGGATTCTTTCAATTCCGATGTTTTTCTTGCTACCGTCTAGCATCGTTATAGTCAAATACCCGTTCTTTCCGATTGGTCTTGCCTGTTGGGTGATTTGATAGCCTTTCGGAAGGTCGGAGTAGAAATAGTTCTTCCTGTCGAAATATAGGGTATGGTCGATTTCCATATGCAAGGCATTGGCCACGCGTATGGCGTTTATGACGGCTTGCTTATTGACCACCGGCATAGCGCCTGGATAGCCCATATCCAATTCGGTGATTTGGGTATTGGGGGTTTTGGAAAAGCCATTAGGCGAGGACGAAAACATTTTTGATTTCGTCTTCATCTGAACGTGTATTTCAAGACCGATCACTGGTTCGAAGTTCATAAATTCCCCTCCTTCTTGTTTAAGGCGGATAAACCGGATAAACCTGTTATCTCTTCTAGGCTATTAGCCAACGAAAGCACGCCGGATTCATCGAAGGCTTTGCCCATAACGTTGACTCCGACTGGCAAACCATCTTCCAAAAACAACGGAACGGTAATGGAAGGCAACCCGGCAAAATTGCCTAAGGCCAAATGGTTGTCGGCAATGAGATATTCATCGCTTAATTTGTCGCTCTTGGCGTCTTTTTTGGGAGCCACGCTCGGAGCGGCGGGAACGTAGATAAAATCGTATTCAGAAAGAATGTCATTGGTGCGTTTAACGATCTTGGCCCTGTTTCTTTGGGCGGCCAAGAATAATTCGTCTTGGTTTTCCTTCATCAAGCAATACGAGCCAATGACAAAACGACGCTTGATCAATTCAGAGAATCCCTTGGTTCGGGCTTGATACATGACTTCCTGATAGGAATTGCCTTCGTAATAAGGCCCAAACTTGATTCCGTCGAGATTGGCGTTGTTGGAAGTGGCTTCCGCGCAGCTGATTACCATATAAGTCGCATATAACGAAATTAACGAATCGCGGCCAAAATCGACATATTCAACTATGGCACCTTTTTCTTTCAGCCCATTAATGGATTCGTTGAATTTGGAAATTATATTTTCATCCGCTATGGAATCGACGATTTCATTCAAAACCGCGATTCTTTTGCCTTTGATCGAATCGTTTATATGCTCGGAATATTTTTCGACCGGGCGAATGGAAGAAGTAGAATCCTTTTCACATCTTCCCGATAAAATTTCCAAAGCGTAGGCCGCGTCTTTCACGTTGCGGGTGAAATAGGCCACATGATCCAAAGATGGGGCAAACGGGAAAAGCCCAAATCTTGAAATCCTTCCCCAAGTTGGCTTAAAACCAACCAATCCGGCATAAGACGCCGGCTTTCTTACCGAGTCTCCGGTATCTGAGCCCAAGGCGAATGGGACGATGGAAGCCGCCACGGCCGCCGCCGACCCGCATGAAGAGCCTCCCACCAATCTGGTCTTCGTCTCATCATAAGGGTTATAGGTCATTCCCTTATGCCCAGTGGTTCCAGTCCCTCCCATAGCCAATTCATCCAAGGTGGTTTTTCCGATCAAAACGGCTTTCTTTTCTTTTAAGGCCTTTATGACATGGGCGTCAAACAAAGGAATATAGCCAACCAAAATATTCGATGAGGCCGTGGTTTCGATTCCTTTGGTGGAGAAATTGTCTTTGGCTAAATATGGGATCCCCCAGAAAATGTTGTCAGCTTCCGGCTCTTTCAAGCTTTCCGCGAATTCCAAAGCCTCTTTTTCGCAAATGGTTTCGAAAACGTTGTTTTTGTCCTCTTTGGCTCTTTTTATGGCTACTTTAGCCAATTCAAGAGGAGTGGTTTCTTTTTTTACCAACGCCTCATGAATCTCATAAATCGGCAAATCCAAATAACTCATATCACAACACCACCTTCGGCAATTTGATTTGCCCATCTTTCTTGCTACCGGCGTTTTTAAGCGCCTCTTCAGGAGAATAAGGCTCAGTCGGCTCGTCTTCTCTCAAATAGTCGGTGACGCATTCGTTGAACGGGAACGTCATCGGCTCATAAGAAGAGAGGTCCTCTTGGCTTAGAATCGTTTTCATTTGGTCGGATAATACCCCGAATTCGTTATAAAGGGTTTGGTATTCCTCTTCATTCAAATCGAAGAGGAGGCGGTTGGCCGCGTCTTTCAATACTTCAATGGTTATGGTTTTCATCATTGACCCACCTTTCCTAAATGCGATATGGCTTCGTCTTCGTCTATAACTAAGATTCCTAATTCCTTGGCTTTCGTCAATTTGCTTCCGGCATCGCTTCCCGCGATTACTAAATCCGTCTTTTTCGATACGGAAGTCGAGCATTTCGCCCCTATCCCTTCCAATATCTCCGTTAGTTCGTTCCGCGAATAACGGATCAGCGATCCCGTAAGGACTATCGTTTTGCCATAGAAGTAGGAATTGACGTCTATCGTATCGGTCCCGAGATAATCGAAGTTAACGTTTGCTTCTCTCAATTTGGCAATAAGCTCTTTGTTTTTCTCATCTAAGAACCAATCGACGATGTTCTTGGCTACCACCGGGCCGATGTCAGGAATGGCAAGAAGCTCTTCTTCTTTGACGCTAGATAAGACATCCAGATTTTTGTATCTCTTAGCCAAAATCTTAGCCGTTTTGCCTCCGACTTCCTTTATCCCTAAGCCAAACAACAGTCTTTCCAAAGATCTCTTTTTGGACAATTCTATGGAATCCAACAAGGAATTTATGGATTTGTCAGACCATCCATCCAGTTCTTTTATCTCTTTTGCGTGGTCTCCCAAATGATAGATGCTGGCGATGTCGGTTAGAAACCCCTCGGCGAAGAATTCTTCCACTACCGAAGCTCCCATTCCGTCTATGTCCATCATATCCCTTGAAGAGAAATGGATCATACCCTCGATCTTTTTGGAATCGCAGTTGGGGTTCAAGCAATAATGCAAGCCTTTGACTCTCGTCAATTTCTCGTTGCATATAGGGCAAGTTTCCGGCATGCTCCAAGGCTTTTGGGTTCCATCTCTCCGAGAAAGAATGGGGCCCGTGACTTCCGGAATGACGTCAGCGGCTTTATGAAGTCCGACGATGTCATTTATCATCAAGCCCTTTTCCAAAACGAAGGTTTCGTTATTCAATGTCGCTCTTTGAACAGTGGAACCCGCCACCCTCACCGGTTCCAATATGGCGTTGGGAGTGACTCTTCCAGTCCTTCCGATGGTAATAACGATATCAAGCAACCTAGTGGTCACTTCTTCGGGAGGGAATTTATAAGCGATGGCCCATCTGGGTTCTTTGGCGGTATAGCCCATTTGGTCATAAGAATCCAAATCGTCCACCTTAACGACCAAACCGTCTATGTCATATCCTAAGCTAGGGCGTTTTTCCTGATATTCTTCCATATAGGAAATGACATCGTTTATGCCATGCAATTTGCGTCGTTCGTGATTGGTTTTAAAACCCAGTTCGTCCAAATAGTCCAACGCTTCATGATGGCTATGTATTCCGAGTTCTCTGGCATTAACCAAATAATACCAGAAGGCATCGAGATTTCTTGAGGCGGCAATAGAGGAGTCCAATTGCCTGACGCTGCCGGCGGCCGCGTTTCTGGCATTGGCAAATAAAGGCTCTCCATTAGCCCCGCGCTTTTTGTTTAATTCTTCCAAAGTCTTCTTGCTCATGAAGACTTCGCCTCTCACTTCGAAAGGTCTTTTTTCTTTTACTCTCAAAGGGATCGATCTTATGGTGACGATATTGGCGGTAACGTCTTCCCCGACTTCGCCATCACCTCTGGTGACGCAATGTTGCAATTCCCCATTGGCGTATATCAGAGATATCCCCAAACCATCTATTTTGACTTCTCCGACATAATCGATTTCCCTTTTATTGGATAGGGAACGGGCTCTTTTGTCCCAATCCCTCATTTCGTCCTCATTGAAGACATTGCCTAAGGAAAGCATCAATCTCTTATGGGGGATTTTCTTGAATTCGGATTGAACCATCCCTCCGACGCGTTGGCTAGGGGACGAAGTTTTCTTTAGAAGGGGGAATGCGTTTTCCAAAGAAATGAGTTCCTGCATCAAACGATCGAATTCCGCGTCAGAGACCGATGATTGGTTCAAAACGTAATATTCGTAATTGTATTTCTCTAAAAGAAGGCTTAATTCTTCGACTTTGTTTTTGGCTTCTTCAAATGTCATGCTTCACCTCCCGAACTGCTTATTTTGGATAACATGGGGTGGTTTGCCATCAAGGTCTTTTTGCCTTCTGAAACGAACTCCACCACGATTATCGAATCGCTAACCAAATTAGCCACGACCCCATCTCCGAATTTTTCGTGATGGACTTTGTCTCCGACTTTCCAAACGATGTCGTTCTTCGGTTTTTCGGTTTGGGCGGGTTTGGCTTTCTTTTCGCTTTCCTCAAAAGGCGATATGGCATCCCCATCGGAGAAGAAATCGCTATATCTCTTGATGGGTTTTCTCCCACCTCCAGGAGACTGCCAAACTCTCGATGAGGTGAATTCGTTTTCTCTCGGAAGTTCGATTCCCGCTTCATGGAAATATTCCGATGGCGCGCTTTTGGAATCGGTCACATAGGAATAAGACCTATTACCCGAAAGGAAAAGTATTTTCTTGGCCCTGGTAAAGGCAACATAAGCCAATCTTCTTTCTTCTTCCACGCCATCTCTCTCGGTTTCCGCCATGGCTCTGGCCGAAGGGAAGGTTCCCTGATTCAATCCGATAACGAAAACGTAATCGAATTCCAAACCTTTGGCCACGTGGCAAGTCATCAAAGAAACGTAATTTCCTTGGCTAATGTCGTCTTGGGCGGTCAGCAAAGCGACGTTTTGGAGATATTCCGAGAAGGTAGAATCGGGATTGTTGGAAATGAAATGGTTGATGTCGTCAAACAACGCGTTTACGTTCCCTAATCTATCTTCGTCCGGATCTTCTTCCTCGGCGATGTATTTTAGATATCCTAAATCGGTTATCATGTCCTTCAATATGCCGGCGTAGGCTTCGATTTTCTCTTCTAGCCTCACTTTCGTTTTTTCCATTATGGAAATGAATGAAGAAATTTGATTGATGGCTTTGCCGGGAATCATTGTATTAGGATGTTCATTGATATGAGCCATATATTGATACTCGGAAACATTTGATTCGGCGGCCTCTTCCCTTATTTTCAACAAGGTTCCGTCCCCGATTCCCCTTTTAGGAACATTTACGATTCTCTCAAAGGAAACGTTGTCGAAATCATTGACCAGCAAATTGAAATAAGCCAAAACGTCTTTGACTTCCATGCGTTCGTAGAATCTAAGGCCCCCGAAGATGCGATAAGGTATGCCTTTGTCTTTCAAAGAAGATTCGAAAGGCCTCGTCAAATAAGACGAACGATAAAGGATAGCAATATTGGAATAGCTGGGCTTGCCATCAACCATGTCTTTTCTGGCAAGATAATTGATTTTGTTGGCCACCCAATCGGCTTCGTAGTCCGCCGTACCGCTGATCTTTACTTGAATAGGATCCCCTTTTGAATTCGTGGCGAACAAATCCTTGGGAACGCGCTTCTTGTTGTGGGCGATAAGTTTATTTGCCGCGTCCAATATGGTTTGGGTGGAACGATAATTTTGGTTCAAGATTATGGTTTCCGCCCCTTTGAATATCTGATCGTAATCCAAAATGATTTTCGGATTCGCCCCACGCCAGGAATATATGGTTTGATCTGGGTCTCCGACCACATATACCGAAGTATCGGGCTTCATAAGGAGCTTAAGCAATTCGAACTGAACATCGTTTGTGTCCTGAAATTCGTCGATGAGAATATGATCGTATTTGTTAGCCCAATGCGACCTTACTTCTTCGTTTTCTTTCAAAACATCTATGGCCACGTTTAAAAGGTCATCGAAGTCCAAGCCATAACCCTTTGCTTTTTCTTCTTCGTATTTGGCGTAGAAATCCAAGCATATCTTCTCTTCGTGAGAGAAAAAATTGTGGGGATTTATATTGGAAGGATATTGCCCGCGTCCTTTGCGTTTTCTTATATATTGCGTGGCGGTTTTGACCATCGGGTCGCTTTTCTTATATCCCAAATCCACGGCCACGTTCTTTATCAGTCTCATTTGGTCATCTTCGTCATAAATGGTAAAGTTCGCCGGATAATCGAAAAAGGAATGCTCGATTCTTAGAAAACGCGCGCACCAAGCGTGGAATGTGGAGATATTCAAATTGGGGCAGCCGCCCATATTGTCTTTGATCAATTGGGTGGCGCGTTCCTTCATTTCAGCCGCGACTTTGTTGGTGAAAGCGATGGCCAATATGTTCATTGGATCGACGTTGCATTCCGTGATCAAATAGGAAATTCGGTAAGTCAAAACTCTGGTTTTGCCAGATCCAGCCCCTGCAATTACTCTGGTATATAGAGAAGAGGTCGAGACGGCCTCGTATTGTTTTTCATTCAAAAGCGAGCGGTAATCCATATGCCTAGTAAGTATACCCATTATTAGGCTTCTCTTAAAGAGAAGAGACATATCATTTTTTGAATATCAATGATAAATGGTTTTTTGTGTTTTGTGTCTTGCAATTAGATAAAATAAGGACGTGAAAAAACTTAGCGAGAGAGAAACACCATCCCAAAATATCGCATTTTTGGGCATTATGTCCGGTGTATGCGTAATTTTGTCTTTGATTTCAAGCTTCGTTCCCGTTTTGACTATCATCTCCGTTTTCGTGTTGCCGATAGCCTCGTCACTAGGAACCAGACTAACCAAAACAAAATATTCCGTTCCTTTTTTGCTGGCCACTTCCGCCTTGATGATCGCCGTTTCGGCTTTCAACATAACGGAAACGATCTTTTATTTGATTCCTTCCGTTCTTTGCGGCGGCTTATATGGATTCTTGGCCAAGAAAAAAGCCCCGAGTACCTATCTGATAATGGCGGTTTCTTTCCTTTCTTTGGGCCTAAATTATCTTTCTGTTCCCATATCGAAAGCCATAACGGGCTTGAATCCAATAGAAACAGCATTAACTTTATTAGGTCTTATAAATAGGGAAAATGCCTTTGTTGCCTTCCCGGCGATATTGTTGGCTTTAGGTCTTATTCAAACCGTTTTAGAGCACTTCCTAATCGTTTTCCTTCATGGAAGGCTAGAAGTAGAAGAAGGGAGAACATCTTTTTTGCTCGACGGTATTGCCTCTCTTTTCTTTGGGGTTATTTCTATTTCTTTGGGACTGTTCGTATTGGAAATCGGATATATGGCTTTAACTATGGGGGCCTTTTTCTTTATATGTTCGATATATGACATAATCATCATGAAAAACAAGACATTGTATATATTGTTTGTGGTCTTTTTGATCATCGGTGTGTTCTTAGTTGCCTTCGTTTCGCCTTTGTTAATTAATAAAAAAGCCATTATGTTAGGCGGCTACTACCCATTTATTTCCGGATTACTCATCATTCTTTTCTCTATGAAAAAGAATGAGTCTATAGCAAAATATTAATATGAAATTTCTCAAGGGACTCGGACTAGGCATCGTTTACTTCTTGATCTCGCCATTCATTTTCGCGGGTTCTCTTTTATATATGCTGTATGGATTGGGCAGATGGTTCGTTTTGGTCCCGGTTGGCATAATTCGTTTTTTCAAAGGCGAAAAATTCTTCAAACCATTGAAGGCCGACTTGGAAGTCGAGTCCGCCAAAGCCTTGCATCATGACCGACTCGTTAAAAAGGAAATAGAAGACAAGAAGCCGGAAACCCCTGTTTCCAACACCAATACGACTTACGTTCAAAACAACTACTATTCCACCCCAAATCCCAACCAATTGAATAACAATCCATTCAATCAGCAATTAAGCTCCCCACAATATAAAGAACTGCAAAATCCAGAATTAAACCAACTAGAAAACAATTCCTCCTTTGAAAATGAATATCAAAGACCTTTGCTAATAAGCGAAAACGATAATGACAAGAAAGAAGGTGATGGCGAATGATTTTGGCTTCAGTCCAACTAGAGCAAACCGATAGAAAACTAGCCATCGCCGCCATCGTCATTTTGACAATCCTTTTAATAGTTTTCGTTTTGCTTGGGGTGTTGATTCGCACCATCACCAACGCTTTCGGCAAGAGAATAGACGATTTGGTGTCCGACGCCGTGAGGTATCGCGTCATCGACAACAAAAAAGACTTCAAGAAATACGCTTTCATAAAAAACGGCAGGAAATTCGTCAAAGACGCAACTCCTGGAATGTTAATTATCTTGGTATCGGTTCTCTTTTATGTGATTTATGGGTTGGTAACTCAAACCTGGAGTGGCAAATATTTCACCGAATTTTCCACCATCTTTTGGAAATGGGATTTCTCCAACCAAGACAATTACGTAACGGTTTGGGGAATGAAGATATTGAACCATTGGCCAGAACTGACCAATTCCCCCCATTTGGTAGCGAGTTATTATCCTTCCTACATACTTTGCACCCTTTGGATAGTTGGCGGAGCTTATCTATTTATCGCCGCTTGGGCTTTCTTTTCCAGAGCCTTATATGTCTCCAAACGCGCCAACGACATCTACAGCAAATCATTGGAGAACTTCAAATATTACGACAATATCGATACTCCTAACGTAAATCCCAACGAAATTGAAAGAGCTAGGAAAGAAAAAAGCGGATCGGACTTTTAAGTTCAACCCGCCAAAATGAGTTAATGCCGGACTAAGCCCGGCTATTAGCCAATTATTGCTTCCACCAAGGCCCACACAAATAAGGCGGCCAAGATGACGTCCGTGATGATTAAGGCAATCAACACGCGTTTTTTCCCGAGAATCTTTTTCTCTTCGATTTTCTTTTCTTCGGATTCTTTCGACATATCAATATTTTAGCTGATTGCTCGTTCTTGGATAAGGCTCAGTGTCGCGAATGTTGCCTATGCCGGTGATATACATAAGCAACCTGTCGAATCCAAGACCGAATCCCGCGTGGCGGCAACCACCATATTTTCTGAGATTGAGATACCACTCAAGGCCATTTAGATTGCCTAATTTTTCCATCTTGGCCTTCAAGATATCATAACGGTCTTCGCGTTCGGAGCCTCCGACTATCTCCCCTTCACCAGGAACCAATAAGTCGCAGGCCGCCACCGTTTTACCATCGTCGTTCTCACGCATATAGAAGGCTTTGATTTCTTTCGGATAGTTGATTAAGAAGGTTGGCCCTCCAACTACTTTTTCGGTGAGGTAACGTTCATGCTCGCTTTGGAGATCCATTCCCCATTCAATCTTGCTATTTTCAAATTTCACGCCGGAAGCGACTGCTTTTTGGAGCAATTCGATGCCTTTGGTGTAATCCATTTTTGTGAATTCGGAATTGATGACGGCGTTTAATTTGTCCAATAAACCCGGAGCCACCCATTGATTGAAAAAGGCCATCTCATCCGGGCAACGTTCCAAAACATATTTGATGAGGTATTTGATGCAATCTTCTATGCAAGCCATATCGTCATCCAAATCCGCAAAGGCCATTTCCGGCTCAATCATCCAGAATTCCGAGGCATGTCTGGTCGTATTGGATTTTTCCGCGCGGAAAGTAGGCCCAAAGGTATAAACGTTCTTAAAGGCCAAAGCGAAAGCCTCGACGTGAAGCTGTCCAGAAACTGTTAAGCTGGCCTTACGACCGAAGAATTCGTTATATGGATCCTTCCCGTCAGTCGTTAAAGTAAAAACCGAACCGGCGCCTTCGGCGTCATTCGCGGTTATTTCTGGAGTGTGGACATAAACGAATCCGCGATCTTGAAAATAATTATGGATTCCCATGGCTAAGACGCTACGAACGCGGAAAACCGCATCAAAGGTGTTGGTTCTTGGCCTAAGGTAAGCTTCATCGCGAAGGAATTCCAAACTATGACGTTTCTTTTGAAGGGGATAATCGTCCGCGACATAGCCGATTTGATTGATTTCCAAAGCTTGGATTTCGAATGGCTGTCTCATTCCTGGGGTCAAAACCAAATTTCCAGTGACTGAAATCGAAGATCCCGTATTGAAATGGGATATCTCATCGAAATTCTTCAATTCCGAAGAATAGACTATTTGGACGGATTTGAAACAAGTTCCGTCATGTAACTCGATGAATCCGATTTTCCCGGAGTTCCTATTGGTTCTCACCCATCCTTCAACAAAAATCGGACTCGAAGTCGGCAAATCTTTGTTTTCTTTTTGATAAGCAAACAACGTCTTCAAATCTATGGCTTTCTTTTGCATATCCCTTTCTCCTCCTAGATGACTTAGAGGTTAATCCTCTAAAGGCATTTTCTCAAGTGTTATAGTCTTTGTATTGGTCGATTTTCCAGTTGGGGTCCACCCCGATGTCTAATGGAGCGAAGAACTTTTCTTTGTATAATCTTTCCCCAACCTTGGCTATCATTGCCGCATTGTCGGTCGTGCACCATAAAGGCGGAACAATCAATTCTACGTCGGTATTCTCGAATTTCTTTTTCATTTCTTCCCTTAGGTAGGAATTGGCGGAAACCCCTCCTGCCAAGACAACTTGAACGACTTTGAATTCCTTGGCGGCCTTGACCGTTCTATCGACAATCATTCCGATAGCCACGTCTTGGAAGGATTTGGCCATATCGTCCACTCGTATCTCTTCGCCTTTCATCTTCAAGGTGTTTACCAAGTTGATAACGGAAGTCTTTAAACCAGAATAAGAGAAATCATAAGTTTTTCCTTGCAATGGTTTAGGCAAATCATAAGTGTGCTTGCCGTTTTTCGCATGGTTATCAATTGGCAATCCGCCAGGATATGGGAGGCCTAAGACCCTCGCGACTTTATCGTAACATTCTCCCACCGCATCATCTTTTGTCTCTCCGATTATGGTGAAATCCATATGGTCCTTCATCAAAACCAATTCGGTGTTTCCGCCGGAAACCACGACGCATAATAATGGGAATTTCAATTCCCCGACATATTCGTTGGCGTATATATGCCCGCATAGATGGTGGACGGGAATTAGGGGTTTGTTATAAAGCATCGCGATGGTTTTAGCGGCTTGCATGCCAACGTGAAGGCAGCCAATCAAGCCCGGCCCTCTGGTAACGGCAATAGCCGACATATCCTCGTATTTCAAATTCGCTTGCTCCAAGGCTTCTTTTAAGCAAACGGCTATGTTTTCGCAATGGAGGCGGGAGGCGATCTCTGGCATTACCCCACCATATTTTTCATGAACCGAGATTTGGGTCGCGACGACATTGGAAAGAAGCTTGCCATCTTCCGTGATGGCCACCGCCGTCTCATCGCAGCTGGATTCTATCGCCAATATCCTGACTTTGCTCATATTATGATGCTCCTAACCATATAAATCGCGTCCTCGCCGTCCTTGTAATATTTCTTTTTGACGGTGATTCTTTCGTATCCGTTTTTTTCATAAAGCCTTATCGCGTTTTCGTTAGAGGCTCTAACTTCCAATGTTATCCAAGAGACTTCGTCTTCCTGAAGCTTGCAAATGTTCTTCATTTCCTCTAGCAGAGCAAATCCCAATCCTTTGTTTCTATATAAAGGGGAGACCGCCACGCGGTTGATGGTCGCCGAATCGAAGGTAATCATGAAATCGATGTAACCGACTATTCGATCATCTTCCTCTACCACCAAGCAAACCGAGCAAGGATTCTCTTTTATCTCATATTCTATTTGAGATTTCGGCCAAGGATCGAAAAAGCAATCCGCTTCCAACTTCGAAACGGAATCAATATCCTTTTCCTCCATCTTCCTAATTTTCATACTCAGTCTTTCAAATAAACGGGTTTGGCTCCCAAAGGCTCAAAACAGAAATGTTTCTCGTCATCCAAGTCCTTTAAAATCAATAAGGTATTCGGTTCTTCTTCATCATATCCTAGATAGCGAAGGTCGCCTCTCAATACGACATCGGGGTTATCTTTGATATAATCCAAAACCTTTTGATTCTCCCAAATGCAATCGGATATCAAGCATTCGTCATCGAAATATAGCCCGACATAGCTTCTTTTGTTTCTCGCATTGGAAACGCATAGGCACTTCTTGCCTTTCTCTTTTAAGCCTTCCAATGACGAAACCATATAAAGTGGGATATTTAACGATGTGGCTACGACTTTGGCGACCGTAAGCCCAATTCTGACCCCGGTATAACTTCCAGGGCCTTTGCTAACGATTACTTCAGTTAAATCTTTTGGAGAGTATCCGCTCTTTTTGAATAAATCGTCGATCTCGTACACTAATTTCTCGGATTGCCTTTGCCAGGCTTCGTAATGGACGCCCAAAAGATAGGAATGGTCTTTGGATAATCCCACCGAAAGATATGAATTGGATGTGTCTATAAGCAAACTCAGCATGCGTATCTCTCCTTCAAAGCCAGCAATAATTTCTCAAAACGCGGGCTTTCCGACATGATAGAGAAGCCTCTATCGTCATTTCCTTTATGGGATATTGATATTTCTAACTTCTCGTCCGGAATTAACGGAGCGATGAAATTAGGCCACTCGATCAAGCACACCCCATCCCCATCTATATATTCTTCCAATCCCAATTCGAGATTTTGACCTTCCAAACGATAGGCGTCGATGTGATACATCGGGATTTTCGCCTTGAAGTAGCATTTCATGATATTGAAGGTCGGGGAGATGACGTCCTCATTCAAGCCCAAGCCTTTTCCTATTCCGCCCACGAACGTGGTTTTTCCCGCACCCAAATCTCCGGTGAGTAAAATAACGTCCCCGCGACTTAAATATTGAGACATAAATTCCCCAAGGGCTTTGGTCTCTTCTTTGCTATGGGTTAGAAAATCAACGCGCATCGTATTTTTTCTCCGCAACCATAAATGGCTTGGTTTCGTTATGGAATTTGTCAAAAAGACGGAAGATCTCATCGTCTACGAAGGGGAAATCCCTTCTTTCCATCAAGTTCAAAACGTGGTCCATGGATATTTTTATCGCCGCGCTGAGCTTATCCGAATAGTTATATGTCTCGCTATGCCTTTCGAATTCCTGAAGGTCCAATTCCTTGACCACTCCGTCCGGAAAGAGCTTAACATCCAAATCGTAATCGATGTATTTGAGATAGCCATCGTCCTTTAAGGTCGGGGAAGCGATATTCACGTAATAGCAAATGCCTCTTCCTTCCTTCATCATGCAAATGACGTTCATCCATTCTTTTTTAAATAGAATGAAAATGGCGTGTTCTTTCGTCATCCATTTGCGCCCATCCCTTTCCGTGACGAAGGAGGCTTTGGAAGCCAAAGCCCAATAATCTTCGTTTTCTTCGACCAAATAAGCCGGGCTCCATTGGCGATGAAGCAAACCGTCGTGCTTGTAAGCTTGTACTGTTACCCATTTGGAAAATGGGTTTTCTTTTTCGATTTCATCCATAAATAAGAAACGCCACTCCACTTTAGTGGCCTTGAAAAGATTATAGACCCATAGTTATCTTCCTTCTAGGAAGAAAAAAGACCATCGCCGGAAGATGGCAACGGCCATTATTGAATTTATCTACTTCTAACAATTAGAACAAGGATTCGACGACATCCAAGACGTAAGCCAAATCTTCTTTGAATTTCTTGGTGGGATTCGGATCGAACGGATTTTCGAAGGCCGGAACCATCAAGCTATCCTCGTAGCCCATTAAGACATAAGTCTTTCCCTGTTGAATGGAAATCGCGCAGTCGACGAGGACCTTGTCGGTTTTGATTTTATTAATCGCTTCTTTGGTCTTTTGGGTCAAAAGCTTCTTTTTGGATTTCCCATAAATAACCATGGTCTTGGTATCCGAGACCATCTCGAAAGAATCTAAGTTCGTTGGAGGCAAAGCGCGTTTGTTGCCTTTTAGATAAACGATTACAGGATCTTTGTCCCAAGAATTTGGGGCGGTAAGCATCTTTCCGACGAAAACGGTCGAATATCCTTTTCCGTTTCTCTTAGAGGCAGAACATTCCACCAAAGTGACCGGAACGTCTTTGTAAATGAAGGTCAATTTTCCTCTGGAGCCGACTCTTGCGACATCCTTATAAAGCAAGGAATCGGTGAGGTCGCTATCCGCAATCTTGTCGGATAACGTCCCTTTTAATTCTTGGACATTTAAATCAGACAAAACGAATTTGGTCGAATAATCGAAATATTTGGCCATGTATTCGTTTACTTCCTTACTTCCTTGTTTCTTGGAAATAGCGGAATAGGTGCCCAATAAAATCAACATGACAACAAAGACGATCAAGGTGGTATAAGTCTGCCATTTGGCATAAGGCCCTTCTTTGTCGATTAAGAAAGTCGGCAAAAGCCAGCCTAAGATAACGCCAACCAACACAATGGCGGTGATGATGTATTTGACGATGTTGCGCTTCTTGTATTTCTTGGAGAAAACCGTTCTAGCTTCTTCTATGTTCTTTAAATCGTCGTTGTCGTATTCAAAGGTTTCGACCGGTCCTTTTTTGCGGCCAAAAGAAGATTGGCCATTGGCAAAATTAGGATCAACCTCATTATCTTCGTTATAGAGATTAACGCCCATTCTCTCCTCTGAAGCTTCAACCGGTTTTTCTTCTTTTACTTCTGGGGCGGGTTCTTCTTTTTTAACTTCGTCGGCGAAGTCCGATTCTTCTTCAACGACCTTCAAATCTTTTTCTTCTTCCATAGGAACCTCCAAAAATGGATAGCCCACTATATCATGTTTTCCCTTTATTTCGCTATTTATTTGGCCTCACTTGGCGGAAATGCTTTTTGTAAACGCAATAATGGTCCATATAAAGCCATTAAGATAACCGCGCTTATTCCCGCCGAAGCAAAGACATATATCACGTTATAGGCCATCGCCCCAATCAAATTCAAACCATAGTTAACAATAGAAGATAAGGAAGATCCGACAAACCTTACTAAGCCCGAAAGAAGGCAACCGACAAAGATGAATATTTCGCCTTTTAGGTTATATCCGACATTCTTTTCGCCAAATATCAATGGTTTGAAAAAACCTAAAATCGCCACGGATCCAAAACCAACCATATAGTCAAACGGATATAAGAAAATGCCATATCCGTCCGTAATGCAAGTTATTAGGCCATAGATAATCCCGCCGCTGATAAAGCCGGCAAGCGGTCCGTGTCTTAAGGCTACATAAAGCAAAGGCAAAGTCGCAATACCTATTGATCCTCCTGTCACGCCAATGGAAGGAATGAAATGCTGGATTACATCGATAACGATTCCCAACGCGGACAATATGGCGATTTCCAATAAATCCCTAAGAGAGAATTTTCTTTCCTCATAAGCCGCGGAAAAGTCGATTAGCGAGGCAATAAAAGAGAAACAAATTCCCCAAATAACCCCGGCGGAGCATCTGCTTCCGGCCAAAGATCTCCAATCCTCCAAATAATCCATAAAGGAAGAGCCTATAACCGACATACATTTGGAATAATCGTAAAAGACATTCCCGGTAAGCAACAATATCGCCCCCATCAAAAACATCACCATTCCGGCTTCGTAGAAATGTTTGTTGGCCTTTCCAAGCAGAGAAAATACGACACCCAGCAAAACAAGCCCATAAATAATGGCAAACGCCCATAAACATGCGCTGCCATTTTCCATAAATAGCACACTTCCGACATAAATTGATTCTCTAGAGCCCTTAGTTAAGTTATACGCTCCATCAACCAACTCGGCGGTTATGGGCTTGGAAGAAAACATTGGCATAGCCCATCCTAAGAAAGCTAATGCACCGCAAACCGCGGCAATCCAAAAAAGGTTCTTTTTGATCCATACCATACCTTTTTTCTCGCTATCCATAAAAAATCCTCCTAAAAACGGAGGATAATTTAAAAATCCTTTCCTCCGCCAGCATTACCTGGATCAGGTCCCGTCGAGTTGGCGCACAACTCCTCTCAGCCCATTTTGATGAGCTCCGGATAAAACAATTCTAGGTCTAATCTATTTTCCAATCAATCGGTTCGTAACCGTTTTCAATTAAGAAGTCGTTACATTTGGTAAACAAATGATTGCCAAACCAACCTCCGCGATTGGCGGATAAAGGAGAAGGATGGGCCGCTTCCAAAACCAAATGCTTCGGATTTTTGACATATGTTTTGAATTTTCTCGCAAACCCGCCCCAGAGCATGAAAACCATCGGTTGATTCAAACTATCCAAATAAGAAAGAACGTCTTCCATGAACAAACCATATTCTTTCAAAGCATGTGATAATGGCTTATTGGCTTCCACGGACAAATAGGCATTTAATAACAAACATCCCTGCTCTGCCCATGGGGTTAAATCCCCATTATCGAAATTCATTTTGATTTTCTGATCGGCCTCTATTTCTTTGTATATATTTCTTAGCGAAGGAGGAATATCAATGCCCCTGGGGACGGAAAAGGACAATCCCATCGCCTCACCCGGATTGTGATAAGGGTCTTGGCCTATGATTACGACTTTAACGTTTTTTGGGGAGGTAAACTTAAAAGCCTGAAACATCATGTCCCTTGGAGGATAGATAGTTTTAGTCTCATATTCGCGATCCAAAAAGGAATTCAAAGAGTGGGAATATGGCTTTTCCGACACTTTTTCGAACAATTCTTTCCAATCTTTTAACATCGATTTAAATTATGCACCGCAAGCGGTTACAAGAAAAGCGATATTGTGCGGGTTAATCCCGCTACATATAATCTTACTAGTGCTTACTTTGTAAGCATGTTCAGTAAATAAAGGAGCACTATTTAAATGCCATTAATCGAACACATTCATGCCCGTGAAATCATTGACTCCCGCGGCAATCCGACAGTCGAAGTCGAAGTTTATTCCGAATCAGGCGCCTATGGTCGCGCCGCCGTCCCTTCCGGAGCTTCCACCGGAGAACGCGAAGCTTTGGAACTTCGCGACGGAGACAAAACCCGTTTCAACGGAAAAGGCGTTTTGAAAGCCGTCAAAAACGTCAATGAGATAATCGCCCCGGCCCTTGAGGGCAAATTCACCGTTTTGGATCAAACTGGTGTGGACAAAGCCATGCTGGAACTCGACGGAACCCCGTTCAAATCCAATTTGGGCGCCAATGCCTTATTGGGCGTTTCCTTAGCCGTCGCCAAAGCCGCCGCCGATTTCTTAGGCATCCCTCTATATCGTTATTTGGGTGGCCCGAACGCCAAACAGCTTCCGGTTCCGATGATGAACGTCATCAATGGCGGCAAACACGCGGATTCTTCCGTCGATTTCCAAGAATATATGATTATGCCGGTTGGGGCAAAATCATTCCATGAAGCCATCAGAATGGGCGCCGAGACCTTCAACGCCCTCCGCGATATCTTGAAAAAGCGCGGTGATATCACCGCCGTCGGAGACGAAGGCGGATTCGCTCCCAACGGATTAAAGAGCAACGAAGAACCTCTCGAAGTCTTGGTCGAAGCCATCAAATTGGCCGGTTATAAGCCTGGCGAAGACATCATGCTTGGCATGGACCTTGCTTCTTCCGAATTCTATAACCCCGACACCAAAAAATATGAGCTCAAGCGTTCTCATGGCGGAGAATTGACCTCCGAAGAAATGGTTGATCTCATCGCTTCATTCGTCGACAAATATCCTCTCATCACCATTGAAGACGCCTTAGCCGAAAACGATTGGGACGGTTGGAAACTCCTTACCGACAAAGTCGGAAAGAAAGTCCAGTTGGTCGGAGACGATTTATTCGTCACCAACAAAGTCTACGTTGAGAAAGGCATTGAAAAGGGCATCGCCAATTCCGTCCTTATCAAACTCAACCAGATTGGCACCTTGACCGAAACTTTGGATACTTGCCAACTTGCCATGCGCGCCGGATACACTTGCGTTGTCTCCCACCGCTCTGGCGAAACCGAAGACACAACTATTGCCGACTTGGTCGTTGCCTTAAATGCCGGACAAATCAAAACCGGATCGATGTCCCGCACCGATCGTATTGCCAAATACAACCAATTGCTCCGCATCGAAGAAGAACTTGAAGATGATGCCGAATACCCTGGCATCAAAGCCTTCTATAATCTCAAAAAATAAGAGACAAATAACAATAAAACGGAGACAGCAAGTTTCCGTTTTTTTATCGAATATATCGAATAAAAATCATTTTAGATGAAACATCGCACGGAAACTTGGCGTTAATTTAGACTATAAAAAGCTTATCAATCATTCATATAGATTGACTTCAATATAAAGGGACCGCGATCCGCGGTCCCATCACTAACGACTATTTTTTGTTGCTCACTCGTTTCCAGAATACAATCAACAAGAATATGGCTTGGATTGGTATACCGGCCAATATAACGTACCAAACGTCTATTCCCATCCATAGTTGGTAATGCAACAAGAAAGCCAATATGACCGTCCACATGGCCGCGGAGGCGAATGAGAAGACCAACCATTTGTTCTTAAAGAAAATCTTGGTCATTATTGCTTCTCCAGCAAAGACCACCGGCAAAGCCCAAATCATAATGAGCCAATAGTGGCCTTTGTCGCCGTAAACGTTGTTTATGAAGTCGGATATGAGCATGAATCCGGCGGCCAATATAACGGCAAAGGCGAATATGACCATCAACAAAATCTTGTTCCTTTTGATGGTAAATCTCCTCGTTTTGTGATTCTCGTCATTTATGAGGGCGACCATATCCTCTTCGTTTTGGGCCGTGCAAAGATAATCCAAGGTAACCCCGTAATAGCTGGCCAAATCCATCAATACGTCAATGGAGGGCAAAGCGTAGCCGTTTTCCCATTTGGATATAGATTTGTCTGAATAATGTATTTCCTCGGCCAATTGCATCTGAGTCATTCCTTTTGCTTTGCGAAGGACCATCAGATTCTTGCCGATGATTTCCGATAATGTTTCCATAAGTGCCATTACCCTAACCGATGAATGGCCACTTTGCAATGGAAAAGTTATAGGTGATTGCTTGGCTTCGGGTTAACTGGCAAGGAAGCGAAGTCGGAAACGATTTTGTCGTAAAAGTTGTTATTGTTGTAAGTAGTGAATTCGATAATGTCGTATTTGACGAACCAAACTTTTTTGGTTCCGAGTCTGTAAGCAACATTGGAAACAGAATCGTTCCAGCAATAGCGATAGCCGTTGCTGTTATCGGTGAAATTGGTGATCTGGGCGCTGAAATTCACGTCGATGATGCTAATCTCGATAGCGGATCTAGTCTTGGCACTATAGAAGAGGTTCTTCCCCCCGATGGTAGTTCCCGCCAAAGTGAGTTTAATATCTCCGATGGTGTCGCTGTGAAGCAACGCCGCGGTATGCAAATCCAAATACCATTCCGGGCTCGACAAATTGTTGTTGAATGAATAGCCGGTGATCAAATCTTCGCCGTGCAAAGCTTGCTCGGTGTCGGAAGAACTGCTATTAACGCTGTTTAATATCGAATCGGTCAAACCTAATCCGTCGGCCAAGAAATAATCCAGCAAAGTATAATCCGTATTTTTGAGCGTGCTTGGCTTAACTTTGGTTTGATAATGTTTGTCATCGGCCGTTTTTCTTTCGTCAAAACGATCGATCATCAATAAATCATCATTGTTTCCCGAAGTATGGTAGACCATGTTAACGTAACGGGTTCCCAAATAGAAATTTGTCGTGGCTCCTGTAAGTTCCGGAAGGTTTATATAGGCGACTATTTTGATATCCGCCCCTTCCACGCGAACAAACACCTTGAAGTTGACTGTAAAACTGATGCCAAGCACTTTCGCGGTCGCATTACCTTCGATCCTATAAGAAGATCTGATGACGGTCTTTCCGCTTGAAGTAGTCACCTCTTCCCCCGCCAAGAACATGTTCGTCGCATATTCGGCAAAGGTTTTCAAAGACGAATAATTGGTGAAGTTGGTGATGGCGACATTGGTGAAATTCATGGATTGCATCTCATATCCAAGAACATCTATCTTCGCGTATATATTGGATTCTCCGACCGATAGTTCGATTTCGATCGATTCGATTTGCCCGCCGATAACACTTCCGTCGGACTTGGAGACGTCACTCTTGTAATTGACAATGATTTTCATCGCCGCTTCTCCACCAAGTAAGCTAGCTGGCAATTCGAAAACGTCTTGTTTGGCTCCCAAAGTTATCGAGGTTATTAAATCGGAGCCGAGGACTTTGTAGTATTTGCCAGTGATCAAATCGCCGATGACTGAATTGATGAACATATCGGTGATCAAACTGGTGATGCGATCCAAACGAGGATCGTCCGCGCTGAATAGCGTCTCAAAGACATCCATCATTCCCGCCACCGAATGCATGGCGAATCTCCCTTTCAATCCGTTGGAGGAACTTGGTTGAGTCCTATTTTCCGATGATGAGTAACCGCTGGCATTCCTGGAATTGTATTCGAATAGCATCCACTTGGTGGAAGCATCATTTGACGAATAAACCTGAGAATCGGTTTGAGTCGGATTGCCGTTATCGTCCTTAGGCTCTTTGCCGGTGATATCAAACATCACATTATGGTCGTTAACATAAGTCTCTTTGCGATCGACGATGGTAATGGAACCGGTGCTTTGATCTTCGTTGGCGTTTATTCCAACCGTCCCATTAAAGGTGAATCCTTGGTTATTGGGGATATTGGTTTTGTTCCCGACCACCTTATTGGTCGCGACGGAAGTCGTGTCTTTTTTCAAAACATAGCCTTCCAAGCCCAATTTAATTTGCTTGGTCTCGGAAATCTTGACGAACTGGTCAGCCAATGATTCAAGATGCCTCAATTCGACGTATTTGGCTTTTTCTTCCTCGCTCATCGGGGTTCTTTCATAAGGGATGACGTCGATTTCGCCAGAGATGGTAAAAGGATCGACGGAAACGTTGTCGAATTTCAAATATCCGACGGAAAGGTTGCTTTCGTCCCCAATCAAATGAAGGGTTATCGTTCCTTTCATTCCGAAAACCGTCAAATCCAAAGTGACGACGATATCGTCGCTCGATCCTTTAAAAACCGTTATGGCGCCCAATAAGTCTTCATAATTCTCATCGGTGATGTTTTGCATGCCCGAAGAATTCTTTACGGCGTTTATGGCGTCGCTTAATTTCCCTCCTAAGGCCGCCAAACCTCCGCCCGAAGATTTCTTGGTGCTAGAAGAAGAACCGTTCATGTTGTCGATCATGTCCTTCAACGACCCGACCATATAGTCCAACATAGTCTTGGAAGTCTTGGCTTTTTGAAGGTCGTTGATGGATAAATATATTTGGTCGAAGACATCTGTCGGGGAGCCATTCATCATTCCATTAATGACTTGATGAAGCCCTCCATAGGCATAATCCACGTCGCAATAAATGGATTGAAGGTCGTTGTCCGTAACGTCGATGTCCGCTCTTAGAGACAATCTCGCCGATTCGTTGATTTCTTCGGTGTTGAAGAATGTTCCGTCTCCTTCAAACGCCTCTTCCACGTGAGTTAGCAATAAGCCTTCGCCACGGGTTTGAACGGAGAATTTCTGAGCGTTCGCGTAATCTATGACCTTATGCCAAATGGCCATGGAATCCACTAAACTAGTATAGGCGTTAGCGTCACTTGGGGCTTCTATGCTCGATATTTCGCCGGTTAAAACGGAAATGGAGGCTTTGATCTTGGTGTCCGAAGAAATGTCATAATATCCGCCTTTGGCTTTGCTTGGGAAATCTATTCCCGTTAATTGATAGGTCAAAGGATCGGCCCTAAGTCCCAAATTGAAGGTCTTTTCCCCAATAGGGAGGTCCCAGATAAAATATGGGGCGTTGTTTAAAACCCCTTCTTCCATATTCTCCAAGGAATCGATGACTTTCTTCCCATCGAAGGTAAATGTTGATTCTTTGTTTATTTTGTCGGTATTTAAAAATTTGTCGGACAAAGATTCGATTATGTCTTCTATGACCCAATCCAAATCCCCGTATTCGTATTGATATGTCCCGCCAGTTGATTCGTCTATTGAAGAACCTGACGAATCTTTGGTGTCATATGGGGCGACGCTTACTTTGTATTTGAAATCGTAAGAAGACTCGTCGTCCTTGCTATAGATTGCCATATAGAGATTTTCATCAGCCAAAGTGACCTGCAAACCCCTGACCAATCCGTTGTAATCGATGGGGAGATTCAAATCGAACTCCACTTCATGCAAAGAAAGCCCATTGACTTTGAAATTGCCAGTGGCCTTATAGGGTTCCTTGATGGAAAGGATGTTGTTGAAATTCTTTCCCAAACGGCATTCCGCCTCATCGACGACGAAGGCAAATCCGTTATTTGCGCTACTAGTGAGGGAAGATAAAAAACGGCTGCGGTTATCCCCATCCACCTTCGAATAGGAATTATAGCCGTTGTCATCCGTCTTATGCTTAACGTCGTAATTGGCTTGGAAAGAACATGAAGAAAGCAACAAAGTCGCCATAACCATGGCGATAGTCTTCGTTTTTCCCTTTCTTGTTTTCTGCATATTTTCTCCTAAGAAGGGATGCCCCGAAGGGCACCCCTTTAATTTAAATTCGTCTTTTAGCAATAGTAATTGCCGGCTTTGCCTTTTTCTCCAACGACATAGTTGCGGTCAATGGATTTATCGGCTGAGACATAGCCATAATAATTCTTAACTTCGCCATAGAAATTGGTATCGCCAACCGTCGGGCAGAAGTAGGTGAAGTAACCCATTTGGCTTTCCTCGTTCCAGATGTTGGTGTACTTATGATCGACTATATTGGTTATCGAGAGGTCAACGACGGCCTTTGCGACCTTTAACTTGCCAGCCAAAGCCAAATTGACTTCGAGATTCAAACCAGTCAAGGTCTTGAAGGTATTGTTGTTACCATCGGTAACGGTATCGGCCCCAACCTTCAACGAGGTGGTGCCCAAGAACCCGAATCCCAACTTAGCCAAATCGAGATCAACCACATAAGTCTTAGCCTTGGAATTCTCATCTTTCTCAACTTCTATGCCATGGAAGACATCCATGACGTGGATTGCCTTTTCTAGAGGCAAGCCATAAGAAGTTGTTTCTTCGGTCGTGGTTTCATTGGTTGTAGTTTCATCTTTTTCTAGGAGCGAAGAATTAACGCCCAAGAAGTATTCAAGCAACCAACCGCCAAGATCGTCGGAGAAGATATCTTTGCTCATTCTCACGCTGTCTTTGACGTCGCGGAGTTTGCCATAGCTGGAATTTCTGGTCATCATGACTTCGTCGTTGGTCTCTAAACCATCGGCGTAGTAGTAGAAGGAAGCGTCTCTAGATCCTTCATATTCGTGTCCACGGAAATATTTATCGTTTTCCGGGGCGTTCAATCCTTTGATGGTCGGAACGTCATTGAGGTTGGCGGCCATTTGGAGCTGAGCGCCGTCAATGGAGAGGGCTCCGTCCATCGTTAGGGCATTGAAGGTATAATCGCCCAAGGCAATATCGACATTGGCTTCCAAACCTAAGGTTGTCTGACCATGATCGTTTTCCTTTATGGCTCCCAAAGTCGTGGTATTGACGGCATAATCTGCCATATCCATGACCACGTCGTAGTTGCAATAATTAGCGGAAGTGTGATCGCCTAAGGTCTGCAAATCGGAACTATCCAATTCCTTGCTGAGACCGATATTCATATTAATGATATTGGTATCGTTCTTTCCGAGGGTGGAAATGATATCGATTGACTTGATGCTCCTATCGTCATTGAAGTTGATGTTGATGGTCACGTCTTTGTCCAATCCCAAGGAACTGGCATTGATGACGATGACGTCTTGAGTGAGACTCGTAGTGAAGGACTTAATGACTTTTAGGTCTGCCAAGGCGAAGTATTTGCCGTTGGTCAAATCGTTGATGAGGGCATTTTCGCCAGGTTTGCTTATGGCTCTGGAGATGCGGCTGAAGCGGTTATCCAAGCTATTGTTGGACCATTCGATGATGTTTTGAACCGTGTCCATCATATATCCGACGGACATCGTGCCCTTGATGGGCTCGTTGGTCTTAGGATCGGTATGCTCACCGCTCATATCTTCGGGATTAATCGAATCGTAAGAGAAGAACGCGCGCGTATCGTATTCGCTGGTAGTTTCGTCTTCGTCAACGACTTCTTCCTGAGCGATGTCGGCTTTGATGTTGTGATGTTGGGTGAATTTCTCTTCGGTTTCGGTAACGTCGATGGCAATACCGCTCTTAAGGTCGTTCTTAGTCGAGGCGTCCAAGGCAATCTTGCCGTCGATATCGAATCCGACGTTGGATTCTTTGGCGAATTTGAATCCGCCTCCCAAGGTGATGGTGGCCTGCTTTGAATCAACGATGTCCAAGACTTGGTCAGTGACGCCCTTCAAGTGATGCATTTCTTGATAGGTATCTTTGTCGCTCGGGGCTTTGACTTCGTCATAATTGATGACATTCAAGGCTCCGTCCACCGTGAAGGAAGCGAATTGTATCTTGTTCAATTCGACGGTTAATAACGGATCATCAACCTTTTCTTTGTCTTCCGCCAAAGTGATGACGATGTCTTTCCCATCGTCATTCCCGGTTGAGATTCCAATCGGTTTTAAGCTTAAGACGATTTCGATCTTATTGTCGGTGACGGTGATGGATTTGATGAAGTCCAACGCGGAATCATAGACTCCGTTGTCTAAGCCAGTGACGAATTCGCTGTCTTTGACCGCTTGGATGGCTTTGGCAATCGCCGATTCGGTCTTTTCAACCTGTTCTTCGGTCTTTTGCTCTTCGGAGGCGGATCCTGAATCGGTTACGGGGTCGCTCTTTAACGCTCCCTTAATGGATCCGACAACTTCATCCAACATGGTCTTGCTGGTCTTGGCCTTCAAAGTGTTGTTTAAGTTGAGATACATGCTCTTATCGGAGTTTTCATCAAGATAAGAGGCGGAAATGCTTTGTTTGCTTTCGTTGGTTTCGCCGACGGTATGAATGAAATTCAAATCGGCGTCCAAGGCATTTAATTTCATGCCTTTTCCATCTACGTTGGCATCCAAGGTCAACTTGGCTGAATCATTCAATCCGTCTTTGGCGAATTTATATATGGAGGCGTCTTCGCCTTCGGTCTCATAGGAGAGATCCAAGTCAAGGCCCACCCCGAATTTCATGGATCCGGCCATATTGGCGATCTTTTCGAATAAGCCAACGGAATTGACCAAATCGTGATAATTGGCAACGTCCGCAGGAGCACCGAATTCGAGATTGTTGGTGGCTATATCCAATTGAACTCTAAAGTCCATTCCGCTTACTAAGTCTTCGACGGCGTCTTGAGTTCCATCTGCGTTGATGCGAGGGAAGTCCACGCCGGTCAATTGGTATTCGGAATCGGCCCTAAGTCCCAATTCCAAGGTCTTGTCTCCCAAGACTAAATCCCAATTGAAGTAATAGGCTGCGCCAGAGGCTTTGGCCAAATCCTTATCTTCCGTCATCGCGTTCATAGAATCTAAGATCGCCTGGGCGTCGATTGAGCTTCCGGACGAACTCTCACTCGATTCCTCGGACGAACTAGAATCTGACGATCCCTTCAAAGCGCCGCTTATCGAAGGGAAACTGATGCTGACGCCTTCATTGGTCAGGATGTTTACGATATCTTCGATCAACCAGTCTAACTTACCATAGCTATATTGCGTGGTACCGCCAGTATCCGAATCGGTTTCATTAGTATCGTAAGCTTCCGTGGAAACCTTGTATTTGAGATCCCAAGTATTGCTGTCGTAGTCGGTAATATTGAAATAAATATTATCGTCGTATAGCGAGAAGCCTAAGCCACGGGTTTTGTTGTTGTAGTTGACTTTGGCGTCCGCTATCAAGTCAATCCCATGGATATTCAAGGCGTCCATTCTGAATTTGAGGATGGTATCCTTCAAATCCAAATTGTTGGAATATCCTTCCTTTTTGCCATCCAAGACGACTATGCCCTCCTTGATCGTGGCGCCCAAGCCATTGGTGCTTACACCGTCGACGATGTTTTGCATCAGCTTTTGGGACCCGGTCAATTCGGCGTCTTTATCATCCGGTGCCGGAATGACATTTTTCTCTTGTGGGATGAGGAAGAAGGTTCCGGCTGCGGTTGCGCCGAATATACCGACGAAGAGAGCGGACATGCCAATGATTTTCTTGGCTTTACCTACGCTTTTGGTCTTTTCCTTTTTCATAAATCTCCTTTATAAATAAGTGATTTCTCTATTACAGTTCCTCTGGATATTCGAACACGTCATGCAATTCGGGCATGGATTCGGTTCCGTCGGAATAGTAAACGGTTTTGCAACGGCTATTTGCCGGCGAGGATATCCCGCTGGATAAGGTTGCCGTGTAACCTTCGTAGACGACCATGCTTTCGGGGAAGAGATCCGAAGCAGACATCGTCACGATCAAGTGAACGTATTTGAAGGCCGGGGCGGACAACAAGTCTGACATGGTCTTCATTTGCTGGCCGTAATAGCAGACCGTCTTTTGGGTGTCCAATTCGACGTTAACCACTATTTTCGTCCCATCATCGTTTTTAACAGCCCTCGTGGTTTCTAAGCCCAACGTGGTATTGTTGAGCTTTCCGTAAATGACGGTTTTGTCGGAAACGATGTACCTTAGGCTTCTGGATACGTTCGATCCCATTAGCGTTTTGTATTCATCGTTGGTGATGGAATATGGCTTGTAGTTGTCCCACTTGCCATCCTTCCCCCAATAACACAGCGTTTCTTTTTCATCTTCCCAGAAACGGTTTTTTAGGTTAACCAATCCGACTGAGCCTTGCTCCTCGAAGAAGTTGTTTCCATCTTTGATGAAGGTTCCCAAAATCTTCTGAGTGACGTTTAGCCCGACGCTGGAAGCGATGCTATAGCCGACGGTCATCGCATGGTGCTTTTCCTTATCGTCGTAAACCTTGTAACTGCAGTTGATCAATTCATCCGGAGTCATGGTTTCGACGAAGTTTCCGCTGGCCTTGGCTTTGTTGTATTTCTTCCAAGCCGCGGATATGTCGGCCTCGTAATCCGCGCCATTCAATCCTTCGGTGATGGTTATTGGAGGCTTGAGCTGTTTAGCCAAATAGACCCCGACGCCGCTGCCGGCTCCGGCGGCCATAACGGCCACCACTATGGCAATCACCAAGTTTTTCTTCATGCCGTTACGTCCTTTCCGCCTTTTTGGCTGAAGAAAAGTATACAAATACTTTGTAAAAATCCTCTCTACGGCGTCTCTTTGATTAATAGAAGGGCTATTCTATGGATGGTAGAGGCCAAAAAAGGGGAAATGCTATTCGTTTTCGTCTTTATTTCGGTTTAAATCCGTCAAGACGATAAATGGCCTTTTTAAGAGAAAAAAGCCAAATTCTCCATCAATAAAGACGATAAAAGACGGCTTATAGTCTTAAGCCAATCGCTTGTTTTTTATCATCGAAGTGGAAATTAAACGCCTTAAAGACCTAGAATATCTCTCGGTTGAAAATGGCTTATGTTAAGGCCGGGAGGCATATAAATGAAGATATTGACCATCCAAGATATATCCTGTTACGGGTCTTGTTCCTGCACGGTAGCTTTGCCCATATTGAGCGCGTTGGGGCACGAGACCATAATCCTCCCATCCGCCATATTGTCCAACCACACGTCCGGATTCAAAGATTTCACTTGTTTGGATTTGACCAATGAAATGGGAAAGATCGCAAAGCAATGGGAAAAGCTCAACTTAAAGTTTGATGCCATATATACGGGATATATAGGAGACGAAAGACAATTCGATTTGATATTGGAAATAAAAAAGAAATTATTGAAGAAAGGCGGGTTGTTCATCGTCGATCCCGCGATGGCGGATAACGGGAAATTATATCCCGCCCTAAATCAAAACATCGTCGAAGGAATGAAAAGGCTGGTCTCGGAAGCGGATCTTATCCTTCCCAATATAACAGAGGCGGCCTTCTTAACCGATTTAAAATACGAAGAGTCTTGTTCGGACTCTTATATTAAATCCCTAATAAAAGGATTAAAGGCGTTGGGCGTTAAGAACATTATTCTAACCTCCTATTCGAAAGAAGACGAATTGGGCGCTTATGTCTTAGAAGGCAATAAAACGTCAGTCATACTGAAAAAGAGAGAAGATAAGACTTATCACGGCTCCGGGGACATATTCTCTTCCGTGGCGATTGGGAATTATTTAAATGGCGATACTTTGAAAACGTCCGCGGACAAAGCCGCGACGTTCATAATTGATTCCATTAAAGCTACTTCTTCAGATCATTGGTATGGGTTGGAATACGAAAAAGTATTAAAAGGCAAGCGTTGACGACACATAAATAAGGCAACGCTGCAAATCCTATAGTTTCGTAAAACTTACGTCATAGTAGCCTCGAAAAATAGCTAAAATTTTCAGCCATTTATCTATATCAAAGAAAATATCGATGTTTTTTGTGCAAATCCATTTGCTACAAATCTTTTTGCACAAAAATAAACACGAAGCATAAGCTGAAATCAGGGCTTGCCAAACAAAACTTTTTTCGTTTTATGCAAAAAACAGTTCAAAGGCGATTACTTTGCTTTAACAGATTTCTTTGATTTCGAAGACTGAGTAAATGCCGGCAAGGTTAATGATTATCATCTTTTTTCTATTTATATTAAGCAAACAAAAAGCGCAGCCGCTAACGGATTCGCTCCGAAACACAGCCGCGCTTTTATGTTTAGATATCTAATCCTTAATAGATCGAACGTTTAAGCGATAGTCTCAATCGACTAAGCTTATTCGCCGGTCGCAGCGGAAGGATCAGTGAAGTAACCAGGGAAGGCTTCCCAAGATTTCTTGCCAATCACATCAGTGACATTACCAGCACCATACATGATGGTTTTATAGCCTTGTAGTCCAGATGTTGTTGAGCTTAGTTTGACTCTTTCGTAGAAATAGCCATTGATTTGGGTCCCGTAATCCGTAATAAGGCCAGCGCAGTATATGGCGTTGTCTTCATCATCAGCAAATTCATATCCAGTAGGCAAAGTTTTTTCGCAAATGCCCATCAAGCCAAGAGTATCAAATGATGCATCGTATGTATATTGTTTATACGAAACACCGGAAGTGGTGGTTCCAGAGTCAATCAAAGTCAAGGACGCGGCTTCCAACGCTGTTTTGGTGAAGTCAGCACCAGTCGCAAAGAAATCATATACATTAGTTGACTTATTGCTAGCCAAATCGCCTTTGGCAATAACATTATCATTGCCGAGAACGACACTATAGATACCATCGTCGCCGTTCACATATCCCATGATGGCGCAATCGGTGATTTCGCCAGTAGTTTCATCTCTGCCTGCATAAGCCATGATAATGCTATCGGTGTAGTACAAAGTGGTGCCAACGGTATTGTACTTATAGAATCCTTCGACCGGAGAGAAGCTCGAATCATACACACCAATTTCCCAATTCATAGCATAATTGTTACTGAAAGTTGCGTAGTGATCGGCCAAATCAGTTACATCGAGAGCAGCAGGAGCTTCGGAATTCTTGACCGCGTCTTCCAAGAGAGAGACTTTGAAATCTTTCTTAAGGGTGAATTCCAAGGCGCAGCCAGCTTGACCTTTATAGTCGAATTTGACTATGCCATTCAAAACATTGTTCTCCAATTTCACTTTGGCAGAAACGCCGGTGTATGAAGAAGTGCTCATACCAAGCAAATTGCCAACCAAGGCAGCGGATTGACTTCCGTCGTTCAAGGTGAAATATCCTCCATCTCCTTCAGTGTAATCTAATACATCTAGAAGGCCGTCCATGACGAAGTAATCAGTGATATAGGCACCCGAAACTTTGGATCCAAGCTTTACAGAAGCAGCATTTTTAACCGCCCCTTCAACGCCAAGATTCCCATAATCGAGTTCGTTTCCATTGGCATCGAGGAGGGTGTATCCGTAAGCGGCTCCACCGGCCTTTTCAAGGGCGACCGCGGAATAATTGACAGAATAAATGGCATCCAAAATATAATTTTCGGTAACGATTAAGCCAAGACCTTCAGAATAATCATACGCCTGTCCTTCTGACGCTTTGGCCCAAGTGGTCTCTATTTCTCCCCAAACGCAGTCGACCATGAAGTTGTTGGATAAACTATCGCAGAATTCTTGGAGGGCTTTGCCGTTTTCGGTTAAGGTCTTGAACGAAACGTTACCAAGGACCTTGTCTGAAGCGCCTCTAATTTGAATGGTGGCTGTACCGGCTCCGACGACTGTGACGGTGTCTCCGTCGTTTTCCAATTTAATTACGGTGCCATCTCCAGAGGTGATGGCGACGGTGTACTTAGTTCCACCATTGGCGGTCACATTCTCGCTGAGTTTGTAAGTCTCGCCAACAACCAACGTGCCTGGCTGAGTGACTCTGACGCTAGTGGCCCAAGCTTCGACGCTGCTGGTCGTGTCACCGCTATCGTTGCTGCTTGGCGTGTCGTCGCAACCAGCCAACACGAGTGTTCCGGCGGCAACGGCAAGGAGTGTGAGCGCTGTTAGTTTCTTTTTCATATTTGCTAATCTCCTTCTATTGTTTTCGCGTTTCTCGCGATAAGAATGGGTAAACTTTATAGGTGATTTCACATTTTTCAAGCACTAGTTTGCAAATCCACTATTTTTTTAATGACATTTGGCAGTTTGTCCATATAATTAGGGCGACTTTTAGGAGGAAAACTTATGAAAAGCGCAAAATTATTAGCGTTATTAACATTGGTAATGCCTATGGTTTTGGCCTCTTGCGACACCGTAGATTCGTCGTCGAGCAACGGAAGCAACAGCGGTTCAAGCCAAAGCAGTTCGTCATCTTCTGATGGCGGGGGTTACGCAAATTACAAAAAATTGGAAGATTTCAGCAAAGGAATCATGGAGTACACCGACTCCAACGGAAAGAAACAATACATTGACCGCAATTTGATGGAAAAGAATTCCGGTTATCCTTGCTTGCAATCCAGAGGGGAACAAAGAATGTTGGTCGTCCCTCTCGGTTTGGATGACGATACTGGAACTTCCCCGGCCTACCCATCCGTTTCAAGGTCCGGCCGCACCGAAAAGCAAACCGCAGAAAGATTACAGCAAATTGAAAATTTGTTCTTTGGCGAAGCGGAAGATACCGGATGGCAATCTTTAAAATCCTATTATTATACTTCTTCGCACGGAAAGCTCACCATCACCGGCAACGTCATGAAATGCGATGGCGGATGGTTCAAGCCTGGCAAAAAGCCGTCAGAGTATAGCTCTTACCAAGCCGCCGCCGACGTAAAGACGTATTATATTTCCGAATATAAAAAGGAAAATCACGGAGCCTTGGGCGCCGACGCCAAGGAATGGACTTGGTATGACCAAGACAAAGACGGATATATCGATTCGATTTGGATTGTTTATTCCGCGGCTATTCATGCTTATGAAGGTAGCACCACATCAAGCAATTATTGGGCTTATGTAACTTCCACTGGAAATAGCGGAAATGTTTCGTCTCCTAATATCTCCAAATACGCTTGGGCTTCTATCGACTTCATGGATCAAGCTTATGGCGAAGGATTGGATGGCCATACCTTCATCCACGAAACCGGACACTTATTCGGCAACGACGACTATTATTCTTACGATGACATGGAAGCCCCGTTAGGCGGCATCGATATGCAAGACCATAACATCGGAGACCACAACGCATTCACCAAGTGGCAATTTGGTTGGGATGCCCCGTATGTCGTCGACGATAATGCCTATATCGAAATGGAACCTACCACCACTTCAGGGCAAGCCGTCATTCTCCCTTCCCCAAACTTCAACGGCACCTATGCCGATGAATACATGATGATCGAGTTTATGTCCCCGGTAGGATTGAACGAAGAATACAAAACCGGTTATCAAAGCACCACCGGATACACCAAGCCAGGTCTTCGCATCACCCACGTCGACGCTCGCGCTTATAAGAATAAGAACACCGAAATCTTATCGACCCCCGAAGAAGTGGCCACCGCTACCAGCTTCCGCGTCATGAATACTCCTTCCGGACGTGGATATTCCAACTGGAGAGACACCTTTGCGGCGGATAACAACTCCACCGGAAAGGATCGCTCGATGTACTTCATCAACGTCATGCAGGCGTCCGGATTTTCCGAAACAAACAACCTCTTGACCAAATCAGCAACTTCAACCAACTCCGATTTGTTCACCAAAGGCTTCACCTTCGACTTGACTCCTTACAAGGACACCAGCGGCAAGCTCACCAACGAATGGTATTGCTTGATGCCTTCATATTCCAATCTTTGGAACAAGGCTCAAAGTCCCGCAACTCGTGAAGTGGACACAACCTGCGTCTTCAACTACAGAGTCTCCGTCTTGGATGTGACCAAAGAGAAAGTCAAATTCGTCGTTGAAAAAATCTAAGAAGACAAACTAAAGGAGCGGCTCAATTGAAGCAAACCCGGAGGTTGAGAAACCAACCGGAAAGTCTAGATTCAATCGCCGCTCTTTTTTATTGTTTCAGTTTAATCACAAATCAGACAAATCAAGTGAATAGTGCATGTCTTTTGCCTCGTCTTTGGCAAAGAACATAATCATATATATCGGCAAATATATTTTGTTTTCGCGAACCTCGATATTTCCATTTGATAGGATATATCCCTTTTCAATGCCAAAATCACCATTTAACAAATTATCCAAGGCATTGTGCTTTTTGTAATTCTTGCCGGATTTTACCCCAATGGGAATGACTTCCCCTTTGTTTTCGATTAAGAAATCTATCTCGCCCAATTTGTTGTTTTTGAAATAATAGAGATCAAAACCCTTATAGGACAATTCCTCCGCTATAGCGTTTTCGTAAATAGCCCCAAAATTAATGTCTTTCTCTTTGTTTAAAATCTTGATTTGCAAATTGTTGTCCATATACATGCCAGAAAGCAATCCAACATCTGAATGAAAAAGTTTGAATAGATTTCTTGATTTGCTTAACGTTAATGGTGATTTTGGCTCACCCGCGCAATAGGTTGGCAAAGCCACTCCAGCATCTTTTAACCATAAAAAACTATTTTCATATTTCCCAAACTTGAGATTTTCATTTAGATTTTTCATTATGAATCTCTTGTTTTGGTTGTTCAGCTCGCTTGGAATCAAATCGAATATTTCTTTAATATACAATTTGTTCGCGATGTCGTATTTGCTAATGTCTTGCCTATAGGCTTCGTTAATGCTTTTTTGTTCTTCGACCACCTCTTTAAGATCGTTGGTTTCCAAAAATCTTTTTACCACCGCCGGCATTCCACCGACTATCAAATATAAATGGAATGCATCTATAAGTTTGTTGTGAACTATCTCGTCAACCGGTTTCAAGGCCTCGAATTTTCCTTTTAGCATTTCAATAACATCGAGATTCAATCCATTGGCTATCAAAAATTCTTCAAAGCTCAATGGATACATTCTAAAAGAATCCATATATCCCACGGGAATCGATTTGATATCTTTTAATTCCGTACCAAGCAAAGAACCGCTCAAAATATATCTAAAGGATCCTTCTTCAACTAAAAACTTGATGGCGGTAATGATATTTGAGCAAGTTTGAACCTCATCGATAAAGAATATCGTTTTTCCTTTGACTAACGGCTTATTAGATATTGCAGAAAGCCTAAAAAGCAAATCTTCTTTATTGGAAGAGTTGTCTATAGTCTCTCTTGCCAATTTGTTTTCGATCAAATTCAGTTCAACAAAATAGTCTTCTCCCACTTCTTCCTTTAAAAATTCTCTTATGATGTAAGTTTTCCCTACCTGTCTAGCGCCGGTAACCAATAAGGCTTTTCCTTCATTTTTGTTTTTCCATTCTATCAACTTGGATTTTGCAGTTCTCATCAATGTTTTTGCCATTTATAAAAATCCTCCGTCCGTTTTTACAACCTATTTATACCTTATTTTGTCCGTTTATAGAACTTTTTTTAGTCATTTTTGACCTTTTTTAGAACTTTTTGGTGCTCTGGTTGCACTGGTAACCTAAAAGTAGACACTCCAAAAACATCAAGGAGACAAGGCAAATCATATTGCGGTTACCGGTAACACAAAACAATTGTCGCCCAAGGAATAAAGGGTGTGAGTCGTGCACACGATCGCGTTTTTGTCTAAAATAAATTTCGTCTTCACGAATTTCTTGAATTTGCCCGCGTCTTCTTTGCCATATTTTTCACCAGATTTGCATTCCATGAGCGAAATCTTCCCATCATAGAGAATGACCAAATCAATTTCGTCTTTGTCGAATGTCCTATAATAATAAAACGACGCTTCGCCATCCTTCCGATTGTTTTTATAGCTTTTGATGATTTCATTGATGATATATGTCTCAACCATGGCACCCTTTAGATAGGAATTTTGCAAAGTCAGAGGAGAATTCACTTTAGCCAAATAACAAGCCAAGCCAGTATCGGAAAAATAAATCTTCGGTCTTTTTACGACACGTTTTGTCAAGCTCCCCTCATAATAAGGTTGCAACAAATGAACGATGTTGCCGGCCAGCAAAACACTTATCCAAGATTGAATCGTCAACTTGCTGACTCCAATATCTTTAGCAAGGTTATCGTATATCAGTTCTTGGCCAGTGAGAGAAGCTAAAACAGTCATCAAATCCACAAATTTTTGCTTGTCTTTCAACTGGATGAAATCAGAAACATCCCTCTCTAAATAAGTCGCCACATAATCGGCATAAAATAACGATGGCTCAAGACTATCGTTATCATATAGTTCCGGATAAAATCCCCTCACTATAAAATCATATAATTTAGGCGTTTCTATCATATAGTTTTTACAGCGTTCGTTAATTCCCGCTATGTCAATTTGGAAAGGTTTTTCTATGACGCCGTTGATTTCGCTCATCGAAAGAGGCTCCATTGAGATCAAGCCAATTCTCCCAGACATTGATTCACTTACCCCTTTCATCAATCTATAAGATTGAGAACCCGTCAAAACGTATAAGCCTCTTTTTTTGCCTTCCCTGGCATTGGCGTCAACCACGCCTTCCAAATAAGAAAACAATTCGGGCGCTTTTTGGATTTCATCGATTATATATGGCGCCGGGTGAAGGGACAGAAATTCAGAAGGATCTTCCACTGCAGAGCGTTGAACCAACGGATCCGCCAATGAAACATAGCCAAAGCCCAATTCTTTCTCAATCATTGTACATAGCGTGGTTTTTCCAACTTGCCTAGCTCCGCTAATCACGGTCACTGCTTTGTTTTTTATCGTTTTAACAATTTCTTTATATATGGTTCTAGTTATCATTGCGAACTCCTCTTTTTTATTATATTTCGTAGAATAGTAACTACAACTTACTTTTTTTCGGTTATCAAAGATTGGCTGTACGCAAGTAACCTAAAAGCGGACACTCCAAAAACATTAAGGAAACAAAGCAATCGTCAAAAGGGTTGGCTTATGCCTTCAATATCAGCAAGAAGGAAAGAACATACATTGCAGGTAAAAAGAGAAGATAAACGCATATTAACACACGAAATCACAAAGAAGGAATACAAAGCATCTACAAAATCCAAATGCTCTTATCTCACAATTTAAGTTTCTCTTGGGTGACGTTTTGGCAACGTTAAAAAGTCCTTATTAAAAAGGCTTTCATCATTGTTATTTGTCCGTGAAGTATAAGATAAGCATCACAACGGTCGCTATAAGATAGGGAATGCAACAATATAGAAGATAAGAAAGGCTATTTCTTTTCTTGCCTTGTTTCATTTCCCTATATTCCCTATAGGAAGCGGGAAGCTTGCTCTTTCTGATATTGGGATGAAAAATGGTCAAGAAAGCCAGTTGAACGGAATAGGATATCGCGTCGAACGCCCCATATCCCGTCAATTTGACCAAGCACCAGACCAAGAACATCATCACCATCGGAACCGATACCGTGTCAGTCCAAATGACGTATTTCTTAGCTTCAACTTGATCCGCTTCGAATCTGCCCTTGGCTAAGAAATAAGCACCTACGGCAATTAAGATCGAAACGGCAAAGGTGATGGCAAACGAAATCCAAAAAGCCTTCGCTTGCCTTTTTTTCTCTTCAGGGCTTAAGACTGGTTTCTCTTTCTTAATTGCCATAGCCAGAGTCGTAGCCAGAGGCCAATAAATCCCTATATTCCGCTTCTTCTTTTTTGTTGCAGCGGACGAAATGTCCCGGTTCTATTTCGATTAAGCGGGGTTTGTCCACCGAATAATCGTGAGCGGTCTTAGGATCGTATTTGATACGGGTTCTGTTCTTTTCGGTGTCCGGGTCGCAATGAGGGACGGCGGACAAAAGCGAACGGGTATAAGGATGCAAAGGATGCTTGAACAATTCGTCGGAAGAGGCTAACTCGACCAAATTACCGAAATACATGACAGCGATCCTATCGCAGAAATATTTGACGACCGAAAGATTGTGGGCGATAAAGAGGATTGTTAGCCCAAGTTCGTCGCGCAAATCGTTTAAGAGGTTGATTATCTGAGCCTGAATGGATACGTCAAGGGCCGAAACCGGCTCATCGGCGATTATCAATTCGGGATTCATTATCAAGGCGCGGGCGATGCCGATACGCTGCCTCTGACCACCGGAGAATTCGTGGGGATATCTATCGGCGTGCTCAGGAAGCAAACCGACTTTGTCCAACATCTCATTCACGCGTTGGTTGATATATTTCTTATCATGCACGCCATTGATGTATAAGCCCTCGGCAATGATGTTTCTGACCGTCATACGAGGGTTGATGGAGGCCATCGGATCCTGGAAGATCATCTGCATGCCGGAAGTAATTTTGGCGTGCTTGGCGGCCTTTAGATCGCGTTTGTAATCCAAAGCCAAGGCTTTGTCTTCTTCCGAATTCAAAACCTTGCCGTTGTTAGTTCTTTCTAAGAAAGAGGAATATTGCTCTTTTACTTTCTGAACCATTTCGGCGGCGTAGTTCTTATCACAGTTCTTCACGTCGTCCTTTACGGCGGCTATACGGGCCCTTTCGCGATCGCAAATGGCTTTAGCGGCGTCTATCGCCTCTTTTCTCTGGGCGTCGTATTTGGCTTTTATTTCCGCAACATCAGGGTTATAGGAAGACAATTCGATTTTCTCTTCCGCGGCGATGTCCGCCAACTTTTGCTTTAAGCGAATGTTGGTGAATTTGATTTCCTTTTCGTTCCAGCGGGTTCCTCCCCCGATGCGGACGCCTTTGAAATACACGTCCCCGGAAGTTGGCTGATACAAACGGATTATGGAACGACCAATCGTGGTCTTTCCGCAACCGGATTCGCCGACCAAGCCGAATATCTCACCCCTATGTATATCGAAAGAAACGTCATGGACGGCTTTGTTATATTTGAACACGCCCGTCCCACCAAGCTTGAAATACTGCTTCAAGTGACGGACGCTCAAGATAACTTCTTGCTCGTTTAGAGGCTTTTTGTTTTCTTCAGACATTATTTGGCCTCCTTCTTTTTGCTATTCTTGCGTTTAGATAAAGCGCGGTTGATACGGGCCGTTACAATCTCTGGCGGAACGGCCTTAGGAGCTTCCGGAGCCAACAGCCAAGTGGCGGCGAAATGGGTGTCCGAAACCTTAAATAGAGGCGGTTCCTCTTCGAAATCAATGGCCAAGGCATATTTGTTTCTAGCCGCAAATGCGTCTCCCAAAGGAGGGATCAACATGTTTGGCGGGGTGCCGGGTATGGCATCGATTTTTTCTTTGGTGTCCAAGTCCGGCATGGAGGCTAACAAAGCCCAAGTATATGGATGGCATGGATCATAGAAAATATCATCAACCGATCCATATTCGACTATTTTGCCGGCGTACATGACGGCGATATCGTCTGCCATGTTGGCCACGACTCCTAAGTCATGTGTAATGAAAATGATGGACAGCTTCAATTCTTCTTTGAGTTTGTTTATCAATTCCAAAATCTGAGCTTGGATGGTGACGTCCAAAGCGGTAGTCGGCTCATCGCAGATGAGGATTTCCGGTTTGGAAGACAAAGCGATGGCAATGACTATTCTCTGACGCATGCCGCCGGAGAATTCAAACGGATACTGGCGGAAGCGGATTTCCGGTTGGGGAATGCCAACTTGGCGCATGATATTGAGAGCCTGTTCTTTAGCTTCAGCCTTAGAAACGATTCTCTTGGAGTCTTTGATTTGTTTGGCAAAATAATCCAAGAAGGTGTCAACATAGGCGTTGGCGTCCAATTTGGTCAACACCACGTCTCCGATATGGCTGACCAATTTGACGCAAAGCTCTTTCAAAATGGAGGTCGCCTCTTTCGGGGTGACGATCTTTTCCGGAAGCTTGGCTCTTTCCTTTAAGCTCAAAGGAGGGACTTCCAAGCCTTTTTTACTATAGGATTCGTCTCTCTTCTTGCTGGCTAGCTCGTTATCAATGGAAGCCTTCAAGAATTCGACATATTTCTTATAAGAGGTGTCGAAGACGGCTATTGTATCGTCCTCATCGACCTTGAAAGCGAAGGAACAAATCAAGGATTTCACCTTGGAATTCAAGGATTTCAAAGTCTTATAATCCCCAACTTCCAAAGACAAAGGTCCGTCGATTATCGATTGGATGTTGTCGCGAAGGATGGTTAAGGAAATCTTATAATCCTTATCCGCGGCCTCGATAAGGTCGATATACATTTCCCTTAAAGCCGTCTTTTCTTCGGAGGTTAACTGATTCCCTCTCGCCGGCTCGACATATTCTTCGGGTTCTTTATGGTGACGGAGATAACGGGCCGCTTCTTTTAAAGTGGAAGCAGGATAATGATCCACGTCATTGGAAATGGCGAGATATCTTTCATATACCGCTTTTTCTCTATCGTGTTTCTCTTTGTTCTCTTCGATAAGCAATTCTTCCAAAGAGCATAAGAAGAATTTCTTTACCAATTTATCATCAAAGGCAATATTGTTCTTTTCTGCCATTTTCTTGCTTTGGAGCAATATTTCCTTAACGGCGGAATTGGCTTCTTTTCTGGCCGCCCTAGCCTTTAAGATGATAGGGTCTGTCAATTGCTTTCCGACGCGGATGATAGGATCCAAGGCCGAAAGAGGGTCTTGGAAGATCATGGAGATCTTGGAGCCCCTAATGCGATGGAAACGTTCCTCACTGATGGTCAATAAGTCTTTGCCATCATAGATGATCTCTCCACCCTCGACCAAGGCGTTCTTGGCCAATATGCCCAATATGGCTCTGGATGTAACGGACTTTCCGGATCCGGATTCTCCGACGATGCATAAAGTGCGTCCCTTATACAAATCGAAGGAAATACCACGTACCGCTTTGACTGTCCCGCCGTCTACCCTGAAGGAGATGCGGAGGTCTTTGACTTCTAAAATTTTGTCACTCATATCATTCTCCTCCTCTCAATGTCGGGTTGAAGGCATCGCGCAAGCCGTTGCCGATAAGGTTAAAGGTAATCATCAGTAACGAAATGAAGATGGCCGGGAAGGCGATCATGTGCGGATAGCTGGAAACGAAGTTTGCCCCATCGTTAAGCAATGTGCCGATGGAGGTGATATCCGAAGTCTTCAAGTTGACAATATTTAAATAGGATAAGGACGATTCGGAGAAAATGACTCCGGGGATCATCAATACCGATGAGGTAATCAAGGTACCCATGGCGTTAGGCAAGATATCGACGAAAATCAATCTGATATCCTTCGCGCCCAACGTTCTGGAAGCCAAGACATATTCTTGGTTCTTAAATCGATAGAACTGCATACGGGTAGTTGAGGCCGTGCCTATCCAGCCGGTCAAAACAAAGGCGAACAGCAAGGAAACGATGATCCCGACCTTGGATGCCAAGTGCAATTGGAACAAGGTGGCGACGATAACGAACGGTATGGCCGACAAAATATCGGTAATACGTTCCATGATGAGGTCCACCATCCCACCGTAATAGCCAGAGATGGAACCATAGATCAAACCAATCACCAAGTTGATGGCCGAAACGCAGATGCCCAATAACAAGGATAATCTGGCGCCGGAAGCCAAACGGACGAAGATGTCGTTGCCGACGGAATTCGCACCGAATAAGAAATAGCAAGATTCGCCATTCAAATATTCGTAGTAGTTGTTATAGTCAACGCGGATATGTAGCTTCAAGCCGCCGGCGTCGACATTGGCCGAATATACCAAATTGCCGTCGGCGTCCTTTTGATAGATGTCGATAGGCTCATTGTTGCTATCGAAATTGATGACGAATTGCTGGCCGCTAGCAGGCATTACCAATTGATACCAGAGATTGGCATTTTGAGAATATCTGGTGGACATATTGGTACGCAACGTGGTTGTACCGCCCGGGAATTTCTTCTCATAAGTCGGATCATAGTTCTCGGAATTAGGATCCATCTTGTCGTCAATCGCATCGAAATATTCATCAACATATGTTTCGTAGTCGATCAAAGGAAGGAGGATGGTCCTGCCGGTATTGGCTTCCCATTCCTTGATTTTGGTAAGATCTGACGGGGTAACGTCTCTCAATTCTTTGGCTCCAACAGCGTAAGTGTCGTAATTGACGTAATAGTATTTGACTTTTTGACCAATGACGTTGATTTCCTCGCCAGATTCGATTTCTTTGGCGATAGGCTTGCTTTCCGTCTCGTAAAAACGATATTCGTTGTAGGCGGATTCATAGATTTTCTTGTCTTCTGTGCCGTCCCAGAATCCAGTTCCCTTAAACCAAGGGTTTTTCGGAAGAACGTAAGCATAGTTTGCATCGTTCCATTGAACGGTTCTGCTGGTGGTAAATGGGGCGATGATGGCAAACAAGACGATGATCAAAAGAATCACGCCCGCCGCGATCGAGCCTTTGTTGTGGGAAAAACGCTGCCAGCAACCCTTAAGGTAAGAGATGGGCTTGGTTTCGAACTTCGTATCGTGGATGGATTTGTCCATCTGAACGAAGGTGAATTTGTCTTTTTTGTAACCGGCATATTCGCTCGGGTTCATGACTTTGCTCATTATTTCTTTCCTCCCATACGAATACGCGGATCGACCCAGCCATAGCTAAGGTCGACGATAAGGCCGCCAATAAGGCCGATTAAGACGTAGAACATACCGACGAACAAGAAGACGTCGTAATCACGTCTGTTGATGGATTCTAAGAAGAGGCCGCCGACGCCACCGACCGCAAAGATCGATTCGATGACGACTGAGCCGGACAATATGCCGATGAATTCGCCTAAAATCATCGGGAAGATAGGCACTAAGGAATTCTTGAAGGCATGCTTTATGGTAGCTTGGGTTCTGGTTAAACCAGTCGTCCTTGCCAAAAGCATGAAATCGGAGGTTAATACCTCCGTCAACTCGGCGCGGGTATAACGCGCAAAACCGGCGATGGTGCCGAAGGACATGGATATGATGGCCGGAAGCATCGATTTGAACATTTCCGGATGGAACCAGTTTCCGCCATATTGGGAAACCGAAGCCAAAGTAAGAGGCAAAACCTTCCACACCGAGCCAAAAAGGTATTGAACCAAAAAGGCATAGACGAAGGAAGGGACCGAGATGAACAACATGATGATTACGGATAAGATGTGATCTTCCGGCTTGTTCTTACGCAAAGCCATCAAGACCCCTAACGCCAATCCGACCGGAACGGCGAATATCATGGTGTAAATGTTGATAAGGACTGTTGGCGGAAGTCTCGTCACCAACAAGTCCCAAGGGGAAGCCAACCAGGAGATTTGGAAGGAATAGCCGAAATTTCCACCGTCCGTCGCGGTAAACAAACGAACGAAGTAAGTGAAGTACTGGACGATGATTGGATCGTTATAGCCCATTTCTTCCCTGAATTTCGTGGCAATTGCCTCGCCATCGCTGCCTGGAGCTGAGATAAGTGGCACAGGAAGAGCCCTTATCAAGAAGAAGCAGATTGTGAAGATTACGAAAAAAGTAAAGATCAACAGTGCTATACGTTTTAATACATACTTTAACATCGTTAACTCCTCAGGCGTGTTGATATCATACACGCATGCGGGTAAAAGGCAATTATTGTTTGCCTAAAGTTTTATTAAAACTTCAGAACGCATTTTCCCTAAGAAAAACAACTCTGATTTCATTCGTGTTATGACAAACATCCAAAATCGTTAAATTTTCATGCTTACCACAAACGGGTCATTCTGAGTTAATTTCGCTTAAAACCAAATCATAGAATTAATATGAATTCATGTAGGTAGTCGAATATTTGCTAGTATTTGTCAAGAAAACAACAAGTTTCCATTTATTAATGCAAACTCAGCAAATTTCATCTTAAAGCCAAAAGACGCAAATTTTATTTATATATAGCAAAGCATTAAAAAAGCAGGCCATGTGGCCTGCTTAGTCAAGCTATTGGTTTATTGCTTGTAGAGGTCGGAGTTGATTTCGCCGGAGCTAATCTTCTGAGACCATTCCTTGTTCGTGAAGTTGAAAGTCATGTAACGGATTCCGCCATAGCCCATGAGAGGGATATATTCTTCGGAACCGTAAGAAACTTTGAAGGAAGTCAAAGACGCGGAGGAACGGGCATACAAAGGCAATGTAGACCAAGTGTTGACGTATCCGGCTTCAAGTTCGGATAAAACAGTCAACTTCTCTTCGTGACGGGCTTTGTAATCCGCTTCATATTTTGCAACATCATCAGGATCTTCCATATCGTAGTCAGCAGACGAGATATCGGTTAATCCAGACATGTAGGAATACCATCCGGCAATGGACTTGGTTTCTTCCACGCCGTCGCCATTGGAATCAAAGGTCAAATCGATTTTCTGGATCTTGCTGGTCATGCCATATTCGCAGTTGGAGTCGAAGCTGGAGTCGCAATAGACTTCCATCAAGCCCCAAGGGTTCATCTGAGCACCGCCCCAAGTGGAGAAGATGATATCGTATTTGCCTTGTTTGGCTTCGTTGTAATAGTCTTCGTTTTCGGTCATGTAATAATCGAAAGTGATGGTGTTGGCGCCCAATTTCGCATTAACGGCTGCGGCCAAGGAATCGAGAGCCGATTTGATGAAGTTATAAGAAGCAATGGTCGTTTCGGAATCGGACTTGTAGACCAAGATTTCCATGGAAACCTTATCGCCTTTGGAGAAGTGTCCCTCATCGGTCGATTTGGATTCGGTTTCGATGGCGCGAGCGAGGTATTCGGCCGCCAATGCAGAGTTATATCCAACATGCTTGGAATCCAAAGCCTGTCCGTCGGTTTCGTCAATGGTCGTTCCGCCTAAGTGGCCATAGATCTTGTCGTAGACCCCTTTGGCTTGAGAAGTGCCTCTATAATATTCGCCGGTATTGACGTCGGAGATATAAAGGTTATTTAGTAAGCCGTAGAAAGCTTGTGAGCCTGCGGTGCATTGAGAAGCATAGCTGACGCGGTCAATGCCCAAGGAGATGGCCTTGCGGAAATCTTCGTTGGCCATGATGGTCTTATTGCCGGCGTGGCTGCCGCTAGCAGCGTTCTTTTGTCTCTTCAACAACTGATCTCTGTCGACGTTGAAGGACATCTTGGAAGTATAAGAAGTCGGGGTGAACTGCAATCTGGAGGACGAACCATATTTCTTCATGTCGGAAGCGGTCAATTCGATATCGTCGATTTCGCCGTTTTCGAATTTCTGCATCGCAGTGGTGTGATTGTCGATGATTTCAGCGGTGATCTTTTCGGTTTGGAATTGGCCTTCGTGGTTGCCGTCGGTCCAGCCATACCAATTGTCGTTCTTCACGATCTCAATCAATTTGTTGGATTGGAAGTTGGAGAGTTTGTAAGGTCCAAAGGACTTGTAGTTGGCGGCGGAATCGGTGCCGTATTTGGTGGCTTTTAAGCTGGTTCCGGCAACGGTCGTGGTCAACTCGTCATAAAGCTCGGTGTCGACCAACCAAGAAGAAGTCAAAGAGAATTCCAAGTCGGTCAAGGAAACCGGTTTGTCGGAAGCCATGACCAAACGGAGGGTGTAATCATCGATTGCTTCAATGCCAACCTGGCCAAAATCGGTAACGCCGGTGTGGTTGTCATATTCGGCAAACAGAGGCAGTCTCCAAGCGTTGGTCTTAGAAGCAACGCCACGAGGATAGCCCAAGGTCTGGACGAAGAGCTGGATATCGGCTTTCAAATTTTCCCAGGTATAGGAAGTATAAGAAGCAGGGAGTTCTTCGCCATTGGTTTTGAGTTCCGCTTCAGCAACGATCTTGGTTCCGCTAACCTTGATTTCCAATTCATCGAACTCATATTGTTGGATGCTGTAATCCCTCATGTCTTCGGTGATATCGCTGGCCTTTTCGACGTTCTTCCAGTCGGAAGACACTTTGTCGGTGCCCAATATTCCATCACGTCTGATTTTGATCAATCCTTCCAAAACGGCGTCGGTGATACGAGTGGCGGCCGCTTCGGCGTCATCGGTCAATTTGGAGCCACGGTTGTTCAAAACGGTATAGAAGGCGCCTTCATCAACATTGGAGAAAATAGCTCCGGCATAAGGAGAATCGGCTCCGATGTTAATATACCAAATGTCGTTGTAGCAGAAGTCTGGGTCAGTCGACGAAAGATCGTTGCTGTCTTTGATGTAATTATAGGCTGGTTCGATGGTGACCTGGCCGTTTTTGAAGTAAGCTTCGGCGTTAGCTAAAATCGTCGTGCCCTTGTACCAGCTGTCCGCACGATGATTGACCATCTCTGGGTTAAGCAAACGCTTCATGGATTCGACATAGTCGTTGGCGACGATCTTCTTGCCGTCTTCCCAAGTGGCTTTGTCGTTTAACTTGATGTCATAGGCGATGCCAGAGGTCAAGTTGATGCTGGAACGACCGAAATATTTGGTCTTTTCAGCGGCGGTCAATTCGGAGGTGACGTCTTTCGGGAAGTCGGAAGCCATCTCAGTCAAGAATTTATAACCGGTTTTTTCATCATTGAAACCAAGATCATAGAAACCCATCTCGGTATAGGAGAGAATGTAGGAATCGGAGTTGGTTTCCCAGGCATGCGAGTTCCAGGTTTTGGGGTTCGCATCCAAATAGGTGCTCAAAGTATAGTTGTCTTTATCTTCTTCGCCGCAGGAAGCCAATGTTGCCAGGGCGCCGAAGGACATGACCATAAGAGCTACGATTTTCTTATTTTTCATACCTTTTTTCCTTTCTTTTTCAAAATTTTCCCTTTGAAAACGGGCTTATTATGCCTAAGACCCATTGAATGTCAATTTTTAAATTTCACATTTGCCGAAAAAGAATGTTTATTTTAATAAACCACCGCGATTTGAGCTTTGTTATAATGGGAACATGAACCATTTTAAAACCATTTTGCCGCTTATTCCGCTCGCCTTATCTTTGTCTGGATGCACAACAGGCATCCCAACTGAAGTTACGTTTCAAAACACTTCCGGGGAAAGCGGGTAAATACACACCGATTTCCAACAAAGCTTCCTAGATGCCGCGGATAACGACAAATTCATATCCGAGCAAGACCAAGAAACATTTGGAAGGACTTCTTCCTCCAAACCGAACCCAATAAGGTTTTCTTGGAAATACAGATCTGATTCCATCAAAAAGCCAAATAAAGCCATATTGAAGATATCCGAGGATGAAAACCTTATTTCAGATGTTTGGACATATGAGACAACAAATAAAGAATTGGACGTGTATAACCTTAAGGTTAATACGACCTATTATTTCAATGTATCCCTAGATTATAATGGGACGGTTTTTACCTCCGAGACATATAGCAAAAAAGTAAGCGACACGGCTTTGAGGAACATCTACATAGACGGGGTAAGAAACGTCCGCGACATAGGTGGATATAAGGTCGATAACGGGGTGATAAAACAAGGGTTGCTATACCGTTCGGCCGAATATAACGGAACGTTCGGATCGGTTGTATCTGATCTAGGTAAAGAACAACTTGTAAATACTTTGGGTATCAAGTCGGACATCGATTTGAGGAGGACTTTGAACTTCGCTAACCCCAAAGACGAAATATCTTCGATTTCCGAGTCTCCTTTGGGATCATCGATCCATTGGGTTCCCTCCCAATGTATTTTGGGGGAATGAACATATTCACCTACAATTCCAATTTAGAGAACATAAAATCCTTCTTTGAATATTTGTCTGACGAGGAAAACTATCCCGCCATATTCCATTGCGTTCGCGGAACAGATAGAACCGGGGCCTTAAGCTACGCGTTAGGGGCTTTATTGGGCATGAATGAAAAAGATCTGATGAAAGATTATCTCTTCTCCAACTTCGATGATTTGAATTCCGACCCACTAAAAAGCTCGAACATCACCGGGAAGGCGATGTATGTCTATCAAATAAGCCAAAAAGAAGGGAACAGCTTATCTGAAAAAGCCGAGAATTATCTAATCGACAACGTCGGACTAAGCAAAGAAACCTTAGATAAAATCAAAGATATCTTGATAGAAAATGAATAAACAAAAATTTACAAATGTTCGATAATATCAATGTTTTTTAAATAAGAATGAAGTAACAATGAAGTTTTACTTCACACTTACTTCACTCTTTACTTCATTTTGAGTGAAGTGACGAGATGCGTTGCCTTTACATTTTGAATTGCCAGCCTCCTATTCGTATTTAAACGTCTACTTTCAGGCTATCGCTGCAGTTTTTATTGTTTATTTCGCCGAACTTGCGCTTAATGCATTGAAAAGTATTTTACTAGTGAGGAAAACAACTTAGAAAAAGAGTACATCGAAAAATCATTTGATAAAGA
>CAVBUY010000003.1:0-105017 GCA_963598795.1 Alistipes shahii
ACAGCGCGAATATCACTTCTACCATAACCGTCACCAACGGGGCGACCATAACGATCAATGGGGCGTTGTTCATCGGTGGCGTTCAAAGCGGATCAAGCGGCGGATACATCGCCGGGTTCGTAACCAAATGCGCGAAGATGGTGCTATCTAACGGCGCGTCCATCCAAAATAACGGGACATTCGTTAATTTCGGATATGTCGTTGGCGAGGATACGAAGGACAGTACAGAACCACACATCATCAATGCGGCGGGATCGATGTCGTATGGTCCGTTCGTGGTGGTGGAGCATCGTGGCGGTTCCGCATTTTATGGGCTTAGGGAATGCGATGGTTCGCCATTCAATCGTTTCTATTTCCCATCTTTCGTTAATGCTGCGGTTGAATACAAAAATTCGGCTGCGTTTACGGCAATTCCGGATTTGTATGCCGGAGACCAGCACAATAGGTGCAAGGTTTCTATTATTGGGACCGATGGTTTGATTGACCCGAAAGACGATTTTTCTGTTATCTCTTTATTTACGTTCGAAGATAGTGAAGGCAATGCAAACTTGAATGGTGGAGTGATGCCGAAAAACTATCTTAATTTTTACGGATCGTTTGGCATCAATTCGTTATTGCTGACCGTATCGTTTAGTTTATTTTCTTTGCCTTTGTCCACATCGTCATGCTATTTCCCAATTTCTTGCTATTACGACGTGCAATTGAACAAAGCTGAAAACGGAAATCAATCAATCGTTTCGTCTGAAAAGCAAAAAATAAAAATATTGCCTGGCGGTCGTCTCGTCATTGGTGAATCCGTTTCCCTTTCTTGTCCTGGATTGGCGAATTACGCGGCATATTCATCGGATAAATATAATTCCGGAACCGGCGAATACGAAGACATCAACGGATATGCCGGTGCGATAAAATATGAAAAAATGGATGAAGACGGAACATTGATAGTTAATGGGTCATTGTCGGCGACCGAACTCGGTGGTTTTGTGCAAACGAGCGTTAGTGGTGCGGTTTTGACATTTGAAACAAATTCAGTGACTATGTATGAGGTAAGTCCAGACTATAAGACAATTACACTCCCTAAAGTTGGTGAAACTAAGACTGGCTTTTTCTATAGTTTCACTCTTTCAGCAAGCGGATATGTTGGCGATGCCTCAACGTCTTATTCGCCATTATATGTCGGGAATTATGTTTCGTATGGAAAATATTGGTGCACCGACGTTTTTGCTGTCTCGTTGGATTGCACCGAAGGCAAATCCGAAGCTGGTCAAAGCGCAAGCTATGAAATTACCGCGACTTGCTTGCCTAATCAGGCGTTAAGTTCGGGTATTGTTTATAATTGGTCGTGTTATAAGGGTAAAGAATTGATTAGCTCGGAAGACGCAAAGAGCATTTTGAGCTCAGAGACAGGACAGACAATAACGTTAACAACCCCAGCGAATTCAGATATAGAAGACGTCAATTACACTTTGGAATGCACCGTCGATTACATCAAGGCAAATGGGGAAAGCGGACAAGTAAGTGCAAGGAGTGGATATTTTGTCGCGTCGAAAACCGAGAAAACGACAGACACATTTAGCATTGATGCCGAGGCAGACAGAAAAGAAATTGTATATGTATCTGATAGTGTTTTCTCTACAGTCAAATTAATAGCAAGGGCAGTCGATGAAACCGGCAACGATACCACAGATAATTACGATATCAGCTATGAAATATCAGAACAAGCTAAAGCAATGCAAACTAAAGTTAGTAGCAGCACCTACACTAATGATTACATAAGCACTGACGAGACAATTGCAACAATCAATGAAAGCAACGGCTTAGTGACACCCAGTGGCATTGCTGGGAAAGTGACAGTAAGTGCTACTTTTAAGAAAGGCGGAGCCTCAGTTGGATATGTCACTTTCAAGGATGGAATAATTGTGCATACGATAGATGTTATTGAGGGTGGCTCTTCTTCACCCGGGACAAATAAAGCGAGTGAAATTGATGTTAATGGACAAAAAATGTTCGAATTTAATATAAACACAAGTTCGACGAGCGCTACTAAAAACGCATACATTTGGTTCCGCTATGATGTTTGCACAGAATTGAAACCAAATTTTGAATTGTCTGATTACGATAAAAACGAAGGCACAGACAACAAAGTAAGCGCTAAAATAGACACAAAAAAAGAATTTAAGGCTTACACTAAAAATTCTGTAAAAAACTATTATACATTTGTTACTATAACCAGCACCCAAAACGAACGGCAAAGTGGCAAACTTTGTTTTGAAGTATTTGGATGTGCTATACCGATTTGGTTCACTAGAATACAGAGCTAAATTAAAATGCCGATTCGATTTGTAGTGCCTAGTTTTAACAACGCAGAACAAAAATGACTAGTTTGTCTAATTTGCCTATCAATCAAACGGGATAAGGTTTGAGAAATTTTCCTGGCGTGATTGGCGTATAATCATACTTTTTACTCTATATGTCCGTATCTCAAGCAAAGAAATATCTCAACAATATTGTTGATCAAAATAAACATATGCGGGTGTGGCGGTAAATATTTCCAGTTTATTTGTGCTTTTCTTAAAATATGACATTTACGATTGTAGGTTACAAATGATATCATCTTACTAGATGGACAAAACAGAACTTATCGATAGATTAAACGCCTTGCCAGTCGGCTATATATCCAAGAAAACCATAAATGGCAAAGAACGCTACTACCTTCAATACCGGAAAGGGAAGAAGATAGTTAGCAATTATGTTCCAAACGAGAATGTTCTTTCGTTAAGAAAACAAATAGATGAAAGAAAGCGATTGGAAAGAATGATACGTGATTATTTGGCTTCCTTTCCTTCTTTGAAGCCCTTAAGCGAGAATGCTATTTCCCTTACCGGCGACATCATGGAAAAAGACGATATTGTCGCCAGCTTTAAAAACGGAGATTTGGTTTGGCTTAATCAAAAGAAAGCCCCATTGATATTTACAAAAGGGCAAAGCAAAAGATTGGAGCCTTGGCTTATTAACCGAGCGATAGATTCAGAAAGAAACAATTCCAAGATTCTAAGAAGAAGCCTTAAGATAGTCTCGGAGAAAAACGAAGAAATCTCCTTAAGCGTCCACGCTGCGACGCTTATAGACGATTATTGGTTTAGGCCAAGCAAATCCAAATTGCATTGGAAAGATGTTTCCTTCATAGACGATTTGTATTCGGATTTGGCCTTGAATGGAAAATCGTCATTTTTGCCATCCGTTCCAAAAATAACTCCGGAATTGACATTGACCGGCAGCTTTGAAAAATGTTGGAAACTCATAAATGGCGAATGGTTCATGATCAAAAAAGGAACGGACAAAGAACTGTTTTCGGAATATTTCTGCTCCAGCTTAGCCAAGATTATGAATATCCCCACGGCCGAGTATTTTATAGAAGGAAATTGTATAGTGACCGCCAATTTCGCCGAAGATTTCAATTTTGAGCCGATATCCTCAATCGCCGGGTCCGATGATACATATGAGCACGTATTCCCGCTCATCTTCAGCTTGTCCAAGGATATCGCCAAGCAATATCTGATTCTCATGTATTTTGATTGCTTGGTAAACAACGTCGATCGCCATAACGAGAATTATGGTTTATTACGAAATAGGAAAAATGGAAAGATAGTCTCTTTGGCTCCCAATTTCGACAACAACGTCGCTTTAACCGCCGTTAATGGCTACCCGCATGATTCAAAGAGAGAAAAAGACGGCCTCATTGATTGTTTTGAGGCATTTCTTTGGGATAGCGAAGACGCATCGTCTATTTTCATTTCGGTGGAATTGCCGGACATCACGCCTGACGATATAAAGGAAATATGCGATGCCTCGCCCATAAAAACGGACGAAGAGACGCTTATTGAATTCATATTGAATGCCCAAAAGCGGCTTAAGAAGCTGCAAGACGATTTGAAAGCATCGTCAATATAGATAATGAAATCCTAGACGCCTTAAGAGGTTTATCGGATATGTCCCCCAAAAACCGAAGATTTCGGTACATGGGTGGGCGATGATGGTAAAATAAATAAGACAAGCAATCATTGCTTGGATAGGATACAAAATGAAAAACATCGCGAAATTGTGTTTGGTCAATTTATTGATGCTGACCTTGACTGCCTGCGATACCGATAAGCAAAGCCAATCGGAAGATAAAACCGACAAAAGGGGGATTTCCCTATCCGAACGCGTGGATGCGTTGGCAAATAACGTCGAGAATATGCCTTATTTCACCAACGAGACAAACGAAAAAGAAAATAAGAAGGCCTTAAAGGCAAAGAAGGCCGCCAACGACAATAGGCTTGACGGTTACCAAGATTATTCCTCTTTCGTTAACGACATAGATAGAACGGCGTATAGCTTTTCCGACAACGAATTCATTAAAGCCAACAGCGTGATCGGGAGCTTCAAAGCGCTTAAAGCCGAATATCTCCCGAAGATAACGCAATATGGCGTTTACGTTTATCAATTCAATCAAAAAGAAAAGGTGAAGGTTGATTACATCAGCGAAACCGATACCCTCGAATTCGATTTACTATCTTCCTATGATGGCTCTGCCAGCCAAACTCATTTCAGCAGCACTTACGATGATAAAGGCAGGATATTCATCAATGGATATTCCATAAGTAGCGATTTCGTCTCTTCCATTTATTATCTCGAAGGGGAGAAGATGCTATACGTCTACCAAATAATGGATTCATTGCTAGACGAAAGCAAAAACACCATCACCATAGTCGAGCAAGATTATGAAGAAGGAGAAGAAAAGAGAGTGGTCGCCTATGCCACGCCTACAAAATTTTCCTATTTTTCCTTCTTCGATTCTGATAATTTCGATTACGCGGTGGAAGCCGAGACGGCTTATTACGGAGGTATTGCCAACCCTTATAATTGCCATGTTAAGGCTTATGATAAATCAACCGGTGGACAGATGGCTGATTTCACCACCCGATTGGATGGAGGATCCACCTCCGAGATGATCGTATTGGCCACCTCTATGTTTAACGAAGACATCAAAGCCTATTTCAAATACGATTCGAACGAAGACAAGGAATTCGTCCTTAACATAAACGACAAGGTATATGGATATAGCAACACCGAATTCGATTTCATGAAATTCGGATATGATGGACTATACCCATCAAGGCTTAGTTTAGGGATTGACAAAGACAACAAAAACCTTTCCGCCCCAGCTATCTCCTTTGCTTACGACACAGACTTATATGGGAAAGATTATGAAGGTGTGAACATCAGTAACATTTTCGATGGGATCTTGGAAGGGGCAAACCTATATGGATTGACCTTCAGAAATGATTATCGGGAAGAGATATCCGACGTTACCTCAAACATCAAAGGCAGTCTGCACGATCTAAGTTTGGACACCCTCGATCATTTGGATGAAATGAGCGTCGATGCCGCCTATCAGATATTCAACAAACATGCACCGAATAGGAAAACTGCCGAGGAATTGCTTTCTCTTTATGATTCGGCCAAAGCCATAGAAGAAGAGGAACAAATAGAAAACAATGACCGCGTGATAAACATCAAAGCCGACATCAAAATTGAAGGAAGCTTTGATATAGCCAATAAGAAAATCACTTTGTCCAAGAAGGACTCGACCCTCTCTAAGAGCCAATTGCTCATCGAAGGAAACGAATATTCCTTGGTGATAGGCTTAAAAGGCAAGACAAGTTTCATCGAATTAGGAAGGAACACCTTGACCTTCAATAACGAGGACCTCAGCTTCTTAGTCGACGATGATCTGCCCTTACTCTCCAACGACATGTTCTTGGAGGCGGATAGCTATAAGCTCGTTGCTTATGTCATTGAAACCTCAAATGAGAAAGAATATAAGATAACCGACGACTTTTCCGTCAAAATCGGAAACTTCGAAACCATAAGCGAGGAGACATATAGGGAATTCAACGAGGAAGTGATCGTTTATCAGAACGTCGATGGCGTCAATAAGAAAATAACATATTCGGTGGACGTAAAAGAAACCACGACTTACACATACGAATGCGACGACGACAATCTTCTCGTCACAAAAGACATAAACCAAGAAAGAGAATCGAAGATCAAGAAAACGGAAAACGTCTGATTGGGTAAATGAGCCGAACATAGCCGATATTTAAGGCATTTAGCATTGTTATAAATACATTTCCAAAAAATATCTAACGATTGCGTTTTTATGAATATAAAATACGCCTATGAAAAAGAAAAAAGAGGCTTTGACCCCCGCAAAAAGCCGCCAAATAGAACTGCTTAAGAAATATTACGAAGTCGATGATGAAAATAGAATCGTCAAGGTCACTTTGGCATATGAGAAAGCCAGCGAGCTTTTCGTTACGGACTACGCTTCCGAAACCCATCCGGAATTCAAATCAGAAATCCTTTCCAGGGTAAGCGAGATCCTTTCGAGAGTCCCCATCGAATATAAGGTTGAATTAAGTTTTGCGATAGACGATTACGAAGGATACGACCCCAAGGAATTGTTGGAATCCTTCAACGATTTGGTTGAATTGAATCATTATGACGTCGTAAACGAGAGCAAGAAGAAGAGCTTGAAAATCGCCTTCTTGCTGGTGGCGGGTATCATAAGCCTCATCCTCATGATAGCCGGCAACCACAATGGCTGGTTCGGTGAAGAACCTTTTAACGACTTAATAAGCGAGATAATTGACATAGTCGGCTGGGTATTCATCTGGGAAGCCGTATCCATTATGTTCCTTTCTCCTAGCGAAGAGAGGCTACGCACGGTCAAATTAAGGGCCAGAGTAAGCGTGATAACTTTCAAAGATGGCAACACCAACGAAATAAAATCATCGGAGAAAAGCGAGGAGATATTCGAAGACTGGGTCGGGGATAGCCGAACCAAGAAAGTTTCAAAGGAATTGCTTCTTGTTTCTGGCAGCGGATTTTTGGCCATCGCCGCCTCGAATCTCATATCCGGATTCGCGGATCTAAGCAAATCATATGGCGAATATTCGACCTTGTTTATCGTCTTATACGTCATATTTATCTTAGTTTCATCGGCTTTCATGATCATGGCCGGGATAGGGGCCATATCGTCTTATCTGGGAAAAGGCCCGCTTAAGAAAGCGGTGGGGTTCTTTGCGGTGGCCAATATTGTCATAGCCATAATAGGCATTATCTTTTCTTTCATAGATACGGACGGGAACGTTATAGAAAACTGGAAATTGATCGTATCCGGGGTATTCTCGATACTCTTGTTCCTCATTTATGGAATAGGCTGGATGCTAAGCTTTAAAAAGAAATGAGAAGAATTCCATATATTTTGAAAAAAAGCTCGTTTTTTGCTTTATTGTTTAGCCTTTAAAAGTTTATATTTTTCTTAGATAGAAAGGGAATGGCGAAGATATGATAATCACGATAAGCCGCGAATTCGGCAGCGGCGGAAGAGAACTTGGCAGACGCTTGGCGGACAAACTAAAAATTGCTTACTACGACAAAGAGATTTTGACGGAAATAGAAAAGAAAACCCCGTTTTCCAAGGAATATATAGAGGAGATGTGCGAATCTCGCCCAGTCGCTTTATATCCAATTCATTATGGGATCACTTGGACTTTCATGCCCGACCCCCATTTCAAACAGTCTTTGGAAGTCTATAAGAGTCAGGCCGACACCATAAAGGAATTGGCCTCAAAGGGCCCGTGTGTCATCATAGGTCGTTGCGCAGACTACATTCTTAAAGACGAGCACCCCTTAAGAATCTTCGTTTATAGCGACATGCCTTCCAAGATTGAACGCTGCAAAAAGAGGGAAAAGGATCACGAGGACTTATCGGATAAAGAAATCGAAAAGCGCATCAAGCTTATCGATAAGAAAAGAAGGAAGCATTACGAATTCTTCACCGAGCAGACTTGGGGAGACAGATCGAATTACGATTTGTTGATAAATACCACTAACGTCGATATCAAAGCCTTGGCGGATCTATTGGCCGAGCATTTGGAAAAATTGAAATAAGATCAATTGGGCTTAACCTCATCCTTTAGTAAGCCCAATTTCTTTAAATAATAGATAAGGGCGGGCAAAGAGATAAGGACGTTAAACACCCAAGCGGCCGGATCGGCGCTGCAAACGGAAATATAAGAGGCCAATGAAGCGGTGGAATCTATCGCCCCGCCGTTTATCAAAGCCGGCAAAAAGAGGCAAACCAAAGTCCTGGCCGCCAATTCGCCAACTCCGCTTAAAAACGGCCAAAGGGGTTTTTGCATGCCCTGCAAAGCGTTCCTTACCACGAACAAAACCATCAATATGATCATTAAAGGAACGGAGGTAAACAAATAGGCGTTCCCGTATTTTATCGATTCCTCGGTGACTTTCTCGTTGCTTAAAAAGAGATGCTGGTAGGCCCCATTTATGGTTAAAAGGAGACCAACGGCCAAAATGAATAGCCAAAGGAATATGCCTATAATCAATGAGGTCCTAATGCCTTTTTTGACCCTATCGTATTTTCCGGCCCCGACGTTTTGGGAGACGAAAGATAAAACCGCGGTTCCCAATCCGTTTAAGAAGCACATCAACAAATTGAATATCTTGCAAGCCGTCCCATAGCCCATTTGGGCAGGCAGCCCCGCCACCATATTGCCATTAGGCAAAAAGTCGAAGGCGATAACCGCGGCTTGCATGACGATTATGCCGATTTCAAGGACGCTGAACTGAAAACCAAGCGGAAGGCCGTTGAAAAGATGCTTCCCATAGAATTTGGCTGGCGCTTTGACATCTTCTTTTCCAATCCTCAAAGCATCGTATTTTTTCCAACCATAGATAAAGGCTCCGATGGCCGCCAAGCCTTGCGATATGACGGTGGCTATAGCGCTTCCTGCCACGCCCATATGGAAGACCATGATAAACAAAAGATCCAAACCTACGTTCAAAACGGTGGATCCCACTAAGAACAAGAAAGGGGTAAGGCTATCGCCCAAAGCCCTAAGAACCGATACGATGAGGTTATAGAAAACCTGGAAGATAATTCCTATATAGATATAAAGCAAATAGGTATAGGCGGCCTGGTATTCCTGCTGCATGGCCATGTCCGTCTCAGAGGGGCTAATGCCAAGCCAAGATAGCATGGTTGGTATCAACAATATGCCAACCAATGTCAATATGGCGGATATCCCCAAAGAGAGGATTATCTGAACGAAGAAGCTCTTCCTCGTCCCGCTTTTATCCTGCATCCCAATTTTCTCGCTGATGATGACCGAGAATCCGGCGGTGCAGCCCATCCCGAACTGCAAGACGATATAGACCAAAGGGGAGCTGCTGTTTACGCCGGCTACTTCTGGTTCCGATAAGGTCTGCCCTACGATTAAAGCGTCCGTCAAGGTATATAGTTGCTGGAAAAGCATCGACAAAACGATGGGAATCAAAAAGGTAAGAAGGCTTTTGGCGATGGAACCGGAGGTCAAGTCCACGGGTTTGAATATGCTTTTGATTTTCTTTCCGATATTCATTTGCGGGCATTATTTTAATGCCGTTATCTAAGAAAGAAAGAAGGATTTGGCAAATATCGCTAAATCGCGAATATGTAGGCGCTTAACGGCAAGGCGATTTTGCATCTAAGAAAGGAAATTTTTGCTTTTCAAGACCTTTAGGGGATCGTCCCTATTGTTTTGCCATGCTCTCCGATCGCCTTATCGAGGGTCGTGCTGTATTTCTCTTTAAGGCAATCATCAAGACGAAAGATCTTCTGGCTGACAATTCCTCTTTTTAGATAAAACCAAATGCCTTTTTGATTGGAATAATGTAGCGGACAAAAGCTCAATATATCGAGACTCAAAAACATGAATCGAATCGCTCAGGATCTAAATAAGGATAAATAGGCGACAATATTATCTGCCAGAGATTTGGAATTTTTCGAAAATTTAGCGCAAAAAATGCCGGCTCTCGCTCGTTTTTCATCCAAAAAACGCAATATCCGACCTCTTTCTCATTCGATTTTGAAAAGAAATCAGAAAAATGGAAATCGAATCGCATCGATTTTCTTAATGAGACTCTCTCACGAAGAGAATAATTCCCATTTCCGTGGTGTTGATACGCCGAGTTGCCGACATATAATACAGGCGTTTGGAAAGGAATTCTTTTATGGATACAATCAAAAACATCTTCAGAAGAATCAGGGTCGATATCATCCTCAGGGCCATTTTCTATATTGTCATGGCGGTATTCTTCTTCATCTATCCGATGAAAACGATGGGCACCACGGCCGTGGTTCTCTCCATCTTCGTCCTATTGGATGGCGTTTTCTCTTTATGCCTCTATTTCGTCACGTTTGGGGCTTCCGGCTTGATTGGAACGACTTTGCTTGGATCGATCTTCAAGATCATCTATGGCATTCTCTTCCTCTCTTATCCGGGATTGGGTGTGAACACCTTCTGCGTCATGTTCGCCATTTACATTATCGTGACTTCCTGCAACGGCATCGAAGAGTCGCTTAAGCTAAGAAGAGTCGGCGCCGACTGGAAAGTCTGGGTTTGGCCTTTGATCCTCAGCATCGTCTGCTTGGCCGGCGGCATCGTCATGTTGTTCCTCGCCCCAGCGGAATTGGTTTCCGTCAGCGGATATATCGCCGGTGCCATTTTAGCGGTCGCGGCCATCATGGATATCCTCTTGGTCGTCGATATGTATAAGGTCAAACACAGCGTCAAGAAAGCCGTCAACGAAGCCACCAAAGCCATTGACGACGACAACGTCATCGACGCCTGATATCTTCGTTTTGAAAGAGCTCGCCGCAAACGGGCTCTTTTTTCGTTTATCGCCAAATTCTCAAAAACCAATGGGCGTTCGAGTTGAAATGACAAGAAAGGGTTTTTAATAAAAACTAAGGCTGATAAAATGCGCTTATGAGAAAAATAATTTCATATATGCTGAAAGCCATAGTAGTCATCTCCTCGGTGGTCGGCGTGGCGCTGTTCGCCATCCCGGGAACGGATGGCTTCATGGGTGCTGGCACTACCTTCATGTATTTCACCATCCAATCCAATATTGCAATCGCCGCCGTGGCCTTGATCGGCATCATCATGATGATCCTTAAAAAGAGGTACCGCCAATTCGAAATAATCCAATTGGTGTTCACGGTATCCATTTCGCTGACGGGATTGGTCTTTTGCATCATGCTGGCCCCGACCTTCGGAGCCTCGGCCTTCGTCATCAATAACGTTTTGACGCATATAATCTCCCCCGTGGCCGCCGTCGCGGATTTCTTTGTCGAAGAGAGGAAATACGCTTTGAGGAAAAGGGACGTCACCTACGTCATAATCCCGCCTATTTGCTACGTCATCTATGCCGGGATAGGCTATGCCTCGAATTGGGATTTCGGGAATGGGGTTAATTACCCTTATTATTTCCTTAACTGGGGATCCCCGGCCGGCGCCTTCAAGATAGTAAAAGAGGCCCCATATCTCGGGACCGTCTATTACATCCTGATATTGGCGGGGGTCGTCGTCGGACTTGGCTTCCTTTATCGTTGCTTAGGCAATTTATCCAGCAAAAAGTCCATTAAAGAAGACCTCAGCGCCCAAGATTGAGAAAAAACAAGTTTTTTAAGATTGAAAAAAGGCGCCTTAATTGATATAAATTAGCACGCGCTGAATTAATGCCACATCGGAGGCCTTCTATGTCCATCATCATATCCGCTGAATCAACCATCGATTTGCCAAAAGACATATTGCAGAAGTATAAAATCCACACCATCCCTTTTACCTTGGTAATGGGCGAAGAAATAGCCCATGACGGAGAAGTATTGGGAGAAGATTTGTTCGCCTATACCGAAAGAACCGGAAAATTGGCCAAGACCACGGCCGTAAACCGCGAGGAATTCGACAAATATTTCAACGAATTGCTTAAGGAAGGGGACGAAGTAATCCATTTCTCTTTATCTAGCGAAATGAGCTCGGCTTATAACAACGCCGTTTCGGTGGCGGAAGGATTGAATGGCCGCGTTCACGTCGTGGATTCCAGGGTATTGTCAACCGGCATAGCTTTGGAAGCCATTTACGCTTCGAAATTGGCCGATGCCGGATATAGTTCCGAAGAAATAGTCACCATGGTAATGGAAAGGATTCCCTTCAACCAAACTTCCTTCGGATTGGAATCCGTCAATTATCTCTATAAGGGCGGAAGATGCAGCGGGGTGAAGAACTTCGTGGTGTCCACCTTAGGCTTAAAACCGAGGATATTGGTGGAAGATGGCAAAATGGTCCCTTCCAAGATATTCCGCGGATCGATGAGCAGATGGGTCAAGAAATACGTCGAACTTACCTTGGATCAATTCGACAACCCCGATCACGAATTGGTGTTCATAACCTATAGCTCCTGCGACGAAGAGATCGTCAACGCGACCAAGGAAACCTTAAAGGCCGCGGGATTCAAAACCATCTATCCGACCAGGGCCGGGGGAACGGTATGTTGCCATTGCGGACCCCATTGCTTGGGAATACTTTACATGAACGACGGCGACCATCCCGTTACCAAAAAGCAATAAACGTTGCCTAAAGGGAAATTAGAATATAAAATATTCCTCGTGGAAGATCCTAGATAGGCTCCGCGACAACTTAACTCTTTGAGAGTGGCTGTGGCCACTCTTTTGCTTAAAGGAGGGCAAATGGAAGTCGAAAAGACCATAAGAAACCTACTGGAAGGGGAAATATCCTCGTTAGGATATGAACTATCCGAAGTGAAACTGAAGTCGTCCAAACAAGGGCTCACGTTGGAAATATATATCGATCGTGACGATCCGATATCGCTAGACGATATAGTCTTGGTTTCCAATAAGATAAACGAGGTCTTGGACGAAAAAGACCCGATAGACGCCCCGTATACCTTGGACGTATCCTCCCTTGGGGCCGAAAAAGAGATAAAGGTGGAGAAATTGAGCCATTACGTCGGGAAATATATAAACGTCCACGTAACCAATCCCGTAAATGGGAAGAATTACATCGAAGGCGATTTGGTCAGCGCCAATGAAGAGACAACCCTTATCTCCTACAAAGAAAAGACCAGAACGAAAAAAGTCGAAATCCCCACCAAGGACATCGACAAGGCTAGGTTAGCCATCAAATTCTAAGATATTAAGAGGAATAGAATATGGAAATCCTTAAAATGGAAAAAGTCAAAGAAGCCATCGGCGAAATCGCCGAGGCCAAAGGTTTGGACGAAAACTCCGTCGTCGAAGCCATCAAAGAGGCCTTGAAGAAAGCCTACATCAAATCCTTGGGCGTGGTTGACGCAGACGACGCCAACGTCGAAGTTGATTTCGATTTGGATACCGGGCGCCTTTCTTGCCGCCAGCTCAAAAAGGTGGTCTCGGAAGTCAACGACGACTTCTTGGAGATCGACATCGAGGAAGCCAACAAAGGCAGAAAGAAGAAAGATTATTACAAAGAAGGGGATTCTTACCCCGTCGAATGCCCGATAGAGGAGATGAACAAGCTTTTCGTTAAGTCCGTAATGGGCAATTTCTCCGCTATCCTTCGCCAAGCCGAGCGTTTGGCCTTATATGACATATACAAAGACCATATCGGCGAGATGATCATCGGCACGGTGGAAAAGTGCGATGACCGTTCTTGCTTCGTCAACATCGGCCGCACGACAGTCGAGTTGACCAGAAGGGATATGATCGGGGACGAATTCTTCAAACCCGGAGATCCAATCAAGGTTTATATCCAAGAAGTCAAGAGCGCCTCAAATGATCCCAAGAACGCTTCCAAGGGACCTCAGATTGAGGTAACCCGCAGCTCCGAAGGGTTCTTGAAACGCTTGTTCGAAGAAGAAATACACGAAATATTCGAAGGTACGGTCATAATCAAAGGCATCGCCCGCGAAGCCGGCAACCGCTCCAAGGTCGCCGTCTATTCGAGAATGGAAGACATCGACGCCACCGGTGCTTGCATCGGAGCCGGTGGATCCCGCATCCAAAAGATCGTCAATCAGCTTGGCAATTCCGCCAAAGACAGAGAAAAGATCGACATCATCGCTTGGTCTAATAACCCGGGCTTATATATCGCCGAATCGCTCCGCCCCGCCAACGTCATCGGCGTGGCTTTGGAAGAACAAGAAGAAGGACAACGTCCGAGCGCGACCGCCATTGTAAAAGATGGCCAATTGTCTTTGGCCATCGGCAAAAAAGGCGCCAATGCCCGCTTAGCCAACAAACTTACCGGCTGGAACATCGATATCGTTGAGGAAAGCATTGCCGCTGAAGACCAAATCGAATACAAATCCGTGGATGAGCTCCGCCACGAGGCCGAAGAGGAAGATCGCATCGCCCAAAGAGCTTTGCTTGCCAAGCAAATGGCTTCCCAAAAGAACGTCGTCGATTCCTCTGAGATAACCTACGTTGAAAAGGCTGAGGAAAACGAGGCGGAAGAAGTGGAAGAGACCATCGTTTCCGAAGCTGAGAAAGCCGAGGTTAATGAAGAAAAAGCCGAAGTGAAGGAAGAAAAGCCTGCCACTCCGACCATTAACGTCAAGACCACCACGACCTTGGAAGATTTGGAATCTCTCATCGAATCGGCCAAGAGCAAACCGGCAAAGGGCGAAAAGAAGAGCAAACGCCCTAGAAAGATCACCGAAGAGGAAGTTGAACGTGCTAAGCCTTCTGCCACTCCGACTTCGGCCCCAAGCTTTGCCATGCCTATCTATTCCGCCGAGGAAATCGAAGAGATCGAAGCGGAAGAAAGAGAGTGGGATTCTTCCGAAGACTACGACGAAATTGACGATACTTACGACGATTATTACGAGGAATAAAAATGAAGGTTGCCCCAGAGAGATTGGACATAGTTACCAGAGAAAAATCCTTGAAAAAAGATTTGCTGAGGTTCGTTTTGCTTGACGGGGTCCTTTATTACGACAAGAACCAGGATATGAAAGGGAAAGGCGTTTACCTCTCCCCTTCCTCGGTTTCTGACTTAAGGGTCGGAAAATGCTTCTCGAAGGCCTTTAAGACAAATATCACCAACGAGAAGGTAAAAGAGGCTTTGAATGGATAAGGTTTTGGGTTTTATTGGAATCATCAACAAAGGAAGGAAGATTTTTATAGGCGAGACCGCCTATTACGAAATCGAGAAGGGATATTATTGCTTCTTGGCTTCCGATTGTTCCGAAAATACCAAAAAAGCCGCCTTGAAGGCCTTAAAGAAAAAAGAGATGCCTATCAATTCCTCCTATTCCAAAAAGGAATTGGGGAACGCCATAGGCTATCAAGAGGTGAGCTTTATGATCGTGACTGATAGAAAAGCCGCCCAAAAACTAATCAGCGAAAAGGGGGATGAAATATGAGCAAACCAGTCTATAACGGAAAGAAGAACAACAATTCCCACACCCAAAAGAGGGTGGAGAATTTCTCTTTGCAACGCGGACATAAGAAAGAAGAATACGCCAAGGTTAACGGTGGGGTATTCACCTATACCAAACCGGTTACCGTGGCTGAATTATCAAAGGCCATAAATGTCCCCGTTACCGCCATTATCAAATATCTTTTCATGCAGGGAACAATGGTTACCATCAATCAAATATTGGACGATGAGACCATCGGGACTTTGTGCTTGGAATTCGGATACGACTTCAAAAAGGAAAAATTGGTCGACGCCGAGCATTTCGAAGAATTGGAGATTGTTGACGATCCGAAAGACCTTCGTCCCCGCCCTTGTGTTGTAACCATCATGGGCCACGTCGACCATGGTAAGACAACTTTGATCGATTACATCAGAAAATCTTCGATCACGGCGAAAGAAGCCGGTGGAATTACCCAAGCAATTGGTGCTTATCAAAAAGAATACAAAGGGCAAAAGATAACCATCATCGACACCCCGGGGCACGCGGCCTTCACCGCGATGAGAGCCCGTGGAGCCCAAGTCACTGACATCGTCGTCTTGGTCGTTGCCGCGGACGATGGCGTCATGCCCCAAACCATAGAAGCCATAAACCACGCCAAGGCCGCGAATTCCGAAATAATCGTCGCCATCAACAAAATGGATAAGCCTGGCGCTAATCCCAACAAAGTCAAAGAGGAATTGATGCAACACGATTTGATCGCCGAAGAATACGGAGGCGACATCATCTGCGTTCCAATTTCCGCCAAGCAAGGTACTGGCGTTTCCGATTTGTTGGACGCCATATTGCTCAAAGCCGAAATGGCCGAATACAAAGCCAACCCGAATCGTTACGCCATCGGGACGGTCTTGGAAGCCAATTTGGATAAGGGCGAGGGACCTAAGGCCACCTTATTGGTCCAAAACGGAACCTTAAGCAATTCCGACTATGTGGTCGTTGGCGAGATATATGGGAAAATCCGTCGCATGACCAACGAATATGGTCAAGTGGTCAAATTGGCGACTCCTTCCACCCCGGTTTCGGTAACCGGCCTTTCCGGAGTGCCAAGTGCCGGGGACAGATTCATGGTCTTCCCTAGCGAAAAACAAGCCAAGGACATCGCTATGGCCCGCGCATTATCGAAAAAAGAACAGTCTCAGGCAGGGACTGCCGCCATGTCATTGACGGATTTGAACAATTTGGCCAACGCCGGAAAAGTCCAAGACTTCAACGTGATCGTCAAAGCCGACACCGACGGTTCCGCCGAAGCGGTCAAAGGCTCTTTGCTCAAACTCTCTTCCGACCAAGTGAAAATAAATGTTATCGCCGCCTCTGCTGGTGCAGTCAACGACAACGACATCCTTTTGGCTTCCGCTTCCAAAGCTATCATCTATTGCTTCAACATCCGCCCGGATGCCAGAGTAAGCGCCGTGGCTAAGGAAAAAGGCGTGGAAATACGCCCTTACCGCATCATTTACGAAATGATAGATGATATCGAAGCCGCCTTAAAGGGCATGTATGTCACCGAAAAGGTGGAAAATGTCACGGGGCAAGCCGAAATCAGGCATATCTATAAATTGTCCAAAGTCGGCACCATCGCCGGATCCTATGTTATCGACGGTGTTATCAAAGCTGGCGAACAAGTCCGCTTATTGAGAGATGGCGTCATTCTCTATGAAGGAAAACTCGGTTCCTTAAAGAGATTCAAAGACGATGCCAAAGAAGTCAAAGAAGGCTATGAATGTGGCCTTACGATCGAAGGCTTCAACGATATCAAAGAAGGCGATATCGTCGAAGGCTACGAGATGATCGAGAAAGAAGGATAAGATGGCGGACCGCAAGAAGAGGGTTAAGGCCCTCATTGCCAAAGGCATCAGCGACATTCTTCTTTTCGATATCAAAAAAGAAAGCGTCGGAATGCCTAGCGTTAATGAAGTGGTTGTCACAGACGATTACTCGTTGGCCAAGGTTTACGTTTCCTTCATTGGGGCCAAATACCCACATCAAAACTTAGCTGAGCTCAACAAATGCAAAGGGTTCGTGAGAAGCGCTTTGGCAAAGAAATTAGATATTTACAAAGTGCCTGACATCGTTTTCATATACGACGATTCGTTTGATAAGGCGGAATCGTTGGAAGCCGCCATTAAAAAAGGCGAAGAAGAAATAAGCAAAGCCAGAAACAAATAATGTTGGACAGTGGTTTGATTCTAATCGACAAAGAAGCCGGAATGACTTCCAGAAAAGTCGATAATCTCATAGGAAGTCGATTCAAAACGCATAAGGTAGGCCATTTAGGAACACTTGATCCCTTTGCTACCGGGCTTTTGATAGTGGGGGTAAACAAAGGAACCAAATTCCTCCCTTATCTAAAAGACGAAGAAAAGACTTATGTCGCCGAGTTGAAACTTGGGGGGAAGACCTTAAGCGGGGATAACACTTCTGAAGTCATAGAAAACAAAGACGTTCCTATGCTAACTAAGGATGATATCAAATCGGTTCTTTCTTCTTTTTTGGGCGAAAGCGAGCAAACCCCTCCTATGACCTCTGCTAAGAAAATAGACGGGAAACCGCTATATAAATTAGCCCATAAAGGCATCTCAATCGATAGGAAACCCAATAAAATCAACGTTTATGAGATTGAATTGATCGAATTTGATAAAGAAAATAAAATCATCAAGTTCGTAACTACTGTCTCTAAAGGAACCTATATTAGGACTTTGGGTGAGGATATAGCCGAAAAATTAGGCACTTATGGACATCTAATATCCCTAAGAAGAATAGCGATAGGGAACATTAACGTAAAAGACGCGAAAGGCATAGATGAAGCGAATTTCGTCGATACATTATGCCTTTTTGTTCATATTGAGAAACATTATGTAGATAAAGCAAAAATCCAATGGGTAAAAGACGGAAAGCCATTGGAAATAGAATCTCAAAAAGATGAAATTTTGATAGTTTCCGAATCTGAGCCATTGGCGATATATGTAAGAAAAGAGGATAATTTATTCGTCTCGAAAAGGGGGTTGTTCTAATGGAAGTATCTTATTTCCCTTTAAAAAAGAAAATCCCTAATGATTTAACTTTGTGCTTAGGCAATTTTGACGGCGTACATTTGGGACACCAAAAGCTTTTTAAAGAAGCAAAAGAAAGCGGAAAACAAGTCGGGGTTTTGCTATTTGATAAGAATCCCGCCGAATTTTTCCCTTCTAAAAAATCAAAAAGAGTTTTGACTGGGCTAAACGACAAAATAAGAATTTTGGAATCTCTCGGAATCGACTACGTCTTCGTCGTTAAGGTCTCCAAAGAATTCTTCGCCCTAAAAAAAGACGAATTCATCAAAGATTACATCGATGCGCTGCATCCGTCTTTGATCGTTTGCGGCTCGGATTATAGTTTTGCTTCCAAAGCCGAGGGAAAACCCGAAGATTTAAAAGAAAAATACCCCGTCCATTTGGTCAACTTATTAGAAGTGGATAACAAGAAGATATCCACACAAGACATCATAAGATTGATTGAGGAAGGGAAAATCGAAGAAGCCAACTCTTTGTTGGGAAGGGCTTATGAGGTTCGCGGAAAAGTGATAGAAGGCCAAAAATTAGGAAGAACGATTGGCTATCCTACCGCGAATCTGAAGTTGGAAGAAAATTATGTCCTCCCCTTAAGCGGGGTTTATTCCGGGACCACCAATGGTTTGCTTTCTTTTATTAACGTCGGAACCAATCCGACTGTCGGGATTTTGAAAGAAGAGATAATAGAGAGCCACATATTGGATTTTTCTTCCGATATTTACGGAGAAACCCTCACTTTGTCCTTTAGGCATTTCATCAGGGAAGAAAAAACCTTCGCCTCCCTTTTAGAGTTGAAGTCTCAACTCGATAAGGACATAACGAAGGTAAAATTCTAGATTTCCTATTTGTTTTGATTGGCTTCGCGCGCCGCTTTCATATGAGCGTCGTATTTCTTTCTTTCCGCCGTATTAAGGATTTTCTTTCTCAAGCGGATGGCGTGCGGAGTAATTTCGACCAATTCGTCTTGGTTGATGTAATCCAAGCAAGCTTCCAAAGTCATTTTTCTTGGGGCTTTTAGGATGATCATCATTTCCTTGGTGGCCGAACGGACGTTGTTCATGGGCTTGGTGGCGGTGCAATTTACAGCCAAATCGTTGGGGTAGCGATGCTCTCCGACGATCATGCCTTCATAGCAGATATCCCCAGGGACGATGAACATGACGCCATGGGTCTCGACGTTTTGCAACGCATATGAAGTGGCGGGTCCTTTGTCGGTCGCGACCAAGACGCCGATGCTTCTTTCGCCCAAATCTTTGGTAAATAGCGGCCTATATTCCTTAAAGGTATGGTTGATGATGCCATATCCCTTAGTCAAAGTCATGAAGTTGGAGACGAATCCTATCAATCCGCGGGAAGGGATGACGTAAACCAATTTGGTAGTGGTCCCGTTATCGTCCATCGTTTCGAGGGACCCTCCCCTTTCGCCTAAGGAAGTCATCATGTCTCCGACGAATTCGTTGGGGACGTCTATTTCCAAATCTTCGTATGGCTCGCATTTGACGCCGTCGATTTCCTTTACGATGACGTGGGGCTTTGAGACTTCCAATTCATAGCCTTCGCGACGAAGATTCTCGATTAAGACCCCCAAATGCAACTCACCGCGTCCGGAAACCGTCCATTTTTCGGTGTTGGGGATTCTGACGTATCTCAAAGACACGTCGCGCTGAGTTTCTAAATAAAGCCTTTCTTCGATGACGCGGGCGGTAACGAATTTTCCGTCTTGTCCGCGCATAGGAGACGAATTGGTGCCAAATTCCATCTGTAATGTCGGTTCGTCGACGCGCAAAGGAGGCAAAGCTTCCACTTTTTTTGGCGAGCAGACGGTATCGGAAACCCCGATATCAGGAAGACCGGCGATGCCGCAGATATCCCCGGCGGAGACGCTTTGAACTTCGTTTCTGTTCATGCCATAGAAACTATAAAGTTTCATGATGGTGAACGATTTTGTGGTTCCGTCAGGCTTGATGTCGGTGACGGTGTCCCCGACGTGAATCGACCCGCGTTTCACTGTTCCGATTCCGATACGTCCGACGAAATCGTTATAGTCCAATAAGGCGGCCTGCCATTGGAATTCCCCGTTTTCCTCGATTTTCGGGGCGGGGAGGTTTTCCAAGATTGAATCGAACAAGCAATCCATGCCCTTTACTTGAGTGGAAGGGTCTGGGTCCAAAGAAGAAGTTCCGTTCAAAGCGGAAGTGTAAACGATGGGGAAATCCAAGAATTCATCTGGGGCGCCAAGTTCGATAAAGAGGTTCAAGACCTCGTCGATGACTCTGGAAACATTGGCGTTCGGCCTATCGATTTTGTTGATGACGACGATTGGCTTGATGTGGTTTTCCAATGCGTTTTTCAAAACGAAACGGGTTTGGGGCATCGTTCCTTCGTAAGCGTCGACCAAAAGCAAGCAGCCGTCGACCATATGCATGATGCGTTCGACTTCTCCGCCGAAATCGGCGTGTCCCGGGGTGTCGACGATGTTAATGCGGCTATCTTTCCAAACGATGGAAGTGGTCTTGGCTAAAATGGTGATTCCCCTTTCCCTTTCGATGGAATTGCTATCCATCATCCTATCGCGAATCTGCTCGTTGTCGCGGAAGGTATGGGAAGAAGAAAGCATAGAGTTGACCAACGTGGTTTTCCCATGGTCGACGTGAGCGATGATGGCTATGTTGCGAATATTCATAAGAAAACCTCCTTGATCAAGTGGATCAATCGCGAAAAATATTATTCTTCAATTAGCTTTGGTTCAAGCCAAAATAGGCACGCACGCGAGAAAAGTGTTTGTTAAAAGCTCTTGTTGGGGTAATATAGTCGCGCAGCCTAGCATCGTCATGCCTTTCTCGGACACGACCTTGATAGAGCCAAGTTAAGAACTGAAAGGAGAAAGCCATGTCCCTTAACAAGGAAGAAGTAACTGTTGAAGTTGCCCGTTTTGGTAAAAACGCCGCCGATACCGGTAGCGCTTCGGTTCAAATCGCCCTTCTTACCAAAAGGATCGCGAAATTGAACGACCACATCAAAGAGAACGGTCAGGATCCCATCGCCCGCCGCTCGCTTTTGATCTTAGTCGGCAAGCGTCGCCGTTTGCTCAACTATCTTGCCAAGAACGATCGCGATGAGTACGTCAAAGTCCTCAACACCCTCGGGCTCCGCAAATAAGATAAGCAAGCCAAAGAAGCAAAAAGGACCTTCGGGTCTTTTTTCTTTATGGTGAAAAACGGGAAATAAGGGGTTTCCTATTCGTTTTCGGTATTTCCTCTATGTGCGTGTGCATACAAACGCGTTGCAAGCGGGTAATTCGATATGTATAATTCGCGTGTTGAATAAAAAAGGAAAAAGAGAAATGAAAAAAACTTTTGAGCTCGACTTTGCAGGAAGAAACATTAAAGTCGAGACCGGAGAGATTGCGAAACAAGCAGACGGCGCAACCTTCATCCGCTTCGGTGACACCGTGGTGTTATCGACCGCTTGCTGCGGAGACAAACCAAAAGAGGGAGACTTCTTCCCTCTAACCGTCGAATACGTCGAAAAGCAATATGCCGGTGGAAAAATCCCGCAATCCTTCCTCCGTCGTGAAGGAAGAGGGGATGATCATTCCACTTTAAGCGCCAGAATGATCGACCGCCCTATTCGCCCTTTGTTCGCCGATGGGTTCAGAAACGAAGTCCAAATCGTCAATACCGTCATGTCTTGCGATCCGGACAACACTCCGGAAATGACCGCTATGTTAGGCTCATCTTTGGCCTTGTGCATTTCCGACATCCCGTTTGATGGCCCTGTCGCCGGAGTCATGGTCGCCCGCGTCAACGGAAAACTAATCATCGACCCGACTGTCGAAGAATCCGCGAAATCTGACATCGCCTTAACCGTGGCCGGAACAAAAGACGCCATCATGATGGTCGAAGCCGGTGCGGCCGAAGTCCCTGAAGAAGAGATGCTCGATGCCATAATGTTCGCCCACGAAGCCATCAAGAAACTTTGCGCTTTCCAAGAAGAAATCATCAAGGAAATCGGTGTGGCTAAGAGAGAAATCGCTCTTTATGCTCCGGATCCAGCCGTCAAGGCCGACATCGAATCAAGAATAGGCGAAAGAATGGTCAAAGCCATTTCCATCTTTGATAAGCTTGAACGTCAAGACGCAGTCGACGCTTTGAAAAACGAAATATTGGATGATTACGACGCCCGTTCCTATGAATCCGAGAAGGTTCACGCCAAGACCATGATGATGGTCAACGACATTTTGGAAGAGATGGTCGCCAACGAAGTCCGTCGTTTGATCACCGAAGAAAAGATCAGACCGGACGGCCGCAAAGTCGATGAAATCCGTCCTTTGGACGCCCAAGTCGATTTACTCCCGAGAGTCCATGGATCAGCTATGTTCACCCGTGGCCAAACCCAGGTCATTTCCACTACGACTTTGGGACCTCTATCTGACGCTCAGATAATCGACAATCTAACCGCCGAAACAGAGCGCAGATTCATGCATCAATACAACTTCCCGCCTTATTCCGTCGGCGAAATCGGCAGAATGGGTGCCCCTGGCCGCAGAGAAGTCGGTCATGGCGCTTTGGCTGGAAGAGCCCTTTCCTACGTTTTGCCTTCCGAAGAAGAATTCCCATATGCCATTCGTACCGTCGCTGACGTCGTCGAATCCAACGGTTCTTCCTCGCAAGCTTCCATTTGCGCCGGATGCATGTCTTTAATGGCTGCCGGCGTTCCTATCAAAGGAATAGTTTCCGGCATTGCCATGGGTCTTATCTCCTCTGGCCCGTTTGATGGTAAGCATCCTTATACCATCTTAACCGACATCCAAGGTTTGGAAGACCATTTCGGCGACATGGACTTCAAATGCGCCGGCACGGAGAATGGTTTGACCGCCCTTCAGATGGACATCAAGATCCACGGCGTTACCCGCGAGGTTTTGGCCGAAGCCTTGGCTCAAGCCAACAAAGCCCGCGCCGAAATTAGGGAAGTCATGAAATCCGCTATCTCCGAACCTCGTTTCGACGTTTCCAAATACGCTCCGAAGATGGACCACTTCGTTATCGATCCGGATAAGATCCGCGAGGTCATTGGAACCGGTGGAAAGGTCATCAACCAAATCATCGCCGATTGCAACAATGTTAAGATTGACGTGGAAGATTCCGGCGACATCACCATCTATCATATGGATAGGGAGATGATCAACAAAGCCAAGGAAATGATTTTAAACATCGTCCGCGTGGCCAAAGTCGGCGAGATTTTCGAAGGGGAAGTCACCCGTGTCGAAAATTATGGCGCTTTCGTCAATCTATTCGGGACTACCGATGGCTTATGCCACGTCTCCAGATTGGATTGGAAATATATCGATGACGCCACAAACGTCGTCAAAGTCGGCGATAAGATGAAAGTCGTGGTCATCGGCATCGAAGAAGGAAAAGTCAAAGTTTCCCACAGGGAATTCTTGGACAAACCCGCCGATTACGTCGAACGCCCTGAACGTCCTTCCAAGCCTTCTTTCAAAGGCGGAAAAGGCGGAAACAAAGGCAATAATCACTTCAATCGCCATTGATAACTTCCAAAAGAATACAAAGAGGTCATAAAAAGACCTCTTTTTTGTTTATTTGCCCTTATACTTTTCCTTTAGGAAGTCTATAATTCAAGTTATGGAAGACATTATTGTTATCGGCGCCGGTGCCGTCGGCGCTTTTATTGCCCGAAACCTTTCGAAATATGAGGTTTCGACCTTGGTGTTGGATAAGGAAAACGACGTTTGCGACGCGACCTCCATGGCCAATTCCGCCATCGCCCACTCTGGATACGACCCATTGCCTGGCACAAAAAAGGCATATTTCAACGTTCGCGGAAACCAAATGCTCGATGATATTTGTTCGGATTTGGATGTCGCTTTCATCCGCAACGGTACTTTGACTATCGCTATAGAAGACGAGCAACTTAAAGTATTGGACGAATTGGCTTTGCGCAGCAAACAAAACGGGGTTCCCTGCAAGATATTGACCGCTGAAGAAGTAAAGAAAGAAGAACCGAATATAACCCCCAATGTCAAAGCCGCCTTGCTTTGCCCAACAGGCGGGATAATCAATCCTTTCGAATTGGTGTCCCACGCTTTCGAAAACGCCTTGGATAACGGAGTGAAATTATCCTTGGGCACCGAAGTGAAAGACATAAAACGCGAAGGAGATCATTTTGTAGTTTCGACCAACAAAGGCGATTTCTACGCCAAGGTGGTCATAAACGCCGCCGGCGTATATTCCGACAAAATCGCCTCTATGATCGAAGATATCGATTGGGCCATTACCCCGAGAAAAGGCGAATATTACGTCTTGGATCACTTTAAAGAAGGATTCGTCAATCACGTCATATTCCCCTTGCCATCATCCAAGGGCAAAGGCATTTTGGTCACCAAAACCACTTCCGGAAATTATTTGGTAGGACCTTCCTCGGAATTAGTCGATGACAAAGACGACGTTTCTACCGACTCTTTGACCTTATCGGCAGTCAAAGCCGGCGCCAGTCAGCTTATTCCGAATATTCCCTTCAATCAGCAAATCAGGACCTATTCCGGTTTGAGAGCCACTTCAACGAGACACGATTTCATAATCGAACCCTCAAAGGCTTATGAAACATTCATCAACGTCGCCGGCATCGAATCGCCGGGCTTGGTCTCCTCTCCGGCCATCGGGGAATATGTGGTCGAGGAATTGGTCTCAAAAGTTCTCACTTTGAAGAAAAAGGATTCCTACGTTTCGAAAATCCGCCCTTACATCCACGAGAAGGAATTGAGCGCGGAAGAGAGAAACGAGCTAATAAAGAAAAACCCGGATTTCGGCACCATAATCTGCAACTGCGAAAAGGTGTCTTTGGGTCAAATCAAAGACGTTTTGTCCCGCTCCCTCCCTTGTTTGACCATCAAGGCGCTCAAAAAGAGAACGAGAGCAGGCTTTGGCAAATGCCAAGGAGGCTTCTGCCAGCCTCAGGTGCTTCGCATCATCGCATCCAAGCAAAATATCGATCCTAGCGAAGTCTTATATGACAAGACCGGTTCCAACATCATCGTGGACACGGTGAAAAAGGAGGCCAAATAACATGAGAAAGATAGATTTGGTCATTATTGGCGGCGGAAGTGCCGGCATGGCGGCGGCCGTAGGGGCTTACGATTCTGGCATCCGTTCAATACTCATCGTCGAAAAGATGTCCTTTTTGGGCGGAATTTTAAATCAATGCATCCATAACGGCTTTGGCCTTTCCGAATTCAAAGAGGAGTTGACCGGACCAGAATTCGCCCAAAGGTTCATTAATCAAGTCAAAGAACGCAACATCGAATATTCTTTGAACACCACGGTGGTGGATATCACGAAAGATAAAATAGTCACCATCATTTCCCCTAATGGGGCCGAAAAAATAGAAGCTAAGGCCATAGTAAACGCCTTGGGGTGCTACGAAAGGAATTCCGGGGCCATCGGCATTCCGGGTGATAGACCGGCCGGCGTCCTTACCGCCGGGCAAGCCCAATTGTTCTTGAACGAATATGGTTTATTGGCCGGCAAAAAATGCTTCATTTTGGGTTCTGGGGACATAGGTTTAATCATGGCCAGGCGTTTGACCTTGGAAGGCGCGAAAGTGTTGGGTGTGGCCGAACTTTGCGCTTGGTCGAATGGCTTAAACCGCAACATGGTGCAATGTTTGGAAGACTATAACATTCCCCTTTATCTCAGCCACACCGTTTCCAAAATCATCGGGAAATCTCGTTTGGAAGCCATCGAATTAAGCGAAGTCGATTCTTCTTCCAAGCCCATCAAAGGCAGCGAGAAGATCATCGAATGCGACACCTTGATCCTTTCCATAGGCTTAGTTCCGAACAACAATCTTTACGATAATCTTGGCATCGAGCCTGGCAGATCCAGAGGTTCGGCGGTGGATGAATCCTACCAAACCTCATTCCCGGGATTCTTTGCCTGCGGCAACGTTTTGCACGTCCACGATTTGGTCGACAACGTGGTGAGTGAAGCTAGAGAAGCCGGAAAGGCCGCGGCGGAATATATCAAAGGCGAATTGAAAAACATCGATCATATAAATGTTATTCCGGGAGACGGCATCGGTTACGTCGTCCCTTCTAAGTTACATGTAGATCCTTTAAAGAAGGCGACCTTCAAATTCAGGGTCCGCAAGCCTTCCAAAAACGTCTATATCGATTACGCCCAAAACGGAAAGATCGTCAAATCGATTTATAAGCCCGTCATCATCCCGTCCGAAATGGAAGTGGAAAGCCTTGCCGGGTCCTTGTTCGAAGAAAATGGGGACATCACCATTTCTCTCCGTCAAAAGGAGGAAAAATAAGGTATGGAATTGCCAAGAGATCTCATTTGCATATGCTGCCCTAGGGGCTGCCATCTTCACGTTGACGAAAATCTAAACGTCACCGGGAACACTTGCCCCAGAGGCGCTATTTACGGAAAGCAAGAAGTCGTCAATCCCACCAGGGTCGTCACTTCGACCGTTCGCATCAAGGGGAGCAATCTCCCGATGTGTCCGGTAAAAACCAATGGTTCCATCCCCAAGGGTAAAATCTTTGAGGCTATGGATGAAATCAACAAAGTCAGATTGTCCGCCCCGATTCATGTCGGAGACGTGGTGATTGAAAACATCGCCGGAACCGGCGTATCGCTCATTGCCACCAGAAACATGGAAGTGGTCGAATAAAAGCAAAGGAGGAAACGAATGTCGGAAAAAGTTAAGATAATCGCCTTGGGCGGTTTGGACGAAGACGGGAAAAACTGCATTTTGGCCGAAATCGGCGAAGAGATATACGTAATCGAATGCGGCATCCGCTTCCCCGATAAATCGATGCCGGGAATTGATTATGTCATTCCCGATTTTACCTATCTAAAACAAAGGAAAGACAAGGTCAAAGCCTATTTCCTTTTAGGCGGCAGGGACGACGGCTTCGGGGCTTTGGCCTATATTTACGAAGACGTCCCGGCCCCGATATATGGCTCGGACGTGGCTATAGGCATGCTTAGCATGTTTTTGGCCCATATTGGGAAAAACATCAAGAATTTGGATGTGAGGGAAGTGAAACCCAGCTCATCTTTTAAAGTCAACGGAAGGAAAATACAATTCTTCCAGACCGCTTCCAATATCGCCCATTCTAACGGCGTTTCCATCGAAACATCTTACGGAAACATCGTTTATACCGGCAATTTCGTGGTCGAAAACAACTCGTCTCCCAATTATTTCCATGATTTCAGACGCATCGCCGAAGTCAGCGAATCCGCCCCGACTTTGGTTTTGATGTGCGAATCTTCTTTCTCGGAAAGAGGGGGATATACCGCCCCATCATATAAAGTCGCTCCCTTAATCGAGCAGACTTTGAGGGATGCAAGTGGCAGAACCTTCATTTCGATGTTTGCCAGCAACTGCTATAACATCGACGAAATAATCTCATTGGCTGTCCAAATGAGAAAAAAGATCATCCCTTATGACAATCAAACGTCAGAAGTGTTAAAAAAGATGCAATCCATAGGCCAATTGGTCATCCCGAGAGACAATTTCGCCCCCTTAAACGAACTCAATCAATATAAGGAAGAAGACATCATCATCTTGATGCTAGGCCATGGCTCGAGATTATTTAACAAAATCGCTTTGCTTTCCGATGGTTCGAACAAAGACAAATTCGTCACCATTAAAGAAAGCGATACCTTCATTTTGGCTTCCCCTTCGAATCACAACACCGAATTGGTGGCGACCGAAGCGCTGGATGAATTATATCGCACGGGTTGCAAGGTCTTAAATCTCACCAAAAAGCAATTTGCCAAGATGCACGCTTCGGAAGAAGACATAAAAACCATGATTTCCCTTTTTAATCCGAAATATTACATTCCGGTAAAAGGCTTATACCGCACATTGTTAGCTAATGCCATGATCGCTTTGAATATGGGAGTGGGTCTTACCCATAACAACGTGTTCCTATTGGAAAATGGATTGTCTTGGATATATGACGGAATCCGCCCCGAATTAAAGGACGAATCCATACCCCATAACGGCATCATGATCGATGGAATAGGGGTTGGGGACGTATCCCCTATGGTTATATCCGATAGGCAGAAACTGTCGGAGGGAATAGTGGTAGCCTCGCTTACTTTAAGAAAAGACAACCATCAGGTTTTGGCGGGTCCCGATATCCAAATAAAAGGACTATCCTTCGCCAAAGATTTCGATGTCGTCACCAAAGAACTCTCTGGCATTTTCCTAGAAACCGTCGCGGCTGGATTTGCCGAAGGCAGGAAATTTGACGATATAAAAAACATCTGCTATGAACGTTTGTTGCGTCAGATAAGACGCGATTCCGGCAAGGAACCGATGGTCTTGCCGTTGATAATCGAGGCTTAAAAATGAAAGACGAAGAATCCTTGAATCGCCATATATTCCGATTGACCCATTTGGGTCTTTCCCTAGTGACGGGATTCTTTTTCGTCGCCTTATTAAGCACGCGCCTTTATCACCTTTCGCGTTATATTTCGTATGTGATAGGCCTTACGGGTTTTTGGCTAGGATTGCCTATTTGCCTTATATTTTTCCTATCGTGCTTTGTTTTGGGACACAAACCCAAATGGTTGAACATCCGTTTGGCTTTGGGGGCTTTGGTTACTTTGCTCGGCGTTTCCGTCATTTGGGCTTTCGCTGGGAACAAAGGAAGCGTCTCCTTCGATTTTTCGTTTTATAACGAGGCTTTTGAGGCTAACAAAAACACCTTGTTCGTCAATCAGATGGGCGGGGGATTGCTAGGCACCTTATTAGCGGCTTGCTTTAAGGCCACCAAGGTCGATGCCTTGGTATATATTTTCGGAAGCATAATTCTTCTTTTGGGGTTGGCTTTGGCTTTTTGGCCCTTATTGATAAAACTCGGCAAATTGGCGAAAGCCAATAACGCCATAAGAAAATCGAAGAAAGCTACAAAGAAAGCGGAAGAAGCCAAAAAGAAAGAAGAAGGGGAAAAAGCCAGTATTGCCTATGAAGAAAACGAACCGCGTTTCGTTAAAAAAGAGACAGAAGAAGACATTATCATTCCCGAAAGGCCGAAACTGATAATCTCCGAAGATGAGCCATCTTCTTCGCGCATAGAGGAAAACATCGAAATCGAAAAAATATACAAAACCGAAAAAAAGCCGGTTTCCGACACGATTATCGACAATGGCTTAGGGCCCAAAGAAGCGATTTTCATTTTCGAAGGTAAAAATAACGATTCTTCGTCTATGACTTATATAGAAGAGGAAGATGAAAACGTGGAAATTCCGGATGCGAAAGTAGAACAAGAAAGAAACCCTCAGGCATTTTCTTTCGAGAAGGAGCCTGAATCGCTCGGTGAAAGCGATAATGAGCCTATTTTCGAAGAAGGAGATGCGACAAACGCCACCAAAGAATCTTTCGACGATAGCATTATCGACGATGAAGAATCATCCATTAAGGCCAGAATAGAAATACCTAATGTTTTGGATACACCATTAGTGAAAAACGAAACAGCTTCTTCTATTAAAAAAGACAATGAAATCAAAACCACTCCATTCCCTCTTGCCAAGCCTCGCCCGGAATATGTTTTGCCGGGTTTGGATTTATTAAAAGATTACGATAACGAAGAGGCAAAGGAAGCCCAATTGGTGGAGTGCGAAAGCAGAGCCGAAACCATCAACAAAGTATTCCAAAACCTGCATATAGGCGCGCATGTCATTTCTTATGAAGTCGGTCCTTCTGTTACCAGATTCAACATCGAAACCGACGACGACGTATTGCCTGCCGTCATTACCAAAGCCGTAAACAAAGTCCGTTCCGCCCTAGGAGGAGTATTGGCCAACTATCAAGAATCCGTCATTGGATCCATGTATTCGGCTTTGGAAATCCCCAACGAAAAGAGAATGACGGTTTCTTTGAAAGAAGTGGTTTCCAATCTTCCGGAATTGACCGAAAAGACACGTACCGTCATTCCTTTTGGCGAATCGATATCCGGATCTTTCTATTCGGCGGACATCACCGAATTCCCCCATATGTTGGTGGCCGGAACCACGGGTTCGGGAAAATCCGTCTATAACAATTCCGTCATATTGTCTTTGCTTATGCGCAACCGCCCCGAAGATTTGAAATTCGTGATGGTCGACCCAAAGCAAGTCGAATTCATGATGTATGAGGATATCCCTCATCTTCTTTGCCCGATAATCACCGATCCAAAAGAGGCTAAAGTGGCGGTTGAGAAGCTAACGGAAGAAATGGAAAGACGCAACGGCATCATTAGAAAAGCCGGCGTTAAGAAACTTTCCGAATATAACAAATTCGCCAAAGATAAAGGCTATGAGACTTTGCCTTACATCGTTTTGGTGGTTGACGAATTCGCCGATTTGATGATGAATTGTAAGGGAATCGACGAATTGATTGCCCGTTTGGCCGGAAAATCCAGAAGCGCTGGAATACATATGATAATTTGCACCCAGCGTCCTTCGGTGGATGTCATTTCCGGCGTAATCAAGGCCAATATCCCCGTCAGGGTGGCTCTTTCCGTATCTTCCCCCACTGATTCGATAACCATCTTAGGAGAAGGCGGGGCCGAGAATCTGGCCGGTTATGGCGACATGCTTGTAACCTGCGGGCAAGTTATAAGAAATTCCAATTTCAGAGCCCAGGGCTGCTTTGTCGACAACGAAGAGATAATAAACGTCGTCAATTTCATAAAGTCTCAGCAAGACGTCGTTTATAACCCTCGCTTCATGGATTTAAGCGGCAAAACCGAAAATGTGATCCAATCCAAATCCAAGACGGAATACGGAATGAACGCCGGGGCAGACAGAGACGACCCGGCCTATGAATTGGTTAAGAATGCAGTCATGCATTACGAATATTATTCGATGAGCAAAATGAATAGGGAATTCCATTTCGGATATAGCAGATCCGGAAAGATATTCCAATGGCTCAAAGAAGACGGGATAATCGAAGATGACGATAACAAAGCCAATTCAAGAGGCTGCAAGGTATTGATTAGGATAAATGACGAAATGGAAAATCCCGGCTCTTCCGACAATTCCGATTTTACCCCTTCATCCGACCCTTACGATTATTGATCCATCCGCTTGCAACCGGTGGTCAAAATAGATGAAACTGCCCCTAACAATTAGGAGAATTTTGAATGATTTCATCAGTGTTCGTTTCCGGCCGTTTGGGAGAGAAGCTTTCCTCAAACCTCAGATATGTGGAAGTAGATCGCCCGATTCCAGAAAACGGCAAATTTGTGACCGATTCTTTTTTGGTCAAATCCCAATCTTACGAGAGCAGCCCTTTTTTAAGGGAACCGAATGGATCTTATATATGCTTCAAAGGAAGAATCGAAAAAGACAAAACGCATGGTTTCCTCATAGTTATCGAAATCGATGAGATGTATAGATTTCCGGAAGGTACGAGGCGAATATGACTTTTAAAGACAACAAAGAAGTCTTTAAGCCTTATCAAATAGAGGCATATGCGATACACTATGTTCCGTTATGAAGAAAATAATTTTGAGACTATTGAGGTTTTTGCCCCGAATATTGTTCACCTTTGCCTTTTATATTTCTAGATATGCCAGACATCCGGAAAAGTATCCGATGGAAGTTAGATATGCCAGATTGAGGAAATTGATCGTAAAAATCATCGACAGCTTCCATATCGACCACAAGGTCGAAGGGGAAGAGAATTTAACGAACTTGCAAAACGGGAACGAGAAATTCTTGATTGTCGGGAACCATTTGGCTTCCATCGATCCCTTGCTTTATATTTACCATTCTGAAAAGCCCATCACATTCGTAGCCAAAAAAGAATTAGAAAAAGTCCCATTGGTCGGAAAGGCCATAAAATCGATAAGCGGGATGTTTTTAGATCGCGAAAATCTTAGAAGTAGCATCGCTATTATCAAAAACGTCGAGCATTTGATAAAAGACAACATCACGTCCGTGGCTATCTTCCCCGAAGGCACCAGAAACAAAAACCCAGAAGGGAAATTGCCGGAATTCCATGGCGGGACCTTTAAGCCCGCGATGCGTCTGAATTGCCCCGTTTTGCCGGTTTCCTCCTATGGCTCTCAATATATATTGGATAGGAAAGCGAAGCGCATCCCTTACGAAATAGCCTTTTTGCCGCCGATTTACGCCAAGGATTTCTCTGACGACAATTCTATTTCCTTAGCTAGCAAAGCCCATGACATCATCGCCGAAAAGATGTATGAGCAAAGAGAAGAAAACATTCTCTTCTATAACGAAGGGAAAGACAAAATCCCGATGAGAAAGGGGAATGTCCGCTAAAACGAAAAAACGGAGGGCGACCATCGGTTTTCTTTTCGCTTTGAGAAAAGATAGATTATTCCTTAATAATTCAGATAGATTTATTAAAAAAGATAAGCTCGGCGCTTATCTTTTTCGTTTTTACCATTTTATCTCTACGGTGGAAGGAATCCTTAGTCCCTTTGGATAATGGTTTTTGGCTACACCTTTGGTGACTTTCACATATCCGAGGTTTTGCTCATCATATGAAACGATGTAGAATCCGTCGGGTTTGCTGGTCGGGAACGATAATCCATGAACGTAGGCTTCCGCTTCCTCTTTGCTGACCCTCCAAGAATAATCGGGGCTTAAGAAATGGGTAAGGTGATGATCGGGGATATAAACATCCCTCAATTCGAACAATTTGACGCCATAACGGAGAACGTTTAAGTGAGAGACGTCAAAATGCTGATAAAGCGAATAGAATTTCGATCTCATCATCTCGTTGCTTCTGTCTTCCAAATTGTAATCCGCGACGAATTGCTTATAACGCTGGTTGGAAAGTATTTCCCTCTTATCTTTGATAAGGGTTCCAGGTTTCTTAAACAAGCAAATGAATTGGCCTTCTCCCTCAAATCTCGAAGGGAAAAGATGAATCGCTTCCGGAAGGAGAGAGGAACGATAGAAAGAATCGTCGTGTTTTAAACCGATGAATTCGATTTCCGGATGCGATTTCTTAAAGGAAAGCATTACTTCTTCGTCTTCTTCCGCATTGAAGGAACAAGTGGAATAAGCCAAAGTTCCGCCTTCTTTTAACATTTCGTAAGCCAATTCGAGCAATTCCAATTGCCTGCGGGAACAAGAAACGACTTTCTCATATTTCCAATCTTTTTTGGCTTCTTCGTTTTTCCTGATCATCGCCGATCCGGAACAAGGGGCGTCCAAGATTATCTTATCGAAGGTATTTTTGAAATGAATGTAGGAAAACACGAAGTCGTTGGAGGCGACTATTATGTTTCCGCGTCCCATTCTTTCGATATTTTGCGACAAAGCCTTGGCTCTTGGATAAGAAATATCGTTGGCGATAATGCAGCCTTTGTCATTCATGGCCAAGCTCGCCCCGATGGTTTTCCCGCCCGGTGCGGCGCACATATCCAAAACGATGTCGTCTTCTTCTGGCTTAAGGAAATAAACAACCATCATCGCGGAAGGATCTTCAATGGAAATAACGCCGTTTTCATATAACATGGTTTTCCCGAATTCATATTCGTTCTTATCATATAAATAAGCGTGTTCGATGAAAGGATGTTTCTTTACGTTAGGATATCGTCTGACGAATTCCTCGTCTGACATTTTCTTGGTGTTTAGCAAAAGACCATGGGTCACTTTGCCGTTAGATATGGCCGATAGAAGCTTTTCCGCTTCATCTTTTGGCAAATACGCATTTAAAGATTCGAAGAATTCCATAATGGAATTATAATAGATTTCATCAAGAATTTGTAGAGGGCATCTATTTATGAGAATGTTGGATATAATCGAGAAAAAACGCGACGGCAAGGAATTAAGCAAAGAAGAAATAGGCTTTTTCATTAACGGATACGTAAAAGGAGATATCCCAGATTATCAGGCCTCGGCTTTGTGCATGGCCATCCTTTGGAGGGGAATGAACGGCAAAGAAACCTCCTTATTGACGGATTTTATGATGCATTCTGGAGACATAATCGATTTATCCGACATCAAAGGCATAAAAGCCGACAAACATTCCACTGGCGGAGTAGGGGATAAAACCTCTTTGGCGGTAGGTCCCATAGTCGCCGCTTGCGGTGGATTAATGGCCAAACTCTCGGGCCGTGGATTGGGGCATACCGGCGGAACGCTGGACAAGTTGGAATCCATACCGGGCTTAAGAGTAGATTTGAGCGAAGAAGACTTCAAAAAGCAGGTAAAAGAGATAGGAATTGCCATAATCGGCCAAACCGCCGAACTAGATCCCGCCGACAAAAAACTATATGCGCTAAGAGACGTGACTGGCACTGTCCCGGCCATTCCCTTGATCGCCTCTTCGATAATGTCAAAGAAATTGGCCACCGGATCGGATGCCATTTTATTGGACGTCAAAGTCGGGGACGGAGCCTTTATGAAAGACTTGGAATCCGCTGAAGAATTGACGAAATTGATGGTTGAAATAGGAACGCATTTAGGTAGGAAAGTCGCCGCCGAGCTAACCAATATGGATGAGCCCTTGGGTTTGGCTATCGGAAACTCCTTGGAAGTCAAGGAAGCCATCGAAACGCTTAAAGGAAACGGGCCAAAAGACTTCAAAGAATTAGTTTATGAATCCGCCGCCAAGATATTGGTCATGTCTGAGATATATAAAGATAAGAAAGAGGCTCTAGAAGGAGTCAAAGAAGTCATTAAAAACGGAAAAGCTTTGAAAAAGTTCGCCGAGATGGTCGCTTATCAACATGGCGATGCCTCTTATATATTTAATCCCGATAAATTCAAAGTCGCCGATCATATAATCCCCGTCATTTCCGATAAAGAGGGATATGTGACGAAGATAGATTGCATGGCCATTGGCATCGCGGCTATGAAATTAGGGGCCGGCAGGGAAACCATGGAAGATATCATCGATCCCGCCGCCGGCATAATGCTTAAAAAGAAAGTTGGGGATTTCGTAAACAAAGGTGACATATTGGCTTATGCCCATAGCGAAAAGAACGATATCGATTCAGTCATTGATGATATAAGAGACTGCTTCCATTTAAGCGAAAACATGCCGGAAGTTAAGCCAATCATTCTAAAAGAGGTCGGATAAATGAGGGTCGTTGTCCAAGAAGTAAAATACGCCTCGGTAACGGTGGATAATGTGAAAATCGCCTCGATAAATAGAGGCTTTCTCTTATTCGTCGGCTTCGATTCAAACGATGATGAAAATATTCTTCCAAAGATGGCGGACAAAATCGTCAAATTGAGGATTTTCCCCGACGAAAACGGGAAAACCAACCTTTCGTTAAAGGACGTTGACGGCGAAATATTGTCGGTTTCACAATTCACGTTGTATGCTTCCTTGAAAGACGGAAACCGCCCATCTTTCGTAAATGCGATGCGTCCGGAATTTGCTAAGCCATTATTTGATAAATGGAACGAAATATTGAAAGAGAGATTTAATAAGCTTCAAACTGGCATATTCGGGGCCGATATGAAGGTCGAACTCTTGAATGACGGTCCTTTTACCCTTATCTTAGATAGCCGGGAATTGTTCAAATGAAAGTTTTGATTGGATTATCTGGCGGGGTAGATTCCGCCATCGCCGCCTACAAATTGAAAAAGCAAGGCTATGAAGTGACTGGCTGCTTTATGCGCAACTGGGATGCTTTAGCCAATGGCGATTACTTGGGAAACCCGACGATCAACGATTCCCAATGCCCACAAGAAAAAGATTATGACGACGCGGTCAAGGTCGCCGAGAAATTGGGAATCGAATTGCTTCGCATAGATTTCGTCAAGGAATATTGGGATTCGGTTTTCGAATATTTCCTCTCTGAATACAAAAAAGGCCGTACCCCAAACCCCGACATCCTTTGCAACAAACACATCAAATTCGATTCTTTTTTGTCTTTTGCCAAAGAAAAGGGTTTTGATTATATAGCCATGGGGCATTATGCCAAAAAAGTTAACGTAAACGGTCACACCTATCTTTCCAAGCCTTTGGATTCAAAGAAAGACCAAACTTATTTCTTGTGCGCCTTAAATGAAAATCAGATAGCTTCCTGTTTGTTTCCGATGGAAGACATCACCAAAGTGGAAGCCAGAAAAATTGCTGAGGAACTAGGACTAGACGAAGTCGCGAATAAGCACGGATCGACCGGAATATGTTTTATCGGAGAGAGAAATTTCAGGCAATTTCTTCAAAATTATTTTCCCGCCACAAAAGGCAAAATAGTTGATATAGAAACAAACCAGGTTTTAGGCGAACATCAAGGAGTCCTTTATTATACCTTGGGACAACGTCACGGACTTGGCATCGGTGGTGTCAAAGGCATGGAAGCGTCTCCATTTTTCGTTTGCAAAAAGGATGTCGAAAATAACATTCTCTATGTGGCCAATGGATCTGAAGATGAACACCTTAATTCGGATGAATGCGTCGTTACCGACATAAATTGGGTCGGCCCACGTCCGGAAGAAGAGATCGAGTTGTTCGTCAAATTCCGCTATCGTCAGCCAGATCATCCAGCCAAATTGATCCTAGAAGGAGATATAGCTAAACTGAGCTATCCTCCATTCAAAGCCGTGACCCCTGGACAATTCGCCGCCTTCTATGATAAAGATGGCAAACTTCTTGGCGGAGGCATCATCGATAAGACGCTTTATTTAAAGAAGAGAGTCGGCTAAGCCGGCTCTTTCTTTTTCTTTTACGCGCGTGTATTATTTCTACGGAAGCTAAGTCCATCATAGAGAGGGCCGCATAATGGAAAGGCCTATGGGCACGCCACTTCCCTTAGTTAGTGAGCAATGTCACCGCATCCGGCGTTAACGGAAAAAGTGAGACGCACCGAAAGTGAAGAAGGATGGTACCGCGCAGCCAAGCGTTCCTTCGTTGGGGCGTTTTTGTTTTCTAAGGAGAGTTTTATGAAACCATTATCGGGCCACGAAATCCGCCAACGTTGGATTTCTTTCTTCGAATCGAAAGGGCATAAATACATACCGGGAGTCTCTCTGATTCCGAAAGATGACCCATCTTTGCTTTGGGTAAACGCCGGTGTCACGGGATTGAAAAAATATTTCGACGGATCGGAAATCCCTCCCTGCCGTCGCATAGTCAACGTCCAAAAATCCATCCGCACAAACGATATAGAAAACGTCGGGCATACGGCTAGGCACCACACATTCTTCGAAATGCTTGGAAATTTTTCCATTGGTGATTATTTCAGAAAGGAAGTCATCGCTTGGGCCAAAGAGATATTGACGGATGAGGAAAAGGGATTTGGGCTCCCTTTGGAAAAGCTTTACGCGACCTATAATCCCAGCGATTTGGAATCCAAGCAATATTGGATTGAAAACGGCTTTTTGCCAGACCATCTCATTCCCTTAGAAGGCAATTATTGGCAAATCGGCGAAGGGCCATGCGGACCCAATACCGAGGTTTTCTTTGACCGTGGGGAAAAATATGATCCTAAAGGTTTGGGGGACCGTTTGCTTAGGGAAGATATGGAAAACGACCGCTACATCGAAATATGGGGCATCGTTTTCTCTCAATATAACGCGGTTAACGGCGTTCCTCGTGATCAATATAAGGAGCTTCCTTCCAAAAACATCGATACCGGCGCCGGATTGGAGCGAATCGCCTGCGTTTTGCAAGGCACCGATACCAATTTCGAAACCGATTTGTTCACTCCGATAATCAAGGAAATGGAAAAAATCTGCCATAAGCCTTATGAAGGAGAAAACCTTATGTCTTATAGGGTAATCGCGGATCATGCGAGATGCCTTACCTTTGCTTTGGGAGATGGGGCTTCCTTCTCTAATGAAGGACGCGGATATGTTTTAAGACGCATCATCAGACGCGCCATGAGATATGGCAAAAAGCTAGGCGTACATGAGCCTTTCATGTATAAGCTCATCAATGTCGTCGCCGACAATTACAAGGACTTCTATCCTTCTTTGGCTTCTAGCTTAGAAGAGACTTCCAAGGCCGTAAAGGAAGAAGAAATGAAATTTATCCGCACCTTGGAATCTGGCGAGGCGTTATTAAGGGAAAGGCTAAAAGAAAAGAAAGACATCTCCGGCAAGGAAGCCTTTAGGCTTTACGATACCTATGGCTTCCCCTTTGATCTAACGGAAGAAATAGCCGCCGAATCCGGCCTCAAAGTCGACAAAGACGGATTTGAGAAGGAAATGGAAGAACAAAGGGAAAGAGCCAGAAACGCCCGTGGGGAAATCGATTCATTTAACAAACAAAGCAAGGACTTGATGGCGTTTGATAAAGAATCCGTCTTCGATTACGATAATGATTCATCCGTTTCGAAAGTCATTGGCTTATTTGTCGACGGCGTAAGCGTGGACGAAATAGACAATGAAGGCGACGTCATATTCTCTATTACGCCTTGCTACGCCGAGATGGGCGGACAAGTAAGCGATAAAGGGAAAGTCCATAACGACGATGTCGAAGGGGGTATCCTTTATGTCGGCAAAGCCCCGAGAGGTCAGCATTTGCATCATGTGAAAATAAGCAAAGGCAAATTGAAGAAGGGTTCTACTATTACCGTTGACATAGATTCGAATAGACGCCGCTTGATCGAAAGAAACCATTCGGCCACCCATTTGCTCCATGCGGCTTTAAGTGAAATATTGGATGGTCATATTTCCCAAAAGGGAAGCTTCGTTAACGAAGACTATCTCCGCTTCGATTTCTCATCGAATAGAAAATTGACCAAGGATGAAATTAAGAGCCTTGAAAAGATAGTCAATGAGAAGATATTCGATGGCATTAAGGAAAAGACCGAAGTTTTGCCGATAGAGAAAGCCAAGGAAATCGGGGCCGAAATGGAATTCTCCGAGAAATATGGAGATTTCGTCCGCGTGGTCGAATTCTCTTCTTTCTCCAAGGAATTCTGCGGCGGCACGCATGTCAAAAACACCTCGGAAATCGGCTTATTTGTCATCGAAAGTGAAGAAGCCATCGCCTCTGGCGTAAGACGCATTCAAGCTAGGACTTCTTCGGGAGCCTTGAATTACATCAATTCCCGTTTGTCTATCTTAGACAAAGCCGAGGAAGCCTATAATGGCGGCGACGTCGACTTATTGAACAAAATAGAAAAAGGCAAGAGCGAAACGGAAGAGTTAAAAATTGAGAACCGTTCGTTAAAAGACAAATTGTCCTCTTTGGAAGCCAAGTCGATATCGATTGAGGAAATTAACGGCGTAAGCTTCTACGGAGTCATAAAAGAAGGCGAAAGCCGCGAATCTTTGCTAAGCTTAGGCGATACCTTGAAAGCCAATAAGAAGGATTACCTTTTCCTTCTTCTCGGCGGAGAGGGTTCTACCCGCCCATTTGTAGTCCTATCAGGCGGCATAGCCAAAGAAAAATGCCCGGCTGGAGGCTTGATAAAAGAAGCGGCGGCTATACTTGGCGGCGGTGGAGGGGGAAAACCCGACATGGCCAGCGGACAGCTTAAATCCAAAGAAGGGTTCGACGCTTTCTTAAATAACGTCAAAAAGAGATTATAAAGGAGAAGTTATGAAAGACATCTTGGACAACACCATCGTAATCGCCGACGACAACGGCGAGGAGCAAACTTGGAAAATCCTCTTCTATTACGAAAATGAGGAAAGGGGACGCACCTACTATTTCATCTATCAAGACGAGGATCCCGACAATCTAACGGTCGTGGCTTCAGACGGCGGAGACGAGCTTCTTATCCCTTCCAAAGAGGAATTGGAAGAAGCCGCGGAAGTCTTGAAAACCTACGAAGACGACCCGAAGATAAACGAAATTAAATAAAGTTTCTTTGTAAAAAGAAAGACTTTGTCTATAATTGCTACGAGCTAAAGGAAAATTTTTATGGCAGAAGATAAGATAATCATGACCCGAGAGGGCATGGAAAAACTCGAAAAAGAATACAGGCACCTATTGGACGTCGAACGTCCGGAAGTGGTCGAACAATTGGTTCAGGCCCGTTCCCAAGGCGACCTTTCCGAAAACGCCGATTACGACGCGGCCAGAAACCGTCAGGCCCAAATCGAGCGCCGCATCTCTGAAATCGAACATATCAAAGACCATGCAGAGATCGTCGAAACCAAATCCGGCAGCAAGAAAATCAACCTCGGAAATTTGGTTGATTACACAAATGAAAAGGGCGAGGATTTGCAAGTGAGAATCGTTGGCACAATCGAGGCCAACCCCTTTGCCGAAATCCCTTCCGTTTCCGATCAGTCGGCCTTAGGAAGATCTTTGATCGGGCATGTGGCCGGAGATAAGGTCATCGTCGAATGCGACGAACCATACGAAATAATCATCAAAAAGGTTTCCGTTTGGGATAAATAATGAAAGATGAGGCTCCAACGAGCCTTTTTCTTTTAAATGTAAAATAACGAGCCTCTTATCTATATCTAGATAGGAGGTTTTTCATGATCAAAATAATCATCATCGCCTTAGTGGTCACCTTGGTTGGAATCGTTGGATTCGCCACGGCTGAAAAAGCCAGAAACGATTTAATCAACGACTCTGGCAATTCCACGTCATATGAAGAAGACAACATCGTCGTCACCATCACCGGGGAAGTGGTAAAAAACTATCCAAACGGCGGAAGCTATTCCTTGCCTTTGGAATCAACCCTCTTGGATTTGATTTTGGCCGCGGGAGGCGCAACCACGAACGCCGATCCAAAAGCCTATGATTCCGACTTCATTTTGGAAAATAAGATGGCTTTTTATATCGCCCCGCTTTACGACAACACCAACACCTGTTCGACCGAGCCCATCCAAAAAGTCAACATCAATACCGGAAACAAGGAATCCCTTATGGAAATCGGGGCAATAGGATCGACCATCGCGTCCTCGATAATTTCCTATCGCGAGGAAAACGGGTCTTTCAATCGCATAGAGGAATTGAAAAACGTCTCTGGTATAGGAAATGCGACATTCGAGAAGATCAAGAATTTCGTTCAGATTTTCGAATAAGATATTTCAATTTCCGATTGGCTTTCTCATATCTTATTTTTTAATGGGCAAAGCCATATCGTCGGCTTTTTCTTCCTTATCTTCCTATCTTTATTGCCTCATATTGCTTCTGACCTTTATCTATTCCTTTCGGCAAAAGAAGCTTTTGGTCCTCATCGGATTGGGGATGGGGTGTTTGTTTGGCTTATTGCTTTTGATCCGCCTTCCCTTTGCCTCCTATAAAGAGATGACGGGTTTGGTTTTGGAAGCCAAAAAGAACTACTTCATCCTTTTATCCAAGGGGAGGAGATATTACGTTTATCTAAAAGAACACGATTTCTATTTTGGGGACATAGTGACCTTGCAAGGATATGTCGGGGAGTTATCGATCACGAAGTACGAGGGATATTTCTCTTTTGAGAAGTATCTAAATGACAAAGGGGTTTTCTATTCTTTCGAATCCGCGAAAGTGATTAATTCATTCAGTTTGTTGAATATACGAAAGATAGAAAAGGCTTTTTTGAGCAATTTTAACGAGGAGACCGCTTCTTTGATAGACGCCGTCCTTTTTTCTTTCAAGGATTCGAAAGATGGCACATTGTCTTTGTCTATTTCGCTTGGCATATATTCCCAACTTTCCAACGGAGGGGTGATTTTATATTCGTATCTGAGAATATTCGACCCCATTTTAAATAGGAAGGTCGATAAAGAGAGGAATAAAAACGTCATTCGTTTGTTTTTGATTCTCCCGTTTCTGATTTTGGGAATCGGGAAACTTGGGATATGGAAGATCTTTTTGGTAAATCTCAGTTATATATTTCTTAACAAAGAAAAATTAAGCTACGGCCATAGATTGGTTTCGATTGCCTTTCTAATGGTCATTTTCGATAGGTGGTCCATCCTTTCTTCCGCCTTCTTTTATTCTTTTGGCCTTTCGTTCTTGTTCTTGCTTTGCGGAAGAATGTTAAACAAAGGAAGGAACGATAAGATAAAAAAACTCAAACGAAAGGCTTTATTGGAGGCCTTTTTGCTGCCGAGTTCCATCGAAAATGGCAAAATCGCTTTCTTCTCCCCTTTATATAGAATTATTGGTCTTCCATTTGTTTTGCCATTTATCCTCCTTTCGTTAATAAGTTTCGTTACCTTTCCATTTACTAATCTCCTTACCTTTTATAGCCAAGCGATAAGAAAGGCTTTGATATGGTTTTCTTACGCTGAATTGTCCGTTCCATTTTTGGGAAATAATTCCGAAACGGTGATTATCCTTTTGTATTTAGTGCTGCTATCTTGCCTTTTCTTTTATGATGCGGGATTGCATTTATTCGCCAATAAAACATTAAAGATAACGGCGTTATGCTTAATTTTGAACGTTTTGCCAATAAGTAATCTCTTGACTAAGGAAGTTACCTTTATAAACGTTGGGCAAGGGGACGCCTTGCTTATAAGAGATGGGCTAAAAACCGTGATGATAGATACCGGTGGGGTAAAAAACTTGGATATCGGTAACGAGATCGATATCCCTTATTTATATAAGAGAAGGATTTATCATCTTGATTATCTGATAACCACCCACGATGATTTCGATCATTCAGGAGGGGCTTCTTCCTTACTTAAAAACTTCGATGTTAGACATTATATAAATAGCAAGGACTCCTTTCCTTTAGATATAGGGGACATCCATTTGGAGAACTTGAACATATATGACGGGGAAGGCAACGAATCTTCTTTGGTCTTATATATGGATTTTATCGGGAAAAAGTTCCTTTTTATGGGTGATGCGGGCATAAGCGTGGAAAAGAAAATAATAAAAGACCGCCCTGATCTAAAAGCAGACATTCTCAAAGTCGGGCATCATGGATCAAACACTTCGACATCCGAGGCTTTCATAAGAACCATAAGACCCAAGGAAGCCATCATATCGGTGGGGGAAAACAATATGTATGGTCATCCATCCAATGATGTTTTGGAAACTCTTTCCCTATATGACATAAAAATAAGGAGAACGGACGAAGAAGGCTCCATAACTTATTGGGGGACAATATGATTTAAGGTATAATCTCATTGTTATGATTTCTATTTTCTATTCATCCCAAAGAGCCATGGCCCAAGCCGCTTTGAAAAAGAAAATCAAAGAGGTTTTGCCAGAAAAAGACGAGATGAATTACGCTGAAGTGGACCTGACTTTTTCGACGACTGACGAGATAGTTTATGAATGCGAAAACCTCTCATTTTGCTACGATAAGAAGACGGTGGTCGCCTATAACGCATCTTTTTTGGAAAAAGGAAAGGCTAAAGGAAGCAAAACATCAGACAATCAAAATCTCATAGATTACCTTTCCAACCCCAATCCCAGCGTGGATTTGTATTTCGTCGTCTATGCGGATGAAATCGACACCAAATCCGAATATTACAAATTGATAGAAAAGACCTCCCCAAGCATAGTCGGGGTGACTAAATTAAACGATCAGGAATGGATCAAATACATAACCAACTATTTCAAAAAGAAAAACATCAAGATGGATTTGGATGCCGCTTATGAATTCTTAGCCCGTTTCGGCGGGGATTATTCCGCCTTTATGAGCTATGCCGACAAGTTAGAGAATTATGCCTCGGATTCTCTTCATATTTCCAAGGCTGAGATAGAAGAATTAGTGGCCGCCCCATTGGAAGAAAACGCCTTTTTATTAAGTAACTCCCTATGTAAAGGAAATAAAAAAGAGGCCTTGAAGATATATAAAGACCTTTTGGTTACCTCTGGCAAAGACATAGAAATCAGCCTATTGTCCTTGCTTTCCAACCAATTCAGGATATTGAACCAAGTTCGTTATTTGGATCAAGAAGAAGGATGCAAAGTCGATCAAATCGCCTCGATTTTGAAAATTTCGCCCGGAAGGGTCAAGGCTTCTTTAATGAATCTTAGAAACATGAACGACAGGACTTCCATATTTGCTTTGGAAAATATCTATGAGACGGAAAAGAACATCTTCTCTGGGAAAATCCAGGCTGATGTGGCTTTCCCGTTATTCATCGTCAATTTCAAATTAAGGCCATAATCAACACTTCTATCGGGGATTAAACAAACAATCGAAGACACAAACAAAGAAAAGAAACAAATCACCTTCGTTACAATTTGGAAGCCAGACTGCAATACTGCTTTCAGATTAAAGTCAGGTATTTGAGATAATTCGGAATTTAGTTTAAGAATTCACATTGTAATTTTGATTATAAAATTAAACTCTCTAGTGCACGTGAGGGATAGAAAAGTCATTATTTATCGCTATTTTCCAAGTTTTTCCAGTCACGATAGCGCAATTTTTTGCGCATTTTCACCGCAATTTCTATGAATGCCTGAGCCTTCTCAAACGCGTTTCCGCTGGTGTTCCAGTAGAAGCAGAAAAGATTGAGCCATCCCTGAAGTTCCTCTCTTGAGAAGCCGCTGTGAGCCCCGACAAATCCGGCAAGGTATCGGTGGACCTTGTTGATTGGCTCCATCGGATTCTCGTCATCTGGCATTCCTTTTGTTTCTTGTTCATGTTTGGCGGTTCCGCCCATTGGCGAGCGTTTCCCGAAACCGCCAAGTCTCAAGAAGGATAACGCTTACCAAACGGCTCTTTCTATAAAATGGTGCCACATCATGCTGTGGCACCAATATTATACCAATTCGGATACGGATTTATCCCTCACGTGCACTAGAGAGTTTTTTGATTTTTACTTTTGGGTTTATCTGGCGTCGTGTAGGCGAAAACATCTCAAACGATTTTTCTATATATCATCTTTCGTTTTCTTTGGCTTTGTTGTCCATCCAAGTTTCGTTGAGGCAATTTCATCTATTAACTCTTCTTTTTTACAATTTAGCCGCCACCATTTGTGTTTTGAGGCAATTTCTAATTTTTAACAGGATTTACAAAAATGTGGGCGAATTGCCACTTTTTTATCATATAGACATAGAAAAAACTCAGGAATTCCTGAGTCTTCTATTTAATTGATGCAAATATTAAAGGCTTTCGACCGCTTTGGTCAAATGAGCTTTTTTGCGGTTGGCCGAATTGACGGAGATAGTGCCCAATTGGGAATAGCGATCCAAAAGGGAAATAGCGTCTTTGAGCAAAGCAATAGCTTCGTCTTTTTTGTTGGCCTTGACGGCGCTTTCGACCTTCTTGATGGCGGTCTTTAATTCGCTCTTGCGGGCGACGTTGATATCATTGGCCTTTTCGTTGGTCTTGTTGCGTTTGATTTGAGATTTGATATTTGCCATAGTATGAATTCCTGCTTTCTTTCAGCGGGTTGTATTGTAAATTACAAAAGAGAATAAAACAACTATATTTCTTGCTTAGCAAGATGCTTAAGTATTATTTTCCTCCAATTTAGGGGCTTTTGACCCTAAATAAGCCTAACCTATGTTATACTAACCCCCGAGGGAAAAAGATGAATTATCTATCGCCTAAAGATGTAAGGATTTTGTACTTGGGGACGCCTAAGATCGCGGTCGCCCCGCTTTTGAAATTGATCGAATTGGGATATAACGTCGTCGGCGTGGTCACCCAAGAAGACAAAGAAGTGGGAAGGAAACGCATATTGACCCCCTCTCCCGTCAAACAGGCGGCTTTAGAACATGATATTCCCGTTTTCCAACCCCATCGCATCCGCTTGGATTTCGCTTTCGCCAAAGAACTTGACTTGGATGTTATCGTCACCATGGCTTATGGTCAAATTTTGCCAGACGAGCTTTTGGCTTTGCCGAAAAAAGGCTCTCTCAATCTTCATGGGTCTTTGCTTCCGAAATATAGGGGAGCCGCCCCCATCCAAAGAGCCATAGAAGACGGAGAGAAAGAAACCGGCGTGACCTTAATGGAAATGGTCCACGAGATGGATGCTGGAAGGATGTATGCCAAAGAGATAGTCAAGATAAACGACGACGATACCTACACTTCTTTGTGCGACAAATTATCCAAAGCCGGTGCGGATGTTTTGGAAAAGCATCTTTTGAATTACCTTAACGATAAGATAATTGGCGAGCCGCAAGATACTTCGAAAGTGACTTTCGCCAACAAGATAAGCGTAGAAGAAGAAAAACTGTCCCTAGATTTAGTTAAACGCGATTTGATGAACAAAATCCGTTCATTGAGCGAAGAGCCGGGCGCTTATCTTTTAAATGACGGCAAAAAGATGAAAATATTCGCCGTCTCCGACTTCGATGATAAAGAAAATGAGCCGGTTGGCTTATTGTCATTCAAACAAAAGAAGCTTCTTTTGCAAGCTAAAGGTGGGCACATTGCTCTCCTTTTAGTCCAAATGGAAGGAAAAAAGAAGATGTTTGGTAACGACTTTGCTTCCGGAGCCCATTTGGAAGAAAAGGAGATCGTCCTTAAGTGAGCGGGAAAATATACAGAACCGTCTCCGTCCACGAATTGGTGGACTTTCTTTTAAGGAAAGGCGATATCGATACCAGAGTCTATAATCTGGACACCATGCAAATGGGAAGCAAGATCCATTCTTCCTATCAACATAGCCAAGGAAGGAAATACTTGTCGGAAGTCCCTTTAAAAACAGTTTTTGTCAGAGATAAGGGAGAAATAACCTTAGAAGGAAGGGCTGATGGGATAATATTAGGCGGCCATCGTCCTATCGTTGACGAAATTAAGTCGACCGTTAGCCCTTTAAACGAATTCTATGAAGAGCAAAAGGAATGGCATTTGGGGCAAGCTATATGCTACGCCTATATGTATGCCGAATCGACCAAGGAAGAAGAGATGGGCGTAAGGCTCACTTATATATCCCAAGAGACGAATGAAAGAATGGTGAAAAGCTTTTCTTACACCTTCGAGGAATTAAAAAATAACGTCACGGATTTGATAGACCGCTATTTGGATTTTTTGTCTTTGTTGGAAGAAAGAAAAGACAAACGAGACCTTTCCATTTCCGAGCTTAAATTCCCTTATCCGACCTATCGCAAAGGCCAAAAGGCCATGATGAAAAACGTATATGAGACCATAGAAAACGAAGAGTCTTTATTCATTGAGGCCCCGACTGGCATAGGCAAAACTATATCAGCCTTATATCCGGCGATAAAATCTCTAAAAAACGGCAAAATCGATAAGATTTTCTATCTGACCGCGAAAACCACGGGAAGGGAATCCGCTTACGACGCTTTGACGAGGCTATATGAGAATGGATTATACGCCAGAGATTCCGTGTTAAAGGCCAAAGAAAAGGTTTGCCTCAATATAAATAAAGGATGCAATCCCGACGAATGTCCTTATGCCAAAGGCTATTACGATAAGATACAAATGGTGAGAAAAATCGCTTTGGAAAGCGATAAGCGTTTTTCGGACGAATATATAAAATCCCTATCCGAGCAATATGAGATATGCCCCTTCGAACTATCTTTGGACCTTTCCTTTTATAGCGATGTGATCATCTGCGATTACAATTACCTTTTCGATCCGATAGTCTATTTGGACAGGTATTTTTCTGATATGCAAGAAGAGAAAAAACATATCGCTTTGATTGACGAATCCCATAACTTAATAGAAAGAGGAAGGTCGATGTATTCTTCCTTAATTTCCCTTTCTATGGTGGAAGAAGCTAAATCTTCTTTAAAAAGGCAAAAGGCAAACGGAATAAAAAGGGCGTTGACCAAGTTCATTAACTTCTTCTCCGAATACGAGGATATAAGCGAGCCTGTCGTTTTTTCCTTATTTCCAAATGAAATCGGGAAAGCCATCGAATCATTGAAAAGGGCGGAAAAGAAGGCGGAAGACGAGGATATGTTTTCTGCGACCAAAGCCTATAAGGATCTTTCTAGGGAACTTCATCGCTTAAGCGTTTTGAGCGAGGAATATAGCGAACAAGCCACAATGTATCTCATCAAAGACAAAGGGGATCTTTCGTTCCGCTTTGATTGCCTCGATCCCAGCGAATATTTATCTTCATCTTTGAATAAGCTCAGATCCTCGATATTTTTCTCTGCCACCCTATCTCCGGTGGATTTCTATAAAGAAAGCATTAAAGGGGAAATTGATTCGAAATCCATTCTCCTTAAATCTCCTTTCGACCCCAAAAACGTGTCTCTCACCATAGTCCCTAATGTTTCGGTCCGCTATAAGGACAGGGAATCTTCTTATCAAACTGTCGCCGATTACCTTAAGAAATTCGTTTCCAAGAAAGTCGGCAACTATTTTATTTACTTCCCAAGCTATGAATATCTAAAGAATATAAGCGATCGTTTATCGTTTGAGGGGATGGATGTGTTAACCCAGGGAAAAGCGATGAAAGACGAAGAAAAGAGAGACTTCCTATCATCTTTTAAGCCCAACCCCGAGAAAACCACCATCGGTCTTTTGGTTTTGGGAGGGGCATTCTCGGAAGGGGTGGACCTTATGGGCGATAGGCTCTCGGGCGTAGCAATAGTCGGTATAGGGATGCCAAGTGTCGGATTTGAAAGAAATCTCATAAAAGAATATTTCGAAAGCAAAGACAAACGAGGCTTTTCTTATGCTTATCTCTATCCAGGGATGAATAGGGTTATGCAAGCCTTGGGAAGGCTTATCCGCTCCGAAGACGACAAAGGGGCCGCTTTATTGATAGACGATAGATATTTGAATAGGGAGTACCGCGAATTGTATTCCAGGCTATATCCCAATTATTCCGTGGCCTATTCCCTATCCGATTTAGACAAGATCTTGGATGGTTTTTATAAAGGCCATTCCTAATAAAATCGATGAAATATGACCTCAACTGAACGTTTTTCTCCTCTACCAAAAGTGGATATTTGCGATTTTATTGGCTTGCTTTCGGCCAATATGCTTAAATAGCCAAAACCCCAAAAGGGGCTTTTGTTCTAGTTGGTAGGTACGAATTATGTTTTTAAATCCAGAAATATTCGGAATGGAGCACATCGTCTTCTTGGTCGTGTTCCTTATTGTTGGCATCGCCTCATTGGTCTTGGCGGGATTGAAATTCAAAACCGAAAAGAGCCAATGGATCTATATGAGGGTCTTGGCGGCTCTGACTATCCTTTTTGATTTACTAACCCGCGTGGGAATGGTAATTGATGAAGGCAATTGGATAATCGCGATCCCAAACACCTTCTGCTCCATGACCGGCTTTTTGTTCCCCATCGCCGTTTTGATTGGGAAGAAGGATCTAAAGGTTTTCCATGGATTGTGGTATCTCGCTTTGGCTGGCGGATTGGGCAGCATCATTTACGCGGACTTCGTGGTGCAGGCAGCAACCATATGGCACCTTAATACCATCAGCTGCTTTCTATATCACGGCATCATGTTCATCCTTACCATCGCGACCGGTATGTTTAAAGTATTTAGGCCAAATTTAAAGAAATGCCATTGGTTCCCTATAATCACTTGCATATATATCGCGGTGGGAGCCATGGAATTGCATTTCCTTAACTTCGATAACTCCATGTGCCTCGTCACGCCTTTAATTGGCGGAACCCCGCTTTATTGCTGGTTTATCTTGTTAGTTGGGACGGCACTCGTATATTTGGCTGCTTTCCTATATGAATATGTTCCGAAATGGATTATATTGATTAAGGAAAAGAGAACGGCGAAAAACGGTTAATAAACCTCCTTTCTCAAGCTTCTACACACCGTTTTTCCAAAAAACCGTTTCTGTTTCTTAAAAGGCGACCGTTCTCGCTTCATCTCGGTCGCCTTTCTTTTTTTTATTCGTTTAAAAGCACTTATATATTTAAAAATATAAAATTTTAAAATATATATAATTTATTGCCTTTTTTGGCGTATAATATAGGCGATGGAAATTCATGAATTAAAAGACAATTCGATTGTCATCTGCCCTCATATGGAAGCAAAAAGGCTAGTTGCCTTAAAATCCAAAAAAGCCCCCGAACTGAATATTAAGTTCTTAAATAAGGCAGAACTTATGGAAGGGGTCTATTTCTCCTTTGGTTTAGAAGCTATTGATTACGTTTCGATAAAATATGGCTATTCTTTGGAAAACGCCAAAGAAATAATTTCCAACTCCTTCAATGTCTCCGATATATCCGAGAAAACCAAAAAGGTAGCGGAAATTAGAAAAGATTTGGCAAACAATCATCTCCTTAAAACAAATCTTCGCTTCAAATATCTATTTAAAGATAAGGAAGTCATGGTCTTGGGATATTCCGAAGACGATAAAGAATTAAAGCACGCCTTGGACTTGTTGGATGTTAAGGCAGACTTTATCAAAGAGAGCCAAAGCAAAGCCGAAAGGAAAGTCGTATCCTTCGAAAATATCGATGAGGAAGTCCTTTACGTCATCGAGAGAATATGCGATCTCATCGAAACTGGCGTCGATTTGAATGATATCTTTATTTATAAGCCGGAGAAGGAATATATTCCCTTACTAAGAAAATATTCCAATCTTTATGGTCTTCCAATCGAATTACCGAATGAAAATAAACTCATCGATTCTCCAATTTATGAGAAATTCGTTTCCCTTTTAAACGAACTTGACGTAAAAGACGCTTACGATTTATTAGCCAATAGCGGGGAAAGGGACGATAACGGGGCATTGGAGGCCTTAGCTTCCATCATCAATCGCTGCGCCTTTTCCATTTCCGACAAAACCCATTTCATCAAACTCCTCAATTATTCCGCCAAAGGGACTAACCTCCGTCAAATTACTTACGATCATTCGATAAAGATATGCGATTCTTCTTTCCACTCGGAAGGAAACGAGCACATCTTCGTCTTCAATTTCTCTTTGGGTTCTTTCCCACACGTTTTCTTAGACAATGATTTCTATTCGGACAAAGAAAAAGAAACCCTTTATATGAATGATTCGAAAATCAAATCCAAAATAGAAAAAGAGGCCCTTATTTCTTTCTTGAATTCGAACGCTGACATTCATCTAACCCGCAAAAAGAAACTCGGAAATACAGTTTATTTCGAATCCCTGCTAGTCAAAGAACTCGGCTATGGCAAAGAAATCAAAGGCACGCTTCCATCTAGTTTCCATTCTACAAAGGCCGCCGAAATTTTAGTCTCCAAAGCCAAAGATGAGCTCCGCTTATATAACAAAGATTCCGAATATGTGGATACTTTCGATAATAAGGAAATCGGCTATAGGTCTTATAGCCACGCTTTCAAAAAGATAAGCTCATATAAGGCAAAAAAGGAATTGGAGTTGTCTTATACCTCCATAAACGAATTCAACAAATGCCCCTTCGAATATTATTTGAAAAGGGTTTTGAAGCTAAACACCTTCGAATCCAATTTCTTCAGCAACATCGGCGTTTTGTTCCATAAGGTTTTGGAAGATTCTGAAAAAGGGAACAAAGAAGTGAATTTATCGGATTATGACGAATTCATAAAAGAGAATTTCATAACAGAGAAAGACAAATTCTTCGTCTCCATCCTTCTTCCCAAAGCCTTGGAAGTCATAAAAAAGAACGAAGAATTCGAGAAGCAAAGCAAATTCAACCGCGCGGAAACGGAAAAAAGCTATAAAGTCGAATTGGAACCTAATGTCAAATTGACCGGTAAGATAGACAAAGTCTTATATGACGACGAAGGAAAGAACCTCATGGTCGTGGATTATAAGACCTCCGCCCTCAAATACAACGATTCGGACGCCAGCCATGGTATTGACATGCAATTGCCGCTTTATGGATATCTTTTGAAAGAAAACGTCCCCGAATATAGAACGGTGGGCCTTTATATCCAAAATGTCTTGTTCGACCCATTGGAAAACGTCCAGAACGACAAGGACTCGATTCCCTATATCTTAAATGGCATCACCCTATCGGACGTGGATATCGCCAAGCGAATCGACACTAAAGTCGGCAACGAAAAAGACGAAGAAGGAAACTTGATCAACGACTCCCAATTCGTGAGGAACATATCGATAACAAGCACGGGGAAATTGAGTACGCGCGGCGCAACCGTCATGGATTCCGGGAAATTGGCCAATAGGATCGATTTGACCGAAACATTGATAAAAATAACCCTAAACGAGATAAAATCCGGCAATTTCGACATAAGGCCCTTAAGCGACAACGACAATGATTCCCCTTGCTCCTTCTGCGGTTGCAAAGACATTTGCTTCAAAAAGGGTCAAGATTCGATATCAAGCAAAGAATACAAAGCCAGAATCGATCAGATTTTGGAAGAAATGAAAGAAAAGGGAGAAGAGGAAGATGGATCTAACTAATTTCACTTTAGACCAAAGGAAGGCTATCGTTTCCGAAGGCTCCAATATTTTAGTTTCGGCCGGAGCGGGTTCTGGAAAGACCCAGGTTTTAACCGCCCGCGTGGTCTATTTCGTTAGCGAAAAGCATTATTCTTTAGACCAATTCCTCATCCTCACCTTCACCAAATTGGCCGCCGGGGAAATGAAGGAACGAATTAGGAAAAAACTAACCGAAGAAGGACTGTTAGACGCCGCAAACCAAGTCGATTCCGCCAATATCTGCACCTTTGATAGCTACGCTTTGAACTTGGTGAAAAGATATCATTTCATCCTTAATGTATCCCCGAATGTTTCGATAATAGACAAAACCATAATAGACGTTAAAAAGAGAGACATAATCGAAGACATTTTCGAACGTTTATATAAAGAGAGAGACGAAGAATTCTGTCAGATGATCGAGCATTTCTGTTTAAAGGACGATAAAGACATCCGCGAATTGATCTTAAAGGTATATGACGTGGCTTTATTGGAAACCAAGACCAATGAGTATCTAGATAATTTCGAAGAGATCTATTATTCGGAGGGCAAATTGGAAAAAATAACGGATCTCCTGCTTAAAAAGATGGATAAGTTAAGGATTGAACTAAAAGAATCGATAGAGAACATCCCGCCCGAAATACCGACTAAGGACAAACTAGACAAAGCCAACCATTACGCCGCGGAGATATATAAGTTCTTATTCAAAGCCAAAACGTATGATGAAATGATTTCAGCTTTCAATAACATCGACCCCGATGATCATTCTAACTTTCAAGGGTCGAACAAAGATTGGAGCGAGCAAACCAAAGAGAAAGTCGACTCATTCAAAAAAGCCCAAGACTCATTATGCAAATTCTTCAAATCCCTCCCGATAAATAAGGTAGAGGTATTCAAGGAATTGTCTGATACCAAGCCATATTTCAAAACTATAATCCGCATCGTCAAAGAATTGGACGAAAGGCTTATTTCATTTAAAAACGAAAAAGGCGTCTACGAATTTTCCGACATCGCCAAGATGGCTTCCAAATTGGTGGAAGAGAACGAAAAAGTCCGCGAAGAAATTAAATCGTCGTTAAAGATGATAATGATCGACGAATATCAAGACACCTCCTCTTTGCAAGACGACTTCATCAAGCAAATCGCCGATCATAACGTCTATATGGTCGGGGACGTCAAGCAATCCATATACCGTTTTAGGAACGCTGATGTTTCGATATTCATGAAGAAATACTCCGATTATAAAAAGAACGGGACCGGACAAGTAATCGACATGAACAAAAACTTTCGTTCCAGAAGGGAAGTCCTTGACGATATCAACTACATTTTCGAGCAATTGATGAGCAAAGATCACGGTGGGGCAAACTATCGCGATGAGCATATGATTCAATTCGGAAACGACAAATATCTAAAAGCGGGCAACAAAGGAAGCGATAGCCATATGCGCCGCTTGCTTTATGAAGATAATGGAGACTCTAAAACCATAGAAGCGAGAACCATAGCCTTAGATATCATCGAAAAGATTAATTCCGGATACAAAGTCATGGAAATAAAGAAAGAGAAAGATGAAAACGGAAAGGAAATAGAGACTCCGTCCCTCCGCCCCGTCAGTTTCTCCGATTTCTGCATTCTCATGGATAGAGGAGGGGCTTTCGATGACTACCAAAGGGTTTTCAATGAGATGAGGCTCCCCATTTACGTCGAGAACGACAAAGACATTTCCTCTGACGACATCGTTTTGGTTCTAACCAATCTTTTAAGGATGGTCGATTTTGTCTTGAGGGAAGGATTCGATTATAAGGACGCGCATTTTAAAAAAGCCTGGCTTTCCTTGGCCCGTTCCTTTGTTTTCGCCTATTCCGACGAAAAGATATACGAAATCTTCAAAAAAGGCGATTTGGCTCACGAAAGCATCACCGGAAAGATCAGGGAAATCGTTTTGAATAATTTCAACTCCGTCCCTTACGAATTGCTCGAAAAGCTCATATTCGAATTGGATATCTACTCTAGATGCATCGCTTTGGGAGAGGTAGAAGCCAATCACAAATACCTCGATTATTTCTTGGAAATGTTCAAAAACATGTCGGACTTAGGCTATGGGATTTCAGATTTTATATCCTTTATGGAGAACGTAAACGATTTGGATTTGGGACTCAAGCTGTCCAGTACCGGAACTTCCTTAGATTCGGTTCGCATCATGAACATCCATAAATCCAAAGGTTTGGAATTCAACATCGTCTATCTTTCCGGCTTATACAAATCCTTCAACAAAACGGATAACAACAAGAGATATTCGTTGTCCAAGGAATTCGGGCTCATCGTCCCCAAAGGCCCGCATAAAGCCAATATCGTCAAAATCGTCAATAACGACTACGAATCCAAAGAAGACGCTTCCGAGAAAATAAGGCAACTTTACGTAGCCTTAACCCGCACCAGAGAGCAATTGATCGTTTTGGAAAAAAAGGAAGAAGGCTTAAACGTCGACGAAAAGGAGATTGAAAGCAAGAAGAATTTCATCAAAGTCAATTACATAAATTACGCAAACGGGGCATTGGATTACAACTCGTTCCTTTCTTTGTTAGACAAAGAAGGCTTTGAGCCTACCTTCCAATTCCTTATGATGAATGAAGAAGAAAGAAAGAAGATAGCCATTGAAGAATCGATAGAATATTTCGTCGAAAAAGCGGACTTAATAGAAGACGTTTCCAAACCAGATAGCTTCCATTTGATGCTTTCCGCGGTCAAAGACAGCTTCAAATTCGTCTCTCAAGAGCTTCCGGAAATTGATGAAACCCCGATTATAAAAAACCTCCCTCCGAAAAAAGAACATATGCCTTTGGAAATCAAACCCCTGTCGCTTGAATATAGAGCCGAGGAGACAAAAAGGGCTTCCAAAAAATTGAATTTGGACGCCAACCGAGATTCTTTGTCTTTCGGGACCGATTTGCATTTCTTAATGGAAACCACGGATTTTATAAATCCCGATTTCTCTCTAATGAGTCATTACGAAAGAAAGATCGTCGAACGTTTCTTATCCAATCCGTTTATGTCTTTAGTCAAAGACGGGAAAATATATAAGGAATACCAATACGAAGATGAGGAAAATAACGTCAAAGGGACCATAGACCTTATGATCGTATATAAAGACCATATCGACGTCATCGACTATAAGACCAAAAGCATCGACGATATGTCCTACGATAAGCAAATAGGGGCCTATATGGATTACGTTCAGAAAACGTTCAAGAAGAAAACCAACGGCTATCTCTATTCCTTGCTTACGGGAGAATGCAAAACGTATTGATGCCTTATATTAAAGGCAAGGCGTTAATTGCTTTGAAAAGAATGATTTCTTTTAAAAGAAACTATTCGCTATAATCTTTGCTATGAAAGTCGACCGCTCGCTTATAAGAAATTTCTCCGTAATCGCCCACATAGACCATGGGAAATCGACGCTTTGCGACCGCATTTTGGAATTGACGGGCGCCGTATCCCAAAGGGAATTGAAAGAGCAGATGCTAGATTCCATGGATCTAGAAAGGGAACGCGGGATAACGATAAAACTTAACGCCGTCACGGTTACCTACAAAGCAAAAGACGGGAAAACCTATATCTTCAATTTGATAGACACTCCGGGACACGTGGACTTCACCTATGAGGTATCGCGTTCTTTGGCCGCCTGCGAAGGGGCCCTTTTGGTGGTGGACGCCACCCAAGGCGTGCAAGCTCAGACCTTGGCTAACGTCTATCTGGCAATTGACAATGACCTTATGATAATCCCAGTTATAAACAAAGTGGATCTCCCTTCCTCAAACGTCTCGGGGGTAAAAAAGGAAATCGAAGAAAGGATAGGGTTATCCTCCTTGGATTCCATCGAAGTATCGGCCAAAACCGGACTCGGAGTCCCTGAGGTACTGGAGAAAATCGTCGAATTGATCCCTCCTCCAAGTGGGGATGAAAAGGCTCCATTGCAAGCTTTAATATTCGATAGCTATTACGATTCCTATCGCGGGGTCGTGGCTCTAATAAGGGTTAAAAACGGAACGGTAAAACCCGGGGATAAGATCCTTTTGATGCAGGCAAACAAAGAATACGAAGTGACGGAAGTGGGCATCCGCACCCCCAAAGAAACCCCGGTTACCGAGCTTTCCGCCGGAGACGTCGGATATATATGCGCCACGATGAAGGACATAAAAGACGTCTTCCCCGGCGAAACCGTGACCCTTTCATTAAATCCCGCCAAAGAGCCACTTCCGGGATATAGGAAGATAAACCCGATGGTCTATTGCGGCATCTACCCCGTCGATTCCAAACGTTACGAGGATCTAAAAGACGCCTTGGGCAAGCTGACTTTAAACGACTCTTCCCTTACCTATGAGCCGGAAAGCTCCCAAGCTTTGGGCTTTGGCTTCCGCGTCGGCTTCCTTGGCTTATTGCATATAGACGTCATCCAAGAGAGATTGGAAAGAGAATACAACATGGACATCATATTGACCGCCCCATCGGTCCAATATGAGATAGTTTTGACGGATGGGACGTCATTTATGCTTGATAACCCCTCCGATTTGCCGGAAATGACGAAAGTCAAATGCATCAAGGAACCTTTCGTGGACGCGGAGATAATGTCCCCCAAAGAATATGTCGGGCCCATCATGCAATTGTGCCAATCCCGCCGCGGGGTTTATAAGGACATGATCTATTTCGATGACACGAGGGTTATCTTAAAATACGAATTGCCCCTTTCCGAAGTGATATACAATTTCTTCGACACATTGAAGTCCGCCACCAAGGGATACGCTTCCTTGGATTATGAGATTTTGGAATATAGGGAAGCCCCCTTATCCAAGATGGACATTCTTTTGAATGGCGAACCGGTGGACGCTTTGTCATGCATTGTCTATAAACCCGGGGCCTACGATAGGGGCCTCCGCTTGGTTTCCAGATTGAAAAACATCATCCCGAAACAGCAATTCGCCGTGCCTATACAGGCTGCAATAAATGGCAAAGTCATAGCCAGAGCCGACATCAAAGCCGTTAGAAAAGACGTCTTGGCCAAGTGCTATGGCGGAGACATATCCCGCAAAAAGAAATTGTTGGAAAAGCAAAAAGAAGGCAAAAAGAGGATGAAGGCGGTGGGATCGGTGGAAATCCCCCAGGAAGCCTTCATGTCCGTCTTATCCATCAACGACGAAGAGTAATTCTTTCTATATGTCGATTGATAAACTCTTTAAGTCAAAAGGTTTTCGCGTAGTTTGAAAGTCGCTTGTTTTTGATGCCTACTTATACAAATCTTCGAGCGTAATGAAAATATACGGGTATTCTTTTTCGATCTTGAATCCGTTTTTGGAAATAAACCCGTATTGAGTGGGCGTTAAGGTAGTTTTTCTCACCTGTTCCAATTCTTCTTTTATCGTTTCGTCGGTTACTGGCTCATTGGTGAATTTGCACTCGAAGAAGACGTATCCGTTTTGGTTTCTTCCGACGATATCGAATTGGCCGTTTTTCTTCTCTTTTGGGTTATCGTACCAATATGTGCCAATATTTAGAAGCGGCGGGTTTATATGGCCAATCTTATTTTCTTTTATTAAGTATTGCTTGCCTATGGTTTCGAAGACCGCGGGAACCGTCTTTGATTCGAAGTCGCTTTTGATGAAGAAATCATAGAAATCCGTGTCATTCAAAACGCTGTGGGCGGACTCGTTGCGGTAAATGTAGTTGTAATAGAAACTGACGCAGAAGTCGGAAATGCGATATCCGGCTTTTTGTTTGTTCTTCGCATCGTTTATGGGATAAACATAATCGATGAGATCCATAGATATAAGCTTTTGGAGGATAGCAGACAACGCCGCTGATGACCCAATATGCGATTCGGAGAGAATGTCGTTGAAGTGGAAGGCTCCATAGGCAATGGACTCGAATACGGCGTTTGCATTGTTTATTTTGCGCAATTCGCTTTTTAGATAGATTTCCAAAAAGTCTTTCAATCCCGAAAATTGACCGCTCAAGATATTGATGATATTGTCTTTGACTGAAAGGCTGTCATCGATTTGCGCGTTGTAAAACGGCACGCCTCCAAAGGCGGCATATAGTTTTACCTTATCTTCATTATTGAATGATGGGTAGAATTTCGACGCGTCATAATAATCCATCTGCTTCAGCAACATGGAATTGGCGAATCTCATATACAAAGGGCTGTCTTGGTTTTGGATCTCTTCCATCGTTGAAACTGAACTGCCCAAAAGGAAAAATTTCAAATTGGTTTTCATCGCGTACTTGTCGATTACCTCTTGAAGCTTGGAATCGCATCCGTCGATTAAGCCTCGGATATACGGGTATTCATCGATGACGAAATATAGGCTTTTGTCTGAAGCGTAATCGAAGATGAAATCAATCGCCTCCAAGAAATGGTCAAAATGGAGATATTTGATGTTTAATTCGCGTTTTATTAATTCGGTGATGAGATTTGTATTGTCTTTTTCGGAGGACTCTTTGCATTGATAAATAATGAAAGGCACGCCCTTATTCATTAAACAATGCTTTACAAGCTCAGTCTTCCCCATGCGTCTTCTACCATAGATCAAACAGCCTTGGTAACCTTTCTTTTTTAAGATGCCGTCTATGGCTTTTTGTTCAAACTCTCTGCCAATGAAATTCATATGAACCCTCCTAAAACTTAGTCATTTATGATTTAGTCAATTATGAATTACTAAAATATTAAGGCAGTAGAAGATGGAAGTCAATTCAATATATAGTCGTGGGAATACGCACTAAGCGAAACAAGACTGGCGATTGTTTTGAAACAAAAGCACAAGCCGTACAAGGCAAGAGAAAATTGTTAAATCAGTAATTGCCAACTACGAGACGCTTCTTTAGTCATGTAAAAACAAAAAAGGAAAAGGCCTTTGCTTCAGGCAATGGAGATTTAGCAAAAAGCTTTATTGGATGCGGCTTCAGATTGATATATCAAATCCTAAAAAAGTCCATGTATCAACGAAATCTGCGAAGGTAAAAAAAGCGGTTATGTTGGATTTCGCGGCCGCACTGTGGTTAGCGCGTAATTTAACTCCGAAAAAGGCAACCACTAAAATCTGGTTTCTTGCGCCTTGACTCTCTCTCTCTCTCTAGAATGGATTCGTAAAATATTGAAGGCAAAACTGTGGCTGAGAATTTTAGCAAACAAGAAAACTACAAGGGTCTAATTAAAAGATATGACCAAGCCTTTAAACGTGGGTTTTATTTGGAGACGGTGGCAATAACTTATGCGTTAATAGAAGATAGATTGACATCTGCTTTGAACAAATTGGAGATTGTATCTGTCGATATCGAAGGCAAGCCAAGGCTCAAAAGCGTAATTAGCAAATTTTCGGAGGAAATAGTTGGTAAACGCTACAAAAAAGTCGTTTTGAGAAAAATTACTGACAAATTCTTATTTTTAAAGAGTTGTTTGGAATTTTGCAAAAACGAAAAATCTCAAATCTTAGAGAAAATACCCGATAAGGCTTTTTTTGAAATTTATAGCAAATGCAAGCGTATAAACGTTGAAAAACATTTCTTTGAAGATTTCGAGGAATGGAAGAACGAAAGAAATAAATTGGTTCATGATTTGTCGAATTTTAAATCTTCTATTGAAATGAAAGAAACGGCGAAGAGATGCTCCAAAATGGGCTACAGCCTATTTAGGATATTGGATAATGAAATTTGCCGTAAATTCAGGAAGGGTGGAACAATAAAATAGGCGTGTTATACGGGTGATATTAATGTCGATGCAGTCGTTAATAAAGGCTACACATTCTGAGAATATAGGGAGTTGCAACAATGAAAAGGAAGATCATGATTTTAAGCATTTTACTAATTGGTTCAATTGCTCCGACTAGTGGTTGTTCTGATAATGCTCCTTTCGATAGTTCTTCCATTAGCGACACCATTTACGTCGTTACTTTCGATTCTGGCGGCGGAACCTATGTAGATAGTCAAAATATTGCAAAAGGAGAAAAAATTAAAAAGCCAGAAGACCCCACTAAATCGGGATACACGTTCTTAGGCTGGTATGATTTAAATACCGGCGAAAAATGGTTTTTTAGTGGAGGGGTTGTGACTGAGAATATCACTCTAACCGCCAAATGGAACGCAAACAAAAACAGTTTGTCCGTTACTAGCGAAGACAAATCCAAAGGAACCGTATCGATAGTATCTGGCGTTGGATATTCGGATGAAACGATAACTGTTACGGCCACCCCGGTTGGCGATTGCATTTTCAATAGCTGGTTTGACGGAAACGGCAAGGTCAGCGATAAAACAACTTATTCCTTTACTATGCCAACAAGCGATTACGCCTTGGTTGCTCATTTCTATACAAAAGCGGAGGTAGATGAAAAAGAAGAGGAACGTAACAAGAAATTAGGCATCATCCCCGCCATCGACGAAACAAATCACACTTTAACCTATGGCTTGTATCCCCAGACTCACGTCAATGACGATAACACCATCGCCGCCTTAGATGCCTTGGCTTCCCCGGAAAGCAACGGCTGGTATTTATACAACGACGAATATTACGCCAAAACATCAGCGAATCCACATTATTCTAGTTATACGTTCAACGATGGCACCACAATCGTTAAAGACACGACATATTGGTTCAAATGTGAATTAATTGAATGGAAGATCCTCTCTTCTGGCGACGGCGCGTATTCCGTCGTCTCGTCCTTATTGCTCGATACCCATCGATATAATGAATATTACGGCGGTACCAAAAATGGTTATTACGCAAATAATTATTCAAATTCCGAGATAAGAAGCTGGCTGAACGGCGAGTTCTATTCGTCCGCGTTCGCTCTTGGTGATCGTTATATCCAAACCACAACAGTCGACAACTCGCCCTCGACGACGAATTCCCCGAGTAACAAATACGCATGCGAAAACACCGAGGACAAAGTCTATCTCCTCAGCTATCAAGATTATATGAACGAGTTTTATTTCGTTGACAATGCATCGAGGAAGTGCGAGGTCACCGACTGGGCCAAAGCCAACAAGGCATATTGCTATGATGGTTTCGGTATCTATTGGACCCGTTCGCCTAACTCCTACAATTCCAGCAACGCGTGGGACGTGCGCTCCGGTGGCGGCCTCGGCAGCAGCGGCGTCGGCGACTCCTACGACGGCGTCCGCCCCAGCCTTTCCTTGAAGATTTCGTAGCGAAGCGGAGAAACAATCCTCAATCGCCTGCCGCCAATCAAAAGCCTTCAGGCGGCAGGCTAACTTCAACGACATGAAACAGAGACTAAACGAAAGCAATGAAAGAAAAGAAACCGAATTATTGGTGTTTATGAAAGCAAAGGATTTATCCGCTTACATTTTAAGGGCAAGCGCCAAATCCCCGGTCAAATACCGATATTCGATCTTAAATTCATTGATACACGAATCGTTGGCCATCATCCAATTGTTGTATGAGGCAAACGATTTGGACATAAAAGACAGAAATAGGCTTATGCTCATAAATCAAGCTAACGCAAAATTGAAATTGATCGATTTCCTCTCGTCTTTGTCAACAGACGTCTTATGTTTCACCAAGCACCAACATGAGGTGATCTTGGAAAAAATAGGTGTTTGCTCTAAGTACTTGGCGGGCTATAAAAACGTCTGCAAAAAGGCTTTGGCAATATAGGGATTCGTTATAGGGTGCGCAATTGCGCTTGTATCGTGCACGTTCGCCTAACTCCAACAATTCCAACAACGCGTGGAACGTGAACTCCGATGGCGACCTCAACAACAACAACGTCAACAACTCCAACAACGGCGTCCGCCCCAGACTTTCCCGAATAGGGCTTTTGCCCCTTAAGGAATCAGCCAATCAGGCGGTTGGCTCATAAGGAAAGGGAACGATACCCCTAATCGCACTATATGCGATGAAACAAGCATAAGCGAGGAAGACCGCAAAAAGACGTTTTTCCTCCATGATCCTTATGCTTTTTATTATGAATTACGAAGAAACGTTCACTTTCAATAATTTGCTAAAAGCCCATAAAAAAGTCAGGAAGGGCAAGCTTTTCAAAAGAGAGGTCATGGAATTCGAGCTTGAGAAATCCGCCAACTTATATTCTCTCTACGAAGAACTTAATAAAGGGACTTATAAAGTCTCGCCTTATCGAACCTTCTATATCTACGAACCGAAGAAGAGAAGAGTGGACGCCACGCCTTACAAAGACAGAATCGTCCAAAATTGCTTGGTGGATAACTATCTATACCCCTTATTGGAAAAGAGGCTCATTTACGACAACGCCGCCTGTCGAAAGGGCAAAGGCACGGATTTCGCCAGAAAAAGGCTGAGGGAATTTTTGTTAAAGGAATATAAAAAGAACGGAACGTCGTTCTACGTTTTCATATTCGACATCCATCATTATTTCGAATCGATAGACCACGACGTTTTGAAAAAGAAGATGGAAAAATTGATAAAAGACGAGAAAATTCTATCTTTCATCTACAACATCATCGATTCTTTCAATTACGAAATGGGAAAAGGCGTTCCTTTAGGCAATCAGACCAGCCAATGCTTCGCTTTATATTATCTGGACAAATTCGACAGGATCATCAAAGAAAAATACAAAATAAAGCATTATTCGAGATATGTGGATGATGGAGTCATATTCTCTTCTGACAAAGAGATATTGATAAGACTCAAAGAAGACCTCGAAAAAGAAACAAAGAATCTAAATTTGGAATTCAATGACTCCAAGTGCGCGATATATCCGATTAAGCAAGGCGTAACTTATCTTGGATTCACCTATCGCCTTGGCGAAAACGGAAAGATAATCAGCAAGATTTCCAAAAAGAAAAAGAGAAGGCTGATGAGGCATATGAATAAACACATGCTAGGAAAAGAGTCGCTCATTTGTTATCGAAACTACCTTAGGATGCGTTCCTCAAATGGAAGCCTCATAAATAAGATAAATCGCCTTATAAAGAGCCAAAATAATCTCTCTAATTAGTAGTTTTTTGGCTATTTGCTTGTAAAACAAGCCCTTTGCTTTCTATAATTTTCCCATGGCAAACGAAATAGCGAAAAAATACACGGACGAAATATATCTTTCCAAGTCCCAACTACAAACCGTTTTGAACACCTCTTTGGTGGATGGCTATTGGAAGGAGATAAGAAGCTATCGCGGAGGATACGCCCATAGGCTCAACGTGAAGACCTTAAGGAAGAACTTCGAGATGGGCATAGTTCTGACCCCGATTATAGAAGGCAAGATATCCTTGCTTCAAAAGGAAATGGAAAACCTCATTTCCTCCATAAAAAAGATGAGCATGGAGGAAAAAGATGAGGCGGGACGTCTCCTTTTCTATGAGAACCTCGTTTCTTATAACAAAATAAAGGGCTTAAATATGTCCGAGGCGGCCCTTAAGCAAGTGGTTTCGGGAAGATATCGCCCATCATCCCCTTCCGACAAAGCTTTGGATTTTTATGAGGCTTTGTCATATTTTGCCTTAAAAGACGATATATTGCCCCCGAACGAAGACTTCTTGGGCGAAGCTTATTCCAAGTTGCTCAAAAGGGAATTGACTTCCTTTTACCGCACCTTAGATTTCGACGCTTCCGCCAAATTGGCCGAGCAAAGGGACGAGGATTGCCCTTATGCCCCTTTTGAGAAAATAAGCCTTTATATGGAAGACTTGTTCTCGGCGTTGGAAAACCAAGAATTCAGCCCTCTCATCCGTTCGTTATTGGCCTTGCATTATATGAACGCCGTAAAGCCGTTTCCTTCCTTTAACGAAGAATTGTCTTTGCTATTAGCTTTGGACGTATTGGCCGAAACCTATGGCAAAGAGGCTTTCTATATGCCTTTGTTTATCTTATTGGAAGACAACGAGAAGCATAGCGAAGCCTTATTGGGCGTACGAAGCGGGGATTTCACCTATTTCGTTTTATACGCTTTAGACGTATTGAAAGGCAAATTGTCCCATCTAAAAGAAGAAATAGACGAAATAATCCTTTCTTCCTTTAGAAAGGAAGCCAATTACGTTTCCAAAGAAGAGGAAAGCTATTTTAACGGCAAAGCCGAGCAAATGTCTTTCCTCGATAACCCCGAGGAATACGAAAAGAAGGAAGAGCCTCTTATTTCGGAAGTTAAGGAAGAGGCAATAAAGCCCATCTTGAAAAAGAAGGAACTGATTAGGCCCGAAAAGGTCAACAAAACGGTGGAAAGGATAGAAGGCGAGATATCCATAAAGATGGAATCGAAGCCTTTAAGCGACAAAGAGGCGAAGGAATATACGACCTATTTATTGGAATCCAACCCCTCTTTGAACAAAAAGCAAGCTTCTTTCCTTGCCACCCATTGCACTTTGGGGCATTATTACACCATTCAGCAATATAAGAAATTCGCCCGTTGCGCCTATGAGACGGCCAGAACCTCCATGGACAAGCTGGCGGATCAATCCTATTACGAGAAGAAACAAATTAAGAACAAATACGTCTACACCCCCATATCCACCAACGGGAAACGCTAAAAGGAGATAAATATGAAACCCAACATCTTGGCAGTCACCGATAATCCTATAATCTTGGTCCTTATTTTACTCGCCGTCTTCGGCGTCATAGTCTTAGGGGTCATATTGATCAAAAAATACGTCCCGGCCTTTAAAAACACCGACACCCTCAAATCCGAGAAGGAAATCGCCGAAGAAGAAGTCAACCGCTTGGTGGTGGATGTCGATGAAGGGCTAAAGAAGAAAGAAGACAAAGATAAGCCCAGTGAAGAAGAGGCTTTGCGTTACGAGATGAACCGCATCTTGGAAGACGTCCCGGAAGATAAGAAAAAAGAAGAAAAAACCGAAGAAAAGACCGAAATAGTCTTAACCAAGGAAACCAAAGAAGAGATCGAAAAGGACAACGAGAAAGAAATCTGATGCCTTCTTCCCTTTATATCCACATCCCATTTTGCAAGAAAATCTGCTCTTATTGCGATTTTCCCAAAGTCCTTTACGCCCAAGACTGGGCGTTTTCTTACGTTAAAGACCTAATAAAGGACGTAAAGGCCTTAAAGGGGAAATACCAAACAATCTATGTCGGAGGGGGAACCCCTACCGCGTTGAGCTTAAATTTGCTTGATGAACTATTGTCCGCTTTAAAGGAAAAGTTAGAACCTAATGGGGAATTTTCCATCGAATCTAATCCTGAGACCATCAATGAATCAACACTCTCTATATTAAAGAAAAACGGGATAAACCGCTTATCAATCGGAGTTCAAACCTCATCAAATAAGTGGCTCGATTATTTAGGAAGAACCCATACCTTTAAAAAAGGGAAAGACGCGGTGGAACTAGCCAAAAAAATTGGTTTTTCGAACATAAATGTCGACATGATGTATGGCTTTGAAGGACAAACGAAAAAGGAACTCGAAGAAGATTTGGACAATTTCCTTTCTTTGAGTGTTCCCCATATATCTTGCTATGGATTGATAATCGAAGATGGGACGATATTAAAGAATGAGAACGCCAAGGAAGACGAGGATCTTCAAGGCGAATTTTACGAGATCATCGTCTCTTTCTTTAGAAAACACGGGTATAAGCGTTACGAAGTATCGAACTTCGCCTTAAAGGGATATGAATGCAAACACAACCTCACTTATTGGAAAGACGAAGAATATGACGCCTTGGGCTTGGGCTCTTCTGGATACAAAGACAATATCCGTTATACCTATACAAAAAGCCTTTCTTCGTATTTGAAGGAAAAGAAAAAAGAATACGAAGAAAAAATAAATAACAAAGAGGATGTCAAATATTTCCTCACCACGAACTTAAGGCTGGAAGATGGCTTTGAATTAGAGACGTTTACAAAGAGATTTGGCTTTTCTTTTACGGACCGTTATAAAAAGGAAATCGACAAGCTTAAAAAAGAAGGCCTGCTTTGCCTTAATTCGACGAGGTGCAAAGCCTCGGACAAAGGAATGATTTTGTTGGACAGGGTCCTACTTGAGTTTTATTGATTGAAGTCTATCTACAAAAAAGGTTGGAACCAACCAAATTTGTAGATAGTGGTCTATTTCAAATGATATTAGACACAGTGCCCGCTAAACAAAAAGCACCTTGCCTGCGATAAGGTTGAACATAAATAGAAGGTAAGATGTGGAGACATTGTGGCACGCTAGTGGAAAAAAGTGACTCCCCGCGATTTTTCGACGATGATCAGCGTCGTAAATAGAATCGAATGGAACGGATGGCTGCAAAGAACATTGAGCATAACAACAAGGTCAAGAGATTGCTTAGGATAGACTGGGAAAATTCTACAGAACCCTCAATTTCTATTCCCTCAAAGACTTGAGGGAGCAAGGCAAAAGATGGGTGGCCAGATACAATAAAACGCCGAGAAGCGTGCTTGATTTGAAGAGTCTAAATGAAATTGAGATTGAAAAGCTTGAGAAGCTGATGCATGAAACTGGGGAAGTGAGATGCCTGAAGCTTCTTAAATGTTTCACATCATTCGACAACTAACACATGCCAGTTGTATGCATTTTGTAGACAACTGAAATAGGCCAGGGTATCATCTTCGTGATGACAAAACATTCGATCAGATATTTTCTAAACAATGAAGTACGCGCCATTTGGGACGATAAAGAGAACAAATGGTGGTATTCCGCCGTCGATGTGATTTCGATAATAACGGATTCCGATAATCCACGCATCTATTGGAATGCGCTGAAGAAAAGGCATCCGGAGCTTACTGAGTTTTGCAGACAGCTGAAACTCTACGCGGATGATGGCAAACGATACTTGTCCGACGTTATTAACGAAGATGGCATCAACAGGCTCCGTTTTATCATTCATAAATCCAAAAATCCCGAGTTCGAAAAATGGATGGTAGGCGGTTTGGACCCAATCGATGAACGAAGCAAGAAGAAGGCCTATGAGCTATATAAAACGCATTTGGCCGATGAAGACGAAGTCGGAAAAACCGTATCTCTTGAGAAAATACACGCTTATTTGTTTGAGGGCCTTTATCCATTCGCCGGGCAAATAAGGGAAGCGACGATTTCCAAAGGGGGCTTTGTTTTCGCTAACGGAGATTTTCTGTCAGACACTTTAAAGAAAGTCGAATCCATGCCGCAAGGCTCATTCGATGAGATAGTGGAGAAATATGTCGAAATGAACATAGCCCATCCATTTATGGAAGGAAACGGACGCGCAACGAGGATATGGCTCGATTTGATATTCATCAAAGAAATCCATAAATGCGTCGATTGGTCCAAAATCGACAAAGAAGATTATTTTGAGGCCATGAAAATAAGCTATGTGGACGATAGCAAAATAAAAAGGTTGTTACGAAACGCGCTTACTGACGATATTGGCAACAGAGAATTGTTCATGAAGGGAATAGATACCTCGTACTATTACGAAGAAGCGGAATAGGATGCGTTTGTTCTAAAATCGTTTTGGATCTTGTGTTTTTATTCCGTCAAAGCATGAGATAACAGGGCAAAGAAACATAGTTGGTTCTCATTAGAAGTATTTTTTGAATGTTTTTTGCGCGCACATACGCATGTGCGCATTTATTTATAAAGTTTTTAGCAATCACCTATTGACAGTGCTAACACCAGTTCACTATAATCATCATTGGCAATTGGAAGCCACGAGTGCTAATCACTTCGGAAAGGAGGAATATGACCAGAAGAGACACGATATTGAAATACATCGTCGAATACTTCGTAAGCAAAGCCGAGCCGGTAGGTTCCAAAACCTTGCTCGAGGAATACCATCTGGATTGTTCTTCCGCCACCATAAGGAACGAGATGAACGCCCTCGAAGTAGATGGCTACCTTGAAAAAACCCACACTTCATCGGGAAGAATCCCCAGCGCCAAAGGTTATGAATATTACGTTAATAACCTTAGGGGCGACAGGGTCGACCAAGAAGTGAAAAACGCCCTCCAAAACATTTTGGACAGGCGTGTCAAATCGGTGGAGGAAGTCATGCAAGAAGCTTGCGAAATCCTCTCCAACATGACCGATTGCGCCGCTGGGGTATTGGGCAGCAACGCCTCAGAAGAAAGGCTCGTCAAAGTCCAAGTTATCCCTCTTTCCAAGAATTCCGCCACGGCGGTATTCGTCACCGACCAAGGATATGTCGAAAACAAAACATTCATATTCGATTCGTCCGTATCGGTGGAAGAGGTCGAAAAGATGATTTCCACCTTGAACGAAAGACTCTCCGGCAGCCGCATCTCCGAAATAGTCCCTAAGTTGGAGGCCATGAGGCCCGCCCTTACCGATTATCTCGTAAATCAAGAGATGCTCTACCAGATATTGCTCGAAGCCTTCGTCCGTTTCTCTGGAGAAAGGATGGAGCTATATGGAAAAGACGCCTTGCTCCATCAACCGGAATTCGCTTCCGATGCCGACAAAATGCGAAAGCTGATCAAATTGCTGGACGATCCGAAAGCCTTCAGAAAGGCCATGGAAGAAGGCAAGAAGACAGCCGATAAGGTCTCCGTCAAGATAGACCGCGAACATGGGGACGTTTCCATAGTCTCCGCGGAAGTCGATATCCCCGGAACGGGAGGCTCGACCTATCTTACCGTCCTAGGACCCAAGCGAATGGATTACGGCAAAGCCGTATCCATGCTCAAATATTTCCAAGAGACGTTGGAGAGATACTTCAACGAAATCTCGGATGAGGAAGGAGGCAAAAATGGCAAAGGATAAGAAAGAAAACAAAGAAGAAGCCAAAAAGGAAGAAGAGAAAAAAGAAGAATCCATCGATTTGAACTCCGAATTGGAAGCGTGGAAAAACAAATATTACACCGTCTACGCCGACATGGAGAATCTAAGGAAGAACCTCGAACGAGACCATCTCGAAGCCATCAAATACAGAGCCTCGGGATTCGTCGAGGAATTGCTTCCGGCCTTGGATTCATTCCGCTTCGCTCTTATTGCGGAACCGCAAAGCGAAGAGGCCAAGAATTACAAAACAGGCTTCGATTACATCTATAAGCTGATTCTCTCGGCTTTGGAAAAAGAAGGGGTCAAGGAAGTCACTCCGAAAGAAGAAGATCCATTCGACGTCAAATTCATGATGGCGATGGATACGGTGGAAGATGGCGAGAAAGAACCCCAAAAAGTGACGAAGGTATACGCTTCGGCATATTACCTAAAGGACCGATTGATCCGTCCGGCCCGCGTCCAAGTAAGGATCAAACCCAATAAAAAAGAAGAAAATAACGAGCTTAAGGCGGAAGAATCCGCCAAAGCTTAAGGAGGATAATAAATTATGGCAAAAGAAATAATCGTAGGCATTGACCTTGGAACCACCAATTCCGTCATCTCATATTTGCAAAGCGACGGAAAAGTCAAAGTCATTCCAAACCCTGAAGGCACCAACACCACCCCTTCCGTCGTGGCTTTTAAAGCCGATGGCGAGCAAATAGTCGGAAACGCCGCCAAACGCCAAGCCATCACTAACCCCGACACCGTCCGTTCGGCCAAACGTAAAATAGGAACTTCCGAGAAATTCCACATCGGCTGCATCAACAAAGACTTCACGCCGCAGGAAATCTCCTCGAAAGTCTTAGCTTATATGAAAGACTATGCCGAAAAGAGCATCGGCCAGCCGATACATAAGGCCGTCATCACTGTCCCGGCTTACTTCAATGACGCTCAACGTCAGGCCACCAAAGACGCAGGCACCATCGCGGGTTTGGAAGTCGTCCGTATCATCAACGAACCGACTGCCTCATGCTTAGCTTTCGGCCTTGATTCCGACAAATCCGGAAAAGTCTTGGTCTTCGACCTCGGCGGCGGAACCTTCGACGTCTCGGTTCTTGATATCGGAGACGGCACCTTCGAAGTCCTCTCCACTTGCGGCGACACCGCTTTAGGCGGAGACGACTGGGATATCGCTTTGGCCGATTGGATCCAAGCCCAAATCAAGATCCAGACCGGCTGCGATCTGACCGACAAAATGGCCCGTCAGCGTTTCTTAGACGCCGCCGAAAAAGCCAAAATCGAGCTTTCCAGCTCCTTATCGGCCACCATTTCCCTCCCGTTCATCGGCATGGGAAGCAACGGACCTATTTCCTTCGAAACCACTTTAACCCGCGCCAAATTCCAAGATTTGACCCGTCATTTGTTAGACAGATGCGTCGCCCCGATGGAAAAAGCCATGAAGGACGCCAACTTGAAATACGATGATTTGAGCGAAATCTTGATGATCGGCGGATCCATCCGTATGCCGGCCGTCCAAGAATTGGTAAAGAAGGTAACCGGCAAGAATATCAATCTCTCGGTTAACCCCGATGAAGCCGTTTCCATTGGCGCCGCCATCCAAGGTGGGGTCATCGCCGGAGACATCAAGGATGTCGTCTTGCTCGACGTCACTCCGTTAACCTTGGGTATCGAAACCTTGGGCGGAGTCCTTACCCCGCTCATCCCGAGGAACACCACCATCCCGACCACCAAGAGCCAGATATTCTCCACGGCCCAAGACAATCAACCGGCTGTCGATATCGCGGTTTATCAAGGCGAACGCCCGATGGCTCACGATAACAAATTGCTCGGCCAATTCAACCTTTCCGGCATCAAACCCGCCAGAAAAGGCGAGCCTAGGATCGAAGTTACCTTCTCAATCGACGTCAACGGCATCGTGAAGGTCTCAGCTAAGGATTTGGACACCAACAAAGAGCAAAATATCACCATTTCTGGCTCTAATGGCTTATCCAAGAGCGACATCGACCGCATGGTCAAAGAAGCCGAGGAAAACAAAGAAGCCGACGAAAAGAGAAAAGGCGACATCGAAGTCAAAAACAAAGCTCAGACTTACGTCGACGAAATCAACCGCACCTTGGTCGAAAAGGGCGATAGCTTACCGGCCGACCAAAAGGAGCAAATGACCAAACTCCGCGACGAAGCCCAAGGCGCTATCGAAACTAACGATATCGAAAAGCTTAGGGAAATCGTCGGAAGATTGGAAGACGCGGCCCAAGCCGCCTATCAGGCCCAACAAGCCCAAGGCAACGCTTCTAACGCCGATTCCTCAACTCACGAGACCAACGCCGATGACGTGGTTGACGCCGACTTCAGCGATCACAAATCCTAATAAAATCTAAAAAAATCATTTTCGGAGAGAGGGCATTGCCCTCTTTCCTTCTTAGTTAGAAAGGAGGACTTTCATGGCTAAACGCGATTATTACGAAGTCCTGGGAATAAATAAATCCGCAACCAAAGACGAAATCAAATCCGCTTATAGGAAATTGGCCAAGAAATATCACCCAGACATAAACAAAGACCCGGACGCCCCGAAGAAATTCGAGGAAATCCAGGAAGCTTACGACGTCCTCTATGACGATAACAAACGCGCCCAATACGACCAATTCGGACCTGAAGCCTTCTCCCAAGGAAATATGGGAGGAAACGGAAACCCATTCGGAAACGGTTTCTCCAACATGGGCGGAATGGACGTGGATTTAAACGATATCTTCTCCTCTTTCTTTGGAGGCGGAAGAAGTAGGCAATCCCGTTCCGGACCTTTAAAGGGCGAAGATTCCCTTTATAGGGTGAAAATCAATTTCATGGACGCCATAAAGGGGACGACAATCACCGTGAACGCCACCTATGACGAGCCTTGCCCCCATTGTCATGGGACCGGAGCGGAAAACCCCTCCGATTACATGACTTGCCCAGATTGCGGCGGAAGGGGAACGGTCAAGATGCGCCAGCAGACCCTATTTGGGATGATGGAGACCGAACAATCCTGCCCTAGATGCAAAGGCAGTGGCAAAACCATCAAGGAAAAGTGCCATACCTGCGGAGGAAATGGCTATACCCGCATAAAGAAAAACCTCGAAGTGAAGATCCCGGCCGGCATAAATTCCGGCCAGCAGATCCGCGTCCAAGGGAAGGGCGGAAGAGGCATAAATGGTGGCCCTAACGGCGATCTTTACGTCGAAATAAGAATCGCTGACGATAAAACCTTCAAGAGAGACGGAAACGACATCCACGTCGACATCGATCTTTCTTTCGTCGACTGCGCCTTGGGAACCGAAATCGTGGTCCCGACCGTTTATGGGGACGTTAACGTTACCATTCCAGAAGGCACTCAACCCGATCAAATCATCCGCTTGAAGGAAAGGGGCATAAAAGACCTTAGGACCGGAAAGCCCGGAAACGAATATCTCCATATAAAGGTCCGCACCCCAACCAACATGACTTCGACCCAAAAAGAGCTTTTGAGGCAATTTAAAAACGAAGATGGCAAGAAAACGGGATTTTTCTCCCGCAAAAAATAAAAATAAAAGTATTTAGAACCCTCTTAGTTTGCTAACATAGTTAGCGAGAGAAGCAATTATGAACAAATACATGTCAGAAGCCATAAAAGAAGCCCAAACCGGAATCCGTTTAGGTCATGGCGGCCCTTTCGGCGCCATAATCGTCAAAGACGGGAAAATCATCGGAAGGGGCCATAATCAGGTGGTCAAACTCAACGACCCCACATGCCATGGGGAGATGATGGCCATCAGAGACGCTTCGAAAAACATAGATAGCTTCGATCTAAGCGGGTCCGAACTATATACGACCGGCGAACCATGCCCAATGTGTTTGGGAGCCATTCTCTGGGCCAATATCGATAAAGTTTATTATGGCTGCAATGTCTTAGACACCGACAAAATAGGCTTCAGGGACGATGTTTTCTATAAGAGATTGAACAACAAACTGAGCTTCGTCACCGAACTAGACAGAGACGAATGCTTGAAGTTATATGAGGAATATTCTTCCATTAAGGACAAGGTGAATTATTGATATGCCAAAATGCAGATTTTGCGACAAAACCATATCCAACCAAGACTACGACATTTGTCCTTTTTGCGGTGAGAAAAACCCTATTTCCCCAGATTACAAAACCCAAAACATCACCCAGGTGATATTGACCAAGGGAAATGAGGAATTATATAAATCGAAATCGAAAAAGACGACGGTTTTGCTTTCTTGCCTATTAGGCCCATTTGGCGCCGCCTTTTTCTATATCAAAGAGAAAAAGAAAGGAACTATCTGCCTTATCGTAAGCTTGCTTCTTTTGATTGCCGGGGCTTTGCTTTCGGTATTTGTTTGGGCTTATTCGATAATCATCCCGTTCGTTCTTTTATATCTATTCCATATCGCTTTCGGGATATATATTCATCAAAGCCACGTCTTTAAGGACGGCGAAGGGGAATATCTCCGCTAATATGGCGCATTATATTTTCAAAGAAAGAAAAGGGGACTCGCTCCTTTTTTCTATGGACAGCATCCATCATATAAAGGATGTCATGCGCGTAAAGGTCGGCTTTGAATTCGAGGCCGTCAATAACGGGGAAATATATAAAGCCAGAGTTACCTCATTAAATCCTTTTGAAGTGAAAATAGTCGAGGAAATCAAAGAAAACAGAGAACTCAAAGGCCATTTGACCTTGGCTTTTTCCTTGCTTAAGGGGGGACATGACGAACTGATATTGCAAAAAGGGACGGAACTCGGGGTTTATGCCTTCGTTCCCTTTATCTCTTCTAGAACGATAGTAAGGCTTAATAACGAAAAGGAAAAAGAGAGCAAAATAGTCAGATACAAGAAAATCTTGGAGAATTCGTCCGAGCAATGCAAAAGGTCTCTCATTCCCGAAATAAGCCCCATAATCAAATTGGAAGATTTAATTTCGTTTCAAAACGAAACCAAATTGATCGCTTATGAAGAGGTGGCCTTCAAAGGCTCGCCTTTGGATAAAGAAATAGGGGACGATACCTTGTTGGTTATAGGCCCAGAAGGCGGATTTTCCAAAAAAGAGGCGGAATATCTTATAAAAAACGGCTTTAAGCCCGTTTCGCTCGGCAAAAGGATATTAAGGGCCGAAACGGCCGCGATAGCCTCCGCCGCTTTATATTCGTTTAGCAAAGAACAATGAAATACTACGCTCACTCATTAGGCTGCAAGGTAAATTCTTACGAAGTCGCGGCCATCATAAAAGGACTTAAGGAAGAAGGCCATATAGAATCACCTCTAAAAGAGGCGGATTTGATCATCCTAAACACATGTTCCGTCACCGGCCAAGCCGATCAAAAATCCAGACAGCACATCCGTCGCTTCAGAAGGGAAAACGAGCATGGCTGCTTATTGGTCATGGGCTGCTATAGCGAATCCGCGGCCGAAGAATGCTTATCCTTCGGGGCGGATATAGTTTTAGGAACCTCAAGAAGAAATGAGGCAATACCAGCTTGGCATGAATTCTTAAAAACCGGGAAAAAGATGGTTTTAACCGTAAAAAACGTCAGGCACGAAAAATATGAGGAGCTCGGTTCCATCATGAATTTCGATATGACTAGGGCATATCTGAAAGTTCAGGACGGATGCGACAATTTCTGTTCTTATTGCATCATCCCTTCTTTAAGGGGCAATTCCCGTTCAAGGGATCAAGAATCCATAATAAACGAAGCCAAGGATTTGGTGAGAAAAGGCTATAAGGAAATTATTTTAACCGGCATCCACATCGGCCATTATGGGGCGGACTTAACCCCCAAATCCGACATTTCGGAATTAATCGAGAAGATTTTAAAAGCCGTCCCGAGCTTAAAAAGGCTTCGCATCTCCTCTATTGAGGAAAGCGAGATAGACAACGAGAAATTCCTTTCTCTTTTAAAAGACTATCGTCAAATTGCCTCTCATCTGCATATCCCCTTACAATCTGGGTCATCCACGGTGCTAAAGAGGATGAGAAGGAAATACGACACATCATCATTTTTGAAATTGTTGGGTAAAATCAGGGATATCAGGCCCGATATAGCCATAACAACGGATATAATCGTCGGATTCCCGGGAGAAAGCGAAAAGGAATTTAAAGAGACGGTGGAGTTCTGCAAAAAGGCCAAATTCGCCGAAATACACGTCTTCCCCTTCTCGCCGAGAAAAGGCACCTGGGCTGCCGCTCAAAAAGACCAAGTGGATCCCAAAGTCAAAAAAGAGAGGGTTCACGCTTTGTTGGAGCTATCGAAAAAAGAAAGAAAAGAATACGAAAGCAAGTTTTTCGGCAAAGAGGTGGAAGTCCTATTTGAAGATTTCAACGAAGAAAAGAAAATGGCATATGGACACACTTCCAATTATCTTAAGGTCGGAATAGAAAGCAAACGTTCCTTGCATGGTGAGATGCTATATGTCGAATATAATGAAAACACCGCTGCGGATTAAAAGCGAACATCGCATTTCATAAAAGAACATATCTACATTATTCGTATATATTTTTGACATTGTATAAACTTGAATTGACTACTTTCCCTCCCGTTGTATAATTACCAACGTCCTTAGGAGGAAGCAAAGATGGCAGTCCAGCAAAGACGCAACAGCAAAACCCGCAAAAGAACACGCCGCACCCATTATAAATTGGTCGTCAGCGGCAAAATCGCCTGCCCGCACTGCGGAGAGATGATCGAAGCCCACACCGTTTGCCCGGCTTGCGGATATTACAAAGGCAAAGACATTCTTCACCTTAAGAAGAAAGACGCCGAATAAAATCGGAAAAGAGATAGGGAGCGTGCTCCCTTTTTCTTTTCATAAAAGAAGGTAAAATAGACTATCGAGAGGTAATTTATCATGAATATAGCGAAAATGATCGACCACACCATCCTAAATCCGGACGCGAGATTGGAAGATATAAAAAGGATTTGCAAAGAAGCCAAAGAATATGGCTTCGCTTCGGTATGCATAAACCCGAACTACGTTTCGTTGGCCAAAGAAGAATTAAAAGGGAGCGACGTCAAAGTCTGCACGGTTATCGGCTTCCCCTTGGGAGCTAACACTGTTTCAACCAAAGCTTTTGAAGCCAAAGAAGCCGTCCTTAATGGAGCGGACGAAATCGATATGGTCCAAAATGTGACGATGGCCAAAGAACATGATTGGGATTATATAGAAAAGGAAGTCAAGGCTGTAAAGGACGCCATTGACGGACGTTTGCTCAAAGTCATCTTGGAAACCTGCTTTTTGAATAAGGACGAGATAAAAGAATCTTCCTTAGCCGCGATTAGAGGTGGGGCGGATTTCGTAAAGACCTCCACGGGATTTGGCAAAGGTGGAGCCAAAGTCGAAGATATCGAGATAATGCGTAAGGCGGTAGGACCTTCCAAAGGCGTCAAAGCTTCTGGCGGAATCCATAATTATCAAGAAGCCAAAGCCATGATAGAAGCCGGAGCTAATAGAATCGGCGCCTCCAAATCCATCGAAATAATCAAAGGCGAGTAATGAAAGTCCTTCTTTATTTCGAAATGCATGAGGCCTTAAAGACCAGCGGGATAGGAAGGGCGAGGAAACATCAAACCGCCGCCCTTATATCAAACGGGATAGAAGTAACCTACAATCCGAGGGATTCTTATGATTTGGCCCACATAAACACTTATGGGACCAATTCCTTTCTCCTTTTGAAGCGTTGTCTTAGAAAAGGGGTGCCGGTGATAGTCCATGGGCATTCCACCATCGAGGATTTCAAGGAGAGCTTTTTGGCCTATAAGGCCTTTGAGCCGATTTTTGCTTGCCAAATAAAGAAGATGTATGGGAACGCCCCGATGATCATAACCCCCACTCCGCATAGCAAAAGGAATATCGAGAATTACCATCTTTGCTCGAATATAAAAGCCATTTCCAACGGGATAATCCTCGAAGAATACGCCTATGACCAAAAGAAAGTCGACGATTTCAAAAAGGAATTCGGCATAAAAGACGATGAAAAATTCGTGATGGGCGTTGGATTTCCGTTTGTTCGCAAGGGATATGTCGACTTCATGGAAGTGGCTAGGAAATTCCCCGATATCAAATTTATATGGTTTGGGGACCTTCAAAGGATCGCCATGTCTTTGGATATAAAGAAAGCCATACGAAATAAGCCAAATAACGTCATTCTCCCGGGATATGTGGATGGAAAACTAATCCAAGGCGCGTATTTGTCCGCTTCCTGCATGTTTTTCCCAAGCTATGAAGAAAACGAAGGCATCGTCGTTTTGGAGGCGTTGGCCTCCAAATGCCCTTTGCTGGTAAGAGAGATAGACACTTTCAATCCCTGGCTCAAAAAGGACATCGATTGCCGTATGGGCAAAAATAACAAAGATTTCGTAGAGATATTGGATAAATTGCTAAAAGAAGGCGAGGATCCTAAGATTTTGGAAAACGGATACCAAGTGGCTAAAGAGCGCTCGATAGAAAAGATTGGCAACCAGCTAAAAGGCACTTATTTGGAAGCGATAGAAGAACAAACCACAAAAACCAAACGTTAATCAGTCTTGCAATCAGACACGTATTTTTCTGTGTCAGTCATTGGATTGTTAACGTTTTTTTGTTTATTAATCCGTGTGTTTTTCTTAAGACTAAATTTCCAAAAACATGAAAAACATGTATTTGAAAGCCTTCAAAAACATGAAAAACCTGTATTTGGAATATTTGAAGATAATATAAGGCTATAGGAGAAATTGAAATGAAGCGCATTTATTTAGACGAAATACTTTCTTGGTATCGAAAAAAAGAAGGAAGGAAACCTTTGGTCATTTGGGGCGCCCGCCAAATCGGGAAAACTTACCTCGTCAAAGAAATGTTTGCAAAGAAATATCTCAAGGATTACGTCTATATCGATTTGAAAAAAGACGACAAGGCCGCCTCTTATTTCTCTTCAACGGTAGACGATGAAAATATCTTTCTTTCATAGAAAGCTGCTATGGAAAAATAATTTCCAATGAGTGTCCACTTATTATAGACGAAGCCCAAACCGTACCCAATGTCATGACTTCCTTGAAATATTTCAATCAAGATCATCCGGAATTGCCGATTATCGTAACTGGCTCAATGGTTAGGCTCGCCTTATTGCGCTCTGACAAAAAAGACAGCGATTCAATTTTGTTTCCAGTTGGAAAAATAAATTCGCTATCGATGTTTCCGATGGGGTTTGAAGAATATCTCCTCAACGCAAACGAGAGGATGCTTTCGAGAATAAAGAAAGCCTATTCTCAAAGAACGCCATTGGAAAAATATGAACACGAGCTTTGCTTGGATTTATTGCATGAATTTCTCTGTGTTGGCGGATTGCCGGAAGTTGTAAATGCTTTTTTGAAAAACCGTTCATATGCCGAAGCGAAAGAAATTTTGAACGAACTATACGAAAACTATATTGACGACATGAGCCTTTATAACATTTCCGACGAAACGATTTTGAAAACTAGAAATATATATAAAAACATATTCGCGCAGCTGACGAAGGAAAACAAGAATTTCAAGATTGCGTCGATTGAAAGAGGAAAATCCAATCGAGATTATTTTGGGGCGTATGAATGGTTGGATTTATCCCATGTCATTTATCGTAGCAAGCACAAAGATGGAAGGGTGACTTCGCCTTTGCTGGAAGAAGAGGGAGGATTGTTCAGGCTTTATCTTGCCGATTGTGGATTGTTTGCTACCGAAAGCAATATCCCTCAATCCGATTTCTTGCTCAAAAATGGACAAAACGAACTTTCCGATGTTTTCTATGAATCTTATGTCGCTGACGAACTGTATTCAAAGGGAATCCCTCTTTATTATTGGACCGGAAAACAACAGCACGAATTCGAATTTATCGTGGATATTAGAGGAAACATTTGCCCGATTGACGTTAAAAAGAAGAAGGGAACCCTTAATTCACTAAAAGATTTTAGAGAACATAATAAAAGAACCACGACGATAAAAATTTCTTCTAATCAATTTGGATATGATAAAGAAAACGATATTTTAACCGTTCCGGTTTATATGACTTTTCTATTGGCCAATGACATCAAAGAAGGAAAACTTCCGATTGAAAGAGAATCAAAAATCGACAATTCGTCTAATTGAATAACCATTGTCTGGCTAACCGCTTTGAAACAGTCTATTTTTTTATGTTGGTTTTTGCTATAAACCGAATCGTCAGACCTTATCAAACAAGTTCGTTTTTGTGATTTTCATTAAGGCTAAAGCAATTGAGCGGAGTCAAAAAACATCGAATTTTTGCAAATTTGCCGTTTTTAAAAACTTCCATTTTTGCAAATTTCGTTTATTTTCCATTTTGATGCTTTGGCTTTTTGATGTATTGTCCAATGAAAAAGACACGATAAATTGCCACATATTGGTTTCAATAGAGAAACAATAGAAAATATTGCTTGCCTCGTTTGGGCTAGCGCAGACATTTTGCGTAAATTAAACTAACGATTCATCGTTTTGTCTCTTAAGCGTTCTTTCAACGACCTCATGGGAATCCAACTCTTTCAATTCCCAGCGTTTTTTATGCAACATATTTAACTGCCTAAGGTTATGAAATAACCGCCCATCCCCGTTTTTCCTATCGCACAACGAATCATAGATAATGAAAGAAATATGCCGATGGTAGGCTTTCTTCCAATATTTAAGGTATGCTGGGTGATATTTCTCCAAATAAGCCCTTTCCGAGGCATATACGCACAAATGATAGAAGGCCCTGTTATTTCTTTTGATCTTTGTATCCGCCTTGGGATTATCTATCACATAACAATAATAAGGATAAGAAGAACGATAAAAACTTGAGGCATTCAAAAATAACGAGGTCATCAAAACGCAGTCTTCGAACATATCTTCTTTTTTGGAAAATATCATCAAAGGGGAAGAGAACAATTCTCTCTTGAAAGCTTTGTTCCAGAGAAAATGAGGCATCGAAAAGTCTTTGTTCAATTTGTCAAAAGCCTCTTCTTTTCCTAAGACCTTGGCTTTGAAATTCTGGGCGAAAGCTAACCTTTCTTTCCCAGATTCGGAATAAAAATAAGGGAATATCGTGATGTCCGCTTCATGTTTGTTTATTTCCCTTATTATGTTTTCTATGGCTCTATCGGACGAATAATAATCGTCGTTATCGACGAAGGTGATGTATTTTCCCCTGGAGAATTTGACCCCTTCCAACCTGCATATGGCTTTGGCTAAGTTCTCTTCTTTCATAATAATTGAAACGAAATGGCTATCCTTTTCTATCATTTCCTCACATAGTTTTTTGCATCCTTCCTCCGCGTCCAAATTGATGGAAAGGACTATCTCATATTCCTCATCGCATTTTTGATTTAGCAAAGAAGACAAGCACTTTTTGAAATATTCTTCCCCCGAATAAACCGGAACTATGATGCTTAAAAAGGGAATAGCGGCCATGGTTTAAAGATTATATCTTAATTTTCTTTGTGTTGGCGTCTTATTTGTGTAAAATACCAATGTTTACGAAAGCGAGGTGAACAAGAATGATCGTAAAGACTGTCGTCCACGAAGGCGAATCTCTCGATGATGCGTTGCGCAGATTCAAACGCAGCGTTAACAAATCCGGCATTCTCATGGAAGCCCGCAAACGCGAATTCTATCTAAAGACCGGCTTGAAACGCAAGCGCAAGAGCGAAATGGCCCGTCGCAAGAAATGGTAATAAATCCCGTTCCCACGGGATTTTTTATTACGATTTTTGCAATGATAAACGCTTCTTGTTTTCTATCTTTCCATAAAAACTCCCTTGAAAAATAGTCAAATTCAGCAAAAAGTCCCTTGAAAAATAGTCGAATTAAGCAAAAACTCCCTTGAAAAAGTGATTTTGGTGTATAATAAACGCAAGAATTCTGGTGTCGAACATGCTAAAGAGAAAAATCGAAAAGACTTTGGAAAATTGGAAAAACACTCCAAATCATAGCCCTTTGATAATCAAAGGCTGCCGTCAATGCGGCAAGACATTTTCGGTTCGCGATTTTGCGAAAAAGAATTACAAGCATGAGGTTTATATAAATTTTTTGAAGAATCCATCATATGTTTCTATTTTCGATGGATCATTGGAAATCGATAACCTGACGATGATGATGTCCGCTTTGCTTGGATCTAATGCGATTTTTGAGCCGGGGGAAACGATTATTGTTCTCGATGAGATTCAGGATTGCCCAGAAGCTCGGACTGCGTTGAAGTTTTTTAAGGAAGACGGACGATTTGATGTCATAGGAACAGGCTCATTGCTTGGCGTCAAAGGGTATGGAAAACAGCCAAAATCCGTGCCGGTGGGGTCTGAAACGATAATCGAAATGCATCCTCTCGATTTCGAGGAATTCTTGTGGGCGAACGATATTTCGCCGCAGATAATCGAAAAATTGAAGGAGTGTTTGGATAACGAAAAGCCCGTTCCACAAGCGCTTCATGAAAAAATGAGAGAGTTGATGCTCCAATACACAGTTATCGGTGGAATGCCTGAAGTGGTCGATACTTTTGTAAAAACGAAGCAAATAAACGCAGCATTGTCTTTGCAACGAGATATAGTTCTTTCTTATGAGGATGATATGGTCAAATATGCCGCTGACAGCGACAAGCCATTGATAAAAGAATGCTTTAAATCCATTCCCAAGCAGCTAAGCAAGGAGAATAAAAAATTCCAATATTCCGTGGTTAAAAAAGGCGGCAAGGCATCAAGTTTCCGAGGAAGTTTGGAATGGATAGAAGACGCCGGCATCATCGTCCGTTGCCACAACTTGAATTTGCCGGAGCTTCCGTTGGATGGCAATGCCATCCCCGATGTTTTCAAAGTGTACATGCAAGACTCTGGCTTATTTGTCAGCATGCTGGAAGACGGCACGCAATTTGATATCCTTCAAGGCAATTTGTATGGATACAAAGGCGCGATTTTCGAAAATCTCGTGGCGGACATTTTCACAAAAATGGGCCGAAAACTGTATTATTTCCGCAAAGATTCGGGCCTTGAAGTCGATTTTGTCATTAGATATAAAGGCGAAGCGACATTGATTGAAGTCAAAGCGACTACCGGGAATGCCAAAAGCACGTCCACGATTCTTTCCCATCCTGAAAAATATCATGTCAAAAACGCGATTAAGCTAGGCGATTATAACATCGGAAGAAAAGACAAAATATTGACCATTCCCACATATATGTGCTTTTTGCTCAAAGAATTTTAATAGCGAAATCGGCAACCGTCGTGACGGATTTTGCTTGGAGTTTCATGTTATCTGACTATCGGAAGATGAATTTTTAGGTAAAAACGGCGTATTTCCTTTTAAAAGATGATAGGAGGGAAATATGTCGAAAATCTCCTATCAATTCGATGAACATAGCTGCGCGTTGTCTTCGCTAAGGACTTTATGCTATCTAAAAACCAAAAAGAGAGGCTGGAAGAATCTCTCATTTCCTTCCTCCCCTCCATATTCTCTAAAGAATTTGGAGGAAGGGATGTCGGCCAACGGTTTCGATTTGAGGTTTTATAAGTCCGAAAAGGAAGAATTTTCCTATCCTTTCGATAAAGACGGGCCTTTTTTGGCCTTATTGGACGAAAAGGAAGGAATCCATATGGTCGTTGTTACCGGCATAGAAAAAGACGAAGTTACTTATTTAGATCCGATTTCTGGAGAAAACAAAGTCAAAAAAGAGAAATTTCTCTCCTTATGGAACGGCTGCTGGGGGACATTGGAGCAATATTTGGTTATCAAGCCACCCAAAAAGCAAAGAATAATCCCCTTATGGCAAAACATATTGACCGACTCTTTGCTCTTTCTTTCCGAAATAGCCTTGGGTTTTGCCTTCGCTTTTTTGGATAGGGCCCCTTTGTATCTAACTCTTATTTGCTTCGTCCTATACATCTTGCTTGAAGAGGGAAGGAGGCTTCTCATCCTTTTCTTGATGAAGCTATTCGATAAGAAATATCTGAATTCCTTATATAGTTCCGATTCCAAAAGGCTTAAAGCGAATTATGAAAGATACAACGCCTTGAAGAAGAATCTTTTCGCCGACACGGCTTCTTTGATGTCTCAGATTGGGTCTTCGATTTTGATAGCGGCAATAGTGGGAATAAACAATCCTCCGTTCTTTCTTTCCCTTGGGGGTGTTTTGGCGTTATTATGCGGAGAAAAACTGATATTCCATCGATATTTTTCCGTTAAATCAGATAGGCTTTTAAAGGAAGAGAAAGCCTTGTTCGAAAGCAACGATGAACCGGAAAAGAGGCAGCTTCTTTTCTCCCTTTCCTCGGACGCGGACAAATATGGGAAGATGATGTTATTAGAAAAAGCGATAATCACAATCTTCATCATGATTTTCTCCCTTTTGCCCAGTTTGATGGCTAACGACTCATCTTTGAATTTTTATCTCTTCCATCTCTTCGCTTTGTTGCTCATCGAACGCGGTGGATCCGAGGCCTTCTCCTATATCTTCAGTCATAAAGAGAGGGAGGTTAACGCCCTTTATTTCAAAGAATATATCGCCAAGTCTCGCCCTTAATGGCTTTAAGCCTAACTTTATGATAAAGTTAAGTCATGGAACTTGTTTTTTCTAACGCCTTGGATCCGAAGTTCGATCGGATGGAAAGCCGCTACCTTGAAATCATGGAGGCGACCTTCAAACATTTGAATGTCAAAGAGAACTACGAAGTAGACGTAAGCTTCGTCGACGACGAAACCATTCATCAGATAAACAAGGAATATCGCGGAGTCGACAGGGTGACGGACGTCATCTCCTTCGCCTTCAACGACGATAAGGATCCAGCACATCAGATTTTGGGCGACGATATCGAGAAAATGCTGGGCGAGATATTGATATCCGTCCCTCAAGCTATAAGGCAAGCCAAGGAAATCGGCAACAGCCTTTATAGGGAATTAAGTTTCCTTTTCACCCATGGATTGTTGCATCTCTTGGGCTATGACCATATGAAAAAAGAAGATGAGATCGTCATGTTCTCTCTGCAAGATAAGATTTTGGAGGAAGTTAGCAATGAACAAATCAATTTTGATTGAAGAAGCCAAAGAAGGCAGGAAATTGTCATATTCGCCTTATAGCCATTTTGCGGTTGGGGCGGCGGTTTTATCCAAAGACGGAAGGATTTTCAAAGGCGGGAACGTCGAAAATTCGTCTTATCCCCTTTCTTTGTGCGCCGAAAGAAACGCCATAGCGAACGCGATGATGAACGGCGTTAAGCCCGGAGAGATGATAGCCATGGCCATCATCGCCGATACTAACGATGTCTGCGCCCCTTGCGGAGCTTGCCGACAAGTCATCAGCGAATTGCTTGATGAAAACGCCGTCATTTACCTTTGCAATCTCAAAGGAGACGTCAAAGAGACCAATATCAAAGAATTGCTGCCTTTTGCTTTCGGAAAGAAGGATTTGGACTGATGAAAAGCGGATTCGTCGCCATTTTGGGCAGGCCAAACGTCGGAAAATCGACATTTTTGAACGCCATATTGTCCCATAAAGTCTCAATCGTTTCTCCGAAACCGCAGACAACCAGAGACAACATAATCGGGGTTTTGACCGAGAAAGACTATCAAATGGTCTTTATCGACACCCCGGGATTATTCGAAGGGGAAGGGGCGTTGGATAAATTCATGAATAAGGAAGCCCGTTCCTCCTTATCGGACGCGGATATCTGCCTTTTTATGATTTCCGCTGACAATTTCGATGAAGATGACCCCGATTTTAAAACATTGAAGCTATTGAAGCTCAATTGCCCGTTCATCATTTTAATCAACAAGATCGATTTGGCTACCGCGCCTAAAATGGAATCGCTCCTAGCTAAATTGAAAGAAGAATTCCCCAATAACGAGATAATCCAAATGTCCGCCTTGACCAATTTCGGTTTAAAGGACGTAAAAGACGCTATCGTCAAATATCTTCCAGAAGGTCCTTTGTATTACGAAGAAGGGACTTTGACCGATAAGAGCAACTCTTTCTTCATCAAAGAGACAATCAGATACGAAATGCTTCATTTCCTTTCCGACGAGGTGCCTCACCAAGCGGCCGTCACCATCTCTAATTTGGAAGAAAAAAGCAAAGAACTATATTGCGAGGCCACCATTTGGGTGGAAAAAAAGAGCCAAATAGGGATAGTAGTCGGAAAAGGCGGAGAGATGATAAAAAAGATTTCGATGACCGCCAGAAGAGAATTGGAAAAGCGCTTGAAGAAGCATGTCGATCTTCGCATAGAAGTCAGACAAGCCGCCGATTGGAGGCAAAAAGCCGACAGGCTGAAGGCTTTCGGCTATAGCAAAGAAAAATAAATGAGAGAAGAACTCATTCAAAAGGAAGGCTACGTCGTGCGCGCCGCGCCTTATAAAGAAACAGATCTCATCGTCACGGCTTTGGGGAAAGACGGATTGTTTTCCTTTTTAGCCAGAGGAGGCAATAAGATAAACGGAAAAAACGCGGCCGCTTGCCGAGTTTTGACTTATTCGAGATTTTCGTTGCTTCTTTCTAGCGACAAAGAAAGGCTCACTTTGAAAGAGAGCGAGCCGATCCTCACTTTGAAAGAGAAAGACGATTTAGCCTATATGAGCTGCGTTTTCTTCCTCTCGGAAATCAATTCGAGATTGTTGGGGGAAGAAGACGCTTTAGAAGTATTTCCCTATTTCGACAAAGCGATGAAAAACATCGATAACGGCTATCCCATATATTCGGCTTGCTTATTATATTTCGCCAAGCTGATAGTTATTTTGGGTTATGGCTTAGAAGTCAATAAGTGCGTAATATCCGAGAAAAAGAACGACATCGTCGGAATAAATTATTTAGAAGGTGGATTTGTTTCTAAAGGATACGAAGACTCCAACACGACCTTATTAAATTCCAGGATGTTGAAAATTTTGAGATATTCTTTCATTTATCCATTAAATGATTTCGGACGCGTTTCGTTTAATAAAGAAGAATCGATATCCCTCATCCTCCAGCTAAGCTCTTATTTAGAAAACATGACGGGCGTAAAATTGAAATCAACATTAATGTTGGAACGTTGCTGACTTCACTTATATAGGTTTGACAACGAATAAATCTAAACGATAAAATATTGAAGTCCAAATAAGGACTTTTTTGTTGAGGAAAACATATGTCCAATAAATTCGAATTCGAGAAAATAACCCAGCATTTGCAAAATACCGGTTATGTCTTCCCTGGCAGCGCCATTTATGGCGGTTTGGCCAATACTTGGGATTACGGCCCATTGGGCTCTGAGTTAAAACGCAACCTCAAGGCTTTTTGGTGGAAGAAATTCGTCCAAGAATCCCCGACAAACGTCGGCATCGACGCGGCTATATTGATGAACCCGAAAGTATGGGAGGCCACTGGCCACGTTTCGACTTTCAATGACCCGATGTGCGATTGCAAGGCCTGTCACGCCCGCCATCGCGCCGACAATCTCATCGAAAGCCAATACCCGGACGCCGATGTCGAGGGAATGACTTTCGAAGAAATGGACAAATTCATCCATAGCCACGAAGTCAAATGCCCAAATTGCGGCAAATCCGATTTCACTCCGATTCGCAAATTCAACATGATGTTCAAAACCCATATCGGGGTGACGGAAGATAGCTCTTCCGTGGTCTATCTCCGCCCGGAGACCGCCCAAGGGGTTTTCACCAATTTCAAAGCGGTGCAACGCGCCACCAGAAAGAAACTTCCTTTTGGCATCTGCAACGCCGGCAAATCCTTCAGAAATGAGATCACCCCGGGCAATTTCACTTTCCGCACCCGCGAATTCGAGCAAATGGAAATGGAATTCTTCTGCAAGCCCGGAACCGATTTGGAATGGTTTGCCTATTGGAAGAAATATTGCCTCAAATTCGTCGAATCCTTGGGCATAAAGGAAGAAAACCTCCGCTTCAGGGATCACGAAGCCGCCGAATTGGCTTTCTATTCCAAAGCCACGACCGACGTTGAATATGATTTCCCGACCTTGGGCTGGGGAGAGATATTGGGCGTTGCCGACAGAACCGATTACGATTTGGGACGCCATCAAGAATATAGCAAGCAAGATCTAACCTATTTCGATCCAGAAACCAACGAAAGGTATTTGCCTTACGTCATCGAACCATCCATGGGCTTGGACAGATTGATGTTAATGACCATGGTCGACGCCTATGACGAAGAGACGTTGGAAGGCGGGGACGTTAGGACCGTCATGCACCTTAATCCGGGATTAGCCCCTTATAAAGTCGCCATCTTGCCTTTGTCCAAGAAATTGGAAGAGAAGGCAACGGAAGTGTTGAACATCCTAAATAAACGCCTTTCTTGCACATACGACGTGACCGGATCCATCGGCAAGAGATACCGTCGCCAAGACGAGATAGGCACCCCTTATTGCGTAACGGTGGACTTCCAAACCTTGGAAGATCAGACCGTCACCATTAGGGACAGAGATTCCATGAAGCAAATAAGAATGGGAATAACCGAGCTTAAGGATTATTTCTCAGTCAAGTGTTTCATGTAATATCGATTAGTAGTTTTATAGTTATTTCCATATTAATTTATTAATATGGTGGAAAGGAGGAAAAAATGGCATATCCTAGAGATTTGATTGATGATTTGCTTAAATCTTGCGATATAGTGAACGTTATTTCCTCCTATATCAACGTCATTCAGAAAGGCCGTTCATACGTTGCCATTTGCCCATTCCATGACGATAGCAACCCATCCTTGAACATTTCCAAAGAAAAGCAAATATACAAATGCTTTTCCTGCGGGGCGGGCGGAAACGCCATAACATTCATAGAGAAATACGAAAAGATCTCCTTTTCCGAGGCGGTTAAAAAATTGGCTTCCCTAATCGGATATGCGGATCCGAGATTGGAAAAGGAATATGTCGAAAAGAAGGTGGACGCCGATTTGGTGCCGCTATATAAATGCATCAACGACCTTCAGAACTTCTATCGATATGGGCTTTCAACCACTGAAGGGAAGGCAGCCAAAGAGTATCTGAAAAACAGAAATATCGACGATGATATCGCGGAAACGTTCAAAATCGGCTATTCGTTGCTAGATGGGGAAAAGACCGTCCAATTCCTCCAAGCCAAAGGACATTCTTTAAAAAGCATAGAAGATATCGGGATAGCTTTAGCCAAAGCCAAAGGGACTTCCGATTCCAACGCCGGAAGGCTCATCTTCCCCTTATTCGACCATGACGGGCAAGTTGTTGGCTTCTCCGCCAGAAGGATAAAAGATGACGATAGCAGCAAATATATAAATTCGCCCGAGACCAAGATATTCCACAAAAGCGATGTCTTATATAACTACAACAATGCCAAAAACACCGCCAGACATGACGGATACATATATGTTTTGGAAGGATTCATGGACGTTATCGCCCTCCATCGTTGCGGAATCGATTCCGCCGTGGCGGTAATGGGAACCAATCTAAGCGACAAACACATCGAAATGCTAAGGCGTCTAAGATGCGAAATCAGGCTTTGCCTGGACGGGGACGACCCCGGCCAAATCGGCATGATGAAGATGGCTCAAAAGCTTTTCAAGGCCAAAATCCCCTTTAGGGTTGTCAATAACCCCAACGACAAGAGGGATCCGGATGATATTTTGCAAGATGACGGGCCGGAAAAACTGAAAGAGATGATGAATCATCTAACCGACCCCTTCACCTTCCAAATGAACTATTATCTGAACGTCAAGCCGATAAATAGTTCGGAAGATAGGGAAAAGGTCCTCAGGTATTTCATCCCTTATCTAAATAGCATCCCAGTCGGATTGGAAAGGGAAAATTATATCGTCAAGCTTTCCAAGATAACCGGTTTCGAGCCGGATGTGATAAGAGGCGAGATAAATAAGGAATCCATTTCCGAAAATGAAGAAACCATCACCCCCATCGGAAAGTCTTATCGAAAGATAAAACCTCAAAAGCAAGGGGCTTTGGAAAACGCCGAGCGTTTGATGCTCTACTATATGCTCCATAATCGAGAAGCGGTGGAATTCTTTGTAAAAAGCATCGATAGCTTCTATAACGAGACCTATCAAACCATCGCCAACTTCATCATCGAATACGAGAACGAGAGGCAAACGGACATCGAGATATCGCTGCTCTTAAGCGACATCGAGTCCCAAGGACTAGACAACACCGAGGAATTAAGGAACATCGCGACGATATTATCCGAAGACACCAGCTATCCTCCGTTTAATTACGAGACGATAGAAAACTGCGCCAGGACGATAAGAAGCGAAAAAGACAAGAAATACGAAAAAACCAAGCTAAACGACAGTTTGTTGGGAAAAAGCAAAGACGAACAAGCCGAGCTATATAACGAAAAACTCAAAGAAAAGAGAAAAAGATTGGCCCAAGGAGCCATAGAAAGGAAGAAACATGGCTAAAGAAAAGAAAGAGAAAACCGCGGTTATAAAAGAAGAAGCGGAAAAAGAAACGAAAGAGACAAAGAAAGCCGCCAAACCAAAGGCGAAAAAAGAAACCAAAGTAGAGAAAAACGACGATTCTGAGCTTTCTTTCGATATGTCCGAGGAAGACGGGGAGGAATTGGAACTCTTCGAGAAGCTCAAAAAGGAATTCCTAAAGAAAGGCAAAGCCAATGGGTCGATCGACCAAGACGAATTGTTGGAGGCCACTTCCAAATTCGACATGTCCGACGAAGACGTCGAACAATTGATCGCCTTTTTCGCCGAGAACAACATCAAAGTGAACTCCGAGGAAGACGAACCGGATTTGGACAACGTCGAATTCTCCGAAGATTCGATGAGCGAGGAAGACGATTTGGACGACGACATCGAATTGAATGACAAAGAAAGCGAAGAGATAGCCGAAATCGACGATTTCTCCAAAATCCAGCCGGGCGAGGTCAAAGTCAACGACTCCGTGAAGATGTATCTTAGGGAAATCGGCAAAGTCGATTTGCTGACCGCCCAACAAGAAACGGAATTGGCCAAGCGCATCGCGGAAGGTGATGAAGAAGCCAAAAAGGAACTTATTACCGCCAACCTCCGTTTGGTCATTTCCATCGCCAAGCATTACGTCGGACGCGGAATGCATTTCTTGGATTTGATCCAGGAAGGTAACATGGGCCTTATCAAAGCGGTGGAAAAATTCGATTACACCAAAGGATTCAAATTCTCCACTTATGCCACTTGGTGGATTAGGCAAGCCATAACCCGTGCCATCGCCGACCAAGCCAGAACCATCCGTATCCCGGTTCATATGGTCGAAACCATCAACAAGATGACCAGGGTTCAAAGGACTTTGGTTCAGGAATTGGGCAGAGACCCAACGGCCGAAGAAATATCCGAAAGAATGGATGGCGCCCTCTCTCCCGAACGCATCAGGGAAATACAGCGCATCGCCTTGGAACCAGTCTCTTTGGAAACCCCTATAGGCGAGGAAGACGATTCGCATTTGGGAGATTTCATCGAAGACAAATCCGCCCAATCCCCGGAAGAATACACCACCAAATCCTTGCTTAAGGATGAATTGTACGAAATCATGAAGGATCTTACCGAACGCGAGGAACGCGTCTTGCGCTTGCGTTATGGCTTGGACGACAACCGCCCCAGAACCTTGGAGGAAGTCGGCCAGGAATTCGGCGTCACCAGGGAACGCATCCGTCAGATCGAAGCCAAGGCTATCCGCAAGCTCCGTCACCCGACCAGAGTCAAAAAGCTCGGAGATTATAGGGAAGTCGTCAACTTCTCCGGTCCAGATACCCATGGCAATAAATGAAGAATCTCTCTTTTAGATTAGCTAAAATCGCTTCTTTCGTCGACGAAGGCTCTTTCGTGGCGGACGTTGGAAGCGATCACGGAGCTTTGCCGATATATCTTATAAATTCCGGCAAAGTGCCATTTGTCGAAGCCATAGAAAACAAAAAAGGCCCTTTCGAAAGGCTTAAGAAAGCGGTGGAGGAAAACGTTTTGGAGAAAGAGAAAATCCTCCTTTCCCTATCTTCCGGTTTAAGCGACTTAGATGAGAGAATAAACGAAGTCGTCATCGCCGGAATGGGAGGGAAGCTCATTTCCTCTTTATTGCTTGAACATAAAGAAAAGCTAGAGAACGTCGATATTTTGATTATAGACGCCCATTCGGAATGGGATGTCGTTTTATCGACTTTAGCCTCGCTTAATTATCAAGTGATAGAAGAATCGTTCTTTTTCGAATCCGATGTTTTCTATTCCGTTTGGAAGGCTAAAAAAAGCAAAGAGAAGGTTAGTTATTCTAAAGCGGAGATGCTTTTCGGACCCATTGAAAGCCATAGAAAAGGCAAAGACTGGCAGAGATTTGCCTTGATAAAAGAGAAACAATGGAAAGAGATACTTAAAAAAGACATCTCCGAGGAAAAGAGAAAAGACATCGAAGAAAAGCTTTCATTGCTTATGGAGGGAAGAAAATGAAGACCCGTTCCTTGATAAAAAAACTAGGCGACAAATTCCCCAAAAAGACCGCGGAATTCTATGACCATCCAGGATTGCAAGTCGGCCACTTTAAAGAAGAAACCGCCAAAATACTATTATGTTTGGATTTTGACGACGAAGTTTTGCCTTACGTTTTATCTTTTAAGCCAGACATGATAATCACCCATCACCCATTCATTTTCGGAAAGAAGAAAATGGTCCTTTCCAATGACAAGGTGAAAGCCGCGCTTTATGAGAAAATGGAAAAGCTTGATATCCCCATTATGTCTTATCACACCAATTTCGATTTGGGGAAAGACGGGATGAACGACGCTTTGGCGGAATTATTGGAGTTGGAAGATATAAAACCTTTGGAAACCGCCCCAATGGCCCGCGGAGGGAAATTGAAACGCCCAATGGATGTTCATTCCTTTGCTAAATTCGCCAAAAAGGCCTTTAAGGTCGATTACGGCTTATTGATCGCTAATGGAAAGAAAACCATAGAAAGTGTCGCCATAATCGGAGGAGGAGGCTCAAGGGAATATATATCGGCCATGAATGAAGGATACGACATATATATATCCGGGGACGCCCCTCACCATTGCCGCCGGGAAATAGTCCTCAACCATTACGATTATTTGGATTTCCCCCACGAAATCGAACATGTTTTCATGGACAAAATGGAAAAAATCCTTTTGGGAATGGATCCAAGCTTAGAAATAATGAAAGTCGATCACGAAAAGCTTCCGGAAGTGATTTAAAGACTTCTTAGATAATCTTCTATTTCTTCATAAGTGGCCTTAGAGGAGCTCGCCCCAGAGCATAAGGCCGCTTTTTTGTATTTTTTCAAATCTTTCTTTTTTAGTTCGCCTACGTCCAAAACTTGGATCACATCGGCGTTTTTATGATATTTCTTGGCTAAATATGCAAGTCTTGAGGTATTGGATGATTCTTTGGAACCTATAATAATGAACAAATCGATAGAAGAATCGGCCTTTATTATGGTCTCTTGCCTTAAAATGCTGGAAGGGCACCTGCCGGAAAGAGAGACGATATTCGGATTTATCGCCTTTAGCTTTTCGAATATCTCTAGATATTGGTCTTCGTCTAAGCTTGTTTGAGATATGGCGTAATCGAAATGACCGATAATCGGTTTTTTGGGATCTATGACGGTGACGTTCCCTATATCTTTGGCAGCCTTTCCTTCCAAATGGTTCTCACTGGCTATAAAAGCGACCTTGCCTTTCGCATTTTTCATTTTCTCTAAGTTTGATAAAACGTGCCTACAAGAGGCGTCATAAACCTTAAAACTCTTCTTTTTGGCGATTTCATCGTACTTTTCTTTGTTATGCCCATGGGCGGAATAAATAACGATCGACCCATAAGGAAGATTTTCCATTCGCTCTTCCAAAGGGCCATCTCTTTCGTCGAGGAGCTTAAAACAGTCATTTAGCAAAGGCCTCATTTCCCTGTCGTTATGAATCAAAGACCCAATTAAATAAATGGTTTTCCCTTCGTTTTCCTTTTTGGCTTTTTCAGTCAAAAGAAAGGCTTTGGTTACGCCTTCGCAAAAACCTTCGGGTGGGAGAGAAACGATTTCCATGTGGCTTATTATACGCCTCGCGTTGCGAGTTTGGCTCTCTTACCCTATAATTAACCCCGTTTATGGGAACTTTTGGAGCATTTTCATTATCGAACGAGATGGTACACGCCCTAAATAAAATGGGCTATGTTTCGCCATCCCCCGTCCAAAGCAACGTCATTCCCAAGGCGCTGAAAGGCAAATCTATTTTGGCTCAATCAGCGACCGGAAGCGGGAAGACGCACGCTTTTTTGATTCCCATCATCGAAAAAACCGACGTCAATCTCCCAAGATTACAAAGCGTTATTATCGCCCCAAGCAGGGAATTGGCCCGCCAAATCTACGAATTTGCCAAAGAATTCACCCGTTTCTACCCGAAATTAAAGATTAGATTATTCACCAGCGAAGCCGAAGTGGCCCAAAACGAAGAAGGACTGTCCGTCCCCCCTCATATGATCATCGGAACCCCGGGCAGGCTCAAAGACCTTTTGGTCGAAAGGCATTATCTTAGCCTAAATAACGTCAGGACCGTCGTATTGGATGAAGCGGACATGCTTTTGGAGATGGGATATTTCGAAGATATCGAAGCTTTGTTCCAAACCGAGATGAAAGAACCTCAGATTTTGGTATTTTCCGCCACCTTGAAGCAATCGCTAAAAGACGAAATACGGCATTTCGTTTCCACGGATTTCCAATTCGAGGCAGAAGACACCGAGACCTCTTCTTTAGTAAGCCATCACTTGGTGGATATTAAGCATGCTGACAAAAAGGAGGCCTTATTGTCCTTCCTTAAATTAAAAAAGCCGTATTTGTCGATTGTTTTCGCCTCCAAAAAAGAAACGGTGGACCAAACTTCCAGATTCTTGAAGGAAAACGGCATAGATTGCATCTATTTCACTGGCTCCCTCAGCGATAGGGAAAGAAAGAAAGCTTTAAGGGAGATAAAAAGCAATAAGTCATCGGTTATCATCGCCTCGGATTTGTTGAGCCGCGGAATGGATATTCCAGACGTTACGGACGTTATAAGTTTGGATCTTCCCAGCGATTTGGAATTTTATTTCCATCGTGCCGGAAGAACCGGCAGATTCGACAAAAAAGGCGATAGCTGGGTATTTTATGACGACGATTCCACCTCTTTGCCAAAGCAATTGATGGAAAGGGGAGTCAAATTCGATTTCTTCATCTTCCGCAACGGAATATTGAAAGAAGACCCGGTGGGGCTTAACAAAAAGACGAAGCTAACGAAGAAAAAGGCTTTCGAATCCGACGAAGAAAAGAAAGAGATAAAAATCGCCAAAGCCAAGACCCGCGTAAGCAAAGTAAAGCCCGGATATAAGAGGAAAAGGGATTTCGCCATCGATCAGGTTAAGCATAAATACAAGAGAAAGGCCATCCAAAGGTCGGTCAGAAGGCAATTGGAAGAGAATTACCGCAAAGCCGCCAAAGCCGCAAACGACGATGAATAAAAAATCGCGATCTAAGGACCGCGATTTTCTTTTAGTTGTTTTTTAGTAATTCCAATTCCTTAAGGAATTGTTCTTTTATTTCATTGTCGGGAATTGTTCTTATTGCCTTTCCTTTTTTAAATAAAGTCCAGTTATCTTTCCCTCCGGCAATGCCAATGTCGGCGTCCTTAGCTTCCCCGACTCCGTTTACCGGACAACCCATTATGGCGATTTTCTTGTTTATCGGATTTTCCTCGAGATATCTCTCTATTTCGTTTACTAACGGAAGGAGATTCACTTCTGTCCTTCCGCACGTTGGGCAGGATATGAGGGTAACCCCATCTCTCAAGTTTAAATCGACCAGAAGCCTTTTCTCGGCTTTTATCTCTTCTTTTGGGTCATCACTCAACGAAATGCGAATCGTGTCTCCTATGCCTTTTAAAAGCAATGGGGAAAGGGCGGCGACGCTTCTGATTAACCCGATATCTTTCGGACCGGCCTCAGTTAGGCCCAAATGCAAAGGGTATGGGAATTCCTTGGAGGCCAATTCATAGGCTTCGACGGTGTCTTTCACCGATGATGCCTTTAAAGAGATCACTATGTCGTAAAAGCCGACTTCCTCGAGCAATCCTATTTCTTTTTTGGCCGAATAAACGAGTTTTTCCGCCAAAGTATTACCTTTCGCACCCTTATTTAAGGAACCGGCGTTTACCCCGACCCTGATGGGGACGTTTCTCTTTTTGCATTCTTCCGCGATTTTGACGATATCTTCTTTTTTCTCGATGTTTCCGGGGTTGAGCCTTATGGCCGAAACGCCGTTGGATATGGATAGCAAAGCCAATTTGGGATCGAAATGGATGTCGGCGATCAAAGGAATGGAAATGTTTTCCATTATCGTCTTGATGGCCGAAGCGTCTCTTTCATCCATTACCGACACGCGCATCAAATCGGCCCCGAGCTTTGCGCATTCGTTTATTTGCTCGATGACTTCTTGAGCTCTTTCGGTCTTAATGGAACACATGCTTTGAAGGAGGATTCGGCTTTGCCCCCCGATATATGTGTTCCCGATTTTCACTTTCTTGGTGTTTTCGCGTTTCATACGGGTTAATTTTGAACGAAAGATTCTATCTTTCCTAGCATTTTCATCTTTTTGCGCTTAATAGCGAATATAACGAAAATAAAATCTAGATAAACGCTTTTTGTTATGATAAAGTAGCAACGCTCAAAGAAAGAAGTGATTAAATATGGCAACCAGTAAACGCGATGAAATCATCCTCGCTTGCAGCGAATGCGGCGAACATAACTATCTTGGAACTCGCAACAAGAGAACCCATCCGGACAAGATGGAAATCAAGAAGTTTTGCAGCCGTTGCCGCAAGATGACGGTTCATAAAGAAGTTAAGAGACTTAAATAAGGCCCACTAAGGTCTTATTTTTGTATTTGAAGGACTTTCATGGAAATTAAATGCCCCTTCCAATCGCCATATTTGGCCAATACCTACGTTATAGGGAATGAGAATTCCCCTTGCATAGTAATCGATCCCGGAAACAACGAAAACGGCTGTTTGGATCGCTATATCAAGAAGCATCATAATGGCGTAGTTTTGGCTTATTTGCTAACGCATGGCCATTTCGACCATATATTGGGATTGTCCGATTTAACATATAAAGCCAAAATCTACGTTCACGAGGAAGATGAGATATTCCTTACGGATGATCGATACAATTTGCTGAAAGGCTTAGCGATAAAAGGATATGAAGTCGAAACGATAAAAGATAACGAGACGCTTAAAATAGGCGATAGCTCATTTTTGGTGATCCATACGCCTTTTCATACTAGTGGTAGCGTCTGCTATCTTTTAGATAGCGAAAATGCCTTGTTTTCCGGTGACACCTTGTTTCATCTGTCTGTAGGGAGAAGCGATCTTCCGGGTAGCGCCCCCCGCAAGATGGAATCTTCGCTAAAGAAACTCTTAATGCTTGACGAAAACACGAAAATTTACCCCGGACATGGCCCCTCAAGCACTCTAAAGGCCGAAAAAAGGCTAAATCCGTACCTTTCGGGGCTATAAATCACCTTTTCTTAAGAAAAAAATGAATGTAGAATACTAATGCTTTTTTAGGGAGAAAAAAATGAACGTTACAGAATTACGCCCAGGAAACTATTTCATCGATGAAGGAAACCTTTATCGTTGCTTAGACATCCTTTTGAACAAGACCGCGATGAGAAAGATGGTCGCGAAAGTCAAAGTCCAGAACGTCAGAACCGGTGCTATCACCGAATTAGCCAGAAACTCCGGATATGACGTCACCGAAGCCAGATTGGACAAAGTGGCTTCCCAATATCTCTATGATTCCGGAATCACCTATTGCTTCATGGATCCTAAGACCTATGAGCAAATGGAAATCCCCCATGCTCTCTTGGAAAACGAAGCCAAATACCTCGTTCCTAACCTCGAAGTCATGATCAACACCTTCGAAGGCGAACTCATCGGCGTCGTCCTTCCGGCTAAGGTTGCCATGACCGTCACCGAAACCGAGCCCGGAGTCCGCGGAGACACCATTTCCAACGGCGGAAGCAAAGACGCCACCTTGGAAACCGGCATGGTCGTCAAAGTCCCTCTCTTCATCAACGAAGGAGACCAGATATTGATTGACACCTCGACCGGCAAATACGACGGAAGGGCCTAATGATGAATTTCTTAGCTGCCGCCGAATTCGGCTGGGACGGCCGTTGGTTCGGAATTGCCATCGCGTTCCTAGTAGTCGGTCTTATCGCCGGCTTCTTCGGAGCCAGGGCCTTATTAAAGTCCCAACTTAAGAAAAATCCTCCAATCAACGAGAAGATGATTCGCACCATGTATGCGCAGATGGGAAGGAAACCGACCGAGGCTCAAATCCGCGCCATCATGAAGAACATGAATTCCCAAATGTAAGGATAAAAAATAAGGGACGGAGAAATCCGTCTCTTTTTTTGATTTATGGCATTTATATATCTTTGATATATACATATGCAATAAATATACCAAATAACTACTAAAATATATTGAAATGCCCTCTAAGGCCTTTATCTATTGATTGCCTTATTTTCACCTTAAAAAGGTGAACTTCATCCAATGTCGTTTTAAAAGATTTGGCTAAAAGGCCGATATTATGTAATAATATGCCCATGAGCAACGAAGATAACAACAACAATTTAGCTCAAGCCGAAAGAGAGGTCTTGAAGGCCGCCAATGGATATACTGCCGATAACATCGAGGTTTTAAGCGAACTCGAGGGTATTAGAAAACGTCCTGGCGTCTATATTGGCTCAACCAATAGCACGGGCCTTCATCATTTGGTTTGGGAGATAGTGGACAATTCCATTGACGAAGCCGTTAACGGCTATGGCAACAAAATTACCGTCACGATCCATAAAGACGGATCCATTCAGGTGGACGACGAAGGCCGCGGTTTGCCGGTTGACATTCATCATCAGACCGGAATTCCGGCCGTGCAGCTGATTTTCACCGCTTTGCATGCCGGAGGCAAATTCAATTCCAAGTCATATTCGACCTCGGCCGGTTTGCACGGCATGGGGGCCACGGTCACCAACGCTTTGTCCGAATGGCTGGAGGTAACCGTTTACCGCAATGGCCAGATTTATCGCATTTCTTTCGATAACGGCGGTATTTTGAAGACTCCTTTGGAAGTCATAGGCAAAACCAACAAGCATGGCTCCAGCGTCCGCTTCAAACCCGACCCCAGCGTTTTCACCACGACCGAATTCAAATGGGACACCATCTACAACCATTTGCAAGAATCGGCTTTCTTAGCTAAAAAAGTCCATTTCATCTTAAAGGATGAACGCACCTCGTTGACTCACGAATTCTATTACGAGAACGGCTTGAGGGAATACGTTTCGACGTTAAACCAAAACAAGACCCCCTTGAGCGATATCATCGATTTTTCCGACAACAGCTCGCAAATCCGCATTGAATGCGCTTTGCAATGGTGCTCCCAAGATTATAACGAGCATATCCTAAGCTATGCCAACAGCGTTCGCACGGCTTCCGGAGGAACGCACGAAGACGGATTGAAGACCGGATTGACTAAAGCTTTGAATGACTGGGGCATCGAAAACGGCCTTATTAAAGAAAGCCAAAGGATAGACGGGACCGACCTTAGGGAAGGCTTAACTTGCGTCTTGTCCATAAAAATGCCGGAATCAATGACCGAATACGAAGGTCAGACCAAGGGCAAATTGGGCACCCCGGCCGCCCTTCAGGCCTGCTCCCAATTCATAAACGAGCATTTCACCTACTACCTTATGGAACATAAGGATTTCGGTTTGGATTTGATAAAGAAATGCCAGGCCTCAAAGAACGCCAGAGACGCGGCCAGAAAAGCCAGAGAAGAAGCCAGAGGCACGAAGAAGAAGCAAAATGACGTGGTTATTTCGGACAAATTGGCTTCCGCCCAGTCCAAGGATTACAAAAACAACGAGCTTTTCATCGTTGAGGGAAATTCCGCCGGCGGCTCGGCCAAAAACGGCAGAGACAGACTCCATCAAGCCATATTGCCTTTAAGAGGCAAACCGCTAAACACCGATTCCGTGACCATGGAAAGAATGCTTTCCAACGTGGAATTCGCCACCCTTATTCAAACGATAGGGGCGGGAGTCGGGCAAAATTTCGACGTTTCCGAATCAAGATACGGCAAAATAATCATAATGACCGACGCCGACGTCGACGGCGCCCATATCCAAACGCTGCTTTTGACCTTCTTCTACAATTACATGAAACCGTTGATCGATAATGGCATGGTCTATATCGCCTGCCCTCCTTTGTATCGCGTCTATAAGAAATCGGACCCGAAAAAGTTCGTTTATGTCTGGGACGATTCCAAATTGGACGAAGCCAAAGCTCAGATCGGGGCTGGATATGGTATCAACAGGTATAAAGGTTTGGGCGAAATGAACGCCGACCAATTGGCTTCGACTACCATGAACAAAAAGACCAGAAGGCTGCTTAGGGTCGATATCAGAGACCCCCTGGTGGTCGAAAAGAGAATATCCATATTGATGGGCAAAGATCCTTCTTTGCGTCGCTCATGGATCGAAGAAAACATAGTTTTCAACGAAGAAGATTCGTTCATCAAAGAAGTAAAGGGGGTTAGATAATGGCGAAAAAGAAGCAAATAGTCGAAGAAGCCATCGTCGAAGACATCCTCGATTCCTCTTTGGACGAATTAATGGGGGATAGGTTTGGGATATACGCCAAAGACGTCATCCAAGAACGCGCCATCCCCGACGCTAGAGACGGCTTAAAGCCCGTTCAGCGCCGCATAGTTTACGATATGTGGGACACCAACAACACTTTTGAGCATCCTACCAAGAAAAGCGCCCACATAGTCGGCGACGTCATGGGTAAATATCACCCTCATGGCGACGCTTCCATATACGACGCCTTGGCTCACTTAAGCCAAGATTGGCGTTTGCGTTATCCACTCGTCCAATTCCAAGGCAACAACGGCTCAATGGACGGTGACGATCCGGCCGCCCCGCGTTATACCGAGGCCAGATTGTCTTTGATAAGCAACGAATTGGTGAGAGACATCGAGATGAACACCGTCGATATGGCTTTGACTTACGACGATAGCTCGATGGAGCCTAGCGTCCTTCCGTCCAGATTCCCGAATTTGTTCGCGAACGGAAGCTCTGGCATCGCGGTTGGTTTGGCCACGGAAATACCCCCGCATAACCTCAAGGAAATCTGCCAAGCCATAATTTATAGAATCAAGCATCCGTCTTGCTCGGTTGAGGATTTGATGCGCTTCGTGCCCGGACCGGATTTCCCGACCGGCGGGATAATCCACGCCTCCGAAGGCTTAAAGCATATGTATGAGACCGGGAAAGGCCGCATAACCATCACTTCTAAAACCGAAATAACCGAAGAAGACGGAATTTCCCAAATAATCGTCACCGAAATACCTTATGGAGTAAACAAAGCCCAATTGGTCGGACAAATCGACAAATTGAGGCACGATAAGGCGGTGGTTGGGATAGAGGAAGTCAGGGACGAGACCGACAAGAGCGGCCTTCGCATCGCCATCGACTTGAAAAAGGACGCCAAACCGGACGTCATTTTGAAGTTCTTGATGAGCAAGACGAATTTGATGACTTCTTATTCCGCCAACATGGTGGCCATCGTGGACCAAAGGCCGAAATTGATGGATCTTTGTTCCTATTGCGATTGCTACATTTCCCATCAATTGGACGTTTTGGTAAGGAGAAGCCGTTTCCTCTTAGCCAAAGACCAAGCTAGATTGGAAATAGTTTTAGGCTTGATTAAGGCCGTTTCGATACTAAACGAAGTGGTGGAAGTCATAAAGAAATCGGCGGACAAGGCCGATTCGAAGAAAAACATTTCCAAGGCCTTCGGATTCAGCGAGCCGCAAGCCGAAGCTATCGTTATGATGCCGCTTTATAAGTTGTCGCATACCGATATCCTCACTTTGGAAAACGAAAGGGACAATCTCGAAAGCGAGACAAAATACTTGACTTCTTTGCTCTCCGACAAGAGCTTAATCGAAGACGTCATCATCAAAGATCTAAAGGAAATAGGCAAGAAATACGGGGACGAACGCCGCACTAAGATTGACACGGACGAAATAGGCGATCTTTCGGTCGATAAGAGAGACTTAATCGTTAAAGAGGATTGCTACGTCGTTCTAACGCGTGACGGATATGTCAAACGCTGCTCCATAAAATCTTACAAAGGCTCTGGGGGACATAATGGGACCTTGCCGGGCATTAAGCCGTTGGATGTCATAATCTATAAGGGCTTGGTGACCACCAAGGACTATTTGCTTCTATTTACCGAAACTGGCAATTACGCCTATGTTCCGGTAAATGAAATAAAGGACGCCAAATGGAATGACATCGGCGGGCATATATCTTCTTTGTTGACCATAAATCCCGGCGAAAAGATAATCCGCGCCTTCGTCATAAAGAAATTCAGGCCCGATATCTACGTCGTCTTATTGACCAAAAAAGGCATGGTCAAGAGAGTCCAGCTGTCTTTGCTTATGGCCAAACGCCGCAACAAGACCTTGCCGATAATAAGAATGTCCCAAGTGGATGCATTGGTCGATGTGGCTATCACATCTGGCAATTCTTCGTTGTTTATTGCTTCTATCTCCGGATACGCCTCTTTCTATAACGAGAACGACGTTCCTTTGACCAATCCGAAAACGGGCGGAGTCAAAGCCGGTCAATTCAAAGGCGACGAATTAAGCGCTTTAATTTCCTATTTGCCGGAAGAAAAGGGCAAACTCATGCTTTTGACCGACAGAGCCCATCTAAGGGTCATCGATCCGGAGAAAGTGATAGAAAAAGGCAATAGATTGAATCGCGCAAAGCCGATTTATAGCATGTTCAAATCCGAGCCTCACCGCCTGATTTATCTAGCCAAGGTCAATGACAAAGAAGCCCCATATTCGATTTTGTGTTTGCTAAATAACAACAACGTTTATGAGGCCACCTATCAAGACTTCTATCTAACCCCTATAGAGAAATACGCCAAGATGGCGCCTAACTTCAAAAGCAAAGATAGGATCGTTGCCATAAATAGAATGGATGACGATTACATCACTTCTTCTTTTATCTCCTATGAGCTTCCCAAAAACGAAGTAACAGAAGAACAAGTAGAGGAACTAAATCCCGAAGAGCCAACGGAAGCCGGCAAGGCATCGTTTGAGCAAATATCGTTGTTCGACGACGAAGAAGGGGAAAATAAATGAAGATAAAATTCATCCCCGATTATCGTTGCGTTCGCCCAACAGATATCGCGCCCGAATTCTTTTTGAGCCGCAACATCAAATTGGTGCTTTGCGATTTGGACAATACCTTAGCCATCGCCCAAAGCAAGAAACCCCCAGAAGAAACCATTCTCTGGGTCAACAAATTGAAAGAGTCCGGGCTTAGCGTCGCGGTTATCTCAAACGCGGTGGTTGGAAGGGTGAAGAAATTCTCCAAAGCCCTAAACGTCCCTTATTTGGGCTCGGCCATGAAACCCCATCGCTACAAAATAAGGAAATTCGTCGCCTCGCTTAACTTCAAGCCCGAGGAAGTGGCCTTCGTCGGGGATCAGATGTTCACCGACATCGAATGTGCCAAAAAGTTGGGATATCTCGCGATTTTATGCGAGATAATCTCGAAAAAAGAAGCCTTTTGGACCTATTCCAACCGAAGAAAAGACGAAAAGGTAAGAAAAATAATAGAAAAGGAAAAATCGGTCCCGCTTTGGAGTCAAAACATATGAAACCGAAAAACATCGCATATTTGAAAAGCTTAGCCAACAGCTTAGAGCCTTCCTTAAATATAGGAAAAGGGGAAATAGACGAGAATATCGTCAAAGCCATTTCCGCCTCATTGAAGGCCCACGAACTAATAAAAGTGAGGATTTTGAACAATTCTGACTGTAACAAAAAGGAAATCGGGGACGAATTGGCCAAAATGACCTCATCCACCCATGTGACTACCATAGGGCATATCGTCGTTTTATATAAGAAAAAGGACAAGGACCCAAAAATAGTCTTGCCCATAAAAGAATGATGAAAAAGATAATTCTTTACGGTGGGGCTTTCGACCCTATACACAATTCCCATCTTAGAATCGCCAAAGAGGCCGCGGACAAACTGAACGCCAACGTCGTTTTCGTTCCGACCGCTAAGCCAAGGTGGAAAGAGGCGCCCAGTTCCAACAAAGACAGACTGGAAATGTTAAAAATCGCCCTAAAAGAATATTCCGACCCCCGTTTTTCCATATCCGACATCGAAATGAAAAGGGAAAACGACAAAGAGACATATACCATAGACACCATCAAAGAATTCGAGAAGATGTTTCCTGATGCCAAACTATGCCTTCTCATCGGTGGGGACCAAGTCGCTTTGTTTGATAAGTGGAAAGAGCCGGATTTGATAAAAGAGAAAGCCCAAATCTATTTTGTGGAAAGGGAAGGATACAAAATAAACGAAGAAAACGTCAGCCGTTTCAATATGCTTACTTTATCCGATATAAAGGTTAGCAAGGTCTCTTCCTCTTCAATTAGGGCTTTAAGCTATATCGATGCCCCGATAGGCGTATTGGATTATGTTGCCGAGCACTCGCTTTATTATGTCGACAAAATGAAAGCCTATTTAAGCGAGAAACGCCTTAAGCATTCCTTAAGCGTCGCAAGGCTTTCCTATCAGATTGCCATTGCCAATAAAATAGAAAATCCCGGTCGAGCCTACATTGCTGGGGCTTTACACGACATAGGCAAGGAAATAAGCAATGACGAGGCCGAAAAAATGCTTGAGGGCTTGGATAAATACCCCAAATGGGCTTATCATCAATTTATAGGAGCATATATCGCCGAAAACGAATTCTTCGTCAAAGACAAAGAGATACTTGCCGCCATAAGGGAACATTGCCTTGGGGCGGCTAATATGTCGACTTTGTCCAAAATCATTTACGCGGCCGACAAAATAGACCCTTCAAGGGGCTGGGATTCGGCTAAGTACGTGAAATTATGCATGAATGACATAGAATTTGGGTTCTTATCGGTATTAAGGGCCAATTACGAATTCCTTAAAGCCAAATGCGGTGGAAACGAAGAAGGAATATCGGCGAGCAAAGAATGCTTCTCATATTATTTAGGAGGGACAGAAAATGGCCTACATCAAAAAAGTAAACATCGCGACTAAGTGCCTAAATGAGCACAAGGCGGAAGGGATTTCTGTGCTAAACGTTAAAAATCTCAATCCGTTCGCCGACTATTATGTGATCGCTACAGCTGGAAATATCCGCCATTTGGGGGCCCTTGCCGATCAACTCGAAGAAGCTTACATAAAGGATGGCGAACAAATCAGAAAGATTGACGGAAAGCCCGAATCCGGATGGGTCATCGTTGATGCCAACGAAGTGGTCGTCCATCTCTTCACCAAAGAAAAGAGAGACGAGATATTGTTGGAGCACTTAATAGAAGTCGTAAATAGAGATAGATAAAAAGCTTATTAAATCCTATAAAGCCTTGCCTGATGGCAAGGCTTTTTCTTTAAGATGACACTTAAAAATAAAAAGCGAAAACAACTTTTTGATTTGGAGGAAATCCGTTAGTCGAGTTTATCAAAAATTAAAAAGGAAATATTTTAAAAACAATTTTTAGGGTTTTCGACTAGTCGATTTTCAAAAACACTATTTTAAGTCTCCTAAATAGTGCACAAAATCATTTGAAAACAATAACTTCGCATAATGTCCATTATGTTAACAAAGAAATGAAACGAACGATAAACACA
>CAVBUY010000004.1:0-87674 GCA_963598795.1 Alistipes shahii
TGCGTTAACGCCATATTTGAATGCAATGCGGAAAAAGAAATCAAGTTTGACAAAGATTTATATGATTTTAAATTATTCGACGATGTCGGAAAAATGGTTGATGAAATAAAGAGATTAGACACGATATATGGGCTATGTCGCTGTGCGGCCGGCTATTCATGGAAATGGATTTCGAAGCCATATAAGAAATATGGCTACAAATATATAATCGATCATGGCCTACAAGATATTAAGATAAAAAATCATCGTTTCGTTTGGAATATGACAAACGAGGAATTTATATTGTCGGAAGGAGCTGTAAATCAAATAGGATGTATTCACACAACCCAAGGCTATGATTTGAATTATGTCGGGTTGATTTTTGGCGAAGAAATAGACTACGATCCGGCAAAAAACGAAATTGTTATCGATAGAAGCAATTTTTTCGACACAAATGTCAAAAGAAGTTTAGATGATGAGGAACTCAAAAAAATGATCATCAACTCTTATAAAGTTATGATGACTCGCGGAATAAAAGGCTGCTATCTTTATGCATGCAATGACAATCTTAGAAATTATCTTAGAAAAATGATCAAGGAATAAATTATGGACAGAATCAAGAAGGTAATGGAAATAATAGACAATTTTAACAAGGAGAGGGATTGGGACCAATTCCATTCCCCGGCCAATTTGTCAAAGTCGATATGCATCGAAGCGTCAGAATTGTTGGAATGCTTTCAATGGGATGAGACAAGCTTTGATTTGGAGGCCGTTAAAGAAGAACTTGCGGACGTTATGAATTATTGCCTGCAAATGTGTGTTTCCTTGAACGTCGACCCCATCGAAATCATTGAGGCCAAAATGAAAAAAACCGCGGAAAAATATCCGGTTTCGAAATCAAAGGGAGTCTCGACGAAATACGACAAATTGAAATAGGCTTTAAGCTTTGCTTTTGGCACCGGGCTTTTGTCTTTGCCCACATAACAAAAAGCATCGATAAAGCCTTTGAATATTTAAGGCTTAGTAAAAAAAGTAGTTCAATTCCTCTAAACACTAAAATAGCGTTAGTTTTTAAGGTAACGTCTTTTTTTAATCAGTGCTTAATTCCTAAAGAAAATTTCAGAAATAGATAAAAGCGGGAACTTAAATAAAAAACTTACAAAAAACTTAGGATTGACGGCCGTTTTGAAGGGGGGGTATAGTAGACTTCGTTAAATATGTTCGGGGACCACGACAGACACATTTGTTTAAGAAATCTTTAGCGTGTTTTTCATGCTATTTTTCTTGTGCATTGAATCGTTGCTCTCCCCGCTCTATTTAAACAATAGAAAAAAGGAGGGCATATTAGCCAATGAAGAAGAAATCGTTAATTCTATTGTCGGCAGCCATGATTATGATGCTTGCTTCGTGCGGTGATAACGAGTCATCGGACCCATCATCGTCAATTCCCACACCTACAACTAGCAGCTCAACAACAAGCACAGGAAGCTCTGACACGCCATCCGCCGTTAATTACGGTACTGAGGAAGCGCCGCTTACCGTTGCTGCTTTAAAGACCGAAGCCGCCAAATTAAATCTTGCAGATAAAGGGTATTCGGCAAACAAATTCTATGTCAAGGATGTTGTAGACGCTGCTTCGAATTATCTAACATTGACAGGCAATGTGCGCGTTTACGATTTTTCTAGCGAAGAAAAAGACATTTACCAAAATGACACAGTTCTCGTTGAAGGATACATCCAATGCTCTGGCGAATATTTCAATTTTGCGAAAAAGGGAGACGACCAACCCGTTATCAAATCAGTAACTAAAGGGCAATCTAAAGTAACCGCCACCGTGGAAAATGGCAAAGTCAATGGACTAAATGAATCCTATACCAATGGCGAGACCGCTTCGTTTACGGTGGAGGTCAACACCGGATATGAGCTTAAGAGCGTATCTGCCTATGGAACTGATTTAACTGCTACAGACGGCACATATTCGTTTGTCGTTAAAGGCGATGTCTCAGTATTGGTTACCATCGCTCAAGTAGGCGTAAAAACATGGCAAAAAATTACCAGTGCCCCGGTTGTTGGCACCACTTACCGCGCAGGATTGGATCACACTGGAAAAGACAACGCTAGAGTGTATCTCGATGGTAGCGGTACAGACAATAGATATATAAATTTGGTCGAAGATGAAGCAAATGCCGCCACTGTCACCGTCGAAACAAATGGCGATGGATTCAACATCAAGGTAGGAAGCAATTATCTTATCGGCTACCAAAACGGCAATTATAGCAATATTAAGTTTAGCGCCACTGTTGGCGACGCTTCTCCATGGTTATGGGATGAAGCTTATAATTCCTTCACAACGTTAGTTGGAACGTACAAGATATTCGTTGGCGTAGGTTTAACTGATACATATATGAATTTAGAGGCGAAGGGCTACAGCAAAAAAGCGACCTCTTGCCAGCATTTGAATTTCTACGAAGAAAAATAATCTCTAATCAACGTATTTGAACTTATTGGCATATAACTAACAAAGGTGGAGCCACCATAACCAATGGCTCCACCTTTTGTTATTGAGAAATTTATGACTGCATAAAATGCGGATGTCTTTTTTTACCTGCATAACAAAAAGCGTCGATAGAATCTTTGGATATTTACAACTTAGTAAAAAAGGGAGTTCAATTCCCCAAAATACTAAAATAATTTGATATTTGTAGATTTTGTCTTCAAAAGACGCGAGATATCGAAGGATTTTCAATAATTCTATCTATATGGCTGAGAATCCTCCGGCATCTTATCCAAAATCTCTTATTTGATGCCCTTTGTTTCACCAACGCGCATCATGCAAAGTCCTGTCTATCCGTAAAATAACCATTAGGACCATTTACAATAAGAAAGTGTTTTTTTTGATTTATGGGAATTGGCGTTTACATCAAATGATGTGAAACTAAACAATAAGTCAAAGCGTGAGTCGATTTCCCACTGGCGGAAATTGGCGGATTAAAGAATAAAAAACATAATAGAATTATTTACAACAGTGTGGGTGATAAATAAGCCTAATATCGGTATTTTTGGGAGTTTCTTAATTTCTGTGTAAATGCAGATTTCCGCTGATTCATATATAACCTATTTACCCATCAAATCAAATTAACCCCCCGACCTTTTACTTTTCTCGTGGACAAACCCATGTTGTAATGCAAAAACATGGTCACTAGCCTTTTCTCCAACGCCTCTTCCGTCACGAACTGTATTTGTTATTTCAATTCCCTTTTTATATGTTTGTTCATGGATTCTATCGGGTTGTTCGTGTATATGAGGCGCCTTATCTCCGCCGGGTAATCCATGAAGGTTATGATGCCTTCGGTCCTTTCGAGCCATCGCCTCACGCTCGGGTATCTGGATCCCCACTTGTCACGGAACCCTCTTAGGAGGGTCGCCGCCCCGTTGCGGTCGGCGGCCTTGGAAATAGCCACGAAGTCCGAGACTACGATCTCGACCCTCCTCAATCCCCTCGACGCGAACGATTCCAGCAGTTCCCCGTAGGCTTTCGCCGACTCCTCAGGGGTTATTGAGTAGCCAAGGACTGTTTTCCTTCCCTCGGCGTCTATCGCCATGGCGATGTTCACTGTTTCCTTTTGGACCGTGCCCCTCCTCAACGGAACGTAGGTCGAATCCAAATACAAACAGAAAATATCGCTTGGCATCGGGGCTTTCCTGAATGCCTCGACGTCATCCAAAACGGCGTCCGTGACCGAGCTTACGTAGGATTTTGACACCTTGGCGTCGTAAAGCGATTCGATTACGACCCTCATCTCGTCGTCGGTCATACCGGCCGAATAGAGCTTGAGTATGGCGGAGCTTATAACTTCGGTCTTTCTCTTGTACGGCTCGACGGCTGCGGTTTTGAAGCCCCCGTTCCTGTCCCTCGGCACGTTTATGGAGATCGGCCCGAACGACGTGGCTATGCTTCGTTTGGACCTGCCGTTGCGGGAATCGCCGGAATTGTCGCCTTTCTTGCGATCGTATCTCTCGTATCCCGAAAAAAGCCGACAGTTCGGATTCCATAAACTTTTCTATGGCCTCTTGGGCCAGTTTTTTGTCCGCACTCCCCTCTCCAGGCAGAGCTTCGTCTGTGAAAGAGTTATTTAATCTTTTTGATACCCACCAATTTAGAGAAAAAACATTGGCTGGAATTGGATCTATAAACGAAAAATTAGGAAATATTGAAAAACAGCCGAAGGAAAACGCTTATAAAATCATGAATTAAACCTTAATTTAAAGTCTACACTCGTGAGCATTGACGAGATTGGCTTAAAAATGAACACTATATCTTCTGGATTGAAAAAAATATGCAGGAACACATTTATAACTATGTGGAATACACTTTGATTCGCAATAGCAAAGCGATTTTAACGCATTGCAAAATTTGCGTTGTGTTTTTTTATAAGAAACATGCCATAGCAAGAGGCAAATATAGATAATTATCGGTTTCTCTCAAATCGCCTTTGGTCAAAATGATTGGTTTATTGATTTTGCCTTATTTTCACAAATTTTCGAACATGAATGATTACATTTCGATCAAATTTCATAAAAAAACACCCCATTTTGGGGTGATTTTTATTTCTGGCGGAGGAATAGGGATTTGAACCCTAGCTCCCCTTTCGAAGACTACGAGCTTTCCAAGCCCGCCCCTTCAGCCACTTGGGTATTCCTCCGTGAGCGTTATGTATTATATGTGCCTTCCTTTCCTTTTTCAATGCACAAGTAATATACTTTAGCCATGGTTATATATAAGGTCAGCGAGAGGGAAGACGGGCAAAAGGTCGAGAAGTTCGTTAAGAAGTCTCTGAAAGAGGCGCCTCTTGGCTTTATATACAAAGCCTTCAGGAAGAAAGATATCAAAGTCAATTCCCACTGGGTCAATCCGGACTATATATTGAAGACCGGGGACGAAGTGAAGATATTCGTCACCGATGAGCAATTAAAGGATTTCCATAAAGCCCGTCCGGTGGAAAAGAAGGAATTCCCATATGAAATCGTATATGAGGATAACTATGTCCTTATCGTCAATAAACCAAGCGGGGTATTGGTGATAGGGGATAGCAAAGAAAAAAGAAACACCTTAACCCAGGCCGTTTTGGATTATCTTTACCTAAAAGGGGAATTTGATCCCAACCAGCCTTCCTTCGTCCCTTCCCCCGCTCATAGGCTGGATAGGAATACCTCGGGCTTGGTGATATTCGGAAAGAAAGATTCTTCGTTGAAAGAACTAGAAAGGCTCTTTAAAGAAAGAGACCAATTGGATAAGAGATATTACGCCTTGGTGGTCGGGGAAATAAAAGAAAAAGGCGAGATAAACGCGCCTTTAAAGAAAGACGAAGAGACAGGGAAGGTAATGGTTTGCCCCATAAGCAAAGGCGGGAAGACCGCCAAAACGTTATATAAGCCAATAAAGGCGTATGATGGCTTTACCTTACTAGAATGCGAGCTTATAACCGGCCGCACCCATCAAATAAGGGCTCATCTATCTTATATTGGCCACCCCATAGCCGGAGATCAGAAATATGGCGATTTTATGGTAAATAAGACCCTTAAGGAGTCGTTCTCCCTAAAAGACCAATTCTTGCACGCCTATAGCCTTTCTTTCGGGGAAATTAAAAAACCATTGGATTATCTTTCCAAGAAGAAATTCATAGCAGATATGCCAAAAGATAAGAGAGATATATTAGATTCATTGAAGGTGAAAATATGAACGAAACGGCGATATATAACATAAACAGATGGCTTTCCTCTACTAAGGTTAGCAAAGAAGATAAAGAAATAATTGAGAACTTGCCCGACGAAAAGAAGGATGCCTATTTTTTCAAGGACATCGAGTTTGGCACCAGCGGGATGAGGGGAATCCTTTCTCCCGGTACCAACTGCATGAATGAGTGGACGGTGAAAAAGGCGGTCATAGCCTTTGGGCAGTTCTTGCTGGAGAAATATAAAGACGCCAAAGAAAAAGGGGTGGTCATATCCCATGATAACCGCCATAAATCGAGGGAATTCACTTTGCTGACCGCCAAGATTTTGAATGAGCAAGGAATAAAGGCCTACATATTCGATTCCTTAAGGCCTACCCCCGAGCTTTCCTTTGCGATCAGAAAAGCCAAAGCGGTGGGAGGGGTGATGATAACCGCTTCCCATAACCCTAAGGAATATAATGGCTTTAAGGTCTATGATCATAAAGGATGCGCTTTAACGCCAGAAAGCATAGAACCGTTCCTACACAAACTATCTTTGTTACCCGATGAGCTAAGCGCGGAAGTCTCGCCTTTATCAGATAAAAAAGGCGAAACCATCGTGCTAGGCAAAGAATATGACGACGAATATGTAAAAAAGGTCGAGGAAATCCAATTGAATCCAAATTTGGACAAAAAGGGTTTCAAAATCGTTTATACCCCCAACCACGGTACTTCTTATGTTAACGCGGTTCGCATTTTCTCCGACTTGGGCTATGAATTCATCCCAGTTAAAGACCAATGTTCACCGGACCCAGATTTCAGTAACGTCATATCCCCAAACCCCGAAGAGGAGAATGCGTATGTTGAGCCCATTAAAGTGGCTAAGAAAGTCGGGGCCCAATTGGTGGTTATGACCGACCCTGACGGAGATAGATGTGGCCTTGCTTATTTAGACAGAGACAACGAATATAAGAGACTGACCGGAAACGAATCCGCTTCGATATTGTTGGACTATTTGCTGAAAGAAAGAAAAGACAAAGGCATTTTATCCAAAGATGGGGTCATCTACGACACCATCGTCTCTTCCTCTTTGCCTAGGAGCATCGCTTCTTCTTATAACATAGGGGTTGAAACCTTCCTTACGGGTTTTAAATATATAGGAGATAGAATCGGCTATTACGAAGATAAAGGGAGAGGCCCTCATTTCGAATTCGGATATGAGGAATCTTATGGATGCCTCATATCTCCATTTGTAAGAGACAAAGATGGCTTACAAGCCATATTGATGTATTCCGAATGCGCTTTGTTCTATTTCCATAAAGGGATGAACCTCGGCGAGGCTTTGAATAAATTGGGAGAGAAATATGGCTTCCATAAAGCCAAAACCGTTTCCAAAGCCTTTTCGGGCTCCAAAGGGCTAAGCGAAATGGAAGGTATAATGGATAAATTGAGGGAAAACGGCCCTAGAGAGATAAGTGGACTAAAAATCAAAGAGACCATCGATTGCGAGCTTTCCTTAAAAAAAGACGACAAAGGCAACTCGTCTCCATTGTCCTTGCCTAAGTCGAACGTCATCAAATATATATTGGAAGATAACTCTTGGATAGCCGTTAGGCCGTCTGGCACCGAGCCAAAGTGCAAGTTTTACGCCGAAGCAATAGCTTCAAATGAAAAAATGGCTCAAAATAAAGTCGACTTGCTCATCGAAAATCTATTACAATTTATAGGTGCTTGAGTTTTTAAGCTTTCTTTTAGGAGGTCTTTTATGAAAAAAGGCATGAAGATAACGTCTTTGGTTTTGAACGCCTTGATATTCCTATGTATTTTGGTTGGCACCATTTACGTTTTGATCATAAAACCAGAATCCATCAATTCGTCCCAATTGGCCCAAATAGAGACCGCTTGGCCTTTGGGGATCGCCGGATTGGTGATGGCCATAACCGACGCTTTCGCCTTAAAGAAAAAAGATCATAAATTGGCCGGGTTCCCGGTTTGGCTCAAATTCATAACCACCTCCGCCATATTTTTCTTGGTCGTTTATTTGATAGTGATGACTACGTTGGTGACTCCCGAAGCCGATATCGGCTATCCTTCGCTTATATCATTGGTTACCACCCCTTATGGTTTGACTATTATTGTTATTCCTTTCTTATTGTCCTTCGTTTCCTTCGTCTTCATCGAAAAGGGAAGGGCATTAAGCTACAAACTCTTCTGGACCGCCATATTGATTCCGGTTTTATACGGAATATTGATAATCGTCTTGAATGCCTTGGGCATATTGGAAACCCCCATCTTCTTCTTGCAAGCCGCGACTTGGAAAGAAGGTTGGACCACCAATTTGCTCTATATCGGGGTAATTTTGGTCGCCTTAATGGTCTTAGGCATATTGTTACTTATATTCCACAATATCGGAATAAAGGGCAAAGTCGCCTCATTGGATGAGACTATCAACGAATTGGCCGAAGAAGGCGAAAATCCCGAAATAACCAAAGAGAAAATCTCCCCGCTTAAGATCATTCACATAAATCCTGTCGATAAGAAATGGCAATTGGTTTGCTCCGACACCGGAATGATAATGGGCTTCGATAGCCAAGCCGAGGCCATTAAAGAAGCTTGTAGGCTAGCTAAAGATACCCCTTATTCGATAAGGGTGCATGTCGGCAAAGGCAAATAATCACTTAGTCAGCAAAAGCTCTTCTAAAGTCAACGCCGCTCCGTCTTCCAATAATCCCTTCTTAGTATGAGGGAAGGAAGATAGGAGCTTTTTTGATTTCGAATCTTTCATGGCGTAGGCATATTTAGCCTTTTCAAGCATCTCGAAATCATTGTCGGAATCTCCGATTGCAATCGTATCTTCTTTGCTTATATTCAAAGCCTTTTGGATCAAACTTAAGGCAAAGCCTTTGTCTATGCCTTTCATGTACATTTCCGAATAAGGGGACGAAGTCCAATGCCTATAGCCGTATCCGGGATAGGATTCGACCAATTCCTTCAAGAATTCCACGTCTTCGTCCTCGCACTTAAATAAGACTGTTAGAACGTCTTCTTTAATTTTGACGGGTTCCCCTTTTATCTCGTTCATTCCGGCATAAGGGAAATACATATCCAGATAATCATCGTGCGACGAGCAATAAATGTTGGTCTCGGACTCAGCCATGAAAGAGATGAGTTTATCCTTTGCTTTGTCATATATCTCTTGGACTATCTCTTTCTTGAACATATAGCCTTTCTTAATCAAAAAAGAGGTGGAGCGGTGGGCCCAAAGGCCGTTATAGGCGATGAAGGGAGAAGTGATCCCTATTTCGTTTAAATATGGCAAAATGGCCCTTATGGGTCTCCCTGAGGCCAAGACTATCTCATGGCCTTCTTTATTTAGTTCCCTAAGGACTTTAATCGTTTTCTCGCTCAAAGGGAGGTTTCCGTTGGTCAAAGTCCCATCGATATCCAAGGCGATAAGCTTCTTTTTCATTGACTTATTATAATGTCCGTCGATACTATTTGCCACGAGTGATAATATAGCCTTATGATCAATATCTATTATTCCCCAAGCTGTTCAAGCTGCAGAAAAGTCCTTGCTTGGTTCAAGGAGCAAGAAATACCTTACAAAGCCATCGATATCTTTTCTGGCAAGCTTACCAAGAAAGACATAATCCAAATGTTATATAAATCGGAAAATGGGACTTCCGACATCATTTCGAAAAGAAGCAAGGTCTTAAGCGAAAACAAAATAGATATCGATTCGATGAAGATCTCCGAACTGATAGACTTCATTTTGAAAAACCCATCCGTGTTGAAAAGGCCAATCATGGTCGACGATAGGAGAATCCTAGTCGGATATAACGAAGAGGAAATAACCGTCTTTTTGCCAAGATTAAAGAAATTGGCGGCCGGGTATTGCTCCAAAAACGAATGCCCGGTTTACGAGACCTGCGAATCCAAAAGCGAGTCTTCTATCCTTTAGGTAAGAAAACGGCAGCCGAATCGACCGCCGTTATTTATTATCTTCTGCTATCCAAAGCCCTTATGGCCTTGGGTTTTTTATTTAAGGCAAACTTTATGTTCTCGGATTCCAACAATCCTTTCAATAAGTTCGTCGCGTCTGCTTCGTTGTTGAATTCGAGCTCTATTTCGTAATCGCTCACCCCATTGTACTCATTTTCGTCCAACGAGAGTTTTCCACCCATATAGGGAATGTCCGTTCTTTTGGTGGTCAAGGAAGTCAAAATTTTCAATTTCTCCACTTCGATATCCATCATGATGAGGAAATGCTTGATGTCGTTATTGGGGAAAACCCCGACCTTTTCGAATAAATCGAATTGCTCTTCGGTGAGTCTGGCCGTCTTTTCCAATAAACCTTGCGATAAAGGGGCTTTCAAAGTCATGTCGTAATGGCCTCCCCTATATCGGATTCTTAATCCAAGGCCTTCTTTCCTTAACGACATATCGTCGCTGTCCACATAATAATTTTTCTGGATGAAAGAATCGTAGTCGCTGAATCTGACTACCAAGCGTTCATATTCTTCTTTGCTTACCAATGCTTTGGCTTCTATTTCTATCGCGTTGCTCATATTTGTCCTCGGTTATGTTATTATAACCACGTTATGATTTCCTTTGTAATTCTTGAAAGCACTTCCTTACCCACTTATGCGTGGGCAATCATCGGGGTATTCGCCTTTTTGATCATTTTCGGGACCATTCTCTTCTTGGTTTTATCTAGAAGAAAATCCTCTTCCAAAGCCAAAGTGGATGGAAATAACTGCGCTATGGCTTTGGGCGGAAGCGAAAACGTCGTTTCCAAAGAACTTAGGGGTTCCCGCATCATAGTTTGTTTGAAAGATTTCTCCAAGATTGACCATGAGGCATTAAAAAAAGCCGGAGTGACCGGCTTTATACAAGCTTCCGACAAATTGACTTTGGTGGTCAAAGACGGAGCCAAAGAATTATACGATTCCCTTTTCTCTGAATAATTTTTCTATTTTCTCTTTCGGGAGACCCATGACGTTATAATAGCTTCCCTCAATCTTTTTTATCAGCCCGAATTCGTCTTGGATGCCATAGGCTCCGGCCTTATCGAATGGCTGATATTTTTGAATGTAATCCAATATCTTTTCTTTGCTTAAGGTGTTGAATTCGACGATGGTGATATCCTCGGAAACAATGAGATTCTTTCCGTCATAGAAAGCGAATCCCGTTATCACTTTCTCTTTATTTCCGGATTGGAGGGAAAGCATCCTTATCGCGTCTTCTTTGTTTTTCGGTTTTCCTAATGGCTTATCGTTTACAAAAACCATTGTGTCAGCGGCAAGGACAAAAGAAGATGGATGCTCTATTATTATGGCTTCGGCTTTTAGCTTTGCTTCCTCTTTCGGCAAAGACAAAGGCTCGACTTTGTTAAGCAAGACGGATTCGTCCACCAAAGGGAAAATAACGTCAAAATCCTCGATCAACGAGCTTAATATTTCTTTTCTCCGTGGCGAATTGGAGGCCAATATGAAGTTCATTTTCTGGAGGCAACGTTCATGACGATGGCTAAAATCATTGGGTTGCGTTCTGTTTTGCGGGCTATGTATTTGGAAACGGCGTTGCGGATATTTATCTTCAATTCGGAAATCGGCAGTTTCAAAGACAATCCCTTCTTCAAGGCTTCTTCCGCTTCGATTTGGATGTGTCTGCTGACATGATCTGTTCCTTGGGTGGCAAAGCCCCTGGCATAGATTATCGGTGGGACGACAATCTTATTGGTTCTGGAATCGATAGTGCAAACGACGTTTACCACGCCTTCATGGGTCAAAGTCTCCCTGTTTCTTATAATGTTGGAAGAAAGCCCATCTAAATCCTTGCCGTCGATATATACGTCGTCGGCGGGCACATGCCCTCCTCTGGTTACCTTATGATTGTTTAAAGTAAGGACGTCCCCGTTTTCGCAAATGAAGACATTCTCTTTCTTTATTCCAACGGTCTCTGCCAATTCCCCATGCAGTCTCAACATGCGGTATTCGCCATGGGCTGGCATGAAATACTTGGGGTTGACCAATTTGAGCATCAATCTCAATTCTTGCTTGGAAGGGTGGCCGGAAGAATGCAAAGAGAAGGACAATCCGTTTTGCTTTACGTCTGCGCCTTGCTTGATCAAAGCATTGGTCAATTTGTCGACCATGGCCCCGTTTCCCGGAATTGGATTGGAAGAGAATACGATGGTGTCTCCGGGCATAATGCGTATGGTTTTGTGCGTGCCGTTGGCTATGCGGGAGAGGGCGGCCATCTCTTCTCCCTGGGAACCGGTGCAAAGAATGCAAATCTCGCTGGCTTTATGGTTCCTTACCATATCGTCGGATATTAAGTTGGCATCGGGTATTTTTATGTATCCGTAATCTCTGGCTATGCCAACTACATTGACCATGCTGCGGCCCAAAATGCAGATTTTCCTATTATGTTGGACGGCCGATTCGACGACTTGTTGGATACGGTTTATGTTGCTGGAGAAGGTGGATACGATTATTCTCCCAGGGGCTTTGTCGAATATGGCGTCGACGTCCTTTCTGACAGCCGTTTCCGAAGGGGTGTAGCCTTCGATTTCGGCATTGGTGGAATCGCTGAGCAATAAATCCACGCCTTCAGCGCCCAATTTGGCCAACTTCGTCAATTCGAAATTAGGGCCAACCGGAGTGAGGTCGATCTTATAGTCGCCCGTATCCACTATTCTTCCCGCTTTGGAATCGATAACGACACCAAAAGCGTCGGGGATGGAGTGGGTGACCCTTATGAAGCTGACGGTGAAGTCGTCTCCGATGGGGACTACGCTATTTTCGTCTATTTCGACGATTTTTACGTTTTCTTTTATTCTGGCATCATCCAATTTGTGCCTTATCAAAGCAGCGGCCAATCTCGGGGCGTAAATGACGGGAATATATAAGCTTCTCACCAAAAACGGAACGGCGCCGATATGGTCTTCGTGTCCGTGGGTTATGAACAAAGCCTTCACTTTCGAGCGGTTGTTCTTCAAATATGTGTAATCGGGGATTACGTAATCCACGCCAGGAAGGTTGGCTTCAGGGAAGCGGACCCCGGCGTCCACGATAATCAAAGAACGCTCCGTTTCGAAGCAATATGTGTTTTTGCCGACTTCCGCCAATCCCCCAAGGGCAAAGACGTTGGTTGGCGATACGTAACCTGCCATATCAATAAACCTCACTAACAAGACTTAAAAAGCCTATTTTTCGTGCGCTTAAAGGATTTTAGCACAAAAGATGGCTTATGTATCGAATTTTTATATTTCCACGGCGTTATCTGGATGGGAATATGGGTTTTTGATATCGATGTGATCGTAGAAAAGAATGCCTTTGAGGTGATCTATCTCATGTTGCATGACAATGGCTTCAAAGCCCATTGCCTTAACATGTTTCTTTTCCAATGTCTCGCCGTCGATGTAATCCACTTCGATGCGATAGTCCCTTACGATATATCCTGGGTGCTCTTTATCAACCGAAAGGCAGCCTTCCCCTCCCCTTAGGTAACATTTCCTTACCGAGGAAACCACAATCTTTGGGTTTATCATCAAATGTTTGACAAATTCGTCCCCGTCTTGGTAGGCTACGACGCACATTTGCTTGTTTATTCCGATTTGAGGGGCGGCAAGCCCAACCCCTTCGCGTACCTTTGGATTTTCTTCCCTATATTTTTCGTCTTGGGTCAAAAGGAGGTATTTATACATTTCCAAAATGGTGTCCCTATCTTTCTCAGAGACCGGCAATTCCACCAACTTGGAGGGGGAATGCAATGATTTCGCGTTGTCTTTTACGATTTTTAGCATAACGAACGTATTATAGCATATTGCTTTCGATTATCTTAAAATTCATCTTATGAATCTCAACGAAGAAAACGCGATAAGGGAACTGGCTAAGGCGCTTAAAAACGATATAAGGAGCCAAGATCTCAAAGAAAAGGAAAAAGCCATGATGGAATCTGAAGAGGTATTCCATCTTTCCAAGCGTTTGGAAGCTGCCTCCGAAGATTATTCCTTGGCCATGCAAATGAAGGACAAAGAGGCGATTGAGGAAAAAAGAAAAGCCTTGCATGAGATAAAAAAGCAATTGGATTCCCATCCTTTGGTGAAAGCCTATAACGAGGCTTATGTTTTGATCAGGGATTTATATATGCAAGTCGACGACATCATATTCGGGCCTTACCGCAACAAGACTCTGACCGGGGTAGATAACGATGATTAAGATAACTTCCGGCAAATATAGATCGAGGAACATATACGTTCCCGACAATCTTCTGGTCCCCACCAAATCGATGGTGAGGGAAGCTATCGGCAATATGACCAGAGAATATATATCCAATGCGACATGCTTGGATTTATTCGCCGGTTCAGGAGCGGTCGGCATCGAATTCTTGTCGAATTCCGCCTCTTTTTGCGATTTCGTCGAAAAAGACCCAAATTGCCATAAGGCCATAAAGGACAATTTGGAAAGTTTGAAAGAGAAAAACGGCAAGGTTCATTTTATAGACTCGCTGGAATTCCTTGAAAAGACAAATTTGCGATACGATCTGATCTTCATCGATCCGCCTTATGCCTATCATGAAGCTTATCAAAAAGCCTTATTCATCATAAAAGAGCGTTCTTTGCTTAAGGAAAACGGAAGGATCATTTTGGAATACGAAGGCGATAAGCCTCCGTTTGATAACCCTTCTTATTCTTATTCGAAAGAAAAGAGATACGGGAAAACCAGACTAATGGTAGCTAAAAGCAAATAAATTGAGATAAGGAATTGTTTTATTTAATCGACGATTTCTCTTGTTTCGATTTTCTGACAAATAGCCAAACGCAGGGAATAAGAGACAACAGCAAGAATCCCAACGCCACCAAGAACATGGCATTGGTTGGGGTGGCCACAGTCTCTCCGTATTCGTTTATTTCCGTTCCGCCGGTGGCTTTCATTATGGCCGAACTAACGGAAGAGCCCACTATCATTGGTATCATTACCGTCATTACGATTCTGACTCCTTGGAACAATCCGGCGTTCCCTTCCGGCGTTTCGTCCCTTAGCATAGCCCCAAGCACGGCCGTTCCGACCAAATATCCACCCATCATAAGGGCTCCAGCCACGCCTAATAGCCAAAGGTCTTTGGCAAAGAACATGAGCAAAAAGGCGATAGAGGCGACTCCGATGGAGGGCAATAACAATTTCCTTTTGCCTATTTTATCCATAACGAGCCCTATCCCTATTACGATCAAAGAGGCTACGACTATTATTATTCCGACGATCAAATAGAACTTCATCCCAGTGAGATTCAATCCAAAACCATGGATATTCGGGTCGTTTTGGAAATAGACCATAAAATATGGCAAGAACGAATCCATGGCCATGTTGAACGCCATAAAGGCCAAGCAGGCGATATAGAAATCCGGATTGGATTTGATTACTTTAGGCCTAAAGCCATATATCACCGAGGCCATATAGCCACGTTGCTTATTGGGGACGATATTCTCTTTCGGGAAAATGAAGAAAGAGGCGATTCCGATGATGGTGATGATGCTTCCAAATATCCCGAAGAATATCATCCATGGCTTAGTTAGATATTCCGCGGCGGTAATGCCCAAAGCATTTATCTCCTCTTGCTGTTCTGAAGTTGGGGAAGAACCTGCTCCGACAAGTCCTTGAACAAGAAGGACGACTATGGTGGCAATAAGCGGGAGGATAGAAAGGAACGATTCTACCTTTCCTCTGTTGGATTTATTGGTGACGTCCGTTACGTGGGCGTTGAAGCAGGCGTCATTGGCGGTGGAGCCAAAGAAAGTCATTGCGCAATCTATCACCGTCATCCATATTCCGACCCATAAGGCCGCGGACTGGGCTCCGTAAGATAAAGCCATGTTGTGCCTTGAGATCAGAGAGAAAGCAAAGACCGACACGCCCCAAATAGTATATCCGCCGGCGATGAAATATTTTCTTGATCCAAGCCTATCCGACAAGGCTCCCATAAAGAATGTTGTTATGGCGGCCGCGACCGCGGAAGCCATCGTCATCCAGGTTATGTATTCGGAATTCCCGGTTTGGGAATACACCCACATGTTGATGTAATTGTTCTCGATTGCCCAAGCCAATTGGCCAGCAAATCCGATCAATATGATGGCGATCCATTCTCTGACGCCAAGTCTCTTCTTTTCGTTTTCCATAAACAAATGATAGACTAATTGGCTATGTTAGAAAGAATTTCTGATATCCAACGCATATTCTTCTGGATATTCATGGGCTTATTTATAGCCGCATCACTGTTTCATTTGGCCGTCGCTTTTTTGGAAAAGAACAAACTAAGGAGGATATCTAAATCCTTCTGCTTGCTCTTTTTGGGGCTTTCCGCCGTATGCGTGAGACCCACGGCTTGGCCGATATACCTCGGGGCCTTTTTCGGGGCGATCGGGGATTTCTTCTTGATCAAAAAGGAAAAAACCTATTTGGTTTTGGGAACCACTTCATTCTTATTGGGGCATATTTGCTATGTGGGCTATATGTTGACCATTCTTTATGAATCGGGAATTATGCCTTGGTGGGGTTATCTGGTGGGGCTTGGTTGCTACGCCATAGTGGCGGTTTGTTTGATAAAGCCTATGTTATACGTTGTTAACGGAAATAAGATGTTAGGTCCGGGATTGGCTGCCTATTCGGGGGCATTGGTGTCCTTATTGGGTTCCTCTTTGGCTTTATGCTCGCTTTCTAATCACTTATATGTTCTTGTCGCGGTGGGCGCGATATTATTCATCATCAGCGACATCGTTTTGATTTTCACTTTGTTTAGGCATGATATAAAAAGGAAAGATTTCTACATCATGCTCAGTTATCTTTGCGCTCAAGCCTTAATCGTTTTGAGCTTCGTTTTTGTCATTTAAGTAGTCGCGGAATTTCTTTAATGCTTTGCTTCGGTGGGAATATTTGTTTTTCTCTTCCTCTTTTGCCGTTCCAAAGTCAATATCCCCTTCCAAACTATGGAATATAGGATCATATCCGAATCCTTTGTCTCCTACCGGCTTATCGAGCAAATATCCTGGGCAATCCCCTTCGAAATATAGAGGGGATTTTCCGTCGTAAAGGCAGATGCAACAATGGAATTTGGCTTCCTTGCTTTCATTTTCCAACGCTTTGGACAAATAGGAAAAAGTGGACTCATACCCTCCCTTTTCTTTGGCGAATCTCGCGGAATATATCCCGGGTTTTCCATCTAACGCCTTTATGCATAAGCCCGAATCGTCGGCGATGGTGGGAATTTGGCAAATTTCATAAAAGGCCTTGGCTTTTATCAAGGCGTTTTCCCTGAACGTCTTGCCGTTTTCCTCCGGTTCCAAATCTATTCCTAAGTCCTTTGGGGTTATCACTTCGATATTGAAAGGGATGAGCATTTCTTTGAATTCTTTTATTTTGTGTTCGTTATTGGAAGCCAAAAGGAATTTTTTCATGGCTATATTATGCCCTCTAATAAGCTTGAAAGATAAGCAAAGAAACAAGGAAACGTCATTTTAAAGATGACGAATCAACGGCGATCTTTTGAATTAATTCAAAGAGTGAAAGATATTGACCAAAAGTAAGATTGTTATATTTGAGTTAATACTCAAAAAGCATTTTGAAAAGCAAAATCGCCGTAGTAGGATAAATAGAATATTTATAAGGAAACAGATGTATGATCGCAAAAACCAAAGTGATTCCAAATGTGTTAAACCTTCCAAAGGAGCTTGAGACCGTTAATGTCTTAGACCCGGAATATGTATATATCGCCACCAGCAATTCCCGTTGCCCAAAGGCGGATGTGTCAATTTCGGAAGGGGACGAAGTGAAATTGGGTCAGCAAATCGGAATGAGGCATGGCCCGTTTTTTGAGCAGCCTATCCATTCCAGCGTTTCGGGGACCTTTGTGGGATATGAGACCCACACCTACAAAAACGGGAAGCCCGTCAAATTCATAAAGATCAAAAACGATTTCAAAGAGACTCTCGCGGATTCCATAAAAGAAAGAAGCGAAGAAGAGATAAAGGCCTTAAGCAAGGACGATATGACCAAAATCATCGCCGATATGTCCAACGTCGGGCTTGGAGGGTCTTCCTTCCCTACGGCCGTTAAATTCCAAACTAAAGACAAAATCGAGCATATCTTGATAAACGCCATCGAATGCGAGCCTTATTTAAACGCCGATCACAGGGCGATGTTGGAACAGCCCAAGGAAATAATCGAAGGATTGCATTACATCATGCAGGCTTTCTCTTGCCCCGATTGCATCATCTGCATCAAAAAGAAATATGATGACTTATACGATGCCTATACCAAATATCTTTCCGATGAAAAAGGCATAAAGATTCAAAAGCTTGAGAACTATTATCCTCAGGGCTGGGAAGTCGCGATGATCAAAGAATGCCTTGGCATCAAGCTAAAAAGCGGAGAGCTTCCGGCCAAACGCGGGATAATCAACTTCAACGTTTCCACGGTCATCGGGATTTATAAAGCCATCAAATTCAACATGCCCGTTACCGAGAGAAACCTCGTTATAACCGGGGATGGGATAAAAACACCCATGAATTTCAGGGTTAAGGTCGGAACGCCAATCAAGGATTTGATCGAAAAATATTGCGGCGGTTACGTTAACCCAGAGAAACCGAAGGTATTCATCTTGGGAGGCCCGATGATGGGGACTTCCGAGCCAAACGACGATTGCATAGTCTCTAAAACCGTGACCAGCTGCATCGTCATGAACGAAAGGACATACAAAGAAGAGCCTTGCGTTAGGTGCGGCTCTTGCGTCTACTCCTGCCCGGCGGGATTGGAACCCGTTTCGATAATGAACGCGGTCAAAGCGATGGACAAAGAGAGAATTAAGGCTTTGAATCCGCTAAGATGCATCGAATGTGGCTTATGCACCTATTCCTGCACCTCGAAAATAAAAGTCACGGACTATGTAAGAAGGGCTAAGGTGATTGCGAAACTATGAACGAGAATATAACGATAGTTAAAGAAACCGCTCCGCATATAAGGAGAAAGGCGACGGTGGCGAGGATGATGTTAGACGTTGTCATCGCATTACTGCCTTGCTTGATATTTTCCTTCATCGCCTGGGGATTGAAGGCATTGATGATCATCGGGATATCGATAGTCACCTGGGTTGGCGCGGAAGCGATATATGTGGGCATAAGGAACCAATTCCCCAAATCCACCGACAAGCACACCTTCAAAGAAAAGATCAAACACGCCTATTCCTTTTATACCATCAACAATTTCTTGGCTCCGTTGGTATCGGCTTTGATATTTGCCATGGCCATGCCTGCCGGCGCCTCTTGGTATGCCACATTCATCGGCTCGTTGTTTGGCTGCATCCTCGGAAAGTTGGTTTTCGGCGGATTGGGAAGCAATATCTTCAACCCCGCGGTGGTTGGCATGTGCTCGGCCAAATTGATGTTTGGCGGATCCTATAAGACCATCAACAACTCTTTGTTGCCGGACGGATTTGCATCGGCAACCCCGCTTCAGGCCGATTACGGAACCTATTCGATGCTAGATTTGTTCTTAGGCAAAACCAACGGGACTCTTGGCGAAGTATGCGTCATTTGCATCCTCATCGGTTTAATTTATCTCTTAATCAGAAGAAGCATCGACTTTAGGGTGACTTTGTCTTATTTGGCCACCTTCTTGTTCTATATTTTGATTGCCGGTATTTTCTATTCAACGAAAGGAAACATCGATTACGGAACATTCGTTGGAACCCAAATGCTTAGTGGAGGTTTGCTTTTTGGGGCAACCTTCATGCTTACCGATCCGGTCACCTCTCCAAGCAACATGCCAAATCGCATTCTTTATGGCATGATCGCGGCGACCTTTACCACCATAATCCGTTTGTTTGGCGGACTTCCTGAAGGGGTTGGTTTCTCCATCCTTTTGAGCAACATGCTCGTCCCAGTCTTGGATTATTACAAATGGTCCACGCCGAAATTCACCAAGAAATTCTGGATAATCGGCGCGGTATTGATCTGCATCGGCTTATTGGTCGTCTGCTTGGGCTTAGGCATAGGAGGGATCAAATAATGGCTTTGAAATTCGATAAAAAATTCATAACCATCGGCCTTATTCTAGGCGGGATGTCCGCGGTGGCCGCCGGAATTTTAGGCGGGGTTAATCTGCTTACCAAAAAAACCATTGAGGATAACGACAAAAAAGCCCAAAACACAGCTTTAAAGAAAGTTTTTTCGGACGCTGCATCCTATTCTGATGTGCCAAAAGAAATAAATTCTGAGGAGTATAACTACGTTTTGGAAGAATACGAAGCTTACAGAGAAGATGAAAGCGTGCTCGGATACGTTTATTACACCTCTGGGAAAAACGCTTATGGTTCCATATCTTTGATGGTTGGCATTAGAGATGAAAGGATTGCCAATTATGTGGTGGTCACCAACACCCAAAGCTACGCCACGACTTTGGAAGAAAACTACATCGGCAAATTCTTAGCCGACCCGGATAATGTCGATTTCGATTCCATCGACACCCATTGTGGGGCCACTTACGGGGCGACTTTGGTAAAGAATATGTGCGATCAGGCCCTTAGCTATTCTAAGAGCGTGACGAAAGGAGGCGAATGATATGGCGGAAGAAAAAGTCTCATATAAGAAAGAATTTCTAAAGGGCATATTCATCGAAAACCCCTTGTTTATTTCCTTGCTCGGCACTTGCCCGGCTTTGGCCACCACCAAATCCATCGAGGCAGCGATAGGCATGGGCATATTGTTCACCATCGTTCTTATTTGCTCCAACGTTTTGATTTCCTTGCTTAGGAAAGTTATTCCGGAAGAGATAAGAACCCCGGCTTATATCTTGGTCATCGCCACCTTTGTTACGATAGTAAAGATGTTGGCTCAGGCTTATTTGCCGGAACTATATAGCACGCTTGGCGTATTTATCTCGCTGATCGTCGTTAACTGCATCGTTTTGGGACGGGCGGAAGCCTTTGCCTCCAAAAACAAGGTCTTGCCATCTTTGCTTGATGCCTTGGGAATGGGCATCGGATATATGTTGGCTCTCATAATTATTGCTTTCTTTAGGGAAGTGTTGGGAACCGGCATGATAACCTTTGGCAAAATCTTCACCTTCATTCCTTTGACCCGTTTGCCGATTCTAAAGATGGTTGAGGCAAACGCGGAAGGAATCATCACCAACGTCGTTTACGATTATTCGATTCCTCTATTCTCTAATCCAGCTGGGGCCTTTATAGTCTTTGGCTCCATATTGGCCGTCATTTCCTTTATCGGAAATAGGAAAAAGGAACTTGAGGACGACAAAAAGAAAAAAGCTTTGGCGGAAGCTAGGGCCAAAGCCGCCGAAGAAAAGGCTAAAGCCGCGGCAAAAGCTATAGAAGGAGGCAAATAAAATGGGATTCGTTACATTCTTATTGGCCGTTTTGAGCGCGATGTTAGTCGATAACGTGGTCTTGTCCCGTTTCTATGGCATTTGCTCCTTTATTGGCGTATCCAAAAAAGTCAATTCCGCCTTGGGCATGGGACTAGCGGTGGTCTTCGTCATAATCATGGCTACTTTGATTTGCTATCCGCTTTATATGCTTTTGGAGGCGGCAGGCATCGAATTCATGGACACCATAGCCTATATCTTGGTGGTGGCCTGCTTAGTCCAATTGGTCGGATTGTTCATCAAGAAATATTCGCCCTCTCTTTATAAATCCCTTGGCATCTATCTCCCTTTGATCACCACCAACTGCGCGGTTTTGGGAGTCGTGCAAGGGAACACCGACACTGGAAAGACCTTCGTTGAGGCCTTAGCCAATGGCGTTGGCACCTCCATCGGTTTCTTATTGATAATCGTGGTTTTCAGCTGCATTCGCGTCAGATTGGAATCCGCTAACACCCCAAAGGCTTGGAAAGGCGTCCCGGTGGCCCTGGCTACCGCGGCCATTATGGCCATTGCCATGATGGGTCTAACAGGACTTATCTAAGATGATTTTGTTGCTGACTAAAGGGGAATATTTGGCCATCGCCATAGCCGTATTGATTCTATTGGCGGCCATATTCATCATCACCTTCATCCTTTATCGGAAAACCCCGGTTCCCAAAGGATGCGAGCATATAAAAATCGGGGGAGAAAATTGCAAAGGCTGCCCGGTAAAAGAATGCGGGCACCGCATATCCGAGGAAAGCGAGGAGAAAAAATGAAGTCATTGAGTTATATGCTTATGATATTGGAAGATAGTCAAACTGAGACCAGCGATTGGCCGACTGTCATATGGGCCGTGCTTATATTGCTTGGGATCGGATTGATTTTCGGGATTATTTTAGCCATCGCTTCCAAGGTTTTATACGTTAAGGAAGACGAAAGGATCGACGAAGTGGCCAAGCTTCTCCCGGGAGCCAATTGCGGGGCTTGCGGTTATGCTGGCTGTAGGGCCTTGGCGGAAGCCATCGTTTCCAAAAAAGAAGAAACGATCTCCAAATGCAAGGTCGGCAAGAAAGAAAAGAACTTTGACCCTATCTTGAAATATCTGGAAGAGCATCCGGATGAGGACGGGACTAAATTTAAGACCCATATATGAAGAAAACGAACCTCAGATTTTTGGCTTTGGCGGGATTGATTCCATTTATATCTTCCTGCGGAAGGACCGTATATAGAGACCCTATATACGCTTTTTCTACCGTAGTCAACATTTCCATAGACGATGATTCGGCTTACGAGTCCGCCAAAGATATAATCGATAGCTATAGCAAGATGTGCGATTCCTATGCGGCTTATTATGGCGTTACGGGCGTTTATGACATCAATCAAACCAATGAAAAAATAGAGGTTTCAAAAGACCTTTACGACGTTTTGTTTTTATCCGATTCCCTAAAAGAAGAGACTAACGGCTATTTTTCGCCTTATTTGTTCAATCTCTCGGAACTGTATAAGACTTCGTTTAATCTCAATGAAATACCATCGGAAGAAAGCGTTGAGACTTTATTAAAAGAAGCAAACGAGACTTCGTTAACCTTCTTTAAGGAAAATGATTCCTATTACGTTCAAAGAACAGGAAATGGAAAGATAGATTTGGGCGGGATTGCCAAAGGAGCGTGCTTGGACGCCTTATATGAATTATTCGAAAATAAAGGGCTAAGCAATTACCTCGTAACTTGCTATAGTTCGATTTTAATGGGCGAAAAGCAGTCGGCAACCGGCTTTTATAACATTTTGGTGGCTGATAAGGCCGGCTGTAGCCTCAAAATGAAGAATTGCGGTTTGGCTACCTCTGCCATAACAGAGCAAAAGTACGTTATCGATGGAAAGACCTATTCTCATATCATCGACCCGAAGACCGGCTCGGCTTTAGCTAAAAGAACCGCGGTGCTTACCGCTGGAAACCGCAACATAAACGGAAGGCTCGATGCTTATGCGACAGCCATGATGAATATGAGCGATGGCGAAATAAAGGACTTTGTATCTAATCACGATATTGGTGCGATGGTTATAGACGGCTCGGAGAGCTATACGGTCAATTTAGATGAATGGACAAATTAAAGAAAACCTAAAAAAGCACAAATCCGACATGATTTTGGCGGCGGTTATCTCTTTTTTGTGCATTGTCGCGATTATCGTTTACGCTTGCATCCAAAACAAATCTTCTGCCAATTACGCCAAGATTTACGTAAAAAACACATTAATTGAAGAAATCAATCTTAGGACCGCTTCCGAGGAAGAAAACGAAATAACGGTGCATGGCGAAAACGGCGATATGAAAATCTCTTACCATAAAGGGGAAATAAAGGTAAAAGAGAGCAACTGCCCTCATCAATATTGCGTGAACAAAGGCTATGTTAGCCACGCCAACGACCCGATAGTCTGCGTTTATAACGCCGTATATATAGTCATAGAGGGCGCATCGGAGCATGATGCGATCATCCAATGAGCATTAGGAAAATCACTCGGTTAGCCATGCTTTTGGCTATTTCCATCGTCCTTTCCATCTTAGAAGGCTTTATCCCGACCGGACCTATACCGGGAATTAAACTGGGGTTAGCTAACGCGGTGGTGCTTTATATTTTGTATAAGGACGGAATCGGTGAAGCAATAGTGATATCAATCATGAGGGTTTTGCTTGCCGGAATGCTTAAAGGGACGATATTCCAAATGGGATTTTGGATGTCGGTGGCCGGAATGGTTTTGTCTTTGGCCGCGATGATATTGTTTAAGCTGTTGTTTAAGAAATTCTCCATTATAGGCGTTTCCATCATTGGGGCCGTTTTCCATTCGATTGGGCAAATATTGGTGGCCATAATCTATTTGGAAACGGTTTATGTCGGTTATTATCTTCCAATATTAGTCTTGATTTCGGTTTTCACCGGAATTCTTACCGGGTTTATCGCCAAAAACCTTTTGAAGATAAAAATCGAGTAGTTGTTAAAAAAGCCAATGGTGGTGGACGATTCGTCACGTTTAAATAAAAAAAGATTGGCCGCAAACGTGCCAATCCTTTGATTTCAATGGAGCGGGAGACGGGAATCGAACCCGCGTGATCAGCTTGGAAGGCTGAGGTTCTACCATTGAACTACTCCCGCAGTGGCGGACCATAAGAGATTCGAACTCTCGATCTCCTCCGTGACAGGGAGGCATGTTAGACCGCTACACCAATGGTCCACTGGGTGCGAATGGAAATATACCACAAGAGATGGTCTTATGGAATATATTTTTATTCGCCGCCGATGAATTTCTTTAATAATGGCAAAGGCATATAGCCTACTTGGGAACGGACTTCCTTTCCGTTTTCGATATAACGAAGGTCAGGAATGCTATATACGTTATAATGGGCCGCGACTTTGCCAAGCTTGTCGCAATCGACTTTCACGAAAGTGATTTCGGGGTGAGATTCCGCCACTTCTTCGATAAGGGGGCTCAAACGCATGCAAGGCCCGCACCAAGTGGCGAAAAAGTCGATAACCACTTTATCGTTTTTCATAGCCTCATTGAATTCGGTTTCGTTTTCTGGATGGATTATCATCGTCAATTTCCTCCTATAAAGATAATAAGACAAAGATGGCGCCTATGATAATGATATGCACCGGGTAATATAGATAGCTGGCCCATCTAAACCATTTCGCGTCATATCCCCTCTTTCCGTTATATAGGATCAAGAAGAAACCTGATATGAGGGAAAAACTGGCTATCGAAGAAAATAGCAAAGGGTCTGCGGAGCCATAAATGAATGAGATGCCATATAAGATCGCAACGCTTAAAACCAAGGCCGCCACGCTCATCAAATTGGCCAATCCCTGTCTTTTTTGATTTAATTCCGTATCATCCGTTTCATATAGCAAGGCCTTATCCGCTATCTTATAAGCGATTGGCTCGGCGTAATAAAATCCTAAGCCTAGCAATAATCCATACAAAGAATAGTCGGCTCTGATGAAATCCGGGAAATAGAGATAAAAATCGTTATACCCATAAGAGCAGGCCACGTCAAATCCATATGAACAGCCAATAAAAATAAGTGGCAAAACGCATAGGAACCTAAGTTTTTTGTTCTTGTGGTTGAGCAAATATAAGAATATTCCAACATATAAAAGGTCATTGAATGCGTTACCGGGAATTGAACCCTTCATTGGACTTAAGACATCGATTTCCGCCCCGCAAGCCGCGGCGATGAATACACCCAAGCCAATCAAAAAGAAAGCGAGCCACATATAGAAAAGCCTAAGCAAATATTTGCCGGGGTCTTTCGATTTCCTTAAGGCTTGCACCAGCAAGAAGATGAAAATTGGGAAAGCCAATCTTCCGATGCAACGGAATATTTGGCCTATTTCGCCTATATAGCTACTAGAAGAATAAAACAATTCGATAAAAAGCCCGACATGGTCGAAAGTCATCGTCAACAATCCGATGATTTTCAGCCAGAAAGATGACAAAACGCAGAGTTTCCTATTCATATTCACACCAATACCAATATCAAAGACGCCACATTGTTCATTATGTGGGCGATCATCGATGAGCCTATCCCGAACCTATCGTTACTGAAACAAAGAATCGCTCCGCACACCACATAATTGATGATATTGAGCCATTCGATGAGAGAACCGGCGTTTGTAAAGTCGAAATGTATGAAGCCGAAGAATATCGCGCCGATCACATAAGCCAAAGCGATGTGAATCCTCTTTAGGAAATCGAACAATCCAAGACGGTAGGTTATCTCTTCGCAAATCGGCCCGGCAAATCCTATTAGCAATATTCCCAGTGCCTTTGAGGATTTTATGATTTCTACTAAGTCTTGTTGATTGTTGTTGGATTCGATTCCGCAAGCTCTGAGGATGGCCGAATAGCCTAAGTTGAAGCCAATAAGTATCAAACCAAGTGCAAATCCAGCATAAGTCCTTTTGTTTTTGAAGACCTTGGCGATGGTTTTCCAATAAGACCAAACCAATAAAGCCAAAATGACGAAAAGAATGGCATAAGCCGAATAATTGATAATGGTTTTATAAAGCAAAGTCTCCTTATCGACGAAAACTCCGACTATAGCTTGAAGCAAAATGCCGATTAACTGGAAACCGGCAAAACCAATTAGGAAAAACAATATTTGCTTAATGACGGGGGCCGATTCGTTGACGGGATAGAGTTTTCTGGAAAAAACCCCGTTTTCGGATTTGCAATTCGGGCAATGGCTGGATGTTGGGTCATAATAAGACCCGCATCCTTCGCATTTCTTCTCCATTATCCGCAATTTCATGCGTTGATATTAACACAAAACGAAAATAATTAGTCGAATATATTTCAAAAGCTTTGCTTTTGTTATATATGACACCTTACACGCGTGCTATGTGCGTTGTATAATGAGGCATAATTTTTCTTTGGGAGGCTTCTCACGTGAACTTATTGCTTGACGCAAGCACCTTGGTCAAATACGAGAACATTGCGCTTTGGGTCTTATTCGGACTCGTCATTTTTGTGCTTTTGTACTCGCTTTTCCGCGGCGCTTTCCGCGGCTGGGCCTATGGCACCTACCGCCTTATTTTCTTTATTATCGCCATCACGGCCATTTTCTTGACCTTGGATCTGACGGTCAACGCCATCGGCTCATTAGATCTTTCGAAATGGATAACGAAGTCCATCAGCGTAACGATAGACGGAAAGACTATCAGTGCCCAAGTAACCAGCGTTTCCGGCACATTGGAGGCTTTGATCACCGATGCGGTAAAACAATTCGACATGAATGTTGACCCGACGAATCTTTCGACGTTTGCCATGGGACTTGCCAACTCGTTGCTTAAGTTGGTCGTCATATTGCTATTTGGCATATTGCTATGCACCTTAGGAAAGTTCCTTTGCTGGCTTTTATGGCATATCGCTTTCAAATTCATCATCCCGAAATCTCAGCGCAAGCTAACCAAAGAAGAGAAAAAGGCCAACGAAGCCTTGCCTCGTAGCCAAAGAAGAAAAACTATTTATAAAAAAGTCCGTGGGGTTTCCATGGGCGAGGAATTGGTCATCAACTTATTGCTTTTGTGCATGGTGGCCGTCCCTATCACCGGCACCATCAATTCGATGGTAAATTCCTTTGCTTCCAAAGAAGAAGACGAAACCTCTCAGTCTTCGAAACTAAAAGCCAACGACGAAACTTTGAATACCGTTCAAACGGCCATCGACACATATCAGAATTCCGTGTTCTCCAAAGCTTTCTTCTCTTGGACCGTCAATAACGAAGGGAAGAGCTGGGATAGCCAGCTTTTGAGCATGCTCACCCAAGCCAACATCACCGAAACCGTCACCACCTCGGCTATCGATATCGTTTCCGAGGCCGCGGGTTTGGCAAAGGACGTCATCAATTCCGGCATCCTTTCCAGCGAAGGGACGACTTTCGACAAAATCTATTTGTTGCTTACGACCGAATATGGCATAAACATCATCTCAACCATCGCCAATTCGTCATTCGTCACCACTTTGTTGCCAATGGCGGTGGAGTTCGCTTTGAATTTGGACGCCATAAAGACTTATGTCGGCAATTCGCTTGGCATTGATTATTACGGATACAATTGGTCGGCGACCGTCTCAGAACTTAGCGGCGTCATTTCCGATTTGCAATCTTCAGATATATTCGACTTCTTTACAGACGTAGATGGAGCCGCCCATTTCGACACCGATTCGATCGCTTCGTTGTTCTCCGATGATTCCAAAGAGGCGATGAGCAATTTGTTCGATAGATTCTCAAAACGTCCTGACGAAAAGAACCTGTTCAACGATTTGATTACCGTTTTCTTGGTAAACTATGCCCTCAATGGTTTATCTTCTGGCGATACTTCAACCGAAACAACCACGGGAGACGGAAGCGAAGAAACTTCCTCGTCTTCCTCTTTAAGTTTGAATGATTTCCTACCAAGCACCGAGGGTTGCGAATACGAGACTGACGCCAACACCGGCAGAAAATACGTCTCCAAATTGAATGATGCCTACACGAATCTTTCGTTAGGAGACGAACTTAACGTCGTCTATTCCTCTCTTTGCGACATCAATGGCTTGGACGATAGGCTCACGGCCTTAATCGTCGATTCCTTGGTCGACAGCGAGAAAGAATTAGACACCGACGTATTGTTGGACATCATCGTTAGTAATATCGACGAAATAACCGAAATCATCGCCGGAAGCGAGGAAGACGATAGCAAGACTTGCTTGATGGATTGCTCATTCTTGACTTACGGAATGGGAGCCATCACCGAGTTCATCGGAGATACTCTTTCTTCCGCTTTGGATACCACTATTGATTTAAGCTCGGTCAAAGATGAGCTTTTCTCCGATTCTCTTTCCTATGATGTTAGAAACGAAAACGCCAAAGTCGAAATGCGTGGCATTTTGGGCGTTGTCAAAAATTTCGTGAACGCCGATCCGATTTGCGAAGAATTCATCAAAGATTTGGATGCTATGCCCGGCATAGTCTATGAGCCGAATGGCAATCTCCATTCAATCTCCGACGGTCTTTTGGACGGTTTCATAGCCTTGGCCGAAAGCATCGACGATTCGAAGATTTTAACCAGCGCCTTGCCTTCCATTGCCAATAAATTCCTTACCGGCAACGACGCTTTGAAGGAGCTTGGGATAGATAGCATAAATGTGAATGTGGATAACTTTGGCTCCGAATTGGCTTCTTTGTTGAAAGTGGCCAAAGACTGTATGCCTTTGATCCAATTCGTGATGAACGAAGCTAATAACCTTTCCGGCGCTTCCTCCAGGGAAATCAGCAATGTAATAAGCGGACTCGCCGAATATCACGACCAATTGATCACCTTATTAAACGGAGTCGTCGGCAATAAGATACTCAACGACGAAAAGAACACAACCTATCGCAACTTGCTAGGGAATCTCTTAAGCCAGTTGCTCAATAAAGAAATCACTTTGCCGGAAAGCATCAATCCCGAGGTGGAAAACGAAGTCGTGGCCGATTTGATTTACGGATTGGGCACTTATACCACCACGGAAATGCTTTCAGCTTTGCTTGGCGGAGGATCCGTCAGCCTTTCCGCTTTGTCCGGCGTTGATTTCGGAAAGATTTTGAAACCATTGGATTCTTCTGAGGTGTTCGGCGATATCATAGCCGACATGCTCGATACGGCGGTGGTTCCGATGTTGGGAAATACCGCGACGGAACTAAATCTTAGCTTCAAAAACGTCGCTTCTTGGGAGCAAGAAGGCGAAGCTTTAAACGCGATCGTCAAATTCGGCTCGGAGATAGGCGACTTATCCAATATCGATTTCTTCGGCTCGGATCCCGAAGTCATCTCTTCTCTTTTGAAGGCTTTGTCGGGGTCCCAAATGTTCGGCACGGACGATAATTACACCTTCGGCAAATTCTTCTATAAGACGATGGTCAATTCCCTCGGGGATGCCATATCCTTCTTTGAAGACAAAAACGCGACCGGAACAACCGCTGAAGAAAGAACGGCTTGGTTGGGCAACGCGATGAATAAATTGTCCAAGAGCGCCTGGGAAAGGGAAGCCGACGTTTTCGGCGATATAATCGGAAATCTTTCTAAAGCCCTCAAAGGCGAAAGCCTTTCTGGCAGCCTCTCGGTTTCTAGCATAAAAGCCAGCGCTGTCCAAAACCTCCTATATTCCTTAGCCGAATCCAAAACCATCGGCCGCCCGGTTACCTATCACCTTTATGAGCAAATCGGCAAATCCTTGAAAGACGCCGGGCTTGAAATCGGGACTGGCGATTATGGATATATGAACATCGATTGGATTTGGGACGCTTATGACAATGTCGGCGTCGGCACCATCCAAAACGAAATGTATCACCTTTCCTATTTCCTCGAGACCGTCATGGATCCCGGATACGGATTGTTGGATTCCGATGGTAATCTCAGCTCCGCTTCGATAGACATTTCCACGGTTTCGGGCAAATATTTCATGACCCCGTTAACCAAGTCCTTGGCGACTTCCATCGTTTTCAATACCGTTCCTGACGATTCCACTCACGAAACGGCGTTCGAATGTTTGATGACTCAAACCATTTTGAGCTCTGGAATGTATGGGGCCTTCGATTCGGTATCCAAAGAAGATTTGCTCTCTTACGTCCAAAACGTTTCCCCGGATACCCAAAAAGTTTCGGTGGCCACCTCTTCTGATTGCAACAGATTGGCGGATGACGGGCCATGGGCCAAAGAATGCGAAGCCTTCGGAAATCTCACCGATTGCATCATCAATCTTTCCGTCGGCGTCACTTCTGGATTCAATCCTTCCGATATATTCTCTAGCAAGAACGAATTAGAAAACGAAGCCAAGCGCTTGGCTTTAAAAGACGTCATTTCCGCCGTCAATGAATCTTCGGTCCTATATCATTTCTTGCCGAACATCCTAAAATCCGGCATCGAAAACGTGGCTTCTAGCTTAGGCGCCGACGGAGCGACCCCTGATTATTACTATATGGGCGAGGGCTTAAAGGCCGATCGTTATGGCGATGACGAAATCGAAAACATCACCAATATCATCTATTACGCAGCCACGGCGGACTTAAGCGTGGAGATATCACAATTGGACGCCGATTCGGCCACCAATATCTTGGCTTGCTTAGCCAAATCCCATATCTTCAATAGCTCTCCGGATAATAGCACCACTTTCTTCCAATCCGTCATGAGCAACATATTCGGAAAAGACGAGATCGGAAGCCGTTATTATTACGCTTCCAACCCTAAAGACAACCCGACATATAATTCCGAAGCCAGCAATTATAGCGATGCCAAGAGCAAGGCTATCTATATGGTTTCCAAGCTCTTCCCGGAGATGAGCGCCACTTCTTCTTGCTCGGATCAGATAAACATCGAAGAAGTCCTCACCGGCGATAATTACACTTTGAAATCCTTTATCAACATGATCAAAGAGAATTCCGAAGATTATAAGAAGATAACCGGGGATGGATTCATGGAATTGGATGCCTCCTTTATCGAAAAGGTCGGAAAAGAATTGTCCAACAACGCTTTGCTTGCCGATATTTTCGTAAACACCTTGGCTTCAACCTTTGAAACTGGCTTTAGCTCTTCTAGCATCATAATGAAGAACGCCAATCCTTATTATTGCTATTGGATGGGCGAAGACGGGACGATGAAGGCTTTGGATTCCACCTCCGAGGCAGATTTCAGCAAAGGGATAAGCGATGGCGAAATCGAAACGTTGTCCGAATTCATTCCTTTGTTCAATTCCAATTCGTCTTTGTTCGATAACTTGGCTAGCGCCACCATCGACACTTCGACGATAACCACCTTCAAAAACATCCTCACCTTGCTCAATTCGTCTTATATCTTCCATGAAGGCGGAGCTTGGCTGCCAAATAAAGCCGAGACCATTTCTTCTTGGCAAGAGGACTTAACCGTTTTCGAGCAGACTTATGGCTTGATGCTCAAGAGCTCGACTTTGTCTAACATGAGCTACAAAGACACATATGACGGAAAGAATTACGAAAGCGCCGACATGAAGCTTAATAGCTATATCAAAGCCTTCAACGCCGGTACTTTAGATTCCCTTAACTCCGGGAATTGGGGTGTCGCTATTTCAGCTTTGACAACCGATGATAACGCCGGTGGCGTCTTATCCACCTTATTGAATCTTGGCATCATAGGAGATGGAATGTCAGCGGAAGGCTTGGATTTGATGAGCTTTGAACCAAATAAACTCTCCTTGTTGCTCAAGGCTTTGAACAACGTGGACATCGTCAAAGACTTGATTCCTTATCAAATGAGGAACTTGTTAAGCGGGGATACCGATTTTTCCACTTACAGCACCATTTCATTCGACATAGATTCCTATGCCGGATCATATGATTCCCTTACCAAATTAGGAAGGGTAGGAACATTCTCCTCGATCACCCTTTCCGGCATGGGAAGCGCTTCTATTTTCTATACATATGACGGAACCCATTACATCGAGAGTGAGACTAAGGAACTTACCGCCAATCCATCTTTCGATTTGAATGGGGCCATCGGATTTAACATAATTTCCGGATCGGTCAGTTCCATTACCAACGTGACCTTGGATACCTCCAATGTCTTCCTGACCCAAGAGGAATATGGGAAAGACGGCGGAGCCATCGATTCTTTGATTGCGTTGTTCAATAAGCTCTATGCAGCCGGCGGAGGATCTTATCCAAAGATCGATTCCGCCTCATCTGAAACGGTTGAAACGTTGTTATCCGTTTTCTCGGACGTCATGAAATTCATCGATGACGATAACGGGTTCTATACCCGCGCTTACGATAGCTCGATGAGAAGCGTTTCCGAAAACGAATCGTTCCTAGCCAGAGATGTGTTCATGAGGAACGTCTTAAAGGTCACTTACGATAATGACGGAACATCATATAGTCTGGATATCGGGCAGAGATTCGATAATCCGCTAAATGACATCCATAACATCTTCGAAGCTTCAGATTATAACGTCGACACCGAATCTTCTTGGTTCACCAATTATCTAATGGACGCCGAAAAGATAGAATTCGGCGTCAGCGGAGCGGTGGGAGAAATCGAAGTCGAAAGCCGCATCTTGCCTAGCTATCATTCCTCTTTGGAAACCATAAGCTATTTCAGGACCGATGATTCTTCCGACTATACCTTTACTTATTTGTTAAAGAACGTCGGCTCATCCAAATTTGGAACTAGCATTTTAAACAACATGGCCAAAGCTTTTATAAAGAGCAACGAGACCTATGCTTGCGGAGGTACCTATTTCAAGGAAGCCGCCACCAACGATCCAAATGATGACGATGTTAGGAAGGCCGGTTCTTTAGAGGCAAAAGAAACCTATCCGACTTATCTTGATAGCTTCGATGCTATAAATAACGATACCCACCTTGGCATCGTTGGCACGATGCTAAACGTCGTCAAAGTCTATGGCTTTAAGGCCTTGGCCGACGGAACGAGCGACGTCGAAGAGTTTAAACTAGCAATGAATACTTTCTCCGCCATGGAAGATAAGACCATCGTCAATTTCTTCTATAATTCGGCCATTTACGATTACATGTTGAATCGCAACAACTATCACGCCGAGGTAGATTACCCGGTCCATCTCGATAGAGTCAGCTATCCTAACGCTTTCGCCACGGGCTTTAGTTACTTGGATGTTGCTACCGCCGCCAACTAATTGATATTTATGTCATTGACCGTCTTGGAAAATCAAATATATGAAAAGGAAATACTCCATTCCCGTTTCATATCCCTTCTTTCCCATATGGAAAGCGAGGAAGATTTTTCCAAGCGGTTGAAGGAAATAAAAGAGTCTTACCCCAAAGCCGAGCATTATTGCTATGGGGCGAGATTCGGGAATATCGAGAAGATGGGAGACGATGGAGAGCCGCCTCATTCCGCCGGATTGCAGATATTGTCTTCCATTAGATATAAGAAGCTCGATAACGTCGGAATAATAATCGTTCGCTATTTCGGCGGGACGAAATTGGGTCTCCCTAGGCTAACCAGAGCCTATAGGGAAAGCGCGGAAGAAGTGATTTCTATATCTAAGATAAAAGAATCCGGCTTGGGATTGGAATGTTCTTTGTCCCTAACTTATTCAGAATTAGATTCGGTCAAATACAAATTGGCCAAATCGGGATTCGAGATATCTAAGGTTACCTATGACGAAGACATCAAGCTGACATTTATTGGAAAAGAAGAAAAAGCAAGGGAATTCCTAAATGATTTCCCAAAAGAGAAAATAATTAGCGTAAAAGAAAACATATTGTATTCGGAGGTAGAAAAATGATACCCGCAGCAGAATTCAAAAATCGTAGGGAGCGTCTATTGGAGGCCCTTCCCGATAGGTCGGCCGTATTGATGTTTGGAGGAGTCCCTAAGGTCTCCTCGGCCGATGAAGACATGCATTTTGAGATCAATAGGAATTTCTATTATCTCACCGGCATAAGCCAAGAAGATTCCGCCCTTTTGATGGTTAAGTCTCAAGGCGAAATAAAGGAATGGCTTTTCGTTTTGCCCTTTGATAGAAAAAAAGAGCGCTGGTATGGGAAGAGACTTACCATAGAAGAAGCCCAAAATAAAAGCGGGGCCGAGAACGTCTTGCTAAACCCTTCCTTAAATTCCAAACTCGAATCGGCTTTGGATGAAGAAAAAAGGGAATACGGGGAGTTAACTACCCTTTATCTCGATTTGGATAGGGAAATCAAAATCGCGGACGAAGAATCAACTAGAACTTATAAAAAGAAATTGTCGGAAAAATATCCCGGTTTGAAAATCGAGAACATTTATCCGTTCGTGACAAAACTCCGTTTGATTAAATCGAACAGGGAAATCGCCGAACTTAGGAGCGCTATCTCCTCCACCAAAATCGGCTTGATGGCCGTTTGGAACAAATTAAGGCCGGGTGTAAGGGAATACGAATTGGCCGACGAATTCTTAAGGGCCATAAATGACGATAATGGCTATCAAGGCCTTTCCTTCCCGACTATTATGGCCTCGGGAATACATGGGACATGCTTGCATTACCCAACCCCGTTGGATATCGTCCATGACGGGGATTTGGTTTTGATGGATTTAGGGGCGAGGCATGGCTTTTACTGCGCCGACGTCACCCGTACTTTGCCAGCTAACGGCAAATTCACCAAAGAGCAGAAAATCGCCTATGATATCGTTTTGCGTTGCAACCAAATGGTCGCCTCTTACGCAAAACCCGGCATGACTATCAAAGAATTGGATAGATTGACCGTCGATTTCTTGGCTAAGGAATGCGTGAAAGCGGGATTTTTAAAAAGAGAGGAAGACATATCCGAATATTTCTTCCATGGGGTTTCCCATCTTATAGGCTTAGACACCCATGATCCATATTTCGCCCCCTTGGATAGGTCATATAAAGACATCCCTTTAGAGCCAGGCATGGTCATTTCCAACGAACCGGGTTTGTATATGGAAGATAGAGGGATCGGCATCCGCATCGAAGACGATTTGCTAATCACTCAAAAAGGCGCGGATTGTTTGACCGCCGATATAATCAAAAACCCAGATCAAATCGAATTGTTCTTATCCTCAAGAGACAAGAGATAGAAGGAGAGATATGAAAAAATACATTCTTTCAATCGATCAAGGCACCACTTCGACCAGGGCCATTTTGATCGATGACAATGGGCGTGGCAAATATATGGCCCAACGTCCGGTCGAATGCTTCTACCCCCATCCAGGCTGGGTCGAGCAAGATCCGGAACGCATATGGATTTCGGTCGTCGACGTCATCAACGAACTTTTGATCATTTCCGGTTCAAGTTGGGATGAAATAGCCGCCATCGGCATTACCAATCAAAGGGAAACGACCATAATTTGGGAAAGGAAAACCGGAAAAGCCATCCATAACGCCATAGTCTGGCAATCCAAGCAAACCCAGCCCTTATGTGAGGCAATGGAAAATAAATCCGATTTCATAGCCGAGAAAACCGGGCTTAGGATAAACCCATATTTCTCCGCTTCGAAAATCCGTTTCATATTGGATAACGTCGGAGGGGCCCAAGAAGCCGCCGAAAACGGCGACCTTTGCTTTGGGACAGTCGATAGCTGGATAATCTATAAGCTAACCAAAGGCAATCATTTCACCGATTGCTCAAACGCCTCCCGTACGATGTTATTCAATATCCACACCATGAAATGGGACGACGAATTGTTGTCCTTATGGAATATCCCGAAAGCCATATTGCCGGAAGTTAAAGACAACGACGATGATTTCGGCGAAGCTAGATTCTTCGATTGCAACGTCCATATCCATGGGGTGGCCGGAGACCAGCAAGCCGCGTTGTTCGGCCAATGTTGCTTTAAAGAAGGCGATTCCAAAAACACTTATGGGACCGGCTGCTTTATGCTTATGAACACCGGAAACAAAGTTGTGAAATCCAAAAACGGATTGCTTTCGACCGTGGCTTGGACCGTCAATAAGAAAACCACATACGCCTTGGAAGGCTCGGTATTTATCGGCGGGGCGGTAATTCAATGGGTGAGAGATCAAACCCGTTGGATAGAAGACGCCGCGGATTCTTCCTATTATGCCGAAAAGCGCCCGGATACCGGCGGAGTCTATTTCGTCCCAGCCTTTGTTGGCCTAGGAACCCCTTATTGGGACGATGACGCGAGGGGAGCGATATTTGGTCTTACCAGAGGGGTTGACAGACACAACATCACCAGAGCCGCCATTTATTCCATCGCTTATCAAAGTAAGGATGTATTCGACGCCATGAAGCAAGATTCGGGATTGGAACTCACTTTGCTTAAGGTTGACGGCGGGGCTTCCAAAAACGATTTGCTGTTGCAATTCCAATCCGATATCCTCCGTTGCGAAGTGCGCGTTCCAAGCCAAGTTGAAACCACGGCTTTGGGAGCCGGATATTTGGCGGGCTTGGGCTCGGGATTCTGGAAGAGCCTCGAATCCATTTCCAAGCAAGCAATCATAGAAAAAACGTTCGTTCCCATAATGGAAAAAGAAGAAGCCGAGAAGCTATCCAGAGGCTGGAGAAAAGCCGTGGAAGCCACCCGCATGTTTAAACCTGAAGAGTAAAATGGAAAAGATAAACGAGAAGCAATTCGAGAAATTGCTAAATGCCTTGAAAGTTCCGCCAAGCATCGATAGGACGTTTTTGTATAAATGCTATGGAGACGCTTTAGAAGGCATAGAGGATCTAAACGGTTCCTCCCGGTCCTTGAATGGCTATCAGATAAACCACGTAAAGCTAATCCTTTACGTCGTTAATGAGTTAGCCCTTTATAGTTCCTTATTTCCGACGTCTTTCTTAAAGAACGAGGAATTGGAGACGAGGGTCTTATCTACCGCGGTGGACAAATATTACACCAACGAGCATCTCTCTTGGCAGGATGACAAATTCGCCAACCGTTACCTTCCGGAGATTTCCACCATAAGCCTTTATCTCAATTTCATTTTGTCGATGTTGGACAAATACCCTTCCGGCGATCCTAATAAAACCCTTTTGATAGACGTCATGAAAAAAGGCTTTTCCATGGCCAAATGCGTCATCGACCTCCTTACCGAGGGATTTGACACCGAAGCCTTTTCCACTTGGCGAACCTTACATGAGAACGAATGCATATTGATCGTTTTGGTTTCTTATGGCGAGCCGGTTATAAAGAGCTATCTAAAACACATGCAATACGCTTTGGCCTTTAGGAACGTTTTGCCGAAAGAAGAAGGAGACGCGTTGTTTGTCACCATCAAAGAGGAAATGAAGGCCCATGGCCTTAAGTCAAAGGATACCAAACGCTTTATCGAATATGGCTGGCTTTACGCCGTTCCGGAAGTAGAGAAAACAGAAGACTTCAAGCTCAATTTCCGCGATGGGGTAGAACGCGTCGCCAATTTGAGGAACAAATCCAAGATTTATGAGATGTCCTCCGAAATCGCCCATTCCTCTCCCCTTTTGATCTATAGCCGTAAAGAATATTTCCATCATTTGACCATTCTGAATGTCTATGAATCCTTTATAAGATTAGAAAAGATGTTCTCCGCTTTATATTTTTCAAACGTTCCCGAAATCGAAAGGAAGAGATATCTGGCGATGAGGAACGTCTATGGCGTTCAAATAGAAGCCATAATCAATCACGAACAAAAAGTGATGGCTTCATTGAAAGACTGAGACAATGAAATAGAAAAAGCCTCCCGTTCAATGGGAGGCTTTTAGTTTGAGATTAAGCGATGTAGTTGGTGCTGAAGGGATTATTGGTCCTTTCGGTCATATGATCCCACATCTGCAAGAGCTGTTTGGCTCTGTCTAAATCGGTGGTTCCGGAAACCCCGAAGAGAACTTCGGATACGCCGCCGCGTCCAGCTGTGATCGCCGCATCGGTATAATCGATCAAAAGTATGGTCGGAGCGGTGAAGTCGGCGAATTTTGGAGCGGAATAGTTTTCGTAAGAGGTATCCCCGACGGAAGCGTTGTTCTTATAAGGGGCTTGCTCCAATTGATAACCGGTGGTGTTGAAGAAATCCATGTGCTTATCCAAGAAACGATAGAAGGCCTTGTCGTTATATCCGGCAGGTTCTTCGTAATCGTCGTCGTTGGAAGAAGTTTCGGAAGTGTTGATGGTATAGAACGGCATGGACTTATAGGAAGCATAATCTTCAGGAAGCAAGATATCGCCCCAATTGTCGTCTAAGGCATCGAACCCTTCTTCGGCGGAAGTGCAGCCAGAGCAATCATCGGCAGTGAAGATCAAGAAGAACTTTCTTCCGAAATCTTTGACTTCGTCGTCGCTTAAGGTTTCTTTGTTATAAGCTTTTTGGGTGTTGTCCCAAATGCTGTCGATAATGATGTCGGCTTTGGTATCGTCTCCAGATTCGCCGGAAGCGACTTGCCCTTCCAATGATTGCTTCTTGGAATTGAAGAAGGTTCCAGGAGAGCCATAACCCCAGCTGTTAACCCAGTCGGTTATATAAGGAATAGAGAAAATCACCGCGAAAATGGCCCCAACGATAAGCAAGGGTTGAACCCATGCGGTTTCTTTGATCCAGCGCCAGACTTTAACGAAGAAGGCGCCAATAGCTTTCAATACAATCATCGATTTGCCTCCAATTGTGCAATAACAAAATTTAGAGCGTTTGTATCATAGCACCTATGGAAATATGTGGCAACAAGTCATTTATAATGACACGCCCCTCAATATCGTTTTATTGACAAAAGAAAAGGTCTATAATGTCGCCATGCATTTCAAAGCCCGTTTAAAACGAAATAAATCCAAGATAGAAAACTGGTTATATGACCATCCGTTTTGCAAAAATCTCTTGCATTGGATCGGAATATTTTTGATTTCCACCGTATCGGCATTCTTGTTCGCGTGTGGTTTCTCGGTATTCTTGGATATAGTCGATGCCAACGGAGTTTCTGACATTATCGTTTCCGGTGGGGTGTCTGGCTTATCCCAAACCGTGGTTCTCATATTGAGATTATGCGGCCTTCAAATCAAGGACAGCCACCTTGCCATTTCCATCATTTATTTCATCATCAACATTCCTTTAGTCATCATCGCTTGGTTAAAAATCGGTAGGCAATTCGCCATTTTCACCATTATCAACGTCATAGAATCCTCTATTTTCGTAAAACTCATCAACGTCAACATGATTCCAGAGCTTCAAAACGTCATCAACTTCGTTTCCGAATATGGCGGAGGATTGCTTGGAAGAGCGATATTCGGCGGGATATTCATCGGCTTATCTTCGGCTATCGTATTCAGAATGGATACTTCGACTGGCGGAGTGGATATCGTTGCTTACGCCGTTAGCTTGAAGCGTTCCACCTCGACGGGGATATATGGCTTTATGATCAACGCCACGAATTTGATTTTGTTCACCTTTTTGACGGTGGTCCAACTCCATTTCGATTTCACGGCCGCTTACCCTCAAATATGCAAAATGTTGTATTCCCTAGTTTATTTGCTTACTTGCATGTTGGTGGTTGACACCATAAACAAGAGAAACAAAAAGGTCAAATTGGAAATTACGACCGAGATGGAAACTTTAGGGGATTTGCTCCTTGATTGTGTTCCTCATGGAGTGACTGTCACAAACGGCAAAGGCGTATATTCCGGACGTAACAAATACGTCTTTACGATGGTGGTCTCCTATTACGAAGTCCAAAGAGTGGTCAATATCGTTAGAAAAGAAGATCCGACTGCATTTATCGAAACTACGCCTGTTAATCAGATATACGGAAATTTCACTTCCAGATCGATCAAATAAGATAAGCCCTCCAAAATAGCGGAGGGCTTTTTTTACATCTTTCCGCGATGCTTGGCGCAAAGATAGACTATCTTTCCGCTAACTAGCTTTACAGTTTCGGCTGGCTCGCCGCTATAAAGCTTTTTCTTTCCACAAAGATGGCAATGCCAATGGGCTGGAGCGGAAGGCTCTATTTCTTCGAATGTTGGGAAAGACGAGGCTTCGTTTTCTTTAAAGTCTATTTCGTCCATATCGAAGAAATCGTCGGTTAGGGAGAATTCTTCCATCTGCTCTTCGATTTGCTCGATCTTTGCTTCGTTGGAAACATGGACGACGTTCTTTTGAACCATCGGTTTAAAATCAGAACTAGGGATATATTCCGGAATGTCGTCTTCATCGATGTTTTCAAAGGCTCCGGAAGGTAATGTGGCCGAGAAGGAAGCAGTCTTGGAGAAGACTTTCTTTATATCTAAATCTTCCTTTTCCTCTTTTTTCTTTGGCTTGACGATGAAAGCGATCTTCAATTCGCCTTTGTTGGGATTGTCGGTATAGCAAACATGGTTTGGATAACGATATTCGATTTGTTTGGCGATATCTTCATCCACAGTAGAAGCCAACAATATTTTCCAATCGTCATTGGAATTCTTGCACCCTAATTTGGTGGTTCTCTTTTTCAAAAAGAACAGGCACTCGCCCAAATTGGAATAGGCGATGATTATTTCCCTGGGGGCGAATTTCACGTGTTTTAACGGAGAAGGAGCGCTAGGGGTGGCTACTTGTTTTCTCAATTTGTAGCTTTTAGCCAATTCCCTGAGAATCTCCCTTTCGAATTTGGCTCCTTCCAAATCGCTTTTTGCTTTAACGCTTTTGGGCTTCGAGGCTTGTTTTAGTTTATCTATCGAAGGCGCGGGTTTGATTTCCGCTTCATCTTTTTCTTCCTTTTCCTCTTGTTCGGTTTCTTTGATTTCTTCTTTGGACATCAAAATAGTCTGAGATTCTAGTGGCAAAGAAAGGATGAGATTGATGAACCAAACGGGGAAATGGGCGTCTATAATGTCTTTGAATCTCTCTTTTACCTCTTTATCCAATTCCTTCTTTCCCAAAAGGTCTACGATAGTGGAAGTTACATATTCCCCTTTGTCTTTCAATGATTTGATATCCGAAGAGAAATCGACCAAAACGCGGGATTCGTAATCGTCGTGAGCTAAGACAAAATGTTCGTCGTCGATTTTATATATCGGGTCTTCCTCGCTTCCGGAAACGCGGAGCTTTATATATCCCGGGACATGGGAAATAAGTCCTTGTATCTTCCAAAGGACGTTCATTCTGCTTTCGAAAGGAAGGCGAGATAGATGCCTTATAAATCTTTCGGTTAATCCATATTGCAACATTTGCCTGCCTCCTTAATCAATATTACGAACGATAGTTCTTATAAAGGAAGAACTCAATATGTCTTTTTCGTCAAACTGGGCTTTGCTGGCTTTATAAAAGTCATTTATCAGCTTGTCGTCTTTTGTTTCGGCTTCTTTGTAGTTAGATGAATCCGCGCCGTTTTCCTTTTCGATCAAAAGTATTTCCAAAACCCTTCTGGCGTAACTTAAAATCGTTTCCTCTATCCAATAAGAAACTTCGGTCTTTTCAAAATTCATGAATTTATTCAAAAACTTGGAATACGGCCTTAAGCCATCTTCGGCGTCATGCCATATATCGACGAAAATCGTGTCGTATTCCCCGTCTTTTATTTTCTCTAAGTGGGAAAAGGCGTCTTCTTTGACGATGCTTATTTTGCCGCTTTCCTCAAACGATTTGCTTATGAGGCTTTCAAATATCTCGATAGGCTCGTTTTCTTTTTCGACCACTATCACTTCATTTACGTTTTCTTTCATGGCCGCCATCAAAGGGAAATAGCCAAGCCCCAATCCGTAAGCCAAGACTTTGCCTTTTGCATTATCTAAGGCTTTTTGCATGGTCTTTATTTCGTGAGGGACGAGGCTCATCCATATTCTTTTCCCTTCATAAATCGCAGGGACTTCGATATTTTGGGAAAAATAGCCTAGAGGCGTAATTTCTTCCAATCCTTCGTTTATAGTTGTCTCATCTGTTACGAATAGTTCATTTTCCTTGATAGACAAAGTCTTTAAGGACCACTTGCCGTTTCTTACCTCGCCTTTGCTTAATTTCTTGAAATAAGGGTTATCTAAAACCAAAGACGGGTCGATCTCTTTGATATTCGAGGTTATTGCCTCATCTATTTCGACTTTATGGGATCCAATAAGGAAGCCCTTGTCTTTGTTAAACGTTAGATTGTTTTCTCTTTGCAAAGAAAATATCTCGTTGATCTCATTTGACAACGCTCCATTTCTTTCCAACGTCTTTTCGAGGTTTAACATGGCTTAATTTTATATTTATAATCTCCCTATGGCAAAACGTAACTCTATCGATTTGACCAATATGGTCATGGTGTATAAGGACGACGGTTCGATCTTGGTCCAACTCAGGAAGAAAAACGATTGGCCGGGTTTAAATTTCCCCGGAGGGCACGTGGAAGACAATGAATCAATTGAAGAATCCGCGAAAAGGGAAATGAAAGAGGAAACCGGCTTAGACATCAATAGTTTGGAATCCGCTGGTTATTTTGAGTGGAATGAGCCTAGCAAAGGTTTGCGTTACGTGACTTTGCTATTTAGAACCAAAGACTTTTCGGGAGAGATAATCTCATCCAAGGAAGGCGAGGTTTTTTGGATTAAAAAAGAAGAAATTTGGAATTATCCCCAATCCATAGATTTCGATAAGATTTTCTCTATCGTTAGCAAAGGCCTTTGGATTGATTAAGTATTTATACTTATATATACTTTCGATATGGCGAAATTGAGTGAAAAAGAAATGGAATCCTATTATTCCAGAACGCATGGAAACGATAGGGAAATATTAAACAGCGACACTTGTTCCTGTCTTTTTTGCCGGCAAACATATTCGGCCAGAGACGTTTCGGACTGGGTGAATGACGATGACGGAAGTCTGAGCGCCATTTGCCCGATATGCGGTATGGAAGCGGTAGTCGGAGACAAAAAGAAAGGCCGCATTTCTCATGAAGATCTAAAAGAACTCAATCTCCGTTATTTCGGCAAAAATTACATGGAAGAGCACTCCGAGGCCTTAATGACTTACATTTACCGTTATAGATCTGGCGAAATAAGCAAGAAAAAGAGCAACGAAGATCTTTTCAAACATTACCTCGGCTTGATGATTGACCAAGGCGTTCCAGAGGCGGCTTTAACGCTTGGCGGAGTTTATTTCTATGGGACGGAATGGACCAAGAAAGACCTCAATATGGCTATGACCGTTTATACGATGTCATTACTAAAAAACAACAGGGTGGCCCTAACTCAAATCGGGCAAATTTTGCAATCCGACAACCCAAGTCAAGAAGATCATGAACTTGCCAGAGAATTGTATTCCAAGGCAATGGCTTTGGACACCGGATTAGCCGTTCTAAAATACGCGGATTGCTATTTATATGGGCGTGGGGTTGAAAAAGACGTCGAACTCGCCCGGTCCATTTATTCCAATTTATGGGATAGTTACTATGAACTTTGGGCTAACGCAAAAGGAAGGGACAATGTCATATTCGGCGACGTGGCCTTCCGTTTGGGGCTTTGTTATGAAGAAGCCGACAAGCATTCGGATAATGCTACTGGCAGAGAGGCCCTTATTAGCTTTTTGGTGGCCGATTGCGCCTTCAAAATGGCTTTGGGCAAAAACACAGATGCCTACGTTGGGTCTTCTTACTTCAGGGATGCCGAAAGGGAAAAGAACGCCGTTTTGGCTAAAAAAAAGATAAAGGAAATTCAGGAAAAAGATGGATTGGAAGCGGGAAAGCCCGTTGGCGATATAAACACCTTGAATGACATCTCTTTCCTATATGGCGGCCTTATTTGCCCCAAGCAAAAATACACCTTGCATTTGGATAGCTATGACGAAACGACCGGAGAGATTCACTTCGCCATCTTTTCAGAGGAAGCTCAATTCATCGTGGATTCTGGTGATCTTTTCGCCGGTTTTGTGGAAGGGAATACTTATTGGACGGTTTACGGGACCATAAAAGAACCGATGAAAGGCGATGCGGAAATCAATTACATACAGCTGATAGACCATAAATATCTTTTCATTTCCAAAGTGGAAAGCGAGGATGACGACCCCAATCCGGTCCTTTTCATCAAATTGTCGGTGGACGAAAGCGAAGATGAACCTGACGAAACCTTAGGGGGTAATTTGGCTTAATGAAAGCATTGACTCCATTAAAAAAATATAAGTGGAAGGTTGTTGCGGCGCCCGCTTTAAAAATTGTTGAATGCATAATTCAATTGGCCACTCCTTTTTTGATTCGCTATATGATCGATAACGGCATAGAAAAAGGGGATGTCTCCTACGTTTTGAAGTTCGGCGGCATTCTTTTGGCTTTGTCGGTTATAGCCTTCGGAGTCACCATGGTCGCCCAATATTTGGCCGCTAGGGTCTCCGCGGATTACGCCTATGATTTGAGAAAAGAGCTTTATTCCCGTTTCGTGGATTTAAAAGAAAGCGATTTGGAAAAATTCGGGAAGAACAAAGCCATGACCATATTCACTTCCGACGTCAACGCCATGCAAAACGGGGTCATGATGTTCATGCGCTTGATACTGCGTCCCCCGTTTTTGGTAATCGGCGCGGTTATCTTGTCTTTTTTTGTTGCCCCGCTCGGCGGATACATAGTCTTGGGCGCGGCCTTGCTTTCCAGCGCCATCATCGCTTTGGTGATTTGCCTCTCTCCCAAAAGATATTCGGCTGTCCAATCCGATTTGGACGATATTACCGATATCGGCTCCGACATATTGACTGGAGCTAGGCCGATAAGAGCCTTCTCTACCCGCGAAAAAGAGGCGAAACGATTCGAAAAAGCCAATTCTTCATATAAAAAGCATGGAATTAAGGTGTCTTTGATGAATGCTTTGATAAATCCTTTTACCTTCCTTTTCATCAATGCCGGGATAGTTTTAATCGCGGCCTTGGGCGGATTAAAACTCAACGATGGTTCTTTGACCTCGGGCCAATTGGCTTCCTTGATTTCCTATCTCACTTTATTGCTTGGGGCCATCATCATGTTCTCCAGGATGATTGTGTCGGTCAATAAGGCCGCAACGTCAAATAGGAGAATAAATTCCTTCCTTTCGATTCCCCTTAAGAAAGAAGATGAAAAAATGCCTGAGCAGAAAGAAAACGAAGATGTGCTCGTTAGTTTGGAAAATGTCTCATTTGCCTATAGCGATACCTCGGCCTTGGCTTTGGAAAATATCTATTTCTCCGTCAAAAAAGGAGAAAGCGTTGGGATAATAGGCGGGACGGGTTCTGGCAAATCCACCTTATTGGCCTTGATAGAGAAAACATACGAGGCAAAAGAGGGGAATATGCGCTTTTCCGAAATGGAATATTCCAACTTGCCATCTTCCTACATTCATGAGCATATAAGCTACGTTTCCCAAAAGCCGTCCTTATTTGCCGGAAGCATAAAGTCCAACCTTTTGGTCGCCAATAAGGACGCCACCGAAGAAGAAATGATAGACGCGTTGAAAAAGGCTTTGGCCTGGGAATATGTTTCCAAATACGATGACAAGTTGGATCATGAAGTCGAAGAAGGGGGAAGGAACCTTTCTGGCGGGCAAAAGCAGAGATTGTTATTAGCTAGGGCATTTTTAAGAAAGGCCGACCTTCTTATTTTGGACGATTCCATGTCGGCTCTCGATTATCTGAGCGAAAAGAAAGTCAGAAACAACATCAAAAAGCTCAAAGGGGTTTCGAAGATATTCGTTTCCCAGAGAGTGACGTCATTGATGGATATGGACGTTATCTACGTGATGGACAAAGGAAAGATTCTAGATCACGGCACGCATGAAGAATTAATGGAACGTTGTTCCCTCTATCGTGAGATATATGAAATGCAGGTGAGAGCGAAATGATAAAAAAACTCAGGATGCTAAGCAAATATCTCAAAGGCTCCAAGAAGGGCTTGGCCGCGGCTTTCGTTTTGGCCGCCGTTTCGACTTTGGCCAAATTGATGATCCCTTATATTGCCGGAAGATTGATAAACCAAGCAAAAGATGGTCTTATAACAAACGATAGTTTCTCTTTATCTTTGATTTTGATGGGCGTTTGCTTAGTCTTGGGCGTCGCTACCAGATATGGATTCGACGCTTTATGCGGCAAACTCTCTCAAGAAATAGGCGAAAGAATAAGAAAAGAAGTGGTGGACGCTTATCTAAACGCCCCCGTTTCTTATTTGGACAAACACAGCGAAGGCGATTTGCTTTTGAGGCTTTTAAATGACACCGAAAACGTTCAAAACGGTTTAATAGTCGGTGGGACGACGTTCTTTGACGGGATCGTCGCCATCATCGTCACCATGGTTATGATGTTTGCCTTGAATTGGCTATTGGGCATCGCGGTGGTGGTTCTGACCCCGATTTCCTTATTGGCTTCCAGATTCGTGTCCAAATTCAACGCCAAGCACTTTAAGGGACAAGCCAAAAACGCCGGCAAGATGTCTGGCTTCGTTTCGGAATCGCTAAACAATTCGCAAACCATTCAAAATTTGAATCTCGGAGAAGAGAGAAAGAAAGATTTCGACGAGATTTCCGACGCTTATAGGAAAGACGTATTTAGGGCTTCGATGGGAGCTTCTATCATCAATCCTTCCACCAGATTGGTAAATGGAATCATAAACGCCATATTGATTACCTTGGGGGCGGTCATAATAACCGCGAACTGGGATTTGGGCGTCGAATTCGGCGTCGGGGATTTGACGGCGTTCTTGGTTTACGCCTCCAATTACATGGATCCATTCAATTCCGTTTCAGACGTGATTGCCGAATTGTCATTTGCTTTTGCTTCATTGGAAAGAATAGATGCCTTGCTGAATGTTAAGAAAGTCGATAGATCCGGAATGGAATTGAAAGAAGGCGTTTCCGACATATATTCCAGCGATTTGGATTTCGGTTACGTTCCAGAAAAAATGGTTTTGAAGAAAGTTAATATCGATTTGCCAAAAGGCAAGAGAATCGCCTTGGTCGGGCCTACGGGGTGCGGCAAAACGACCCTCATCCAGGTCTTGATGCGTTTTTATGAGCCAAATGCCGGGGATTTTTATTGGAACGATTTGCCAGGCAAAGAAATAAGCCGCGATGCAATATGTTCAAAGGTCGGCATGGTTTTGCAGAACACATGGATTTTCCATGGGACGGTGAAAGAAAATATCGCCTATGGGAATGACTCCGCCAGCGACGAGGACATAATAGAGGCCTCCAAAGCCGCTTTGGCCCATGAAATGATCATGCGTTTGCCAAATGGCTATGACACGGTGATTTCCGACAATTCCGGACTTTCCGCCGGTGAGAAACAACTTCTCTGCGTGGCGAGGGTCTTTTGTAGAAAACCGGAAGTTATCGTCTTAGATGAGGCTACTTCCAACATCGATATTCGTACGGAATCCATTTTGAACAATTCTTTCGATAATTTGATGAAAGGGAAAACGAGTTTGGTCGTGGCTCATAGGCTTAGCACTATCGTTGCCTCCGATAGGATTTATTATCTAAAAGACGGAGAGATATTGGAAAGCGGAACCCATGAAGAGCTCCTTATGAAGCGTGGATATTATTATGAGCTCTATATGTCGCAGTTCGTTCATGAAGACGATACAAAATAAGGACCAATTTGTCGGGATTGTGATTTTCCAATAAAACATATCCTCTGGCTAAACAGCCCAATTTTCTGAGAAAGGAAATCGCCCCTTTATTTTCTTTGCTAGCCAAAGTCAAAACCAATCCATCTCGATATTGATCGGCGACAGAGAAAAACAAAGTCTTTCCATATCCTTTCTTTTGGTAAAAGGGGTCAACCATGATTTGCTCTATCAAAATGTGCCTTTCTTCATCTTTTGGATCGGTCTTTAAAAGGACTTCCGTTTCTTTTTCGCTTGATTTCGATATGGGGAAAAAGAAATCTTTTATGGAAGAACCATAAATGATGTAAGCCAGTATTTTGGCTTTGTCGACAAGGATTTTGACCTTGCCTTCTTTTATCGAATCTAAGAGGTAATCTTCGCTCAAGGTTTTATCTATCGCTTCATCTCCATATTCCATCGCGGCTGATTGAGAGGCTCTCCTATAGAGTCTGGCGATGTTATAAAACTCCGCTTCCGTCGCTTTTCTTAAAGTCATAGGAGAAATTTTAGCATACAATCTTAGCTTAGGTATGAAAGAGAGAAACCAAGAAACCATAAGCTATACGATGTCCAGAATAAAAAGCAAGGACACCGGCATAGAAATTAAACTTAGAAAAGAACTGCATAAACGCGGGATACGTTATAGGTGCAATTCAAAATATGTCTTCGGCCATCCAGACATATCGATGAAAGGATATAAAATAGCCATCTTTTGCGATTCGGAATTTTGGCATGGCTTTAACTTTGAAACAAACAAAGGAAAAATCCACAAGCACCAAGAATATTGGATTCCGAAAATCGAAAGAAACATTCAAAGGGATAAGGAAGTAAACGCTTATCTGAAAGAACATGGATACATTGTTCTAAGATTTTGGGGAAGCGAGATAAACAAAGACGTGGTTTGTTGCGCGGACAAGATAGAAGAAGCCTTGTTATCCAGAGGTTATCGAAAATAAAAATGAGGCCCATCGGCCTCATTTTTTCAATTCTTAGTCTTGCTTTCTTTTCGCCAAATATATGGAAACGGCGGAAATTATAACAATCAAGAGGTTAAAGATAATAGAAACGATGAATCCCGCCCCGAATTCCAAAGCGGTGGCGCCGGAATTGATAACGAACGGATTGGCGTTTTGATAAAGCTCGCGGCAGAAGATCAATAAGATTGAATTGGTCAAAGCCATCAAGCCGGTAAAGAGATTCAAATATGAACGGGCGTTGGTTTTGTTAAAGCAGGTAACGATGGAAACCAACACTATCAATATTTCAAAGACGAAGACGACGATGAGTCCCGGCACCGCGTTGGTGTTTTTGTCATCGGAGCCAAACATGATTTGGAAGCAAGTTCCGCGAGCGGCCTCCTCAAAACCGGGAGCCATGGCGCAGAATATGGCAATGAGTGCGAAAATCGCGGCTATTATTGGCAATGCGATTGCGGTGGTGTTTTTCTTCTTCATAAACGTTCTCCGTTAATATGCATTGTTAACTATACCCTTCACTTATAAAGTGAGCAACTACCATTTTGCGATATTATGTTTGCCAAAGACGGGGTTATTTAGGCATAATATAGGCATGAAAAAGACCAATGCATTCTTGTTTTTGATTTCGTCTTTGTGTCTTCCGGCTTTGGCAGGCTGCGATGAAAGCACAAGCGATTCAGATGGAAAAACTTATACTTATACCGTCAATTTCTTCGACGATTCCGAAACGCCGGTTCAAATCGGCTACGCCTACATTGCCGAAGGAGAAAGCTTTAAATCCCTCAAAAAGATGGATAACGCCGAAGCTTATGATTACGAAACCCGCAAAGATACCAGCAATGAATTCGGAATTAGGTATACCTTTGACAAGTTCGTGGGAACTTATGCCGATGGAACCACCAATCATAAAGGCGAAGTCATAAGCGGCGACGTGGATTTAAACAATATCCTCGCCGATTGCAACGTATATGCGACCTTCAAAAAGACCGCTTTGGAATATAGGGTTAATTTCAAAAACGGCAATTCCTCATTCGAAACTTACGAAAACAAAACTTTTGCCTGGGGCGAATTCGCTTCGTTGCCAACTACTGACCCCAGCACTGATTCCGAGTGGGGAAGAGACACTTCTTTCTTGGGCTATGCCTTTAACAAAACGGATTCCGATCTAGTTAAAAAGACTTCTCCGGAAGCCAAATTCCTGCATGGCAAAGGCGAGCCTTCCTCAGTCAAGGAAATGTATGACGAAAACGGCAATTCTTACGATTTGGCTTCGCTTATAACCGGCTCATTCTACGAAGATACCGCGACCATGGATTTCTATGCCTATTCCGGCACATGGACCAAAATAGGAAACTTCAAATCCACCTCTTATCCGACCGTTAATTATTATGCCAAATTCAATAATGAATTGAGGCAGTTCACCTGCAATTTCTATTCCAACGGGAGCAAAACGACGCTGGTGGGCTCATTGGAATTGGACTTCGCCTCAAATTTGACCTTCGATAACGAAACCAAAACCATTACGGGAACATATAAAGGCGTGACTAAGACTTTGAGCTACGCTTCCATAACCGTTTCAATCAAATACTGGTATGGCAATTACTCTGGAGATCTGGAAGTCCCAACTAAATATAGGGGCCAAGAAATAAGCAACCTTTCCACCACCAATCAAACCATTCCGGTTATGGCCGGCTTAAGCCTCTGGCCTATTTATTACAACTGAGGATAGATTTAAAAAGCGAGAACCATGAGTTCTCGTTTTTTTGTGAAAACGTATCGGAAATCGGTTATTCCAACAAAAAAGCCTTTCGTTTTGAAAGGCTATATCATCAAACGTCCGAGAAGCAAGAGCCGCCGATGAATTCTCTCATCAATGAGTTGTTCGGCACCCACTCATCTGGGATATCCACGAAGAATTTAAGCATCCTCAGCAAACGTCTGGCATCCGGGGAATAAGGGCTTTCCCTGCTTATTTCTTCTAGCATTGGCTGGGCCACTTTTTTCATGACCGGCAATTCGTATGGCAAGAAGGAATTGAAAACGTAATCGCTGCCTTCCTGAGTTTCGTATATCCATTTGAATTCGCCTTGTCTGACTCCCGGCCACATGGCCAATGTCTCTTCGGCCGACGAACCGCGGAACTTCTTGTCCCTGACGATGCGGCGAATTAGCCTCAAATCGGTGAGGGAGACGGGGTTGTGGTTATCGATGTTGATTTGGGCGACTGGAGCGATGAATATCTTGAACTTGTTTTGCTTTGGAATAGCGGAAGTCATCAATTCGTTTAAGGCGTGAATGCCTTCGATGATGATCGGCTCGTTTTTGCCTATCTTTAGCGTTCTTCCTGGAACGGCGTGCCCCAAAACGAAGTCAAAGTGAGGCAAAGTTACTTCCTTTCCGGCGATAAGGTCGAACATATCCGAGTTGAATTGGTCGATATTCAAGGCGTTTATGGATTCATAATCGTATGAGCCATCTTCCAGACACGGCGTGTCGTCTCTCGATTTGTAATAATCGTCCAAAGAGATACGAATGGTGTTGATGCCGCGGGAAAGCAATTCGATTCTCAATCTATTGGCAAACGTTGTCTTTCCGGAAGAAGATGGACCGGCGATGCAAATGAGGCGAATCGTGTCAATGTCGTCTTGGATTAGCTGACCTAATTCTGTCAGTTGGCGATAATGCCTGGCCTCTCCGACATTTATCAATTCGATTTCTCCGGATTCTTCGATTCTCTTATTGATGGCCGCAACAGAGCTTAAGCCGACGGTGCTTTGCCATTCGTGCCCTTCTTGAAGGACGCGGGAGAAGGTCGAAGCGTCATGGAATTCGGGAATTTCCCCGTTGCATTCGCTTCTTGGATATTGCATTAGGAAACCCGGGGAATACAAACGGAGCCTGAATTCTTTAATATAGCCGGTGGAAGGGACCATGACTTGATAGTTGTAGTTCAAATAATTGTCGCATTCATAAAGGTGGACCGTCTTTTCCGGACGGTAATCCAAGATGTCTTCTTTGTCTTGGAGGCCCATCTTCTTATATATTTTCCTGGCTTTCTCGTTTGGCACGACCATGCGATTGAAAGGATAGTCCGCGGCGATGATGGCTTCCATTTCGTGCTTTATTCTCAAAAGCATCGCCATGTTGGCGGTATAAGCATCATCCAGCAAACGGATGGAAACGCAACGAGAGACGTTATAAGAGAATCTCACGTTCAATTTCGGATAGCAGCGTTTGAAGGCCATCGCGCAGATATAGCGTAGGCAAGATTCATAGATCTTTACCGATTCATGATATTTCAAATCGAGGAATTCAACCTCGGCGTCGTAATAGATTTCATAGTTCAGCTCGCGAACACGGTTATTTACTTTGGCGCAAATGAATCGTTTGTCGTTCATTTGCAGCAAATTCAACAAATCGACGAGAGTTATCTTTTTCTCGAAGGTGAATTTTTCTCCAAAGGTCTTAATTTCAAATGACATAAGGGTTCTTCCTTTCCAAAGGAGGTAATAATATCATTAGATGGACCCATTTCAATAGACAGAAACGCTATATAGATATAATTGAATGGACGTTCACCGAAAGCGATATAATTTCTTAAGAAATTAGCAAGGCTCAAAGGCAAGAAAAGAGGGGGTTAGAATGGAAAACACAAAGGACAAGAAAAGAATGGATTGGTACCTTTCTTTGAACACGCATAAAAAACTAATTCTTTGGTTAACCGTCTTTTATTGCGTCGTTTTCATTATTTTGATCCCGTTCTTTACGATTGGTTGGCTTAAAGTTTCTTTAGGTTGGCTTATAGGTTCTTTTGTTTCCTTAGGCACGATCGTTCTCATCAATCTCAAAAACAAAAGAGAAACGTTGTCGGAAACGACGTTCAAGGCTTTGATATTTTCTTCGATTGGAATAATGTGGGCTCTGATATTGGTTGTCTCGGCCATATGCACATTCGCCCCAAACTTATTCAACGGCTTTGACCTTTTCTATTTTTGGGCGGTTGTTTTAAGCGCCGTTCCTTTAACCGTGGTTATTGTCGTTGACAACGTCTTAAAAAAGAGACGCACAAATTAACTCAGGGTCGCGGTGATCGTGAATTCATATTCGCTTAAGCCAAAAGTTTCCAAGGCCAAAGCCTTATCGTTTGGCGTTAAAGCCCCATAATCCAAGACGTGGGTCTTCAAATCGCTATTCGCGTCAAATTCCTTTTTGTATTCGGCTATCGAATCTTCGTTAGATGAATCATATAAGCAATATCTTTGGTTTCCGGTTTCTAAGGAAGCTTCATTGAAACGTTCGATGTCAAAGAAACGATAAAACGATGTGGCTTTCGTGTTATATTCGATAAAGCTTTTAAACTTGCTGGTGGAACGCATATCGGAATATATATCCATCAAAATGGCTTCTTTGTCCGTTAGTCTGAACAAACGCGGCGTCGCCCCATCTATGCCGTGTGAGTCGTTAGATGTGATTTCTCCATATTTTTGTTTGAACACCGACACGTTTTCCTTATATGCATTCATTGAATCAACGTCATTTGAATCATAATCGAAAACATAAATATTGCGTTTGGTGGCCTTCATCGTTTCGATAAAGTGCGGTTTCATTTCGTTGCATGGTTTGCAGGTTTCGCTGGCGAAAAGAACATATGTCGGGATTCCGGCTTCGGCCTCTTTTATCAACGAAGCGGCATCCCTATTCGTTTGAAAGCCTTTGAAATCGCTACTGGATGGAAACGAAAAAGCGAAAGTCCCCGACAATTCTATTAACGGGGCATTCTCGTTTTCGTTGCAGGATGGGAGAACGAATGTAAGGGGTACCAACAAAAATATAAAATGTTTTTTCATCGCCATATTATAGACTTCAAAAATGAAATTTTTCGTCTAAACTTTATGCGAGGTTAATTTATGAACATTTTTGACTCAATTCCTGCTGACAAAATCACGCCTGAATCTTTCTACGCTTGCATTGAAATCCCTAAGGGGAGCAAATGCAAATATGAAGTGGACCACGAATCCGGATTATTAGTTTTGGATCGCGTGCTTCACACTGCCACGCACTATCCGCATAACTATGGTTTCATCCCCAACACTTTGTCGGATGACGGCGATCCACTCGATGTTTTGGTTGTTTGCTCCGAACCTATGGTCCCGCTTTCTCTCACCGTCGCTTATCCAATTGGTATTTTGGAAATGATTGACGGAGGGAAACTCGATGAAAAGATCATAGCCGTCTGTGCCCATGACGCGAACTATAACGATATCCGAGACATCAGCGACCTTCCTGAACACGTAGCCGACGAAATCAAGCATTTCTTCTCCGTCTATAAGCAATTAGAACATGGCAAAGAAACGGTGGTTAAGGAAATCGAAGGCCGTGAGTCGGCCATGAAAGCCATCGAAAGAGCCATTCAAGCCTATAAGAAATAACTTTTTATAGCTTTGTGGCGGAATCAACCAGCTCTTTAGCTAATTTAGAAACTTTGGAAACGCGTTTGACTCTGTAGTTTCTAAGAATTACCTCGCCTAAGGAATTGCCTTGCCTTAAGTCGCCTCTATTAGCTATTTGAACCGCTCCGTCTTCTCTAGAAGATAGATAGACAATCATCTCTGAGGCCAGATTTATCTCTTCCTCTGAGGGGTTGTCTTTTTGTATAAGCAAATGCGAGCCATGTTCTCCTTCTATATGCAGCCAAACATGATTTTTTGAATGCGACAAAAAGAAAGTGAGATAGCGATTTTGAACGCCGTTTTTCCCAAACATATAAGTCGTTCCTTGATATGACACCTTATATGGCAGTTCTTTCGAAGACAAAGCGTTTACGTTTCTTGATTTTTTCTTTTGCTTGTTGTCTCTTACCCATTGAGACAATTTCGCGTCATCGCCATTCGAAAACAAATAGAGAGTCGACTGCAATTGGTCTATTTCTTTTCTCGCTCTTTCTAAATTCGCCTTGGCGTTATTAATGGTGGCCTTGGCTTTTTTCTCGGATTTGAAATATCTTTGAGCGTTTTCGCTTAAAGAAACTGATGGATCCAATTCGACGATTACACCTTCGTATTCGATTTTGGTGGAATTGGGCTTAATATCGTTCCAGCAAGTATAGATGATATTTGCTTTTTCCGAATCGTGTAGATGCGTCTCGGCCTTTTTGATGTCGTTTTGTATGGCTTTTTCCTTCTTTTGGGCGGCTTTGAGGCGCCTATTCAGAGATTTGATATGGTCTCCGAATTTTTCCTTTTTCCTTGAGATAAATATGTCTTGTTCCAATAAGCTGCAATAATTTTCGTATTCGCCAAAAGATATGGATGTATCGGAAATTTCGCATTCTGGCTTAGGTGGGCATTCGTAAGTCATATTAACGGCCAATGGTCTTTTGGACGTTAATGACATTGGTCTAAAAACCGCCAAAATCTTGTTGTTTTGATCGCAAAGTGCGGCGTTTGGGTGGTGCGGGATAAGTTCGACGTACAAATATCTGAGTTCTTCTTTGAAAACGTTGTTTATGACTTCCAATTCGAAGCAAACGATCATGTCCGAATTCATTATTTTGATGTCTTTGACGAACGAATTGTTCAATTCCCGACGTATTTTGGAAGAAAATGCGGTCTCGCTTTGGGCGGATTGCCTTTTGATTTTCGAAAGATAAATTCTAGGGAACTGCTGATCCAAAATGATGGCTAAAGAGCCTTCTTGTTTTCCTGAAATGGAAAAGAAAAAAGAATATTCGGTAACGAATTCCGGATGCGAGACGTATCGTCCGCATAAGGTTTCTTTGAGCTTGCTTACATAATTTAAAAGGAACGTCTCATTGATTTTCATGAATGGATTATAACACCAAGAAGGATAGCCTTTGCGTTATTTGACGTTTTGCGTATGGCTTTTATTTTTTAAGAGTCTATAATTCAGCCATGGCAGGCAAAGGTCTTTTAATTATCATTTCTGGTCCTTCCGGAGTCGGAAAGGGGACAATCAGAAAACAATTGATAGAAGATTCCGTATTGCCTTTTTACTATAGCGTTTCCATGACCACCCGTCCGATGAGACAGGGTGAAGTTAACGGAGTCGATTATTTTTTCGTCGATGATAAAACGTTCGATAAGAACATCACCGAAAACAATTTTCTCGAACACGTCGAATTCGTCGGCCATAAATACGGCACCCCGAAATCGGTGGTAGTCGATAAATTAAGCCAAGGCATCAACGTCATTTTGGAAATCGACGTCAATGGGATGGATACCGTGTTGAAGAACTGCAAAGATTTGCATCCCGTCACGTTCTTTTTGGTCCCGCCTTCATTCGAAGCCTTGGAAAATCGCATCCGCGGAAGGTCCACGGAAGACGAAGAAACCATCCAAAAACGTTTGAATAAAGCCAAAACCGAGCTTAATCGCAAAGAAGAATACGACCATATAATAGTCAATGATTCCATTGAGCGCGCCGCCAAAGAAATCGAGACAATCATTTCCGAGAAAAAGTAGGCTTATCACTAAGCCTCTTTTATTTGTTAGACTATCTTTATGAAGATTCTCGATGTTTTGGTCGAATATATCACCAAGTCTTTGGATAGGACTTTCAGCTACCTTTATGATGGGGATGAGCCAGTGGATAAAGGATATAGAGTCCTTATTTCCTTTGGCGACGGCAACAAAAAAATAGTCGGATTCGTAACCAATGTCACCGAGACAAACCAAAGCGAAGAAGAATTGGAAAAGCTAAACGGATACAAAATGAAGCACGTCGCCGAAATATTGGATCAGGCGCCTTTGCTTTCTGACGAGCTTTTGGAATTATCCAACGAAGTGGCCGCTTATTACCTATCTTCCAAAATCTCCGTTCTCCAAGCCATGTTCCCGAGGTCCTTGGCTCCGAGGCGTTCGTCCCTTAAGGCTCCGAAAATCGCATATGATACTTATGTCGAAATCCATGATTACGACGAAAATGACCTAACTCCCAAGCAAATCGAAATAATGAGGATGCTAAAGGAAAACGGGGAAATGCTCAAACGAGACATCAAATCTCCATCCGTTTTGGAAAAGCTTTACGAAAAAGGCAGAATCCGCTTCAAAAAGAAGGAGAAATTGCGTTCCCCCAAGTCTTTTTCTTTCAGCCAAGAGATATCCCATCCTTTGACCAACGATCAAAGAAAGGCGTTTTCCGACATACTTTCGTCGGATAAAACCACAATTTTGTTGCAAGGCGTGACGGGGTCTGGGAAAACCGAGGTCTATCTTCATTTGGCCGAGCATTATTTGTCGTTGAACAAAGACGTTTTGATGTTGGTCCCGGAAATAAATCTCACCCCTTCGATGGTTGATTACTGTTCGAAGAGATTTGGGGACAAAGTCGCCATTTTGCATAGCGGTTTGACAGACGGCGAAAGATATGACGAATATCGTCGCATAAGCAGAGGCGAGGCTCATATTGTCGTAGGCACCAGAAGCGCGATATTCGCCCCATTAAAAGACATAGGCTTAATCATCATTGACGAAGAGCATGTCGATTCATACAAAGAAGAAAGGCCTCCTTATTATCACGCTAGGGAAGTGGCGATAATGCGTGCCAAAAAGCATGATGGCAAGGTGGTTTTGGGCTCAGCCACCCCTTCATTGGAAACCAAAGCCAAGGCAAGAAAAGGGGTTTATGGCTATACAGAGCTAAATAAAAGGATAAACTCCATGCCTCTTCCCAAGACCGAAATAGTGGATCTTTCCAAAAGGGAAAATCTCTATCCCTCATCGAATAAAATTTCAAAAACGCTATATAATCGCCTCAATTTGTGTCTTGAAACCAATACCCAGGGGATGATTTTGATTAATAGACGCGGTTATTGGACGACCATAATGTGCCCGAAATGTGGATATTATTTCCTTTGCCCGAATTGCAATTCCTCCCTTACATATCATCAAAATGACGAGATGCTCAAATGCCACCATTGCGGATATGTCGAACTATACCCATCTTCTTGCCCAGAATGCGGTTGCAAGAGATTGATGAGGACAGGCTTTGGAACGGAAAGAGTGGTCAAAGAATTAAATGACCTCTTCCCCGATTGCAAGGTTATGAGACTCGACACCGACATGACCAAAAAGAGCGGAAACCTCCATTCCATTTTGTCTTCGTTTAAGAATCACGAGGCCGATTTTTTGGTAGGAACTCAAATGATTGCCAAAGGCCATGACTTCCCCTATGTCAGCCTTTCGTCGATAATGAGCGCGGATATCGGGCTTAACAACCCGAGCTTTAGAGCTGCCGAAAGAACATTTGATTTGATTGCCCAAGCCGTTGGGAGAAGCGGTAGGTCTTCTATAGAAGGCAGCGCAATAATCCAAACTTACAACCCCAATCACTACGCCATCGTTTTGGGTGCCAAGCAAGATTACGAATCTTTTTATGAAAGGGAGATGCGGGAAAGAAAAACCGGCGGTTACCCTCCTTTTGTCAATTTGATGCTTTTGAACTTCAAAGGGGCAAACGAAGAGAAAGTGATCATGGCCTCTAAGGATTTCAAAAGAGCCATCGAATCCGAGGATTTGAAAGACGTTTCCCTATTGGGCCCAATGACTCCTTATTATGCGGTTCAAGACGGAAAACACGTTAGAAACGTCTTGATTAAATATCGTTCGAGAGAGGGATTGGACTCTCTTGTCGAATCCCTAATCAGGCGCTTTTCCGGGAAACTCGGAATCGATATTTCAATAAATATCGACCCATTGGATTACTAAACGCCCAATGATATAATCATTTTCGGAGCGTTTTTCTCATGATTCTTATTTCTATTTTTGGGCTTGACCAGTTCGTGGTCGGCAAATACAGCAGCGAGCATACCGAAAATCTCGCTCAAGCTTTCGAATGCAAAGAGGAAGAGATCAATTTCTATGCCCCTTATTCGATGATTTTCCATAAGGGCGTGGAACAAACTTCCTGGAATTGCTTAGTGGTTATTTCCCTTGAAGAGAAATACAAGGTATTCGAAGAAAAGGTAACGAATTACATTTTCAAAACCTTGAAGGATTTCTCGATCCATATCGAAATCCGTTTCTCTTATCACGAGAACGATTCGGCTTACAAATTGATAAACGACGACTATCCATTGTATCTCACCGAAAAGAACGTGGTTGAATTCAACGACGAGCCTTTCGTTGACGAAGAAGAGATTAACGAAGATCAAATCTATACCGGAAACGTCTTCGAAGGAATGGAAGACAAATTGGAAAAAGCTTTAAATCCCGAAATATTCAAGGACAAAAACTAAGGAGGGAGAATATGGAAGAATTTGATTTATCTCTGTCGATTTTGAACGATATCGTCGATAATGACGTTCCTTTCTCCGAGGCTTTGAAAAAAGTCTTCAAAACCAACGTCGATAAGAGGCCTTATCGTTCTACCGTGGCTTCCTTGTTAGGCTGCGAATTGAGGCACCATCTGCTTTTCGCTTATCTTTTGAATCCGTTGGAACTTAGCGAAGAAGAAAAAAGACTTTCTTCCTTGGTATTGTCCAATATCGCCTATGTCAAAAAAATAGACGCGGAAGCCTCCAAAGAAGTCTTGAAGGAAAAACTGGGTGAAAAATACGCTTTGGTGGAAAGTCTTATAGCTTTGGCCACCGAAGGAAAGTCCTTCATTCCAGAAGATATGAGCAAGAGCTCCAACCGCTATTTGTCCCTTAGATACAACACCCCGGAATGGGTTCTGAAGATATGGCAGCATTTCGGTTATGGGGTTACCTACAAGATTTTGAGGAAGAACGCCACCCCGGCCACCACCTATTTCAGGGTGAGGTCCCCTTTGACGGTCGAAGCGTTATGCAAGGAGAGCTCGGATTTTATCGCAACTTCCACGGAAGACATCGTCGCTTATAAGGGCAAAGTGGCCATTAGAAAGATTCCCGAATATCAACGTGGGGACATTTTCGTCGAAAAGCCGGGAATCAAAGCTTTGTCCGATCGTTTCATCGTCGAAGAGCCAAAAGAAGTGATGGCCTATGTCGGCGACAACGATTCTTCGTTGCTTTACGAATTGATCGAGAGATACAAAGGCTCGGTCGGAATGAATTTGATCGTAAAGAATCCCGACGACCATTTGCTGGTTTCCAAGCAATTAAGGAAAATGGAATTGAAGAACGTCAATTTCTTCTCCGCTCCCAGCGATTCTCTGACTTCCGGGATTTCCCGTCCCCAAGATTTAATTTACGTCGCCCCGAACAGCACCAACTTCGATAAGATTCGCGAAGAGCCGGATTATCTCTTGCATTTCCATAAGCAAGAAGGCGAAGGGGCTTTGTACCAAGAAGAAAAAGAAACCTTGGAGAACTGCTCCAAATTCGTGGCTGAAAATGGCGTCTTGGTTTACCTTGTCCGCACCATTTCTCGCAAAGAGGGCCATAACACCATCAATGCTTTCTTAGCAAACCACCAAGAATTTCGCTTATTGGAAGAAAAGCAAACCTTTCCTTTCGAAAGCCACGACACCGCCTTATATTATGCGGCGATGGTGAAGCAAACCGCTTTGGTCAAAGACACCGTCCCTCTCTCTCCACTTTTAGCCGAAGTCCCAAGCGCTCCAATGCAAACGAACGCCGAATCTGGCAAAAACAACTAACTCGATATGAAAGACAATTTATTCGGATATTCTCTAAAACGATTGCAAGAGAAGATGGTTTCGATGGGCGAAAAGCCTTTTAGGGCCATTCAGCTTTACCAATGGATTTACGAACGCCGAGTTTTCGATATGGAAAATTGGAGCGACGTATCCAAGAAATTCCGAGAAGTCTTAAATAAAGAATTCACCTTGGATCTCCCGAAGGTATTTAGGAAGCAAGTCTCCAATGACGGAACCATAAAAATGCTTTTGGAAATGGAAGACGGCTCTTATGTCGAAACGGTTTTGATGCGTTACGATTATGGCAACGCCGTCTGTGTTTCTTCGGAAGTCGGTTGCTCGATGGGCTGCGCTTTCTGCGCTTCCGGATTGATAAAGAAAACCAGAAACCTCACTTCCGCCGAGATGGTCTCGGAAGTCATGGTCATGAACGAATGTCTGAAGGAAGAAGGCCAAAGGGTCACCCATATCGTGGTCATGGGAACGGGCGAACCGCTCGATAATTACGATAACGTCATGGAATTCATTCGCATAGTCAACGAGCCCCATGGCTTAGCTATCGGGGCAAGACATATAACCGTCAGCACCTGCGGTTTGGTCAATGAGATAAGAAGATACGCCAACGAGGGCCTCCAAATCAATTTGGCCATATCCTTGCACGCCCCAAACCAAGAAATCCGCTCCAGATTGATGCCGATAGCCAGAAAATACGACATCAACGAATTGATGGACGCCGTCAAATATTATGAAAAAACAGCCGGGAGGCGCGTCACTTTCGAATATATCCTGATAGACGGGATAAACGACGGGATAGAACAAGCTGACGAATTGAGCGACCTAATAAGAGGGACTTTGGCCTATGTCAATTTGATCGTTTATAACGCCGTAAAGGAAAAACCCTTCAAACGTCCATCCGAAAACAGGGTTTCGGCATTCTATGACAGATTGAAGAAAAGGGGCATAAACTGCACGATAAGAAAAGAATTCGGCGGGGATATCGACGCCGCCTGCGGGCAGCTTAGGGCCAAATACCAAAAAGGCGGGAATGAGCATGAATAAGGAAAACATTTTTTACGAAGGCTCTTTCGCCTTCATGACCGACAAAGGAAAGGTCAGAGAAAACAACGAGGATCGCGCCATGATCCTAACCAACGCCGAAGGCGATGCTTTGATAATGGTCGCCGATGGGATGGGAGGATCCAACAAAGGCGACCTCGCTTCCGAAATGGCCGCTTTGACGATGCGCGAGGAATTCGCCGAGAAAAAACATTTCTTAAACAAGGCCAGAAACAAATTCTGGCTGATGCAGACCATAAAAAAAGCCAACAAGGAGATTTACGATAAGTCTCAGCAAGACATATCTTTCCAAGGCATGGGCACGACTTTGAATTGCTGCATGATTGTCGGGGACACCCTTTACTTGGCAAATTTAGGCGACTCCCGGGCATATTTGGATGATGGAAAGAAGCTTATTCAGATTTCGGAAGACGAGACTTACGCAAATTATTTAGCTAAGACCAGCCAAATAAGCATGGAAGAATCCAAATCCCTTCCAGAGAGACATGTGCTTATGAATGCTTTAGGCATTTACCCTTCGCTTTCTTTGCAAGTCGAGGCCATTCCTTATTCTGGAGAGAAAATATTGGCTTGCACGGACGGACTATATAACCAAATGGGAGATGACGTCATCCACGCCATCATCTCCACCAACGAAAGGCCGGATCAAAAGGTCAGCACCTTGATAGGCACGGCCAACGCCTCAGGCGGGAACGACAACATAGGCGTTGCTTATTGGGAGACGATCGATGATTAAGGTCGGGGACTATTTAAACGGCAGATACCACGTCACCGGCAAAATAGGTCATGGCGGGATGGCGGAGGTTTTCGAAGCCTATGATCCCGTCAAAAGAAGGACGGTGGCAATAAAAATTCTGCGTCCCGAGGTAGCGAGCAACAAAAATAACGTTGAGCGTTTCAAACATGAATGGATAGCGACTTCCTCGCTTCATAGCCAAAACATAGTCTCCATTTACGATTATGGCGAATATGAAGGCTTGCCTTATATGATAAACGAATACGTAAAAGGCCAGACTTTGAGAGAAAAGCTTAATTTCTCCACGACTGGGACGTTGTCCAAAAAAGAAGCGGTATCCGCTTTGAATCAACTTTTGGACGTCCTAACTTACGTTCACGCCCACGGCTTGGTTCATCGTGACATAAAGCCCGAAAACATCTTTTATTCGGTGGATGGCACGGTTAAGCTTTCGGATTTTGGCATATCTACCGAAATCGGCGAAAAAATAGTCGGAAAGACGGTGGATGGGACGGTTGAATATTCCGCTCCGGAGATTTTGACGGGTGACACTTCGACCCCGAGCGCCGACATATACGCGGCTGGCATTGTCTTTTTCGAGGTTTTGGTTGGACGCCTGCCTTTTGTAGGAAATGGCGAAGAGGTGGCAATGAAACAAATAAAGGAGCCGATGCCTTTAGCCTCCTCATATAGGAAAGACATACCTCCATCTTTCGACGAGGTCATCATAAAGGCCACCAAAAAGAGGCCTTCCGAAAGGTATAAGACCGCCGAAGAATTCAAAAACGGATTAAACAAAGCCGTCGAGGAAATCGGCGAGATGAAAGAGAAGAAAGGGTTCTTTTCGAGAATTTTTGGGCTCAAATAATGAAAGATTTGCATTCTTATATTTATCCGGCCGGCAATCCTTCTTTGCTGGCGGCCGACAAAAGCAAAATGAAGGAAGAAATCCTTTTTGCCGAAGAAATGGGAGCTAGATTCATCCACATAGACGTAATGGATGGGAAATTCGTTCCGGCGACCTCCCTTAGTTTGGATTTCGTCAAAGAATATTCAAAAGTGCATCATATGGTCAATGATGTCCATTTGATGATTGAAGAACCGTGGAAACATGTCGCTTCTTACGTAAAAGCCGGCGCGGACATCGTTACCTTCCATTTCGAAGCCTGCCCAAATAAAGAAAAGGTTTTGGAAACGATCAACGCCATTTCTTTTAACGGGGCAAATGTAGGAATGAGCATAAAACCCAATACGCCGGTGTCTGTATTAAAGCCATATTTAGATAAATTAAACTTGATTTTGCTTATGTCTGTGGAGCCTGGAAAAGGCGGTCAATCATTCATAATGAACAGTCTCTCTAAGCTTGATGAAATAGTCGAATTGCTAAAAGACGTCGAGCATAACAAAAGACCCATACTTGAAATTGACGGCGGAATTAACGAAAATACGTGTAGTTTAGCACGCGAACACGGCGCCGAGCTTTTGGTGGCGGGTTCATACCTTTATGGGCATTCTGATTTTAGAAACAGGCTTGCCTTACTAGAAACGGGAAAGGTGGAAAATAAATGAATCTATACGCAGACGCGGCCAATTCCGACAATCTCATTAAAATAGGATTTTATTTCGGATTGGCTTGCTTGATCGTCTTCCCGATCATCATGACGATTTATGTTTATTTCGCCAAAAGGCAGGATCACGTCCCATTCCATCTCCGCAATTGCTTCCCTTATGAAGCGTTCATTGACAAAGAGAGAAAGCAAGATATCTTGGGCCGCATATTGGAAATCTTAGTATTGCTTTCCGGTTTGATACCTTCGATATTCAGCTTGAGCGCCTTCATTAAAACGAGATTGGATTCGAATTTCACCATATATAACGTTTTCTTCCTAATTTTGTCTTTGCTATCATCCATCGCGTTCTTCCTAGTTAGCATACTTCCCCTCAAATATCCGAGAAGCCATCTAATCGTCTATTTCGGATATATGGCTTCATTGATTTTGAAAAAGACGGTGGGCGGAGTCACTTTGCTTCAATTGGGAGCCAGATATAGCGAGGCCGCCAAAATTCTCGGAATCATCGTTCTCGTTAGCTTGATCTGTGAAATCTTCTTCCTGATAAACCCTAAATTGAGAACCTGGGACAAAATGGAAAGGGTAACTAACAAAAAAGGCGAGGAAGTGTTGGCCCGCCCCAAATGGTTCGTCTTGGCCTATTCCGAATGGGGAGCCTTCTATCTCTCCGCGGTCATCGACATAATATTGACTGTCGGTGTGTTCTTGGCCAAATTCCATATATAAGAAAAGTCGAATCAATAGCGTTCCTTTCCCGGAACGCTTTTTATAAAAGAAAAAACCCCGCCGAAGCGAGGTTAATTTCAGTAGGATTAGTCGGCTTTCTTAGCGTCACGGTTTAAGGAACGCCAAGCACGGGAGCTCATGCGGACCTCGACAACCTTGCCATTGATGTTAACTTTGTGTTTCTGAAGGTTAACGCCCCAAGTGCGACGAGTCGCACGGACGCTGTGGCTGCGGTTGTTACCGCTCATAGGACCTTTTCCACTGATTGGGCAAACTCTTGACATGTCTTTTACCTCGTAATTCGCGTAAAACGCGATAGAAATATACCACAAGGCAATAATGGTGGCAACCAATTTCGTTAAGGCTCTCTTTCCTTATTAAGAGATGTTCTCTTAATTTAATTAAGGGAGCAAAGAGAGTATATTAATTAGGATTCTTTTTCTTGGCGACGATTTTCATTGCCAAAAAAGGGCATTTTGATTTTTAAGAGGCATTTTTATGAGCTACGATCCGCATTACATCGAGAAGAAATGGCGCAAATACTGGGCAGACAACAATACTTTTTATTGCGACACCCACGATTTTTCCAAACCCAAGTATTACGTTTTGGACATGTTCCCGTTCCCTTCTGCCCAAGGTTTGCACGTTGGGCATCCCGAAGGATATACGGCCACGGATATCGTTGCCAGAATGAAAAGGATGCAGGGATATAACGTCCTTCACCCGATGGGCTGGGACGCTTTCGGTTTGCCGGCCGAGCAATTCGCCATCAAAAACAACGTCCATCCAGAAGAATTCACCAGAAAGAACATCGACAATTTCAGAAATCAGATCCAAATGCTCGGTATGTCTTATGATTGGAGCAAGGAAATAGCGACAATCGATCCGGATTATTACAAATGGACCCAATGGATATTCGTTAAGATGTTCGAACACGATTTGGCCTATGTTGCCGACATTCCCGTTAATTTCTGCCCCGAACTAGGGACGGTTTTGGCCAACGAAGAAGTCATTAACGGCGTTTCCGAGCGTGGCGGTTTCCCAGTCATTAGAATGCCGATGAGGCAATGGATATTAAAAATCACCGCCTACGCCGATAGATTGGAAAAGGACTTGGAAGGATTGAATTGGCCGAAGGGAACCTTGGATATGCAACGCAATTGGATTGGGCGCTCAACCGGGGTTCAAATCACCTTCAAAATGGAAAACGGCAAAGACTCTTTTGACGTATTCACCACCAGGGTCGACACCTTATATGGCTGCACATATTGCTGTTTGGCCCCCGAACATCCTTTGGTGAAAAAATTAGCGAGCGAAAGCCAAAAAGAGGCCGTTTCCGCTTATGTTAAGGCCACCCAAGCCAAATCCGACATGGATAGAACCACCTTAAACAAAGAAAAGACCGGCGTATATTTGGGCGTTAACGCCATCAACCCCATTAATGGAAAATCCATTCCGGTTTATGTGGCCGATTACGTTTTGGGTTCTTACGGAACCGGGGCCGTTATGGCCGTTCCAGCCCATGATGAAAGAGACTATGCTTTCGCCAAAAAGCACAATCTCCCGATGATTCAGGTCTTAGAGGGGGATATTTCCGAAGAAGCGATGGTTAACGATGCGGCTCACATCCATTCTGAAGACGCCAACGGGTTAAACATCAACGACGCCAAATCAGTCATAACCAAAAAGCTCGAAGAGTTGGGCGTAGGCAAAGTCGTGGTCAATTACAAACTCCGCGACTGGACTTTCTCTAGGCAACGTTATTGGGGCGAGCCAATCCCCACTTTCAAAACGGAAGACGGCAAGGAACACGCTTTGAAGGAAAGCGAACTTCCTTTGGTTTTGCCCAATATGGAGGATTATAGGCCGAGCAAAGATGGCAAACCTCCTCTTAGCCGCGCTCCGAAAGAATGGCTGAATTTCGTCTATGAGGGGCAAAAAGCCGAAAGGGAAACCAACACCATGCCGCAATGGGCCGGGTCTTCTTGGTATTACCTCCGTTATATCGACCCTAAGAATCCCAACGCCATCGCCGATAAGGAATTGTTGAAACACTGGCTGCCTGTAGATTTATATATCGGTGGGCAGGAACACGCCGTATTGCATTTGCTTTACGCCCGTTTCTGGCACAAATTCCTCAAAGACATAGGTGTGGTGGAATGCGATGAGCCGTTTGCCAGGCTATATCACCAAGGCATGATATTGGGCGAAGACAACGAAAAGATGTCGAAATCCCGCGGAAACGTCGTCAATCCCGACAAAGTGGTGGACGAATATGGGGCGGATTCCCTCCGCTTGTTCGAGATGTTCGCCGGACCTTTATCAGATGCCAAACCTTGGAACACGACCGGCATTAACGGAGCCAGACGCTTCATCGAGCGCGTTTTCCGCTTGGTGGACGAAGAAGAGAACTTTAAGAAAATCGTCGATGTGGACGATGGCTCTTTGAAATATTCCTACAACCAATTGATCAAGAAATGCACCGAGGATTTCGATGCTTTGGCCTTTAATACCGCGATTTCTCAGATGATGGTATTCGTCAACGATTGCTATAAAGCCAAAGAAATCTATCGTCCGTATTTGGAAAATTTCGTCAAGGTCTTCTCTTGCATCTGCCCGTTTGTCGGGGAAGAGCTTTGGGAGAAATTGGGCCATAAGGAAACGATAGCCTACGCTTCATGGCCAAAATACGATCCTTCCGCTTTGGTTTTATCCAACGTGAAATTGGCGGTGGCCGTAAATGGGAAGACCCGTTCCATCATCGAAGTGGATTCCTCTTTGAGCGAAGACGAAATCAAAGAGATCGCCTTAAAGGATGAAAAAATCTCTTCTTTTATCAAAGATTCTCCGATAAAAAAGACCATCGTCGTCAAAGGCAGGATGGTCAACTTCGTTATCTAACTTGCTTTTGTAGCAATATGGCCGTTTTCTTATCATTTGGTAGGAAAACGGCTATTTTTGATTGTTCGGGGAATTTTTCCCACAATTTTTTCTGATATAGCCCAACCAATGGGACGTGATTCCCATTTTCTTTTACGTAAGCTATATTCGTTTCCCTCTCGTAAAAGATTTGGGTCTTTTTGAATTCGCCCTTTTGCTTTGTTTCCTCTTTGAAATTCCCGAACAAATGACGATATAAATACAAACAAGAGAAGATTAAATAAAGGATTCCAAATATCGGCAAGACCAAATACCAAGAAACGCCTCTGATGATAACAAAAGCCAAAGATCCCCCGATTATGGCGAGCCATAGAACGATAAAAGAGATTGCCAAGGCCAAATATTTTTTAAAACCGTAAATGTCTTTGTAAGTCATGGATGAATGATACCTTAACTATGGCTAAATTGATACTTAAGTATATAATCTTTCTTGCTCGGTACTTAGCATAGGCTTCGACCGAAGCGGAGGCATATAGAATGCTATTAGCTATTGACATCGGCAACACGCTAACGAAATTTGCCGTCTTTGAAGACGACAAAATAGTCCATTGCTTCAAAATCTTTTCTGAAACCAACAAATCCGAGGACATATACCGCCACGGGTTTTTGTCGTTGTTAGAAGAGCAAAAATTGGAGAAAAAGATAGACAAAATCGTTATTTGCAGCGTTGTCCCGGTCCTTACCCACATTTGGGTATCGATCGCCAAAAAGACCTTGAAGGTAAGACCTTTGATCGTCGGTCCCGGCCTTAAGTGCGGGATACCTTTGAGAGTAGATGAGCCGGGATCCGTCGGAACGGATTTGGTCGCGGACGCCTTGGGAGCCCTAGTGGAATATGGGCCAGGGTGTTTAATCTGCGACATGGGGACGGCCACCAAATACATATTGTTGGACAAAGACGGAGGCTTTGCCGGCGTTTCCATCGCCCCGGGATTTGGGGTTTCTATGGATTCGTTGGTTAAAAAAGCCGCGGCCTTACCGGAAGTAAGTGCCATAGCCCCAAAGAAAGTGATAGGCAAAAACACCGCCGATTCCATGAATTCAGGCATCGTATATGGCACCCTTTTCGAAATAGAGGGATTCGTTAACGCCATCGAAAAAGAATGCGGTTATCCCCTAAAAAAGATATTGACGGGTGGATATGCCCCATTCGTGGCCAAACATTTGCCGGCCTTTACTTATGACGGATATCTCACCGTTAAGGGAATCAAAGAGATTTACAAAAGGAACAAATAAACATGTCAGCGTTAAAAATAGTCTTTTGGGTGGTTTTGGCTATCCTCATAGTTCTCGTTTTCTACTTCTTTAAAAGCGTCAATCCGAAAAACTCGGGCGAAAAAGACAAAAAGGGCATCATCGCCCAATTGACCAAGGACGCTTTGTTCTTGGCTATCATCTTGATTATGGGTTTCGTCCCCCAGATGGGTTATATCACCATTATGCCTGGCGTTTCCCTTACTCTCTCACACATACCGGTATTAATCGGTTGCTGTTGCTTTGGCTGGAAGAGAGGCTGGCTCTATGGTTTGTTCTTTGGGGCCACTAGTTGCATCCAAGCCCTTTCTAACCCCGTCGGATTCAACGGTTTCTTCGTATATCCGTGGATATCTATCCTTCCTCGTGTTATCTTTGGTCTTGTCGCCGGATTCGTCTTCGACGCATTGAAGAGATTGCCGAAGGTCTTAAAGGGACGCCTCGGCATCGGCTTGGCCGGATTCTTGATGACGGTCCTACATACCGGACTGGTCTTCTTGGACCTTTATATCTTCTACCCCGATGAAATCACCGCGATGTTCCATACCTCTTCCACCATCGGAAACGGATTGGTCGTGGGATTCGCCGTGGCGATTTTGATCGGGGCCTTGGGCGAGGCTATATTAGGCGGAGTGATAACCGCCATATTGGGACCGATATTAAAAAAACTTGGTGAAAGGAAAGAATGATGCCTAATTTCAAAAAACTGACAAAACAATACCAAACGAACGCTTGCATCGCCTTGCAGCAATTCGTTAGGATCGACAGCGTTTATGACGCTACGAGTGCAAAAAAGAACCAACCTTTCGGGCAAGGCGTTAAAAAAGCTTTGGATTACGTTGCCAAATTGGGAAACGATTTTGGCTTTAAAGTCGATAAGTGCGATGGATATTGCACCGAATTGACTATAGGAGACGAAGGCCCGATCATCGGCATTTACGCCCATTCGGACGTCGTCCCAATCTCCGGGAAATGGGATTTGGCTCCCTTCTCCGGCCAATTGAAGGACGGAAGGATTTGGGGTCGCGGATCGATCGACGACAAAGGACCGCTCATCGCTTCCTTATACGCCATAAAGGCTCTAAAAGACGCAGGATTAATCAAAGGATATAGAGTGAGATTGGTTTCCGGTGGAGACGAGGAACGCGGTTCCTCTTGCTTGGAATACTATTTCCACACCTTGCATAAGGAACAGGCCAAATATGGCTTTACCCCGGACGCGGATTTTCCTCTCATTTACGGAGAAAAAGCCATAAGGCGCTATACTTTGTCATTGACTGAGGATTTAGGGCCAATCATCGCCATGGAAGGCGGAGTGGTCGCCAATGCCGTCTGCGACAAACTCATGGTCACCATGAAAAAGGACGAGAAATTCCTCAAGAAATTAAAGGATGAGAACGTCAATGTCGATATCTCCGAGGCCGGGGACGTCTCCATTTTGTCCTTCAAGGGCAAGTCTGCCCATGGCTCTACTCCTGAAGAAGGAATTAATGCCGCATCCATCGCTTTCAAACTCCTTGGGGAATTCTATTCCTTGGATAATCTAACTAAATTCGGAAAGGCCATTTCTTCCCCTAACGGAGAAACTTGGGGAGGATATTCCCATTCCAAAGAATTGCTTGATGCGACTTATAACTATGGGGTCATCAAATATGACGGGAAGGTTTTGACTTCCACTTTGGACTTCCGCTTCGGCGAGGAAGCCAATCCAGACGAATTGATCGAAAAATTGGAAAAATACGTGGGGTTAAAAGCCGAAATGGTCTCGGACACCAAAGCCTTGCTTTTCGACACCAAATCGACCTTGGTTTCCACTTTGATGAAATCATATAAGAGACAGACTTTGAAATTCTTTGATAAGCCCTTCACCATTGGTGGGGGAACTTACGCCAAAGAATGCGAGAACACGGTGGCTTTCGGGGCGGTCTTTAAGGGTCACCCTGGCAACATGCATTCGCCCAACGAATATATCTATGTCGAAGACTTCAACAAATGCATGGCGATTTATGCGGACGCCATCTATTCTTTGGGGGAAGCCGCCAAAAAATGAGGGGCCGCTTCAAACCTTGGGCCAAGCCTCTTTTGGAGGAACATAAGGAATTGGTCTCCTTCGAGACGGATTCCTTAAGCTTTTCTTCGTCCTCCGATTTGGAAATAGGAGGAGGGAAAGGAGACTTTGCAATCTCTTATTGCCTAGCTAATCCAAACAGGCACCTATATTCATTGGAAAGGGATATATCGATATCCGGTCTATTCCTTAAAAAGGCTTTAGACGCGAACATTAATAACCTAACCATAATCCCTTTGGATTTGGATAAGGCTTACGAAGGGCTCAAAAAGGGGAAGTTCGATAATATCTTTATGAACTTCTCGGACCCTTGGCCGAAGAAAAAGCATGAGAAAAGAAGGCTTAGCTACGCCCCAAGGCTTATTCAAATAGCCGACTTATTAAGCGATAACGGAAAGATAATAATAAAGACCGACAACGACCTTTATTACGAATTCAGCAAGGAACAGATTCTTCTTTCAAAGCTAACCTTAATCGAGGATATTCCAGATTATAAGGAACTAGCCGAAGGGGATTTCATGACAGAATATGAAAGAAATTTCCGAAGCGAAGGAAAGACGATTCACCGCTTGGTGATAAAAAAGGGATAAGGAGGGAAAAACAATGTATCGTTTCTTCTATAACTACAAAGCTAGCGGGGACGTATTGTTCTTGGTTTTAAAGCCCGATAAGAAAGCGACCCGCATAGAGAATCACGACAAATTGACCGCCATCTATAATGGCAATGAGCTTATCGGAGTCAATTTTTTCGATATTGGCAAAACGATGAAAATCCACGCTAACGGAATGATTTTGGATGTTAAGGAACCAATGCTAGAATGCGTGAATTCCTTGCTTTCGAACGCCTCCCTCCCGACTCTGCCGATAATGGAAAATTCGGGTTACGAAGTCATGCAAATAGTTTCGTTAGAAGAGCATCCTTTGGATTCCAAAGCCTATATCGTAACTTTGACAAACGGAAAGGAAACCTTCCATACGGTTTATAAAGATCTGACGTTGAAAGTCGGAGAAAAAGTGGTCGTTTTAACCCCAGGTTATATAGCCTACGATGGGACGGAAATGGTCAAAACGGTGGAAAAGAACCTTCCAATCGACGTTAAGATTTGTTCGGAGAAGGAATTAAAAATATCTACGGAAGACAAAGTCGCTTTCAGAGCGAATGAAGAAAAGGTCGGCAGCGACTTTTTCTTGGGAGAATGAAAATGGAACACGAAATCCATCTAAAAGAAAAAGGAAAGCAATCGAGATTGACCAACAAAACCTTCAATTTCGATGAAAGGATAAAAGACGGATATTATTCCGCCAACTACTTCATAAAATCCAGAAAGATCGCCAGCGAATTCCTTTCCGGACATGTAGTCAAATGCCAATGGTTCCAGAGAAGGGATAATGTCACGTTATGCGGCATCGACGAGGCCATAGCCATCCTTCATACCTTTGCTTCCAACCCTGAAGATTTGATCATCGAAGCCTTAAATGACGGGGATATCATCTCCTATGGCGAACCGGTCTTAAAAGTCACCGGAAGATATGAGGATTTTGGTTTCTTGGAATCCATAATCGATGGCGTTTTGGCCAGACGCTCGAGCGTGGCCACCAACGTCGCGGAAGTGGTTAAGGCCTTAAGGGGAACGAATTGCTTTTCCATGGCGGATAGGCAAGACGATTATCTCACCCAAAAGGGTGATGGATACGCCACATACGTTGCAGGCATAAGGAAATTCTCGACCGACGCCCAAGGGGAATGGGTCGACATCAAGGGAATGGGCACGATGCCGCATGCCCTTATTGCCTTAAGCGGCGGTTCGATAGAAAAAGCCGCCAGTTTATACCATAAGACCTTCCCAAACGAAAAAGTCACGGCCTTGATTGATTACAACAACGACGTCGTCACCGACTCCCTAAAATTGGCCTCTTTGCTGAAAGAAGACTTGGCCGCGGTTAGGGTGGATACCTCCAAATCCTTAATCGACCATTATTTTGACGATAAGGACACTTCTTCCTTCGACCCTCACGGCGTTTGCAAGGAGCTGATATACGCTTTGAGAAAAGCTTTGGACGAGAATGGCTACAATTATGTGAAAATCACCGTCTCATCCGGCTTTACGGCCAAAAAGATCGACGAATGGACCAAGGAAGGGGTCCCGGTAGACACTTATGGGGTAGGAACTTCATTGGTAAACAATACGACGGTCGGCTTTACGGGAGACCTAGTCGAGCTAGATGGCAAACCTGAAGCTAAAGAAGGCAGGAAAGACATCAAGAGCGACAGATTGAAAATCGTCCCCTATCCAATAGTCAAATAAAACGAAATGAGGCATCGCAGGAAAAGCGATGCTTTCTTTTTTCATTGTTTTCATTGATTTTCATCCCTTTATTGATTATTCTCTTTTGTTTCATTGAAAGGGGTTTTATGAACAATCTCAAAGACAGGGTGACGATCTATCAGGTGGCTCAGGCCGCCAACGTCTCATTGGCGACGGTTTCGCGCGTTATCAATAAAAAAGGCAACGTGACCGAGGAAACCAGAAAAAGAGTCGAAGACACCATCAAAAAATTAGGCTACAAGCCTTCCGCTTTGGCTCAAGCTTTGGCCACCAACAAATCCACGACCATAGGAATCATCATTCCTTCCGTCAACTACGTCTATATTTCCAATCTTTTGACAGGCTTAACGGAAGTCGGAAAGGAACTTGGCTTCATAGTCACTTTGTTTACCACCTCGCGTTCGAGAGAAGAAACCCTTTCCACCATCGAAAGAGTCATAACCTCGCATGTCGACGGGGCCATAATCTTCGACGACGAATTGGATTATAGGGACATCGAAACCATCAATTCCTATCATGTCCCCACTATTGTCATAAATTCGAAGATGACGGGAGAGCAGGCTGGTTCATTGGCCTTCAATTACGATCAGATAGTCAAGGGCTTGATCGAGAAATATTATGAGACCGGGAACAAAATAGCCCCGACTTTCCTTCATGTCCATAACGGTGGGAGGCTGGTTTCCAAATGCGAAAGGGCCTTCGTGGACTATCACGTCTCCAAGAACCTCCCGCATAACATCATCAACTGCGACGATTCTTACACCAGGACCTACGCCGATTTCTTGGAATATTTCAAAACCCATAAGGATGGTTTCTTCATCGCCAATCGCGATTCCATCGCCGCCGCCATTTTAAACGCCGCCACGGAATCGGGGCTTTCCATTCCAAACGACGTCCAAGTGCTATCGATCGTCGGAGGCAAATACGCCCATATCGTCAAACCATACCTCTCTTCGATTTACATCAACATGAAAGAAGTGGGACGCCGGGCAATGTATATGTTGGACGACCTCATAAAAGGTCAATTGACCCAAAAGAGCTACACCTTCGAAGGCAAATACGAGAAGAGGGATTCAACTTTGTTCTAAAAAAGATTGCTTAAAAGCAATATCGTGGCAAAATACACAACCGAGGTAAGAACTTATGAATATTATCGATGATTTGAATTATCGCGGATTGATTGAGCAATATTCCAACGAAGACGCGGTCAGGGATCTTTTTTCTAGCCCAACCACCATTTATTGTGGCTTCGATCCTTCGGCGTCATCGATGCACATCGGCAATTTCGTGATGATCTCTTTGCTCATGCGTTTGCAAAAAGCCGGACATAAGATAATCGCCGTTGTCGGCGGGGCTACTGGGATGATTGGTGACCCGTCTGGAAAGAGCAAGGAAAGAAACCTCCAAACCAAAGAGACTTTGGCGGCCAATACCGCTTCGATAAAAGCCCAATTGGAGAAATTCTTGGACCTTTCCGATCCCAATAAAGGCGTCATCATCAACAACTACGATTGGTTGGGAAATATGAATATCCTCGACTTCTTGCGCGATTATGGAAAATATTTCCCCATCGGATATATGCTTAGCAAAGAAATAGTCTCTTCAAGACTCGAAGCTGGTATATCCTTCGCGGAATTCACCTATCAGATCTTACAAGCCGTGGATTTCTACCATTTGCACCATAGCGAGGGCGTTACCATCCAAGTAGGCGGTAACGATCAATGGGGCAATCTTACCGGCGGATTGGAATTGATTAGGAAAATAGACGGTAACGACGAGAAAGTCGAAGCCATGACTTGTCGGCTCATAACCAGAAGCGATGGCAAAAAGTTCGGGAAATCCGAAAAAGGCGCTTTGTTCCTAAATCCCGAATTAACTTCACCTTATCAGTTATATCAGTTCTTCATGAACACCACGGACGAAGACGCCATCCGTTACATCAAGGTATTCACCTTCTTGGAGAAAGATGAAATCGAAGACATCGCCAGGGAGCATATCGCCAATCCCGGCATGCGCATCGCCCAAAAGAGATTGGCTTATGAAGTCACGGCCTTGATACATGGCAAAGAGGCGGCCGAAGAAGCGGTTAACATGTCTAACGTCCTATTCACCGGAAACGTTTCCAGCCTAAGCGAATCCGAGATTGTTGAACTTCTCGGTTCGTTGGAAATGAAAATCGAGGAAGGCTTATCCTTGGTTGATATATTGATCAAGGTTGGCGCGGCCCAATCCAAAACCCAAGCTAGAACATTTATCTCCCAGAACTCGATTTCGATTAACGGAGAAAAGGCGACTGACGAAACTAAGACCTATTTCAAAAAAGACGCCATGCACGATAAATATCTCATCATCCGCAAAGGCAAAAAGAATTATTATCTCGCCTCATTCTAATGAATTTTAAGAAACCGCCATCAATTAAGTGGCGGTTTTTTCATCTAAAAAGGCAAAAGAAAAAGCACCCCGAAGGATGCTTGTCTTGCTACAAACTCGAATTACAACAAACGGTTGTAGTATTCGATGATCTGAGCTTCGTTGATGTTCAACGCGAGCTCGTTTCTCTCTGGCAAACGGGAGAAGGTTCCGGTGAATTTCTCGTTATCGACGGTAACGTAAGCCGGAACGACTGGCTTGCCTTCGACAGATTCTTTGACGACCTTCAAAGGGCTGGTTTCGACGAATCCGATGACGTCTCCGACTTTGCAAAGATAGCTGGGGATGTCGACTTTCTTTCCGTTGACGGTGACGTGTCCGTGGTTAACCAATTGGCGGGCTCCGGCGCGGGTGCGGGAGAAGCCCATGCGATAAACGAGGTTATCCAAACGGGATTCCAAGATGCGGAAGAAAGCTAAACCGGTAACGGTGTTTTCTTTCTTGGCCAAGATGAAGAGGCGGCGGAACTGACGTTCGGAAACGCCATAGAGTTCGCGGAGCTTCTGCTTCTCGACGAGCTGCTGTCCGTATTCGGACGGCTTGCGCTTGCGGTCTTGGCCGTGTTGGCCGGGTCCATAGGCGCGCTTTTTCAATTCATCGCCGGTCTCGGAAATTGAAAAGCCAAGACGACGAGATTGCTTCCAAGTGGATTTGGTGTATCTAGACATTTTTAATGTCTCCTTTCTTTGTGCTTAGACAAAGTCCGGGGTTATCTCCGCTTCCCGGGTGTCGCTCTTTTTCGGCCCTGTAGCATCGGGCTTACTTTCTTTAATGAACGACGTCAGACGGAAACGTGGTGACCTGCTGCTCTATATAAGCGTGAATACTTTATGTATTCTTTCTCCGTTCGTCAAGGGAAATATCATCTTAAAAAAAGAAATGTCGCTCAATATATGCGCATTTGTGCGCGTGTGCTAAGATATTAGCGTTATGAGAATCACCCCTATGTTTTTGGCAACGACTTTATCAACGGTAGCGATCGTCTTCATCGTGTTAGGCTCACTCATCTTCTTGGCCGGGATCTTGTTGATTTTGTATTTCACGGTTTGGAGAAATCTTAAAACCGCCAAATTGGTGAAGGATACGATAAAGAAATACGAAGGGGCTCGCTCGCTTTTATATGGCGATATCAACAAATACATCAAGCGTTTGGAACACATCGCCTCGATGAACCTTTCCTATTCCGAGGAATGCGCGGCCTTCAAGAGAAGATACAATGATTTGAGGGACACCAGCGATCAGATGGCGGAGAACGCCTGCGATCAGCTGGATGGTTTGTTAGACGATAAGAAATACAAAGATATTCGCACGGAATTCGACACTTATAACCAGATAATCTCCGAATATGTCAAGATGGTGAACAAATTGTACGATTCCTTGAAACAGAAATTCCAAGAGGAAGAAGACACCAACGCCATCTTCGTGGATTTGGGCAGCAAGTTCCGTTCTTTAAGGCAAATATATATGAACGAGCAATCGGATTTGGCTTTGCTCTCCAAATCATTTGACGTGGTTTTCAACAACATCGAATCCTGTTTCAGCGAAGTTGAAAGCGACGTCGAATCCGCAAATTACGCCAAAGCCAACCGCATATTGAGGGGAACCATCGATCCCGTCATCTCGGAATTATCGAGGGTGATAGTCAATCTCCCGAATATGTGCCTTTCGGCCCAAAACGTCCTCCCAGACCGTTTATCGTCCTTGAAATATAGATATGAGGAGCTATCCAAGAAAGGCTATCCATTAAAAGAAATAATCGTCCCCCAAAAATTCAAAGATTACGAAGAAAAAATCAAAACCATGGTCGAGAGATTGAAAAATTTCGACACCGACGGCTTGCAAGAAGAAATAGACGAGACGCTATCATCTTTCGAGAGATACAACAAAGCGCTAGACAAAGAAGAAGAGGCCTCCAAGACCTTCTTTTCCGAACATGATGGAATTTACAAAGATCAACAAACCATGGAAAACAGATGGGTTAATATCTGCCACGCCATCCCCGATATAAAAAGGATTTTCCTTTTCTCCGAATCCGACGAATCGATGATCGAAGACATCAAAAACCAAATAGATATATCCTCTTCGACCAAAAGGGCTTTGGATACCTATGAACATTCCGCCAACAGGCAGCCATATACCATTTTGGTGGAGAAGATGCATGAATTGAGAGATCAGACTTTAGATTGTTCGACACGCATAGACGATTTCCAAAACCATCTTTCCAAAATGAAGGAAGACGTGGAGAAAGCCAACGCGTCTCTTCCTCATTATTGGCTAAACATAAAGAAAGCCGAATCTGACATAAGAAGGACGAACATAAATAAAATGGAGGGAAAATATGCATCTTCCATCCAGACGGTCTTCGATTTGATCGACGAATTATACGAAAAGGTATCGGTTGTCCCAATAGACGTGAACGCCGTAAATGCCGTCCATGACGAATTGCAAGAAACCGCCGATTCGCTTTTTACGGTCCTAAAGGAAGATGAAAAATCCCTAAACGAAGCGGAAAATGCCATAGTGTTCAAAAACCGTTATAGGAACTATCATTCCAACTGGGATTTGTTGAAACAAGCCGAGGGTTTGTTCTTAAAAGGCGAATTCGAGCCTTCCTTAGACCTTACCTCTAAAGCCCAGGAGCCGAGCCTAATTCAAAACGAAGATTGAAAATATGATTTATCTAGACAACGCCGCGACAACCATGCCTTTTAAAACCGCTTTGGAAAAATACGAAGCGGTTTCCCTTTTAACATTCGGCAATTCGTCTTCCAACCATATGTTCGGGAGAAAGGCTTCTAGATTGCTTGAAGAAGCGAGAGACAAAATGCTCACTTTGACGGATTTAAAGAAAACCCATAACCTCTTATTCGCCTCTGGGGCCACAGAAGCCAACAATTTGGCCATCAAAGGCGTGGCGTTTAAATACGCCAACCGCGGCAAAAGATTGATAACCAGTTCCTATGAGCATCCTTCCGTTTTGAATGCTTTTTGCGAATTGAGGGACAAATTCGGCTTCGAATTGGTCATCCTTCAGCCAAGAAAAGACGGGACGATAGATCCAAGCGACTTAAAAGAGGCGATGGACGATAACACGATTTTGGTCTCCATAATGGCCATCAACAACGAGATAGCGGTCAAAAACGATTTAACCAAGCTTAAAGAAGTAATTTCTCAATATCCCAAGTGCTTATTTCATACGGACGCGACCCAAGCTATAGGAAAAGCCAAGCTCGATTATAAAGCCGCGGATCTCATCTCTTTTTCCGGGCATAAGTTCGGTTCGGTGAAAGGAGTGGGCGGCTTATTCGTCAAAAAGAATATTATCTTGCCTCCTTTGCATAACGGTGGGGATCAAGAAGACGGAATCCGTCCGGGGACGGTTAACGTGGCGGGGATGGTAGCCATGGCCGAAGCCTTGTCTATCTCCTATCAAAAAATGGATGAATTTAACGCCAATTGCGAAAAATGGTACGAGAACCTATACGTTTTCTTCTCATCGTTGGACGGGGTAGTAATGAATTCATTTCCCCTTAAAGGCAGCCAGACCCCTTATATAATCAACGTCGGCTTAAAAAAGAAAAAAGCCTCGGTGGTCGTTGAATATCTTTCCAATTCGGACATATATGTTTCCAGCGTTTCGGCATGCTCTAGCAAATCAAAACCCCATTCCGAAACCATAAAAGCCATAACGGGCGACGATAAATTGGCGGAGAATTCGATTAGGGTCTCTTTCGGCCACCAAAACAGCGATGAGGACATCGAGCAATTCAAAAAAGCGTTCAAAAAGGCTTTGGAAGGAGTCTATTCCAAATGAGTCATCTATTAATACATTTCGGCGAGCTTTCCACCAAGGGCGGAAACAGAAAGCTATTCATCAACAAATTGGCCCATAATATCCGCCACGCCTTAAAAAAATATGACGAAGTCAAAGTAACCGCGGATCACGACCATATCCACGTTTACCCTCATTCCGCCCCATTTGATGAGATATGCTCGATAATAAAGGAAATCCCCGGTATCCAAAGGGTTTCCATAATAGAAAGTTGCTCCAAAGAATTGGAAGATATGCAAGCTTTGGCTTTGAAGCTAATAAAAGAAGAAAAAGGCAGCACCTTCAAAATAAACACCAAGCGGGTAGATAAGACCTATCCTTTGGATTCTTATGGTATTTCCAGGGCCTTAGCCGGGCATATATTGAAAAACACTTCCCTTAAGGTCGACGTCCATAACCCAGACATCAGCTTAAATGTCGACTTGAGGAGAGACTGCGTGTTTATGAGTTGCCATTCCTTTATGGGCGCGGGAGGATATCCCCTCGGAATGAACGGAAAAGTCCTCTTGCTTTTAAGCGGTGGGATCGATTCCCCCGTGGCGGCCTATGAATTGATCAGGCGCGGGATAAGGATCGAATGCGTCCATTTCGCCTCCCCTCCCTATACTTCATCCGCGGTGCTATATAAGCTCGATGACATAATCAAAGAGCTCTCTATATATCAAGAAGACATAAAGCTCCATGTCATCCCCTTTACCAAATTGCAGGAGCAAATATATAAAAATGTGGACGAATCCTATTGCATCACCATTATGAGGAGGATGATGGTCCGCATCGCGGTGGAAGTGGCCAAAAAGGAACACTGTTTGGCTATCGCTACCGGGGAATCAATCGGACAAGTAGCCTCTCAAACCTTGGAATCGATGCAAGTTATAAACGAAGTCACCAATTATCCGATAATCAGGCCCTTGGCGGTAAAAGACAAACTATCGATCATCGAAACGGCAAAAAAGATCAATACCTATGAGATTTCGATTCGCCCATACGAAGATTGCTGCACCATCTTCTCGCCCAAAAATCCCAAGACCAAGCCTCAGTTGGAACATTGCTATCACTATGAAAGGCAATTCGATTGGGAAACGATATTGAATGAGGCGGTAGATAATCGCGAAAAGACATTCTATAAAGATGGCGAAAAGAAGACATTCGAAGAATAAATGGGGCGTTTCGCCCCTTTTTAACTAACTTAAGGAACGAAAAAAGCGCCCTTTCGGACGCTTAGTTCTCTCTTTGCCTATTTGCTGGCTTTCTTGGCGGTTTCGACCAAGGAAGCAAAGGCCGTAGGATCATTGATGGCCAATTCGGAGAGCATCTTTCTGTTGATGGAGATGTTGCTCTTCTTTAAGCCATCCATGAATTTGGAATAGGAGATGCCATTCATATGGCAGGCGGCGTTGATACGCTTGATCCAGAGCTTTCTGAAATCGCTCTTGATCTTCCTGCGGCTGACGTAAGCATATCTGTAGGAATGGAGGACTTGCTCTTTGGCGGTCTTAAAGAGTAAGTGTTTGCTGCCGAAATATCCTTCGGCGGCATTTAAAATTTTCTTGCGACGCGCTCTGGTTTGAACGCTGCCTTTGACTCTTGCCATTTTCTATGTCCTCCCTCTTATTTGGCCTTGTAGTTGATCATGTCGCGGATGTGCGGCATATCGGCCTTGCTCATGTAAGTGAATTTCGCCAAGTGCATTTTCTGCTTGTGCGTTTTGTTGGGGGCCAAGTGACCCATGTAGGCGTGTTTTCTTTTGATTTTTCCCGAAGCGGTGACTTTGACGCGTTTCATCATCGAACGGTTGCTCTTCATTTTCGGCATAACTGTGTCTCCTATTGTTTCTTCTTCAAAGGGGCAATGATGCATTTGTACCACTTGCCTTCCCAGAACGGCGGTTTGTCTACCCCGCTGATGTCGGATAGCTGATCGCAGAAGGTTTTCATGACTTCCTCCCCGAGATCTTTGTGGGCCATCTGACGTCCGCGGAAGATGACGCACACCTCAACCTTGTTTCCGTCTTCAATGAATCCTCTGGCGTGCCTGGCTTTGGTATCCAAATCGTGCATTCCTATCTGAGGGGTCAATTGGACCTGCTTAAGCTCGGTGGACTTTTGGTTCTTCCTGGCTTCTTTGGCGGCCTTTTGCTTCTCGAATTTGAATTTGCCGTAATTTAGGATTTTGCAGACCGGCGGTTTGCCTTGCGGGGCCACGCAATAGAGATCCAATCCGTATTTCATGGCCAATTCGTTGGCGGCTCTGGAAGACATCTTCCCGAGTTGCTGCCCTTCCGGACCGATTACCAAGACTTCCGGATAACGGATATTCTCATTTATCGGGTCCTGATTTCTGTTCGGACGGCGGTTTGGTTGCTGGTTGTAGGCGATGGTGGTTTCCTCCTTTGGGACGAAAATAGCGCACAGTCCGTGCGCTCAATTCCAGTAACTTACTTGTTGGGTAGCCTGGACCGATCTCTCATTTGAAATCCGGTGAGTTCGAGCACGAACTGCTTTCTACTTTTATCGACAGCCCTAATTATCCAAATATTGGGTCTTTCGTCAAGCATATTCTTATAGAAAAACGCATTTTTGGCGGATTTTGGTCTTATTTGCCCCAAAGTTCCCTCTTTAAATAAATGGAATCTTCTTTCGTTATCTTCCTTATCGGCTTGCAGGGATTGCCATAGGCTAAATAGTTATCCGGTATGTCTTTGGTTACAACGGATCCCATTCCGATGACGCAGTTTTTACCGATTTTCACATTGGGCCCGACTATGACATTGCTGGCAATCCATGTACCGGAGCCTATTTCTATCATCCCTCCGTATTCATCGTCATACGGCGTTCCGTCTTCTTTGAATTTGACTTTTCTCTCTTCGTTAAGCAAAGGGTGAATCGGGGTAACCAAAGAGACATTGACCCCGATGAAAACATCGTCTCCGATAATGACTTTGCATGTGTCTAATATGGTCAAGTTGAAATTGGCGAACGAGTTCTTGCCGACATAGATATTGCATCCGTAGTCAAAGTGGCACGGTGCCATCAAGTTAAAGGTTTCATCGGCGTTTGGAAGCAATTCTTTGATTATCTCTTTTCGCTTCGGATCGTTTTCTTTGAGCGAATTGAATAACAAACAGAGATCATGGCATTTTACTCTCTTCGCTTTCAAATCTTTGTCGGAACAATCATATATCATTCCGGCTAGCATCTTTTCGTTTTCTGTCATGGCTATATTTTAGGTTTTATTTGGATCTTTGTTTATAGTTTGAATAAACAAATTTGCTTTATTTCAAAAAAGAGCCACTATCCAAAAATGCGTCTGGACGCAATTTATGATATTTGGAAGCCAATTAGAAAAGGCCTAACAAAAGTTTTCGATTTTTGTTTGAAGGCGAAATCGGCTCGCTTTTTACCCGAACCTATTGCCTTTTTCGCTCGATATTTAGTAAAATAGCAACATGTCAGATATGTTATATATGGTTTACGATACGGCGATTGGCGACGTCACCATTTGCGCCGACGATAGAGCTGTCACAAGGCTTTATTTCGGAGCCTATGACCCACCAGATTGCTACAACGAGGAAAACATCCGCTTACTGGATGCCATAATGGAACTAAACAAATATTGCTATGGCCAAATGAAAGATTTGGACGTAAGGCTTAACCCGGAAGGAGATAGCTTTGCCAAGCAAGTGTTCGATTATGTGAAAACCATCCCTTATGGCGAAACAAAAACCTATAAGGAAATAGCTATTGCCATCAACGAACCGGACGGCGTAAAAGAGATAATGGAAGTCTTGGCATCCAATCCCATCCCAATCTTCATCCCTTGCCATAGGGCGGTGGGAGAGAAAGATGACATCGGCGTTTATTGCGGCAACATAGAATTGAAAAAACGCTTGATCCATATGGAAAAGGCGAATGCCGCCCGCTTCAAATTGTTGGGAATGTAACTATCGGGATCGGCGAATGGCCGATCCCTTGCATTTAATCTTGTTTAAAAAAACGCCGTATGTATAATTATTAAGCCGTTTTTAATCGCGGCAACCTATGGGGCTTTAGCTCAGCTGGGAGAGCGCGTGCTTTGCAAGCATGAGGTCGTGGGTTCGATCCCCATAAGTTCCACCATAACATTGGCTCAGTAGCCCAGTTGGTTAGAGCAACCGGCTCATACCCGGTATGTCGAGGGTTCGAGTCCCCCCTGAGCCACCAAATAGAACAAAAATAAGTGGCAGTCACATAATTGGAATATATTATGTACCTGGTCACTTTGTTGTAAGGGCGCAGATGGTTGTTGCCCGTAATAGAAAGAAGGACAAATAGTGGTTTCGGCCACTATTATTTAAATATCGTTCACTTTTTATCTAGTTTAACACGAAATTTATAGTTTAATCTTGCAAGATTTTCAAGTACTTATCCAGTCTCTCATTAATGTATTTTGCAAACAAATTTTCCATTGCTGATAAATTATGTTTTACGTGATATTCATCAAAAGCATTGTAATATGCAAGTCGATCCATGTACTTGATATCAATAGGAGGATACCCAGCCTTCATCAATTCCAAATTAACTAAAAGTCTACCAGTTCTACCATTACCATCGATAAATGGATGAATCGCCTCGAATTCAATATGAAAACGTGCTAATTTGGTTACTATATGCTCATTGCTATTTTTAAAGTCGATTAAAAGTTGCTCCATTTTAGATTGAATCAAATAAGGTTGTACAGGTTCATGCGCAGCTCCCATTATGCGCACAGGGATTCTACGATATACGCCTCTATCTTCTTTCTTATTGGCCAAAACCAAGAAGTGAATTTGTTTAATAATATTTTCACTTAGTGGGATATTGTCTTTAACCAATTCTTTAACGTAATCAAATGCCTCTTTGTGTCCTACAGCTTCCACATGATCTTTTAATGGCTTTTTATCAATTGTAAGGCCTCTAAGAACTAAATCAGTTTCCCTTAAAGTTAAAGTATTGCCTTCAATGGCATTGGAGTTATATGTATACTCGACAACAAATTCCTCATTAAGTCTTTCGACTTCGCCCTCAGTTAGCGGTCTTCTAATATCAAGTTCTTTTTTCTTATTATCTATAATTGATAAAATACTTTCTTTTGATTTGTATCTGCCATCAGCAGGCTTTAAAGCTTCAACAGGTATTTTCCAACCACGCCCCTCTTGATAAGCCCCATTAATTTTTCCTTGAGTACAAAGAACACGAATTCTTCTTTCAGAAATACCCCATTTTTCAGCAGCTTGTTTTACGGTTATATACATTATATGCCTCCAATTTTTCATCTATTCTATCAAATTAGTGGAACAATATCCAATATCTTCGGAATAATATAATATTGATTAACGGAACAATGTATGCTTTAGTGAATTGGAAGTAGAAGATATCCTAAATACGAGCCCATCCCCTATCACGGTGCTTGTTTGCGTGAAGCAATATTAAACGCTTTTGCTCACGCCAATTACTTCATACGTTCTAATATAAAAGTTGAATTTTTCGATAAAGAAGTTAAGATTACAAATCCAGGTGGAATTTATCAGGCAACACTTTATTAATGGCTCACGCAAAACCGGAGGATATTACATTATTTCCGAAAATAGAATAGATTAGCGTAATTAAGTTCGTCTCCTCTTTATTTAGGTCCACCATCTAAGAAATATAGGTTTGATGCCATATCAAACCTTTTTTGTGTCAAAAACAAAAATCATCGTTTTTATTGTAGACGTCAATTTCGAACACTAGGATTGGTTACTATCCATTTCAAGACGCTAACATTATCACACAAATCAGTACGACAAAAATAAAATCATGGATTCGTCTTTATTCTTTGAGCAACTCCTTGGCATCCATTGATAGTAACTTGGCAACTTCTAAAGAAATATCATTTAACGTACAGTTAAGTTTTCCGTTAAAATAATCCTGATACATATTGATTATTCCACCAGAAAAATAACTGATTCTTAGATTCACCATCTTTGTATCACTTAGATAATTTGGAATATCAGTATCCAGCCTCATGTAATTAGAAAAAATGTCACGCAATTTCTTTAAAAATATTTCAGTATCATTTATCTTAAGAAGAATCCTATATTCTGCTTCATTAGACTCTAAAAATCTACTTATTTCAAGAAGAAGAGGTGTCGGATTATTGAAGAAATTCTTGAATTTGAATTTCTTTAATAGTTCCATCATTTTATCTATTACCTCATTTTCTAGTTCTTCTGTAATGGCTCTTACATCTAAATAATGAGCATAAAAGGTACTACGATTTAAATCGGCTTTTTTTACAATATCAGTCACTGTGATTTTTTTGTATTCTTTTTCTTCTAATAATTCAAAAAAAGCTTTCTTAATCATATTTTTTGATCTAATTTTATTTCTATATACAGCTTTCATAAACCTCCAATCTCCGACACATTATCCTGTCATGTCGGTTTTCATACAGAACAATAGATATTAATGATTATCTTGATCTCCTTTTGAAATTATATTATAGGTGTATAAAGAAAACAACACCTGTGTGAATTTGTACAAGTGTGTGAAAGGAGGTCCTTTATATGAAACTATATGATTTTCTTTACCATCCAAAGAAAGTTTCAAACATTGAGAGCAAAAAAGCTTTCATTATCGGTGGTGGTATTGCCGGCATGGCTGCAGCAGCATTCTTGATTGATGATACTGGTATGCCAGGAAATAACATTACAATTTACGAGAAGCGAAAAGATGTCGGCGGATGTTGTGGCGTTATCTCGAATGAAGGCAAATATGTATGTCCAGGTGAAAGAGAACTTGAACCATATATGGAATGCCTCTGGTATTTATGCAGCAAAATTCCTTCATTAGATACTCCCGGAAGAACTGTGCTTGATGAAACAGTAGATACAAATAGAGAATCAGCCATTCATTCTGAATGTCGAGCTATTCAGGATAGAGGACATATTTGGGAAGGCATCCATGATTTTAAAATGGATAAAAAGACAACAATGCAGCTCCAAAAATACATTACTGAACAGGAGAGTGATCTAGAAAACATAACCATTGAAGATTACTTTGGCAAGGATAGTCCTTTCTTCGATTCGGCAATGTGGTGGTGTTTTCATCCGATGCTTGCTTTCAAGCAATATCATAGTGCACTGGAAGCGAAAAGATATTTGTCAAGATTCGGTTTAGGATATCGCATCGATTATTTAGAAGGCATCCTTCATACAAAACGAAATGAATATGATTCAATCATCAAGCCGCTATTAAAGTGGTTACTCGATAAGGGTGTAAAAATTGAATATGATTCAGCCGTCTATGATATTGAAATGGACGATGATTGCAATATTGCTAAGGAAATATTGATGAGAAGAAATGGACACGAAGAATCAGTCAGTGTTAACGAAACCGATTTCGTATTCGTGACGAACGGCTCATTGATGACAAATTCAACATTTGGTGATAACACTCATGTCGCCCATATCAATAAAGACATGAATAACTTAGGACTATTTACCATTTGGAATAATTTAGCTAAGAAAAATGAAAAGTTTGGTCATCCGGAAAAATTCTTAGGTCAGATCGATAAGACAAAATGGATGAGTTATTTTATTACTGTAAAGGATTATCCGGAGTTCTTTGAAAGATTAGAGAAAAACACAGGAAGCAGATCTGGAACTGGCGGTTGCATCACTGTAAAAGATTCAGGTTGGGAAATCAGCTTAATCTTATATGACAGAGATTATTTCCCAAATCAAAGACAAAATAATGAAGATGTTTTATGGGGAGATGGTCTGTTTGGTGAAAGACTCGGAAACTATATCAAGAAACCAATGGGTGATTGTACAGGAAATGAGATTCTTCTGGAAATTCTTTATCACCTTGACATGCTAGATATTAAGGATGAAGTATTGTCACACGCCCATATTTCGACATGCATGATGCCTTATATTACAAGCCAGTTCATGCCTAGGACATGCAAAGATAGACCGAAAGTTGTTCCGGAAGGATGCAAGAATATCGCATTTATAGGACAATTCGTTGAAGTTCCTGGAGATGTCGTATTTACCATTGAAACATCCGTCAGAACACCACTTGAAGCGGTTTATAAATTGACTGGGCTTGAAAAAGAAATCATCGAAGTATATCCGTCTCAATACGACCTCCGTTATTTCAAACAACGAATCATGAAATTCAATGGTATAACCAGTGATCTCACTTCGAATGATTTACCAAAATTGAATCCGCTTAAAATGAGAAAACTTAAAAAGGAATTATTATACAAGATTAATAAGATTCCACCTTATTACGTAATGTATCAAGGGAAAGACAAATCAGTTGCGACGAAAAAAAGTGTGTTGAATCCAGACTTCCCAAAAACAAAAAAATGAAAAAAGAAGATAATTGAAAAACTCCCTAGTGTTAATAGTTTACAGCTTGAGAGCAATAAATTGGTATCCAGGAACTAATGCCAAACAATTGCTAGAATTATTAACAAAACAGTACTCAAATATAACTATAG